>NZ_JBFUEV010000018.1:0-544 GCF_056403775.1 Cellulomonas sp. P2_F12 | reverse complement strand
CACCTCCGATAGCGAGCCATATGGCATCGACTATTTGGCACACTGTTGAGTTCTCAAGGAACAGACGCGCATCTCCTCGAGATCTTTCGATCTCATCCGAGAGGCTTTGTCGTTCTGAATCCTACCTGGCTTTTCGGCCGCTTCCCGCCACCCTCTCGGGCAGCTGTCCGCGGGCCTGGAGCCCGTCCCCGTCCGGCTTCAGGGCGCACGAAGCGCCTTTCAACCTGTCCGGAGGCAACCGTTCTAACTTAGCGGAGCGGCCCCTCCGCGTCAAACCCCCTCGTCAGAGGGCATTTGTTGCGGTGAGAACCAGCGGTTCCGCTTCCGGACGCTCCACGTTGACCGACGATCAGATCGCCAGTCGGAGTGTCCGGGGTGGTCTGCCCGGGGGACCAGCCACTGCGGTGCGATCCGCGGTGTCCGTTCCTCCCTCTCGGGCGACATCGAGAACATTACGCGGGTGTTGCGGCGGGTGGCAAATCCCGCCGCGGTGACCCCCATCACCAGACCGGTCCGGCACGGTCGAACCCCGTCGAACCCCTGG
>NZ_JBFUEV010000017.1:0-546 GCF_056403775.1 Cellulomonas sp. P2_F12 | reverse complement strand
CGTCCGAGCAAAGAGGGCCCAGAACCCGACTTTGCTCGGACGTTGTCGCGTTCGCTGCACAACGTCCGAGCACCTGCGGGTCAGAGGCCCCACTTGCTCGGACGTTGTCGCGTTCGCTGCACAACGTCCGAGCACCTGCGGGTCAGGGGCCCGACTTGCTCGGACGTTGTGCATTTCAGGGGCGGACGTTGCGCCGGCCAGGGGCCGGATGTCGGCGCACATGCAGGTCAGAGGCCCCTTCTGCTCGGACGTCGAGGCAGGCAGACGGCCGGCCCGGGAGCGTGGAGCTCCCGGGCCGGCCGTCGTCGTGAAGGAAGGGTCAGTGCGTGACCTTGACCTTCAGCTCGGAGCTGCTGGTGGTCCCGAGCGGGTTCGCCAGCTCGGCGCGATAGACGTGCGTGCCGACCGATCGGCCGGACACGCTCGTCGTCGCCTGCTGCGCGTTGAACCCGTTGGCCGTGAGGGACTGGGTGTCGATGAGCACCCCGTCCTCGTACAGCCGGTAGACGGTCGCGTTGGTCCCCCACCAGAGGTTGGTGGTGAGGG
>NZ_JBFUEV010000016.1:0-1105 GCF_056403775.1 Cellulomonas sp. P2_F12 | reverse complement strand
CGTCGGGTGGTGTCAGGGGGTGTCGAAGGCGTCGATGTCGAGGTTGTCGCTGGTCAGGCCGTGGCTGGTGCCGTCGAGCAGGGTGGTCCAGGTGCCGGCGTTGTTGGCGATGATGTCTTCGTCCTGGGTGGTGCCCAGGGTGGGGACGGTGGTGGTGGGGGTGGAGAAGGAGAGCAGGTAGTGGGTGGCGTCGCGTCGGACGTAGCCGTCGACGTTGGTGGCGGCGGGCAGTCCGATCGCGGTGGCGTCGATGACGCGGGCGTAGCTGGTGCCGTTCCAGGAGTAGATGTCGGCGTCGTCGGCGGTGCCGGTGACCCCGGGGGGGTTGGTGTTGCCCAGGGTGGAGAAGTACAGGGTGGTGCCGACGATGCTGATGGCGTCGAGGTCGAGGTTGGCCACGGTCAGGCCGTGGGCGGTGCCGTTGAAGAACACGGACCAGGTGCCGGCGTTGTAGTAGACGACGTCTTCGTCCTGGACGGTGCCGAGGTTGGGGATGGCGACGTCGCCGGCGAAGGACAGGTAGAAGTGGGTGGTGTCGATCCAGTCGAGGCCGTCGACGTTGGCGCCGGTGGGCAGGGTCAGGGTGGCGGTGACGTCGCGGGTGCGGGTGTAGGTGGTGCCGKTCCAGGTGTACAGGTCGGCGTCGTCGGCGGTGCCGGTGACCCCGGGGGGGTTGGTGTTGCCGAAGGTGGASAGCACGACGGGGGTGCGCACGTTCAGGGTGGTGGTGGCGGTGGTGGACCAGTTGCCGGCGGTGTCGCGGGTGCGCACGCTCAGGGGGTAGGCGCCTTCGTTCCAGGTGGTGACGTCGATG
The DNA here is from genome assembly GCF_056403775.1 of Cellulomonas sp. P2_F12. Taxonomy (NCBI): domain Bacteria; kingdom Bacillati; phylum Actinomycetota; class Actinomycetes; order Micrococcales; family Cellulomonadaceae; genus Cellulomonas; species Cellulomonas sp. P2_F12. The sequence goes on along the minus strand of NZ_JBFUEV010000016.1, from coordinate 291 downwards.
CTGGTGGTCAGGGTGTAGGGGCCGGTGCCGGTGATGGTCATGGGGGTGGCCTGGCCGAGGCCGGGGTCGGTGCCGCGGAACCATTCGGCGCGGGTCAGGGTGGAGGTGTCGGTGGCGGTGCCGGTCAGGGTGATGGTGGTGGCGCCGAGGGTGGGGTTCGGGGTGGCGGTCAGGGCGGAGATCACGGGGCGGACCTTGTCCACGACCAGGGTCCCGGTGGCGAACGGTCCCCAGTTCCCGGCCGCGTCCCGGCCGTGCACCGAGATCGTGTGCGACCCGTTCGCCAACGCC
>NZ_JBFUEV010000015.1:0-3237 GCF_056403775.1 Cellulomonas sp. P2_F12 | reverse complement strand
CGCGAACGGCGGCGTCGGCAGCCTCGTCGGCACCTACGACTCGTCGTACGCCTACCCCCTGACCCACCAGCTGGAGATCAACGGGCGCGCCGGACGCCTGCTGGTGGAGGACACGGTGCGCCGGCTGACGGTCTCGACCGTCGGCGACGAGACCAGCCAGGTGTGGCAGGCCGGGTACTTCAACGACGAAGCCCGGCAGTTCCAGCGCACCTTCGACCGACATGTCGACGCACTCCTGCCAGCCCTCCGGTCTGGAGGCCAACCACCGATCCACGCTCGTGCGGGCCGCCGCGCGCTCGCACTGGCCCTGGGCTGCATCGAGTCCTTCGAGACGGGCCGACGAGTGCCGGTCTGAGCGTGCTCCGGACGCGGCACGCGCCAGAGTGGTGCGGACCGTCAGGCGGCGTGCCCCCCTTCGGTCCGCCCGGCTATCACCAGCGGACGCCGACGATCGTGGCGAGGTCGCGGCCAGCCGGAGACCGAGGGGTCGATACTGTCGCTGAAGAGCTGAAGAACGGGGTGCGCTCACTTGGTTGAATGAGACCTAGCCGGGGGCCGATCACGCCGCTATGTGGCGCACAACCTGGACAACCCGCATCGGGTGGCTGGCAGCTGGGCTACCAACACGCTCGCCGACGAAGGGAGCGGACCCGTGTCCGCAGCGTCTTCCGCACAGCAGTCGGCACTCCCCCCGGGGACTCAGGGGACGGCCGTGTTGGTCCACGGCGGATGGGGCAACCCGTCCGACTGGCTCTGGGTCCGGCGACCCCTCGAGGCGGGGGGCATCCACGTTCTGGCACCGGACCTGCCGTCCCATCGGTCAGCGACCGCCGGGCTCATGGACGACAGCAAAGCCGTTCGCGAGGCGATCCGTGCCAGCGAGACTCCCGTCGTCGTCGTCGGTTGGTCCTACGGCGGTGACGTCATCACGGCCGCCGCCGACGCTGAGCCCGACGTCACCGGCCTGGTCTACGTCAGTTCGGTCCCTCGCGATGAGGGCTTCGTCCAAGACGACGACTGGTTGGACGGCAACGAGCACCTCATCTGGTTTCCCGACGGCACGTACGCGCTCGACAACCGATGGTGGCTGGACGACGAGGTCGGCGCGACCTTCCCGCCCGAAGTCCGCGCCGTATTGCGCGACCATCCCCGGCGCCCCATCGCGCCGAGCGCCATGGTGAACCGACAGGTGGGCGCCGGCTGGCACACGATCCCGGCGGTCGTGCTGATGGGACGCACCGACTACTTCCTGACCGATTCAGACCTGACCTGGATGGCCACACACCCCTCCCTCGATCTGCGGATGCTCGACTGCGACCACTTCGTGCCGTTCCGTCAGCCGCAGGTCGTCGCCGACGCAGTGCGCGAGCTGCTCGCACGTCCCCCGGGGCTCTCCGCGGCGCCACGTTCAGATGATCGGGTTCAGCCCTAAGTCGCAGCCAGATACTCGGCTCCGCTCAGTGGGCCGAGCCGTGCGGCGACCGCGGTGAGGTGTTCGCCGAGAGACAGTGGTCCCACATTGGCCGGCAGCGAAGCCGCGGAGAACCTTGGGCCGCCCTTCCGGCCGCCCCAAGAACAAGGTGGCCGTCGTCCCGTCCCTCGGCCGGGCCCGCTCCCGCGGGTAGTCACGCACGTCGACGAGCTCGGGTCCGACGCGCCTCGCATCGACGATCCTGTCGGAGTCTCGGTCGCACCAGCGGCGCGCTCGCCGCCAGCGGCCAGTAGGGAATCGAAGGCGTTTCGGCGGGTACCGGCGGACGATGGCAAACGTCTGATCTGCATGTCCGCGATCGCACATCCATCGGCCCTGACCCGATTCGAGCGGTTCCGTTGACGCGGTCAACGTGAGGCTCCCGCAGTGAACGGGTCCCACCTGGGCGCAGCGGTCAGGGCACGTGCGCCACGCCGTTGACGTTGATGACCTCGCCCACCACGAAGCTGAACTCCGGCGAGGCGAGGAACACGTAGGCGGGTGCCTGCTCGACCGGCTGGCTCGTCCGGCCGAGCCAGGAGGAGTCCCCGAAGCCCTTCAGCTTCTCCGTAGGTTGCCCGTCCGAGACCTGCAGTGGTGTCCATACCGGCCCGGGTGCGACGGCGTTCACCCAGATCCCGCGCGGCGCGAGGTCGTGTCGATGGACGGCGACGCCGTGAAGGGCCGCGACGGGAACCAGGACGCGGAGAACCTGCTGGTGTCGATGCTGCCGTGGGCGCGCGGTGGCGCCGAGGTGCCACCGGCAGACGATTGACTCGCACGCCGCGTGACGTTTCACTGCAGGAACGCGCTGCCCGACGACGGGGGAAGGTCATGACCGAGAGCCCGGGTGTCGTCAACAGTGTCGCCGACGAAGGAGCGGGGGCGGCACTCTCCGACTCCGGAAGCGGCGCGCCCCTGCGCGTCGCGGTCGTCGGCCCCGGCGGGTGGGGTCGACAGCACATCCGGGTGTTCACCGAGCGGTCCGACACGACCGTCGTCGCGATCGTCGGGAGGACCGACGAGCGCGTACGACGGCAGGCAGCAGAGGCGGGCACCACGGGCTACACCGACATCGCTGCGATGCTGGACGCCGCCCAGCCGGACCTCGTCACTGTCGCGCTGCCGAACGAGCACCACTTCGCCCCGACGCTCCAGCTGATCCGCAGCGGCGTTCCGCTCCTGGTCGAGAAGCCTTTCGTGTTCGATCTTGCCGAGGCGGACCAGCTCCTTCGCGAGGCGGCCGAGCGGGACCTGTTCCTGGCGATCAACTTCAACCACCGCTACGCCGAGCCGATGCTTCGCGCACGGGCCGCGATCACGGCCGGCACCCTCGGCGAGATCGTGTTCACGAGCTGGCGTTTCGGAGGCGAGGCGAACATCGGCACGCACCCGCACGCCCAGCTGATCGAGACGCAGTGCCAYGCGTTCGACACGATCGAGCACCTGTGCGGACCGATCGTGTCCGTGATGGCCCAGATGGCGCGGCCCCACGACGGCCCATAYACGACCGTCGCCMTCGCGCTCGAGCTCGCGAACGGCGGCGTCGGCAGCCTCGTCGGCACCTACGACTCGTCGTACGCCTACCCCCTGACCCACCAGCTGGAGATCAACGGGCGCGCCGGACGCCTGCTGGTGGAGGACACGGTGCGCCGGCTGACGGTCTCGACCGTCGGCGACGAGACCAGCCAGGTGTGGCAGGCCGGGTACTTCAACGACGAAGCCCGGCAGTTCCAGCGCACCTTCGACCGACATGTCGACGCACT
>NZ_JBFUEV010000014.1:0-4771 GCF_056403775.1 Cellulomonas sp. P2_F12 | reverse complement strand
GGGGTGGCCTGGCCGAGGCCGGGGTCGGTGCCGCGGAACCATTCGGCGCGGGTCAGGGTGGAGGTGTCGGTGGCGGTGCCGGTCAGGGTGATGGTGGTGGCGCCGAGGGTGGGGTTCGGGGTGGCGGTCAGGGCGGAGATCACGGGGCGGACCTTGTCCACGACCAGGGTCCCGGTGGCGAACGGTCCCCAGTTCCCGGCCGCGTCCCGGCCGTGCACCGAGATCGTGTGCGACCCGTTCGCCAACGCCCCCACCGGGATCGTCGCGTCGACGGACCCGGCGGGGCCGACGACGAGGGGCGTCCCCGTGCCATCGGTGCCGACGTTGTCGAGGTAGTACTCGGCGTCGGTGACCGCCGAGCCGCCGGTGGCGGTGTCGTCGACCACGGCGTGCAGGGCGACGTCCACGGTGCCGTTGGTCGGGGAGCCGGTCAGTGTCAGGGCGCTCGTCGTGGGACCGGTCACGTCGGTGCCGGGCGGGATCGTCACCGTGAGGGCGAGCGCGGCGGTCTTGGTGGTGGCCCCGGCGGTGGCCGAGACGACGAGCGGGTACGCGCCAGGCGGCAGCGTCGGCGACAGGCTCAGGGCCAGCTCGGACGTGCCCGAGCCGCCGACGAGGACCGGCGGGGTGAACGTCCAGGAGGCCTGGGCGGCGCTCACCCCGGAGAGGGCGAGCGTGACATCGTCGTCGAACCCGTTCACGGGTGACACCTGGACCGTGACGGTGGCGGTGGAGCCGCGGTCCGCGCTCGTCGCCGAGGGGTCGACCGCGACGGTGAGGTCGGGCTGGCTCAGCAGCCACTGGTACGCGGCCGCCACGTCGAGCCGCCCGGCGCCGTAGGCCGGGTCCGGCCCGACGGGTCCGAGGTCGACCGCGGTGCCGGTCAGGGCGGCACGCTGCTGCTCGACCGGGAGCCCCGGTATCGCCCCGAGCAGCAGCGCGAGCGCCCCCGCCGCGTGCGGGGCCGACATCGAGGTCCCCGTGGCGAGCTGGTAGAGGCCGTACCGGTCGGTGGTGAGCACGTCGACGCCCGGCGCGACCAGGTCCGGGAAGGTCGACGCCCGGCCGCCGCACGTCGACGGTCCGCGGCTGCCGGCGGAGTAGACGAGGTCGTCCCCGCTGACCGCGCCGACCGCGAGCGACTCCGGATAGTTGGCCGGGCTGACGCTGCTCGAGTCGCCGGGGCCGAAGTTGCCGGCCGCGAACACGGGCAGGATGCCGGCGGCGCGCAGGGCCTGGACGTCGGGCTGGAAGGAGAGGTCGCAGCCGGGTCCCGCGCCGATCGACCAGGAGCCGTTGACCACCTGCGGGGCGTCGGCCGTGCTCGGGTCGTGGTCCGGGTCGAGCAGCCACTGGAACGCCTGGTGCAGCGCCGTCGACGTGGCGGCGCCGCGGTCGTTGAAGATCCGGGCCGCGATCCAGGTGGCGCCGGGGGCCATGCCGATCGAGGACCCGCCCGCGTCGCCGCCGAGGATCACGCCGGTCGTCGCGGTGCCGTGGCCGGTGACGTCCGTGGGCGTGGTGGGGTGCTCGCCGTACGGGTCGAACCAGCTGTTGGTCCCGCCGCGCCACCGCCCCGCGAGGTCGGGGTGCGTGAGGTCGACCCCGCTGTCCAGCGTGGCGACCACGACTCCCTGGCCGGTCTGCCCGAGCTCCCACAGGGCCGGGGCGTGGACGGCGGCGACGTTGGGCTCCGGCGGTCCGGCGGCGGGGACCACGACGATCTCGTCGGGCGTGACGGCCGCGACGTCGGGGCGCGCGGCAAGCGCGGCGATCACGGCGGGCGTCGCGGTGACCGAGAGGGCGTCGACGATCCACAGCGGGGTCACGTCGGCGACCTCGCCCTGGGCCGCGCGCGTGCGGAGCATGCTCCGGATGGGCGCCTGCGCGGAGGCGGCGCGGGCCTGCAGCGCGGCGACCACGGTGCGCAGGCGCGCCGCGCGGGTGGCGCCGCGGACGTCGGACAGGTCGGCCCGGGCCCGCAGGGTGACGACCACGGAGGTCATCCCGCCCGTCGCCGGCACCGCCGCCGGGGCCGCGGTGGGTACCAGGACGAGCGCGAGGAGGATCGCGACGACCGCGGCGACGCGCCTCATCGCGGGCCTCCGGCGCTCGAGTCGACGAGTGGCTCCGAACCGGTCGGCGCATCGAGGTCCGTCCGTCGACGCCCACGGACGACCGCGCCGGCCGTGCCGACGAGCAGCAGGAGCGCCAGGCCCGTCGTCGCGAGCTCGAGCGGTCCCGCGCGGTCCGGCGCAGGCTCGGCGACCGTCCACGCGACCTGGGTCACCGTGATCGGGAGGTCGCCGCGCTGCACGGCGACGACGGCCGTCCAGGCGCCCGGCGTCGGGGCGGTGGTCTCGGCCTCGTACCGGCCCGGCTCGACGGGGTCGAGCACGGCGCGGGTCGCCCCGCCCGGGCCCTCGAGGAGCACCTCGACGGCGCTGACCGGGGCGGGCTCGGGCTTGAGGGTCGAGCGCAGCCGCACGACGAGCCGGCTGGTGGTCGGGCCGGCGGGCACCAGCTCGAAGGTGACGAACAGCCCGTCGGTGTTGGCGGCGTGCACGGTGGTGTCCCGGGTGGCCGAGGCGACCTCGCGCGACGTCGGCACCGACGTGAGCACGGCCGCCGCGCCGACCGCCGCGACCAGGACCAGCACCTCGGCCGCCACCAGCACGGGGAACCGGCGCAGGGGGACCGGGGTCCAGCCGGTGGGGCGGCGCAGGGCCCGGCCGACGGGCGCGGCGAGGTCCGGGTTCACCAGCATCGTGTTGATCCCCGCCAGCGCCAGCGCGGCGGCGAGCAGTGCCACCTTGACCGCGACCGCACCCCCGTAGACGGTCGTCGGCACCGACCCGAGGGCGGGGACGTGCCGGCCCGCCTCGTAGAGGCCGGTGGCGACCAGGACCCCGGCGGCGACCGCCGCGACCGGGCTGAACGCGCGGAACGCCGAGGCCACGAGCGCGCCCCTCGCGACGGTGCCCCGACGCATCAGCGGCACCAGGCAGACCGCCAGCACGGCCAGGCCGCCGGCCCAGACGCCGGCCGCGACGAGGTGACCCGCCGAGGCGACCGCCGCCGGCACGGAGCGGACCGGGAGCGTGGCGGCGTGCCCCGCCACGGCCTCGAGACCCACCACGGCCGCCATCGCCACGACGGCCACCCGGACCGCCCGCGGGGACCCGTCTCGCGTGCCCGCCCACCGCCACAGCGCGACGGCGGCGACCACGAGCGCGAGCTCCCGGGCCAGCCAGAGGTGACCCCACGGGGTCCCGACCAGCAGGTCCCGGGCGGCCCCGAGGCGGAAGCCGGGGGAGTCGCCGGCGCCGTGCGCGAGCAGCAGCACGGGGGTCAGCGCGCCCGAGAGCACGGCCACCGCGGCCCCCGCCGAGGCGAGCACCCGGGCCGCGCGCCGGGCGCCGGCGCCCCGCTCGCCGGTGGACCGCAGGACCCTCCCCGACACCGCCAGCGCGCCGATCACGAGCATGATCGCGCACAGGTCCAGCCAGCGCAGCGAGAGCCCCGGCGGCGCCGGGAGCCCGGCTCCGGCGCTCGGCACCACGCTGGGCCGGACGCCGGCGCCGAACACCACCGACCCGCTGGAGAGGTGGCCGTCGTCGAGCGACAGCGTCCGCCAGTCGAGCACGTAGGTCGCGCGGGCCAGGCGCGGCGCGACGATCCCGAGCACGGACCCCGACGTCGACACCGTCACCGGCACGTCGACCCCGTCGATCGTCCGCAGGGTCACGCGGCTGGACCGGGCGTCGACGGCCTCGGTGAACCACAGCGTCAGCTCGGTCCGCCCGACCGCGACCGTCCCCCCGGCGGGCGGGTCGGAGCGCTCGAGCTCGGAGTGGGCGGCAGCCGGTGACGCCCCGAGCAGCAGGACGACGAGCGTCGCGACCAGGATCGACGTCAGGTGCCGCGCTGCCCGGAGCGGGGACCGTGTCATCCCTCGACCGCGAGGTGCTCGAGCCGGGCGTCTCCCATCACCAGCGTGACCGACGACCCGTCGTGCAGGGCGTTGTGAGCGTTCGCGATGAGGAAGAAGTACGTGCCGCCCAGCTGCATGTCGGCGCTGTGCCGGTGCGGGGACGCGAGCACGAGCGTCTGCCCGGTGTCCTCGACCACCAGGACGGGATGCACCGAGGCGTCGTGGATCATCGCGACGGCCTTGTCGGGGTCCACCACCTGGTACCGGAACTCGATCAGGCCGCCCGCGGCGGTCACGGCGATGAGGTCGACCCGGATGCCGAACCGGGCCGCGAGCTCGTCGACGGTGACCACCGTCGTCGCCGCGCGGACGTCGACGGCCGGCTCCTGGACGGACAGGCGCCACGCGGCGCCGCCCCCGACCAGCAGCAGGACGGCGACGAGCGCCGCGACCCGACGCCCACGGCGCGGACGACGCACGGGCGGTTCGGTGCCGACCTCAGGTCGGGTGTCGACGGTCACGGGTGGGCCTCCCTCCCGGGGGACCGGCCCGCGCACCGGAGGGGTCGCGGGCCGGCCGGCTCGGGATCGTCGGGTGGTGTCAGGGGGTGTCGAAGGCGTCGATGTCGAGGTTGTCGCTGGTCAGGCCGTGGCTGGTGCCGTCGAGCAGGGTGGTCCAGGTGCCGGCGTTGTTGGCGATGATGTCTTCGTCCTGGGTGGTGCCCAGGGTGGGGACGGTGGTGGTGGGGGTGGAGAAGGAGAGCAGGTAGTGGGTGGCGTCGCGTCGGACGTAGCCGTCGACGTTGGTGGCGGCGGGCAGTCCGATCGCGGTGGCGTC
>NZ_JBFUEV010000013.1:0-94577 GCF_056403775.1 Cellulomonas sp. P2_F12 | reverse complement strand
GCACCCGTCCATCGTCTGGGCCAGGGTCAAGAACTCCCGGTCGGAGGCTTCGACGTAGCCGCGTTCGTCGGCGCCGGGGTCGGCGTGCGCGGCCCAGCGGCGGGTCAGCACCCGGAACTGGGCGGCCGGCAGCACCCGGGCCAGCTCCAGCAGGAACTCCTCCCCGCACTCCTCGCTGGGGGCGGCCAGGGCCGTGCGCCGGTCCTGGGTGTTCGCCGCGGCCGCGATCGCGTGCGCCGCGTCGACCGGCACGGTGCCGGCGACCGCGTCGGCCGCGGTGCGGGGGGCCGCGTCGCGGAACGCCCGCCCCAACGTGACCAGCCGCTTGGCCTCACCGTGCGGCAGCCGACCCTGCGCCGCGACCCACGTCGTGATCGACCGGGCCCCATCCAGCGCCCACCACCCGTCCGCCTCCACCACCGGCACCACCCGCGCCGCGATCGCCGACAACCGACCCGCCACCGCGAGGGCCTCGCGCACCACCTCGACCGCCGCCTCCCCCTCCAAGCGACCCGTCGGGCAGGTCGGGTCTGACGCCACGGCCAGCGCATCGACCGCCGCAGTCAACGCCGCCAACGCCGCCGCCGCCGGCGACCCGACACCGGACCCCGCGGTCTGGGACTCGGCACACGCCCCACCCGGTTCGGACCCGACCTCACCTGCGGCGGCGGCTGCGCGCGGACGACTCGCCCCCCGCGAGATCTCCTCGATCGACACCGCCGCCCACCTCCTCGCGCCACCGGGCCGACCCGAGAATTCGGGTCAAACAATCCCGCCACAAAGAAGTCTCCCAGCGACCACTGACATTCACCGGGGCATTCGACCGCATCGTGAGACGAACGGAGGAATTCGCAGGTTCGCAGGTCAGCGACCTGCGGACGGCGCATCGAGCCGCCCACAGCCCCCGATTTGCGAGTGTCCATCCACGGAAAGAATGAGGCGTCGGAAGAATGGCGAAAAGGGCAATCGGTGATCGCTTCCGAGGCCGTTGCGGCGGCCACCGGGTCTATGGCGGCGCGTGTGGTGCACACAGAGAGGGCTCACCGGTTCTTCGTGAGAGCCGTCGGAGCGCAGGCTCGCGAACTCTGGCGGCGCGACCGTCTGCGGCACGGACGCGCCCTCTCAGGCAGCGCGACGGCCTCTGAGCAGCGCGCCGGCTCGCCGCTCCCTGAACCCGGCTAGACCTCCACCACCAGCACGTCGACGCCCGCGGCGACGATCCGGGCGAGCTCGTCGGGGTCGGCGGTGGTGTCGGTGACGAGGACGTGGACCTGGGAGAGGTCGGCCATCTTCGCGAGGGTCACGCGACCGACCTTGGACCCGTCGGCGACGACGACCACCCGCTGGGCGTGGCTGACCATGGCGTTGTTGGTGCGGGCCTCGGTCTCGTCGTGGGTGGTCGCTCCGCCGGCCGCGCTGATGCCGTCGGTGCCCAGGATCGCGGTGCCGACGTTGATCGCGTTGAAGGTGTTCTCGGCCAGCACGCCGACGGCCTCGAACGACGTCGACCGCACGACCCCGCCGGTCATGATCACCTTGAGGTTGGGGCGGGAGGCGATCTCCATCGCGGTGGTCAGCGCGTTGGTGACGATCGCCAGGTCCGGCCTGCCCGCCAACACCTTCGCCACCTCGGCGGTCGTGGTGCCGCCGCTGATCGCGACGCTGTACGGACCGGTCGGGATGAGCTCGGCGGCCCTGCGGGCGATGCGCTGCTTGGCCAGCCGGAACTGCGAGTCGCGCAGCCGCACCGGCACCTCGGCCCGGGCCGACGCGAACGCGCGCGCCCCGCCGTGGGTGCGCACGAGCAGGCCCTGCTCCTCGAGGTCGGCCAGGTCGCGCCGCACGGTCGCCGACGAGACCCCGAGCGACTGCGTGAGCTCCGCGAGGGTGACGGTGTCGCCGGACTCGAGCAGGGCCAGGACCGCGAGCATGCGGTCCGAGCGCTTGCGGGACGTCGCCCTCGGCGCGTCGTCTACCACCGGCATCGGAACCTCGCTCACTCAGAATGATCATTTCGACTGATCGAACGGGGAATTCTTGCACGAATCGCTCAGCGCGGCGATCATCCCAGCATGGCCAAGATCGCGTTCGTCGGCGCCGGCAGCGTCGTGTTCACCCGCCAGCTCGTGGCGGACCTCCTGCGCTTCGGGGACCTCGACCTGGAGCTGGCGCTCCACGACGTCGACCAGGAGAGGCTCGACGTCGCCGAGGGAACCGCGCACCGCCTGGTCGAGCAGCTGGAGCACCCGGCGCGGATCAGCGCGACGCTGGACCGCAAGACGGCCCTGGACGGCGCCGACTTCGTCATCAACATGATCCAGGTGGGCGGGATCGACGCGACCATCACGGACCTCGAGATCCCGGCACGCCACGGGCTGCGCCAGACCATCGGCGACACCACGGGCGTCGGCGGCGTCTTCCGTGCCCTGCGGACCTTCCCCGTGCTGACCGGGATCCTCGAGGACATGCGCGCGGTCTGCCCGGACGCGCTGCTGCTCAACTACACGAACCCGATGGCGATGAACGTCTGGTGGGCCTCCGTGGTCGCCCCCGACATCCGCACCTACGGCCTGTGCCACTCCGTGTACTGGACCGCGCACGACCTGGCCGGGCTGCTCGGGCTCGACGTCGAGCAGACCCGGTTCCGCGCGTTCGGCGTCAACCACCAGTCCTGGCTGCGCGACTGGACCACCCTCGACGGCGAGGACCTGTACCCGCGATTGAGAGCGAAGATCGCAGACGACCCCGAGCTCGAGCGCCGGGTCCGCGTCGAGATGTTCCGCCGCATCGGCTACTACCCGACCGAGACCAGCGAGCACTCCTCGGAGTACCTCTCCTGGTTCCTGCGGGACGATGAGCAGGTCGAGCGGTTCCGCATCGAGCCGCTGCAGTACATCGGGATCAGCCGCGAGAACGTCGCGGAGTACGAGCAGGCCAAGACGCTCCTGCGCGACGGGAGCGACCTGCCCCTCGAGGGCGGAGCCTCCGAGTACGCGCCGCAGGTCATCCACTCGATCCTGACCGGCACCACGCGCGAGATCCACGTCAACGTGCCCAACCACGGGCTCATCGACAACCTGCCGGCCGGCGCGGTAGTCGAGGTCCCGGCGCACGTCGACGGCAACGGCCTCGTCCCGATCGCCATGGGGCCGCTGCCGGTCCAGTGCGCCGCGCTCAACCGCACCTACCTGTCGGTCGCGGAGCTCACGGTCGAGGCCGTCCGCACCGGCGACCCGCGCCTGGTCCGGCAGGCCGTGCTCGTCGACGGCAACGCGAGCTCGACCCTGACCCCGGCCCAGATCTGGGACCTCTGCAACGAGCTCGTCACCGCCCACGGCGACCTCCTGCCCGAGCCCCTGCGCGTCCTCCTGTGACCGCCGCGCACACCCGGGGCCTCGTCGACGACGCCGTCGCCAAGGGCGGCGCTGTCCTGTCGTTCAACGTCATCACGCTCGAGCACGCCGAGGGGATCGTCGCCGGCCTCGAGCGCGCCGGATCTCCCGGCCTTCTGCAGGTCAGCGAGAACGCGGTCCGGTACCGGCAGGGACGGATCGGCCCGCTGCTGGCCGCGTGCCGCGAGCTGGCGGAGCAGGCGACGGTGCCGATCGCCGTCCACCTGGACCACCTGCAGGACGCCGACCTCCTCCGCGAGGGAGTCGCACAGGCGGCCCGCTACGGCGTCTCGTCCGTGATGGTCGACGTCGCCCACCTGGACTTCGACGAGAACGTCGCGACGACGGCCGGGTTCGCTCGTGACGCGCACGCCGCCGGGCTCTGGGTCGAGGCCGAGCTCGGCGAGGTCGGCGGCAAGGACGGCCACGCGCCCGGCGTCCGCACGGACCCGGGCGAGGCGGCGGCGTTCGTCGCCGCGACGGGCGTCGACGGCCTCGCCGTGGCGGTCGGCTCGGTGCACGCGATGACGACCGCGACCGCGCACCTGGACCTCGACCTGATCGCCCGCCTCGCCCAGCAGGTCCCGGTCCCGCTCGTGCTGCACGGCTCCTCCGGCGTGCCGGCCGAGGCCCTGCAGGACGCGGTCCGCGCGGGCATCCGCAAGATCAACATCGGCACCGCGCTCAACGTCGCGCTGACGGCCCAGGTGAGGCAGGCGTTGGCTGCCGACGAGGCCCTGACGGACCCGCGTCGCTACCTCGCACCCGCCCGCGAGGCGATCGCGCAGGTCGTCGCCACCACCTGCGCGACGATCCACGCGGCCTGAGCCCTACAGCCCCAGCACCCGCCGCGCGTTCCCCGCGTACACGGCTGCGATCGCGTCGCCGGACAGCCCCAGCGCCGACACCGTCCACCGCCCCTGCGGCGGCACGACCTCGTCCGGCGCATAGTCGAACGCCTCGTCGTCGGTCTCCAGGAACCGGAAGTGCGTGGTCAGCGCCTCGTCGGTCAGCGGGAACGCGTCGGTGCCGAACAGCACCCGGTCGCCGAACCGCTCGATCAGTCGACGGGTGCGCCGGGGCTGGCGGCCCAGCTCGGCCATGCGCCCGCCGATGTCGACGTTCCAGTTCGGCGCCGCCGCCAGCAGCCGCTCCACGCGGTCCAGGTCCTCGGCGACGCAGCCGACGTGGGCGCCGATGTACGTCGTCCCGGGCGTTGCCAGCACCAGCGACTCCAGCGCCGTGAGCAGCCGGTCGAACGTCGGGTGCACCGCACGGTCCCCGAACCACCACTCCGGGTTGGCCTGCAGCTCGTCGATCCGCTCGTTGGTGGCGTCGACGGGGTCGAAGAACGCGACCGGGTCCGCGACGTGGATGAGCACGGGCAGCCCGAGCGACCCTGCCAGCCCGAGGACGGCGACGACCCGAGGGTCGTCGGGGAGCACGAGCGCCCCGGAGGCGTCGCGGACCGTGAGCCCGAGGTTCTTCCAGACCTTGAGCCCGCGGGCGCCGCGAGCAGCACAGTCGCGCAGCTGCGCCTCGATCTGCGAAGGCCCGTCCGGCTGCGCCAGCACCCCCCAGTCGAGCTGGCAGAACGTGAGGAACCGGCCCGGGTGCGCCCGGTCGTACCGGTCGAGGTTGGCCTCGAGCTCGTCGCCGTGCATCCCGTCGAGGTTGACGACCGTCGCGACGTTGCGTCGGTCCATGAGCGCGAGCAGCTCGTCCACCGACGGGGCCGTCCACCCGGGCGGCGTGAGCCAGCGACCGAGGTGGTTGTGCACGTCGATGCAGGCCACGGCGCTGCGGTCGACGTGCGTCGCGGTCGCGGCGAGCCGGCTGCGCGGGTGCCAGTCGGCCAGGCGAAGGTGGGCGGCGGCGGCCCAGTCGGGCGTGGTCATGGCGCGGTCCTCTCCGGTGCGCTCACCAAGAGTGAGCGTTTGAGGCAGTTTCATTGCGGATCGATCACTTCGGTACGCAGTATTGCGCACACGGCGACGCGATGGACCCGGAGCCGGGAGCAGAGAGGCAGCACCCCGTGAGCGAGAGCATCACCGCACGAGAGATCGCCAGCCAGCCGTCCGTCTGGGCTCGAGCCCTGCAGGACGCGGCGACGTCCGGCGCGATCTTCGGCGCCCCGGGACACCGGGTCCTCGTCCTGGGCTGCGGCACCAGCGCTTTCGTCGCCGAGTCCGTCGCGGTCCTGCGCGAGCAGGCCGGCCTCGGCCTGACCGACGCGGCCTACGCCTCCGAGTGGCGCCCGGGCCGGACCTACGACCGGGTGCTCGTGATCAGCCGCTCGGGCACGACGAGCGAGGTGCTGGCCGCCCTGGAGCTGGTCGAGCCCGGCACCCCCGTCGCCGCGATCGTCGGCGTCGAGGACAGCCCGATCGCCCGCCGGGCCGACCACGTCCTCCTGCTCGACTACGCCGACGAGAGCTCCGTGGTGCAGACCCGCTTCCCGACGACGGTCCTCGCGATCGCCCGCGCCGCGTTCGGCGACGCCACCGAGCACCTCGTGGACGCCGCGCAGCGCGTGCTCGACGCCCCGCTCCCGGTGCCGGTCGACGGCATCGACCACGTCGTCTACCTCGGCACCGGCTGGACCCACGGGCTCGCCCAGGAGGCGGCGCTCAAGGTGCGCGAGGCTGCGCAGGCCTGGTCGGAGTCCTACCCGGTGCTCGACTACCGGCACGGACCCATCGCGGTCGCCCACCCGGGCTCGCTGGTCACCATCTTCGGCGCCGCGGACCCCGCGATGGTCGCCGACATCGAGGCCACGGGCGCCCGCGTCCTGGCCACCGACGACGACCCCCTGGTGCAGCTCGTGCAGGCCCAGCGGTTCGCCGTCGAGCTCGCCGAGAGCCGGGGCCTCAACCCCGACACCCCGCGCCACCTGACCCGCTCCGTCGTCCTGTCCTGACGAGCACCGCCACCGACCCCGAGGAGAACGAGTTGTCCCCCCAGCGCTCGCCCCGTACGCGAATCGCCGCCCTCGCCGCGGCCACCGCCGTCATCGCCTCCCTGTCCGTGACCGCGTGCTCCAGCGGCACCCCGCAGGGCGCCGCCACCTTCGACCCCGAGGCAAAGACGACCATCACGTGGTGGACCGGCCAGGCCGACCAGGCCGAGACGATCCTCGAGGGTCTGGCCAAGGACTTCGAGGAGCTGCACCCGAACGTCACGGTCGACATCTCGTCGGGCGCACCGTCCACCGACGAGCTGCTGCAGAAGCTGTCCGCCGGCTTCGCCGGCAACACCTACCCCGACGTCTCCTACGCCTACGGCTCGTGGGCCAGCGAGCTGCAGGCCTCCAAGCGCACGCTCGACATCACCGAGCAGGTCACGGACCCGGACGTGAAGTGGGACGAGTTCCCCGAGGCGGCCCGGCAGACCGCCCAGCCCGGCGGCGGCACGACGATCGGCTTCCCGGCCGTCGTCGACAACCTGACCCTCATCTACAACAAGACGGTCTTCGACGCCGCCGGCGTGGACTACCCGACCGAGGACTGGACCTGGGACGACTTCCGGACCGCGGCCAAGAAGCTGACCGACCCGAGCACGAACACCTACGGCTACGGCTACTCGGTGTCGGGCTCGGAGGAGACCACCTGGCAGTTCTGGCCGCACCTGTGGCAGAACGGCGGCGAGATCCTGTCCGACGACCAGAAGACCGCGACCTTCGACTCGGACGCCGGCGTGACGTCCCTGACGCTGCTGCGCGACATGGCCGTCGACGACAAGTCGATCTACCTCGACCAGACCGACACCAAGGCGGCCGAGCTGTTCGCCAGCGACCGGATCGGCATGATCACGTCCGGCCCGTGGACCCTCTACGACCTGCAGACGGCCAAGACGTCGTACGGCGTCGTGCCCCTGCCCGGGACGGACGGCAACCACGAGAGCGTGTCCGGCCCGGACCTGTGGGTGCTGTTCGACCACAAGGACGCCAACCGCGCCCACTGGTCGTACGAGCTGACCAAGTGGCTGACGTCGGCGGAGCAGGACATCAAGTGGAACGTCGCGTACGGCAACCTGCCGCTGCGCTCGTCGGAGGCCCAGTCGCCCGAGTTCCTCGCGCAGGTGGAGGCGCTTCCGGGCCTCGACGTCATGGCCGCCAACATGGTCAACTCCAAGCACGCCCGGCCCACCGTCAAGGGCTACGTCAAGCTCTCCGAGGCGATCGGGTCGGCGATCTCCGAGGTGATGCAGGGTCAGGGCGAGCCGGCCGACGCGCTGACCGCAGCCGCCGCCACCGCGACGAAGGCGCTCGGAGGGTGACGATGGCGAGCACGACCGCCCCCGCCCGGCGACGCGGCGCGTTCCTGCCGCAGGCGCACGCGCCGCGCGCGGCGGTGACGCCGGGCCGCCGCAAGGAGCGTCGCCGGGCCGGGCTGCAGGGCTGGGGCTTCGTCGCCCCCGCGATGCTCATCGTGCTCGGCCTGTCGATCTTCCCCGCGGCCTGGGCGTTCTGGCTCTCGCTGCAGAGCTGGGACGGCTTCTCGACGCCGACGTGGGTGGGCCTCGGCAACTACCAGGCGATGGTGACCGACGCCGCCCTGCGCGACGCGGTCGGCCACACAATCCTCTACACCGCGCTCTTCGTGCCGTCGTCCGTGCTCATGGGCATGGCCCTGGCGATGCTGCTCAACCGCTCGCTGTTCCTCATCGGCTTCTACCGGACGGCGATCTTCCTGCCGTTCGTGGCCTCCGCCGCGGCTACCGGCATCCTCACGACGTACCTGTTCAACCCGCAGTTCGGCCTGGCCAACACGGTCCTGCGCGCCCTGCACCTTCCTCAGCAGGGCTGGCTCGAGGACCCCTCGCAGGCCATGGTCGTCATCACGCTCATGTCGCTGTGGGGGCAGGCCGCGTTCACCACCGTGATCTACCTGGCGGCCCTGCAGGACATCCCCGGAGAGCTGCTCGAGGCCGCCCGCATCGACGGGGCGAACCGGTGGCAGTCGTTCTGGCACGTGACGTTCCCGCAGCTGGCCCCCGTCACGGTGTTCGTCACGGTCTGGCAGGTCATCGAGGCCATCCAGCTGTTCGACCTCGTCTACACGACCACCCGCGGCGGCCCCCTCGACGCGACGCAGACGATCGTCTACTACCTGTGGCAGACGGCGTTCAAGAACCTGGAGTTCGGCTACGCCTCGGCGGTGGCCTACGGCCTGTTCGCGGTGACCCTGATCATCACGGGTGGCGTCGTCCTGTACTCCCGGCGCGCGAAGGTCGAGGCGTTCTGATGGCCGTCCAGATGCTGTCCCGCACACCGGTGCCCGACACGCCCGACGACATCCGGCTCACGCGCCGCGGCGGGCGCCGGCACTGGTGGTGGCACCTCCTGCTCGCCCCGGTCGCGTTCCTGTTCGCGCTGCCGTTCGTGCAGATGTTCCTCACGGCCCTGACGCCGGCGTCGGAGATCAACAAGTTCCCGCCCAAGCTGATCCCGTCGACCCTCACGCTCGACGGCTTCACCAAGCTGTTCGCCGACTCCGACATCCTGCGCTGGCTGCTCAACACGGTGATCGTCTCGACCGTCGGCGTCGCGTCGCACCTGGTCCTGTGCTCGCTCGCCGGGTACGGGTTCGCACGGCTGAAGTTCCCCGGCCGCACGTTCGGGTTCCTGGCCATCGTCGCGACGATCATGATCCCGACCCAGCTGCTCATGGTCCCGACGTACGTGATGTTCGCGAAGGTCGGCCTGATCGACACCCTCGGCGCCGCGATCGTCCCGTGGCTGGCCTCGGCGTTCGGCATCTTCCTCATGCGGCAGTTCTTCCTGTCGCTGCCCGCCGAGCTGGAGGAGGCCGCGGTGCTCGACGGCTGCTCCCGCCTCGCGGTGTTCTGGCGGGTGGTGCTCCCGCTGGCCAAGCCGGCGCTGGCGACCCTGGCGATCTTCACGCTGCTGGGCTCCTGGAACGACCTGGTCTGGCCGCTGATCGCGATCAACGACCCGAGCAGCTTCACGCTGCAGCTCGGCATCACCAACTTCCAGGGCGACCGCCGCACGGACTGGTCGCTGCTCATGGCGGGCAACGTCGTCGCGACCCTGCCGCTCATCGCGTTCTTCGTGATCGCGCAGAAGCAGTTCATCGCGACCATGACCTTCTCGGGGCTCAAGGGATGAGGGCCGTCCTCGTCGCCGGCGACGCCAACGTCGACCTCGTGCTCCGCGGCGACGTGGTCCCGCGGTTCGGGCAGGCCGAGCAGCTGGTCGACTCCGGCGAGCTGGTGCTGGGCGGCAGCGCGTCGATCGCGGCCTGCGGGATCGCGCGGCTGGGGGTGCCGACGTCGTTGGTCGCGCGAGTGGGCGACGACGCCTTCGGCCGGTTCCAGCTCGACGGGCTCGCCGCGGCCGGGGTCTCCACCACGCACGTCGTCGTCGACCCCGTCGTGCCCACCGGCCTGTCCGTGATCCTGTCCGCTCCCGACGACCGCGCGATCCTCACCGTGCCGGGCACCATCCCGACCCTGCGCGCGTCCGACGTCCGCACCGCGCTCGCGGCCACCGACGCGACCCACCTGCACGTCGCGTCGTACTTCCTGCAGCCGACCCTGGCGGCCGAGCTGCCTGGGCTCCTGGCCGAGGTCCGCGCCGCCGGAGTGACCGTCAGCCTCGACACCAACTGGGACCCCGCCGAGCAGTGGGCGGGCGTCCTCGAGCTCCTGCCGCACGTCGACGTGTTCCTCCCGAACCTCGCCGAGCTGCGCGCCCTCGGGTCCGGCGCCGACGTCGACATCGCCCGCGACCTGGCCCGTCGAGGACCCCGCGTGGTGGTCAAGGCGGGTGCCGACGGCGGGTGGTCCCTCGACGCCACCGGCGCGTTCTTCCAGGCCCCCGGACTGCCCGTCGACGTCGTCGACACCACCGGCGCGGGCGACAGCTTCGACGCCGGCTACCTCGCGGCCCTCGCGCACGGGGTCGCCGACGAGGCCGAGCGCCTCCGCTGGGCCGCCGCGGCAGGCTCGCTGTCGACGCTCGGCAGCGGCGGGACCGGGCGGCAGGCGTCCCTGGCGGACCTCGGGATCGCATGATCACGGCCGCCGCCGTCAGCCCGTCCCTCGACGTCACGTACCTGGTCGAGGAGCTGTCGGGCATCCAGCGGCCGCTCGAGGTGCACCGGGTGGCCGGCGGCAAGGCGCTCAACGCGGCCCGCGCGGCGGCGCTGCTGGGCTCGTCGGTCGCGGCCGTCGCGGTGCTCGGCGGGGGAACGGGGACGGTCGTCGCGGATCTTGCGCGGGCCGACGGGATCGACCTGCGGGTGGTCGACGGCGGCGAGCTGACCCGGACGTGCACGAGCGTGCACGCGCGGTCCGACGGCGGCCTCACGGAGATCTACGAGCACGCGACGCCGGTGTCCCGCGCGGTGTACGACGCGTTCCTCGATGCCCTCGTCGCGACCCTGCACGACCGCCCCGGCTGGTGCCTGGTGAGCGGCGGCTTCCCGGCGGGGCTGGGCCCCGACGCCCTGGGCGAGCTCGCGGCGCGCATCCCCGCCGGCACGCGCCTGGCCGTGGACAGCCACGGACCCGCGCTGCGTGGCCTGACGCGCGGCCCGGACCTGCTCAAGATCAACCGCGCCGAGGCGTGCGAGCTGCTCGAGGCGCCGCCGACGACCGCTCTCGCGGAGCTCGTCGAGGCGCTGCACGCCCGCACGGGCTCGCTGGTGGTCGTGACCGACGGCGTGGCCGGCCTGCGCGCCACCGACGGCACCCGCACCCTGGCAGCCGCGCTGCCGGGCGTGGTCGGTCAGTTCCCCGTCGGCAGCGGCGACTCGCTGCTCGGCGCGCTCGTCCACGCGCTCGACGAGGGCGTGGACCTGGCCGTCGCGCTGCGTCGCGCGACCGCCGCCGGGGCGGCCAACGCCCTCGAGCCGGGAGCTGCTCGCTTCGACCCGTCCGCCGTGGGGCGGCTCCTCGACCGTGTCATCGTCACCGACGGGACGGGTTAGGATTTCCGGCAGACCCCTCGTGCGGCGTCATCTCGCTGAACTCCCCCAGGGCCGGAAGGCAGCAAGGGCAGGTGAGCTCTGGCGGGTGTGCGAGGGGTCCTTTCATGCCCGCATGGCGAGCCGCGTGAACGTCTGGGCCACCCCGGCCTCCCGCTTCAGCCGCCGGACGAAGACGTCCAGCGCCGCGGGGTCCGGAACCACCGCGTGCAGCAGGTAGTCGTACGAGCCCGTCACGTGCACGGCGTCGAGCACCTGCGGGAACCCCTTCCTGGTGAGCGCGTCCGTGAAGTCCTCGTTCGAGGTCCCCTCGGCCAGCCGGACCTCGACGAACACCTCGAGCCCCGGCCCGGGCGCGGCACCGACCCCGCCGCGCACGATGGTGAACGCGCGGATCGTGCCGTCGGCGACCAGGCGGCCCACGCGGTTGGCGGCGGCGTTCGGGCTGAGCCCCACGCGTGCCCCGAGCTCGCTGTACGACAACCGCGCATCCGCGGTCAGCTCGCGGAGGATTGCGTCGTCGATGGCGTCCATCCGTCGATGATCGCAGTGCGACGAGGGATTCCGCAGATTGTTGTGGGCCCGGTCGGCGGTGTCGGCGAGCCTGGGCCGCATGACCACGGCGTTCGTCCTCGGGGTGCTGGCGGGCCTGTCCGTCGCCATGCCGGTCGGGCCGGTCGGCGTGCTGCTGCTGCGCAGCGGGCTGGTGGACGGCGTGCGCGTGGCCGTGGGGGCGGCCTGCGGCATCGCGACGGTGGACCTCGCGTACGCGGTGCTGGCGGTCGCGGTCGGCGCGCCGGTGAGCCGGGTGCTCGGCGAGCACGCCGGGCTCGTACGGGGGATCAGCGCCGGCGTGCTCGTCGCGGTCGGGCTGGTCGGCCTCGGCGCGGCCGCCCGGTCGTTGCGCCGGCAGGACCCGGCCGAACCCGCCGCGACCCCGGAGCCCGCCGGGACGTCGGCGCGGGCCTACTTGCGGTTCCTCGGGCTCACGGCCGTCAACCCGCTCACGGCCGTCACCTTCACCACGATCGCGGTCGGGCTCGCTGCGCAGGTCGGGGGAGCGGGCTCGGTCTCGGCGTTCGTCGTCGGGGTCGGCCTGGCCTCGCTCGCCTGGCAGCTGGTGCTCGCCGTGACCAGCGGCCTGCTCGGCCTGCGCGTCCCGCCGCGGGCGCGCACCTGGGTGTCGATGGCCGGCGCCGGGGTGGTCGTCCTCGCGGGCGTCGCTCTCGTGGTCTGACCGGGCTGCCGGGTCAGACGGGGGACGGACGTCCGTCCGCCTGCGGGTGCACACCCGCGCGCACGGAACGGGCCCACGGGTCGACGCGGGACGGGGCCTGCCACCGACAGCCTGGGAGCATGACCACCGCCTCGCCCCGCCTGTCCGCCCGCGGTCTCGTCAAGCGCTTCGG
This sequence comes from Cellulomonas sp. P2_F12, assembly GCF_056403775.1. Lineage (NCBI taxonomy): Bacteria > Bacillati > Actinomycetota > Actinomycetes > Micrococcales > Cellulomonadaceae > Cellulomonas > Cellulomonas sp. P2_F12. Next base: position 81,824 of record NZ_JBFUEV010000013.1, on the reverse strand, counting down.
GCCGACGACCGCCCTCGCGGGGGTCGACATCGACCTCGCCGCCGGGGAGTCGCTCGCCGTGATGGGCCCGTCCGGGTCCGGCAAGTCGACCCTGCTGCACTGCCTGGCGGGCATCCTGCTGCCCGACTCCGGCACGGTCGCGCTCGACGGGCGGGAGGTCGGCCGGCTGTCCGACCGCGAGCGCTCGCTGCTGCGCCGGCAGCACTACGGGTTCGTGTTCCAGTTCGGGCAGCTGCTCTCGGAGCTGCCCGCCGTCGAGAACGTCGCCCTGCCCGCGATGTTGCTGGGCACATCCCGACGAGAGGCCACGGCGCTGGCCGGGCAGTGGCTCGGCTCCCTCGGGCTCGCGGGGATGGAGGGCCGACGACCGGGCGAGCTCTCGGGCGGCCAGGCCCAGCGGGTCGCGGTCGCGCGCGCCCTGATCACCGGCCCGGCGGTCGTGTTCGCCGACGAGCCCACGGGCGCCCTCGACCAGTCGACCGGGCACGACGTCATGCAGCTGCTCACGCAGACGACGAAGGCCGCCGGCGCCTCGCTCGTCGTCGTGACCCACGACGCCGAGGTGGCCGGCTGGTGCGACCGCCGCATCGAGGTGCGCGACGGGCTCGTCGTCGGCGCGGCGGCGCCCGCCGAGGTCGCCCGATGAACGCCGTCGTCGCCCTCGCTCCCCGGTTCCAGCGCGCCGGCGGCCGCGACGCCCGGGTCACCACCGGCCTCGCGATCACCGCGTTCACGGTGACGACCGGGCTCACGCTCAGCGTCGTCGGCGGCCTGCTGGGCTTCGCCGCCCGCGCCGCGCTGCCGGTCCCGCCCGGCCAGAACGACGTCCGGAGCCTGTACCTCACCCTCGCGTGGATCGCCGTGGTGCTGCTCGTGGTCCCGTTGGTGACGCTCGGTGGCGCCGCCGCCCGGCTCGGCGTGGCCCGTCGCGACGCCCGGCTCGCCACCCTGCGACTGCTCGGCGCGACGCCCCGGGAGGTCGTCGGGCTCACGGTGACCGAGACCGCCTGGCAGGGGCTGGTCGGGGCCGTGCTCGGCATCCTGCTCTACCTGGCGCTGCTGCCCGTCTGCGCGCTGCTGCCGTTCCAGGGCACCACCTTCAGCATGGCCGAGCTGTGGGTCGGCTGGCAGGGGTTCGCGATCACGCTGGTCGCGGTCCCGCTGCTGGCGGCGCTGTCCGGGGCCGTCTCGCTGCGGCGCGTGAGCGTGTCGCCGCTCGGGGTCGCGCGGCGCGAGACCCCCAAGGGCATGACGTGGCTCCGGCTGGTGATCGCCGCCGTCGGCATCGGCACCTTCATGGTGGTCAGCGCCGGCGCCGGTGCCCTCGGCGCTGCCGCGGCGGGCGCGCTGGTCGGTGCGCTGGCGGTCGGCTTCGCCACCCTGAACGCGGTCGGACCCTGGGTGCTCGGGCTCGTCGGCAAGGTCTCGTTGAGGCGCGCGACGACGCCCGCCCGCCTGCTCGCCGCCCGTCGGCTGCTCGACGACCCGAAGGCTGCCTGGCGCGTGGTCGGCGGGCTCGGGCTCGCGGGGTTCGTCGCCGGGGCGCTCGCCGTCCTGCCGGCGATCACGGCCGTCGACACCTCGGCGGACCCGGAGGGCGCCGTGCTCATGGACGACCTGGTCACCGGGGCGATGGTGACCCTCGTCGTGGCGTTCCTGCTCGCTGCTGTGTCCGCGGGCATCGCGCAGGCCGCCGGGGTGCTGGACCGGCGCCGCGAGATCGCCCTGCAGAACCTGGCCGGCACCCCCGTCGAGCTGCTCGACGCGGTCCGGCGGCGGACCGTGCTGGTGCCGCTGCTGTTCGTCGCGGTCGGCTCGGCCGTGGCCGCCCTGGTCATGTTCTTCCCGCTGTTCGGGCTGGCCGTGTTCACCTCTCCGCAGGGCGTCCTGCTGCTCGTCGCGTTCCTGACCGGCGGGTGCGCGCTGGTGTTCGCGGCGACGGAGACCTCGCGGCCGCTGCTCCGGTCGGTGCTAGCGGACACGGTGGTCCGCGCCGACTGAGTGAGGCTGAGGAGTCCGGGCGCGGACTGTCGGCACGGGCGTCTAGGGTTCGTGGCGTGACGACAGCCCTGTACCGCCGCTACCGGCCGGAGAACTTCGCCGAGGTGATCGGCCAGGACCACGTCACGGCACCCCTGCGGCAGGCGCTGCGCAGCGGTCAGGTCAACCACGCGTACCTCTTCTCCGGCCCGCGCGGCTGCGGCAAGACGACGTCCGCGCGCATCCTGGCCCGCATCCTCAACTGTGCGCAGAACACCGAGGAGAACCCCACCGACACCCCGTGCGGCGTCTGCCCGTCGTGCGTGGAGCTGGCGCGCGGGGGACCGGGCAGCCTCGACGTCGTGGAGATCGACGCGGCCAGCCACGGCGGTGTCGACGACGCCCGCGAGCTGCGCGAGCGCGCCACGTTCGCGCCCGCGCGCGACCGGTACAAGGTCTTCATCCTCGACGAGGCGCACATGGTCTCGAACCAGGGCTTCAACGCGCTGCTCAAGATCGTCGAGGAGCCGCCGCCGCACATCAAGTTCATCTTCGCGACGACCGAGCCGGACAAGGTCATCGGCACCATCCGCTCGCGCACGCACCACTACCCGTTCCGGCTGGTGCCGCCCGACGTCCTCGTGCCCTACCTCCAGCAGCTCTGCGACAGCGAGGGCGTGCCGGTGGCGTCCGGCGTGCTGCCGCTGGTGGTCCGGGCGGGCGGCGGGTCGGTCCGGGACACCCTGTCGGTGCTCGACCAGCTGATCGCCGGGTCCGGCGGCGGGGAGCTCGGGTACGAGGGCGCCGCGGCGCTGCTCGGGTACACGCAGGCCTCCCTGCTCGACGACCTGGTCGAGGCCGTCGCCGCCCGCGACGGCGCGTCCGCGTTCCGCGTGGTCGAGCGCGTCATCTCCACAGGCCACGAGCCCCGGCGGTTCGTCGAGGACCTGCTCGAGCGGCTGCGGGACCTCATCGTCATCGCCGCGTCCGGTGACGCCGCCGACGCCGCCCTGCGCGACGTCCCCACCGACCAGCTCCACCGCATGCGCCTTCAGGCCCGCCACCTCGGGCCGTCCGAGCTGTCCCGCTCGGCCGACCTCTGCAACGCCGCCCTCACCGAGATGACCGGTGCGACGTCCCCGCGCCTGCACCTCGAGCTGCTCATGGCCCGCCTGCTGCTGCCCGCGGCCGAGGACACGCGCACCGGCATCGGCGCGCGGCTCGACCGGCTCGAGCGCGGGCTCCCGGCCGACGGCGGCCCGGGTGTGCGCGTGCCGACGCACGCGGCACCCGCAGCCGAGGCGGCCGCCGCTCCTACTGCTCCCGCACCGGTTGCCGCGGCTCCGTCGCCGGCCGCACCGGCCCCAGTTGCCGCGCCGAGCGCTCCGGCCCCGGCGGTCGAGCCTGACGCGTCCCGGCCGGTCGCCGCGGCCCCGGCATCGGGCGGCCCAGCGGCTACGCCGACGTCCGACGTGGCCGACGGGCCCGCCGAGAACTCCGACCGCCCGGCGACGGACACCGCGGAGCCCACACCCGCCGCCGACCCCGCTCCGGCTGCCGCGGCGGCCACACCCGCTGCAACCGCGCCGACCTCCCCGGCGGCGTCGACCCCCGCACCGGCTCCGGCGGATGCCGCGCCCGCCGCACCCGCACCCGCACCCGCACCCGTCGCCCAGCCTCCGGCCGCCCCCGCGCCGACCCCCGGTCGCTCCACCGGTGGTCCGGACACGGAGGTGCTCCGCCGTCGCTGGCCCGAGGTGCTGGAGACCGTCAAGGGCTTGCGCCGCGTGACCTGGGCGCTCATCGACCCACGGAACGCGCAGGTGGCCGAGCTCGACGCGACGACCCTGCGCATCGCCTTCGACAACCCGGCCCTGGCCACGACGTTCCGCAACGGCGCTCACGCGGACGTCGTCGCCCGGGCGGTGCGCGAGACCCTGGGCTTCGACGTCCGGGTCGAGGGGATCCTCGCCGAGCAGGCGTCGGCGGCGCAGTCCGCACCGGCTCCGTCGGCCGCGCCGACGCCCAAGGGCTCCCCGGACGACCGCGCCAACCCGCGCGCCGTCACGCCGGCCGAGGCGGCGGCGTCGTGGGACGACGAGCCCCCGGCCGTCGAACCCCCGCACGACGAGCCCGGTGAGCCGGGCGAGGCCGCCCCGCCCCCGCCGGACCTGGCCCACGAGCCGCCGCCCAGCGTGCCCGGCACCGCCCGGGAGCGCGGCATGGCTGCGGCCCGCGAGTCGGCGTCGCGCGTGATCCCGGGCGTGCCGGACGAGCCGTCGCCGGACGACCCCGACATCACCACGTCGAGCCTCATGGGCGCGCCCCTGGTCGCGCAGATGCTCGGCGGCACGGTCATCGACGAGCAGCTGGACGACGGCACGTCGTGAGCGCGCCGCGTCGGCCGGGTGCGCACCGACCGGGTCGCACGCCGTGACCGCCGAGATGCGCGGCGCCCTCCACCACCTGGAGATCTGGGTCGCCGACCTCCCGACCGCCGAGCAGAGCTGGGGCTGGCTGCTCACGCACCTGGGATACGAGGTGCGCGACCGCTGGCCGGACGGCGCGAGCTGGGGCCGGGCGTCGGGACCGTACGTGGTGCTCGAGTCGGGGCCCGACGTGGCGTCGACGCCCCACGACCGGCTGCGGCCGGGGCTGAACCACCTCGCGTTCCACGCGGGCACCCGCGCGGAGCTCGACGCGCTCGTGGCGTCGGCACCGCAGCACGGCTGGTCGCTGCTGTTCGCGGACCGGCACCCGTACGCGGGCGGCCCCGACCACTACGCGGCCTACCTGGAGGACGGCGAGGGCTTCGAGGTCGAGCTGGTCGCGGCGGGCAGCCCCGCACCGGGCAGCCCCGCACCGGAGAGCCCGACGTCCGAGAACCCCGCCGCCGGCAGCCCCGCACCGGGCGGCCCCGCGGCCGCGACCCCGTAGGCTGGCGGTCGTGTACGAAGGCGCGGTCCAGGACCTGATCGACGAGCTCGGGCGGCTGCCCGGGGTCGGTCCCAAGAGCGCCCAGCGCATCGCGTTCCACATCCTCTCGGCGGACCCGGCGGACGTGCGACGGCTGGCCGACGCGCTCACCGAGGTCAAGCTCCGCGTCCGGTTCTGCGAGATCTGCGGCAACGTCGCGCAGGAGCCGCAGTGCCGCATCTGCCGCGACCCGCGCCGCTCGCCGCTGACCATCTGCGTGGTCGAGGAGCCCAAGGACGTCGTCGCCATCGAGCGCACCCGCGAGTTCCGCGGCAAGTACCACGTGCTCGGCGGGGCCATCAACCCGATCGCGGGCGTCGGCCCGGACGACCTGCGCATCGCGCCGCTGATGACCCGGCTGGCGGACGGCACGGTCACCGAGGTCATCCTGGCCACGGACCCGAACGTCGAGGGCGAGGCCACGGCCACCTACCTGGCCCGCCTGCTGGTGCCGATGGGCCTGACGGTCAGCCGGCTCGCCTCGGGGCTGCCGGTGGGTGGGGACCTGGAGTACGCCGACGAGGTCACGCTCGGGCGGGCGTTCGAGGGCCGTCGACGGATCAGCGCGTAGGGGGCTGCACATGAGCACACCGGCCGACGCGGACCTCCGCGACATCGCCAGCGCGGTCGCGACCGAGGCCCGCAGCTACCTGACGACGATCACCGAGGTGGCGTCGGGCGCCAACCCGGACGCGTCGCTGCCCCTGCTCCTGCTCGCGGTCAGCGACATGCTGGCCGCCGGCGCCCGGCTCGGCGCGACCACCGACGTGGTCCCCGCGGAGCGCTTCGAGCCGGACCTCGGCCCCGACCCCGACGTCGAGCCGCTGCGCGCCAACCTGGCCAACGTGTTCGAGGGCATCGACGAGTACGCCGAGGTGGTCGACCCGCTGCTGGGCATCGACGTCCAGCCCGCGAGCGTGTCGGGCGACCTCGTCGCGATCGCCGGCGCGCTGGCCCAGGGCCTGCGGCACTACGAGACCGGCGGCGTGCTCGAGGCCCTGTGGTGGTGGCAGTTCTCGTACCTGTCGGACTGGGGCGAGCGCGCCTCGAGCGTGCTGCGCACCCTGCAGACGATGCTCGCGCACCTGCGGCTCGACGTGGAGGACGACGTCGCCGCCGAGGCGGAGTACGACGCCCTGCAGCCCTGACCTCACCAGGCGACGCGAAGGCACAGCCGCCGAGGCGGAGTACGACGCCCTGCAGCCCTGACCTCACCAGGCGACGCGAAGGCACAGCCGCCGAGGCGGAGGACGACGCCCTGCAGCCCTGATCGCCCGTGACGGTCTGGGTCAGGCGACCCGCGTCCCGCGGGCGAGCTTGCGCGTCGGGACCCGGAGCCGGCGGACGGCGACCACGAACCCGGCGGCGCCCAGCAGCACGTTGACGGCGAGCCCCCAGGGCCACACGGGTGCGTGCGACACGGTGCTCGGGTCCGCGCCGCTGGAGTCCTCGACCCAGCACTCCTGCAGCGGGATCTGCGGCCCGGCGCGCAGCTCACGGACGCCGTCGCGGATGGCGCCCAGCGGGTCGTTGTTGTTGGGCGACTGGGAGTCGTACTCCGCCGTCCCGGCCGCGTCGGCGACGACGACGAACGGGTTGAGGCCGAGCAGCCACCACGTGCGCTCGGTGTGCGCGACGGACCGCTCCTGCGTCTGGACCGTGCAGTCCACGGTGGGCGAGCCGTCCCAGTCGGGCGGCACCGTGTATACCTCGACCTGCTGCGTCGTCGAGATCGACGGGTACGTGACGCCGAACATCACGAGCGTCAGCAGGGTCAGGCCGGCGACCGTGAGGAACGTCAGCACCGTGGAGCCGGCGGAGCGGGTGGTCAGGGCGGAGAAGCCGAGACCGATCCCGCAGACCGCCGCGAGGATGACCGCGACGACGATCACGACCCGCAGCAGCGACGTCCCGGGGGTCCCGCCCAGCGCCAGCGCGATCGCGAAGAACGGCAGGCTCGCGACGAGGAAGGCGCACGCGGCCGCCCACGCGGCGAGCAGCTTGCCGGTCGCGATCTCCGCGGGCGTCAGCAGCGTGACCTGCAGGGTGGCGAGCGTTCCGGCGTTGCGGTCACCGTTGATGCCGGTCGACGCGAGGGTCGGCGTGACCAGCAGGCCGAGTCCCAGCACCAGGAACGTCACCGCGCCGAACAGCAGGGGTCCCTGCGAACCCGCGGGGGTCGAGTCGCCGGAGGCCAAGGTGCGCAGGGCGCCGGACGTGAGCAGCGTGATGCCGCCGACGACGACGAACCACACGATCAGCGCCACGACCCACCGCGTGGACCGCACCCGCTGCCGCAGCTCGAGGACGGCGACCGTGCGGACGCCGTGCCAGGTCAGCCCCCACGTCGTCGACCGGGGGGACCGCGGTGGCGTCGTCGACGGCTCGTGGTCGAGCTCGACCTCGGACAGCGTCATCGCCGCTCCTCCTCGAGGGTCAGGTAGGCCTGTTCGAGCGCCCCGCCGGCGGGCACCAGGGACACGAGGGGTACGCCTGCGGCGACGGCGTCGCGGACCAGGCGCGCGGCGCCCTCCTCGCCGTCGACCTCGAGCAGCACGCCGCCCGCGCCGGTGGGCGAGACGGGTGCGTCGTCGGCCTGCCAGGCCGCGCCCGCGCTGGTGAGCCACGTGGTGAGGGCCTCGAGCGAGAGCGCGCGGACGTGCCAGGTCCGGGTCGGCGAGGCGTCGGCGACCGGGACGACCGTGCGGCCCTTCGACAGGAAGACCGCGTCGTCGGCCATCTCGTCCAGCTCGGAGAGCACGTGGCTGGAGACGAGCACGGTGCGGCCCTCGTCGGCCAGCCGGCGCAGCAGGATCCGCAGGTCGACCCGCGAACGGGGGTCGAGGCCGCTCGCCGGCTCGTCGAGCAGCAGCACCGACGGGTCGTGCACGAGGGCGCGGGCCAGGCCGAGCCGCTGCTTCTGCCCGCGGGACAGGACGGAGGCCGGGCGGTCCGCGTACTCGGAGAGGTGCACGGTGGCCAGCAGCTCCGTCGCGCGCCGGGCCGCGGTCGCCGGGGCCAGCCGGTACGCGGCGGCGAAGGTCAGCAGGACCTCGCGCGCGGTCAGCGAGTCCCAGGTGCCGAACGTGTCGGGCATCCAGCCCGTGCGGGCCCGGGCGGCCGCGCCGTGCGTGACGGGGTCGTGCCCGGCGACCGTCACCGACCCCGAGTCCGGCACCAGGAGCCCGGCGAGCACCAGCAGCAGGGTGGTCTTGCCCGAGCCGTTGGGGCCGACGAGCGCGGTCACCGCTCCGGCGCGGGCGGTCAGCTCGACGCCGTCCAGGGCCTTGATCGGCCCGAACGCCCGGTGCAGGCCGCGCGCGACGATGCCGTCGCCCGGTGCGGCAGGAGGCGGGGGTGTGGTCGCGGTGTCGTCATCGACGGTGCTCGACATGGCGTCACCGTAGGGCCGGGCCGGGCATCGGCGGGCAGGTTCGGGCCTCCGGGTCTGTGCGGATGCTGTGCAGGCTGAGCGGCCGTGATCCGGCATCTGAAACTCCCTGCCCACCTGCTGGGCACGGCCGTACACTCGCCCGGTCCTGTCCCGAGCCCGCGAAAGAGCTCTCCCGTGGCCCTGATCGTGCAGAAGTACGGCGGTTCCTCCGTCGCCGACGCCAGCAGCATCAAGCGCGTCGCGAAGCGGGTGGCCGAGGCGAAGCGCGCCGGCCACGACGTCGTCGTCGTCGTGAGCGCCATGGGCGACACCACGGACGAGCTCATCGACCTGGCCAAGCAGGTGACGCCGCTCCCGCCGCAGCGCGAGATGGACATCCTGCTGACGGCCGGCGAGCGCATCTCGATGTCGCTGCTGGCCATGGCGATCCACAACCTCGGGGTCGAGGCCAAGTCGTTCACGGGCCAGCAGGCCGGCGTGATCACCGACGAGGCGTACGGCAAGGCGCGGATCATCGACGTCACGCCCAGCCGCATCCGCGACACGGTCGCGCGGGGGTCGGTCGCCATCGTCGCCGGCTTCCAGGGCGTCAACCCGTCGACCAACGACGTGACGACGCTCGGCCGCGGCGGCTCGGACACCACGGCGGTCGCGCTCGCGGCGGCGCTCAAGGCGGACGTCTGCGAGATCTACACCGACGTCGACGGCGTGTTCACCGCCGACCCGCGCATCGTGCCGAACGCCCGCAAGCTCGACCGGGTCAGCTACGACGAGATGCTCGAGCTCGCGGCCAGCGGCGCCAAGGTGCTCGTGCTGCGCTGCGTCGAGTACGCCCGGCGCTACGGGGTACCGATCCACGTGCGTTCGTCGTTCAGCACACACAAGGGCACGCTGGTGACCGACCAGCCTGCAGACGAGGGAGAGACCGTGGAGCAGCCGATCATCGCCGGCGTCGCGCACGACCGCAGCGAGGCCAAGATCACGGTCGTCGGCGTCCCGGACGTGCCGGGCAAGGCCGCGCGCATCTTCGAGGTCGTCGCCGGTGCCGGCGTCAACATCGACATGATCGTGCAGAACGTCTCGGTCGCGGCGACGGGCCTGACGGACATCTCCTTCACGCTCCCGGCGACGGACGGCGCGGCCGGCACGGCGGCCCTGACCGAGCACCAGCCCGACATCGGGTTCGCGTCGCTGCAGTACGACGACACCATCGGCAAGCTCTCGCTCATCGGCGCGGGCATGAAGTCGCACCCCGGCGTCTCCGCGCGGTTCTTCGCCGCGCTGTCGGACGCCGGCATCAACATCGAGATGATCTCGACGTCGGAGATCCGGATCTCCGTGGTCACGCGCGCGGACTCGTTGGACGACGCCGTCCGCGCGGTGCACACGGCGTTCGACCTGGACTCCACGGAAGACGAGGCCGTCGTGTACGGCGGGACGGGACGGTAGGGCCATGGGACTGAACATCGCGGTGGTCGGCGCGACCGGCCAGGTCGGCGGCGTCATGCGCCGCCTGCTCGAGGAGCGCGACTTCCCCGTCGCCTCGATCCGCTACTTCGCGTCCGCGCGCTCCGCCGGCACGACCCTGCCGTGGAAGGGCACGGACGTCGTGGTGGAGGACGTCGAGACCGAGGACCTCTCCGGCATCGACGTCGCCCTCTTCTCCGCGGGCGGCGCGGCCTCGAAGGTCCACGCCCCGCGGTTCGCCGCCGCGGGCGCGCTCGTCATCGACAACTCGTCGGCCTGGCGTCGCGACCCCGAGGTCCCGCTCATCGTCTCCGAGGTGAACCCCGGCGCCCTGGCCGACGCCGTCAAGGGCATCATCGCCAACCCGAACTGCACCACCATGGCCGCGATGCCGGTGCTCAAGGTCCTGCACGACGAGGCCGGTCTGAAGCGGCTGGTCGTGTCCACGTACCAGGCCGTCTCCGGCTCGGGCCTGGCGGGGGCCGACGAGCTCGACAGCCAGATCCGCGCCGCGGTCACGCAGGACACGCTCGCGCTGGTCCACGACGGGTCCGCCGTCACGCTGCCCGCGCCCGTGAAGTACGTCGCGCCGATCGCATTCGACGTCATCCCGCTGGCGGGGAACCTGGTGGACGACGGCTCCTTCGAGACCGACGAGGAGCAGAAGCTCCGCCACGAGTCGCGCAAGATCCTCGACCTCCCCGGCCTGCTGGTCTCGGGCACGTGCGTGCGCGTCCCGGTGTTCACGGGCCACTCGCTGTCGATCAACGCGGAGTTCGAGCGGGCCCTGTCGCCGGAGCGCGCCGCCGATCTGCTGGCACACGCCCCCGGCGTCCAGCTGACCGACGTCCCGACGCCCCTGCAGGCCGCCGGGCAGGACCCGTCGTTCGTCGGCCGCCTGCGCCAGGACGAGGGCGTCGAGGGCGGGCGGGGCCTCGCGCTGTTCATCAGCAATGACAACCTCCGCAAGGGTGCCGCGCTGAACGCGGTCCAGATCGCCGAGCTGGTGGCGGCCGAGCGCCTCACCACCGTCTGACACCACCCGCAACGTCCGAGCATCTATGGGTCCCCACCCCTAGGTGCTCGGACGTTGCTGTCTGTCTGGGCAGTCCCGGCGACCGGATCTGCGGGCGCCCGATGGGAGGGGGTTGCCTTCGCGGTGGTTCTGTGGTTAGTTGGTCAGGTAATGAACCGCTGAACGTGAGGAGGATGCGTCGTGTTCGACGGGCGTGACCCCCTCTACGTGCAGATCGCGGACCAGATCCGTGACGACGTCATGTCGGGGGCCCTCCGGGCGGAGGAGCAGGTCATGTCCACCACGCAGTACGCCACGACGTTCCGGATCAACCCGGCGACCGCCGCCAAGGCGTTCACCGAGCTGGTCGACGAGGGCGTCCTCTACAAGCGCCGCGGCATCGGCATGTTCGTCGCCGAGGGTGCCCGCGAGCGGCTGCTGGCCGAGCGGCGCGCCAGCTTCTTCGTCGACGTCCTGGACCCGGTGCTGGCGCAGGCCCGGGTGCTCGGCATCGGGGTCGACGAGATCGTCCGACGGATCCAGGAGGGACCCCGATGAGCGGCTTCGGAGTCGAGCTGCGCGACCTCACGGCCCGGTACGGGTCGACGACGGCGCTGGACGCGGTGACCTTCACCCTGCGTCCGGGCGTCATCACGGGGCTGCTCGGACGCAACGGCTCGGGCAAGACCACGGCACTGTCCCTGATCGCCGCGTTCCGGCGCCGGACCTCGGGGGTGCTGCTGGTCGACGGGGAGGACCCCTGGGAGAACGAACGGGTGATGGCGGGCACCTGCCTGGTCCGGGAGAGCGGCGACGTGATTCTCGACCGGCCCCTCGCGGAGACGTTGAGCTTCGTCGCGGACCGCCGGCCGCACTTCGACCATGAGCTCGCGGGCTCGCTGCTCGACACGTTCGAGCTCGACCCGACGCGCCAGCCCCGTCGCCTCTCCCGCGGCAAGCGGTCGGCCTTCGGCGTCGTGCTCGGCATCGCGACGCGGGCGCCGCTGACGCTGCTCGACGAGGTACACCTGGGCATGGACGCGCCGTCGCGGTACGCGTTCTACGACGCCCTGCTGGCCGACTGGGTGGAGCACCCGCGCACGATCGTGCTGTCCAGCCACCTGATCGGCGAGGTCGAGCGCCTGCTCGAGGACGTCGTCGTCCTCGATCGCGGGTCGGTGCTCACCGTCGCCGACGCGGACGCGCTGCGCTCGAGCGGGTTCACCGTGACCGGCCCGGCGGAGTCCGTCGCGGCGTTCGCCGCGGGCCGTGAGGTCGTCGCCCGCCGTGAGCTGGGCCGCACCGCGCAGGTGACCCTCGTCGGTTCGCGGCCGGACGACGAGCAGCGGGCGGCCGCGGCCGGCCTCGAGCTCGGTGCGGTGGCCCTGCAGGACCTGTTCGTGCACCTGACCGAGCGAGCGACCACGGAGGCTGCGCGATGAGCATCGACCTGCCCGCGGCACCGACCCGGAGCACCGTCACCGCGACGGCCCGGTGGCTGCTGAGGGTCCACCTGTATCTCGCGGCCTGGTTCTGGAGCATCGCGGTCGTGGTGCTGGCCCTGGTGATCGGGGTGATCGACCGCCTCGGCACCCCCGGGACCAGCGTCGTCGCCTTCAGTCAGCAGGGGGCGCTGTGGTTCCCGTTCGCCGTGTTCATCGGACTCACGGCGGCGTACCTGCCCGTGCACGTGGCCACGGGGCTGACCCGCCGGTCGCTGTCGCTGGGTGCGCTGATCGCGGCTGTGGCCACCGGGTTGGTCTACGGCCTCGTGTTCGGCGGCCTGCTGCTGGTCGAGCGCGCGGTGTTCGGGGCGATGGGCTGGGAGTGGAGGATCCTCGACGGCTTCTCGCCGGACTCGTCGAGCGCCCTCGACTCCTTCGTCGCCAACACCCTGATCTTCGTCGTCGCCTACGTCTCCGGCCTGCTGGTCGGCATGTCCTACCAGCGGCTCGGCGGGTGGTGGGGGACGCTCGCACTGCCGCTGACGGCGGGCCCGGTCCTCCTGGTCTCGGCGCTGTTCGCGCAGAACGCGGGCCCGGTCTCCACCGCCGCCTGGTTCGACGGCTCGCGGCCCCTGCTCGTCGCCACCGTGGCGGCCGTCCTGATCGTGGCCGCGATGGCTCTCGCGTTCGACCGCCTCACGCGCGGCGTGGCCGTGCCGACGCGGGCCTCCTGACCCACCGGGCCTCCTGACGCACCACCCGCAACGTCCGAGCATCCACGGGTCCGGACCCGTAGTTGCGCGGACCTTGCTGTCAGGTGGCCGCGGCAGCCCGTGGTCGCGCTCCCATCGAATCGTTTAGGAGTCTGGACGCTCCCTGTGCGCGGAACGACAGTTGCTGCCGACCGGACCGCCGCACGCCCGGAGACCCGCACAGGAGCGGGCTGCCCCGGCGCCGACGGTCAGTTCCTTCGTGCACCTCCGTCACCGCTCCCGCGCGCCCGCGTGCGGGGCGCCGGGCCGTGCCCGCGACGCAGCGGGGGCGTGCCCGACAGCCAGAAAGGTACGAATGATGTCCTCATCGACCCGACGGCGATCTGCCTGGGTGGCCACCGCCACCCTGAGCGCAGCATCGCTCCTGGCCATCTGCGGGATGCAACCCGCCATGGCCGCGACCGGGGCGGCAGCGTTGCCCGCCACGGTCACCGTCCCCGCGGCCGCCCCGCTGGCCGCCGCCGTCCCCGACGGCGAGTACACCCAGCGCTTCCTCACGATGTACAACAAGATCAAGGACCCCGCGAACGGCTACTTCAGCGCGCAGGGCATCCCCTACCACTCGGTCGAGACCCTCATCGTCGAGGCCCCCGACTACGGCCACGAGACCACGTCGGAGGCCTACTCGTACTGGCTGTGGCTCGAGGCGCTGTACGGGCAGGTGACCCAGGACTGGGCGCCGCTGAACCACGCGTGGGACACGCTCGAGAAGTACATGATCCCGACCAGCGCGGACCAGCCGACCAACTCGTTCTACAACCCGAGCAGCCCGGCGACGTACGCCGCGGAGTTCAACAACCCGAACCAGTACCCGTCGCAGCTCAACAGCGGCGTCACCTCCGGCCAGGACCCGATCGGCGCGGAGCTGAAGTCGACGTACGGCACGTCGGACATCTACGCGATGCACTGGCTCGCCGACGTCGACAACAAGTACGGGTTCGGCGCCACCCCGGGGGCGGGCTGCGAGCTCGGCCCGACGGCGACCGGCACGTCCTACATCAACACCTTCCAGCGCGGCCCGCAGGAGTCGGTCTGGGAGACGGTCCCGCAGCCGTCGTGCGAGGAGTTCAAGTACGGCGGCACCAACGGCTTCCTCGACCTGTTCACCAAGGACTCGTCGTACGCCAAGCAGTGGAAGTACACCGACGCGCCGGACGCCGACGCGCGCTCGATCGAGGCCGTGTACTGGGCCAACCAGTGGGCGACCGCGCAGGGCAAGCAGGCCGACGTGGCCGGCACGGTGGCCAAGGCCGCCAAGATGGGCGACTACCTGCGGTACGCGCTCTTCGACAAGTACTTCAAGACCATCGGCTGCACCTCGCCGTCGTGCCCCGCGGGGTCCGGCAAGAGCAGCGAGCACTACCTGCTGTCCTGGTACTACGCCTGGGGCGGCGCCAACGACTCGTCGGCCGGCTGGGCCTGGCGCATCGGGTCGTCGCACGCGCACTTCGGGTACCAGAACCCGCTCGCGGCCTGGGTGCTGTCGACGGACGCGGCGCTGACGCCGAAGTCGCCGACGGCCAAGACGGACTGGGGCACGTCGCTGACGCGGCAGCTCGAGTTCTACACGTGGCTCCAGTCGCCCGAGGGCGGCATCGCCGGTGGCGCGACGAACAGCTGGGACGGCGCCTACGCGACGCCCCCGGCCGGGACGCCGACGTTCTACGGCATGGCGTACACCGAGGCCCCGGTCTACAACGACCCGCCGTCGAACCAGTGGTTCGGCATGCAGGCGTGGGGCATGCAGCGCGTCGCGGAGCTGTACTACGCGTCGGGCAACCCGCAGGCGAAGGCCATCCTCGACAAGTGGGCACCGTGGGCCGCGGCCAACATCTCGGTCAGCGGCAGCACCTGGTCCATCCCGTCGGAGCTGACCTGGACCGGCAAGCCGGACACCTGGAACTCGGCCAACCCGGGCGCCAACACGGGCCTCAAGGTCGCCATCAAGAGCACCGGCCAGGACGTCGGTGTCGCGGGTGACCTGTCCCGCACGCTGCTCTTCTACGCGGCCAAGTCGGGCAACACGGCCATCCAGGCCAAGGTGAAGTCGTTGCTCGACGCCATCTGGGCCTCGAACCAGGACCCGCTGGGCGTCTCGGCGCCGGAGACCCGCACGGACTTCGCGCGGTTCGACGACCCGTACGTCGCGGGCGGCAACGGCGTCTACATCCCCGCCGGCTGGACCGGCACGATGCCGAACAGGGACGTCATCAAGCCGGGCGTGAGCTTCCTCGACATCCGCTCCTGGTACAAGACGGACCCGCAGTGGTCCAAGGTCCAGGCGTACCTGAACGGCGGCGCCGCGCCGACGTTCAGCTTCCACCGGTTCTGGGCCCAGACGGCCGTCGCCGGTGCCATGGCCGACTACGACCGGCTGTTCCCGTCGACGACCCCGGCCGACACGACCGCGCCGAGCGTCCCGACGGGCCCGCTGGCCGGCACCACGACCGCGACGTCGGCCACGATCTCGTGGACGGCCTCGACGGACAACACGGGTGGCTCCGGCGTCGCCGGCTACGACATCTACCGCGGCACGACGAAGGTCGGCAGCTCGACCACCACGTCGTTCACGGAGACCGGGCTGACGGCCTCGACCGCGTACTCGTACACGGTCCGGGCACGCGACGTCGCCGGCAACGTGTCGGCCTCGTCGTCGGCCCTGTCGGTCACCACGAAGGCCACGCCGACCGACACGACCGCGCCGAGCGTCCCCACGGGCCTCGCCGCGAGCGCGGTCACCCAGAACAGCCTCACGCTGTCCTGGACGGCGTCGACCGACAACACGGGCGGGTCCGGCCTGGCCGGGTACGACGTGTACCGGGGCACGACGAAGGTCGGCTCCACCACGACGACGTCGTACTCCGACACCGGCCTCACGGCGGCGACGGCGTACTCCTACACGGTCCGGGCGAAGGACGTGGCGGGCAACGTCTCCGCGGCGTCGTCCGCCCTGTCGGTGACGACGTCGCCGGCCACCACGGTCGACACGATCGCCCCGTCGGTGCCCTCGGGCCTCGTCGCGACGACCGTCACGGAGACCAGTGTCGCCCTCACGTGGACGGCGTCCACGGACACGGGTGGCTCGGGCCTCGCCGGGTACGACGTGTACCGGGGCACGACGAAGGTCGGCTCGCCGACCACCGCGTCGTACACCGACAGCGGCCTCACGGCGGCGACGGCGTACCAGTACACCGTCCGGGCACGGGACGTCGCGGGGAACATCTCCGCCGCGTCGTCGGCCCTCTCGGTGACGACGAAGACCGCGACCACCACCAGCTCCTGCAAGGTGGCCTACACCGCCAGCAGCTGGAACACGGGCTTCACGGCCTCCGTCAAGGTGACCAACACCGGCACCACGGCGATCAACGGCTGGACCCTCGGGTTCTCGTTCGCCAACGGCCAGAAGGTCACGCAGGGCTGGAGCGCCGACTGGTCCCAGACCGGCACGGCGGTCACCGCGAAGAACGCCGCGTGGAACGGGACCCTGGCCGCCGGCCAGAGCACCGACATCGGGTTCAACGGCTCCCACACGGGGACCAACACCAACCCGACGGCGTTCACCCTGAACGGCGCCACCTGCACGATCGGCTAGTCGCACCCACGACGGGCCGGTCCTCCTCGCGGGGGCCGGCCCGTCGGCGCGTCGGGGGTAGGGCCAACCCCACCCCGACCTGGTGGGTGGTCAGGCTGTCTGCCCGCACGCCCGGACCCCTAGCGTCACTGTCATGAGCTCCCCGACACCCCCGAGCAGCGTGTCCGACGACCTGCGCGTCGTCGCCCCCGCCTTCACGGACCTGCGTGCACTGGCTGCCGCGCCCGTGTCCGTGGCGACCTGGCGCGGCGTCTCGCAGATCGTCGTCGGCTCCTTCGTCATCCTGGTCGCCGCGATCGGGCTGACCGTCGCCCTCTCGCTCTCACTGAGCCTGGTGGTCCTGTTCGTCGGCATCCCGATGCTCGTCGCCACCCTCTGGGCCGGCCGTCCCTTCGCCCGCGAGGAGCGGGCCCGGCTGCGCGCCCAGCTGTCCGTCGAGATCCCCGCGCCGACCTACCCGCGCCGCGACGGCATGTGGGCCTCGTGGTGGGCGGTCCTGTCGGACGGCCGTACCTGGGCGCACGTGGCCTACGTGGTGGTCGCCGGCCTGCTGCTCACGGTCCAGAGCGTCGTGGTGACGGTGTTCAGCGGGTTCGCACTCGGCGGCCTCACCTACCCGGTCGTCGCCCTGACCAGCGGCCTGCACCACCCGCCGATCCCGCTGGTCCTGATGGTCCCGGCGGCGGTCGTGTGCGCGTGGGTCGCCGCCCTCGCCACCCAGGCGGGGTCGCTGGCCATCGTCCGGCTCGGCAGGTCGCTGCTCGGGTCGTCGGCGCGCGCCGAGGCGGTCGAGGCGGCCCGGCAGGCGCAGGCGCGCGCGGTGCAGGCCGAGGGGCGGGCCGTGCAGCTGCGGGAGACCCGCACGGCCGCCGTCGGTGCCGCCGACGAGGAGCGCCGGCGGATCGAGCGCGACCTGCACGACGGCGCCCAGCAGCGGCTCGTGGCCCTCGGCGTCGAGCTCGGGGCAGCGCGGCGCAAGGTGTCGAGCGACCCGGTGGCCGCCGCGGCGCTGGAGCACGCGCACAGCGAGGTCAAGGAGACGCTGGCGGAGCTGCGCGACCTGGTCCGCGGCATCCACCCGGCCGTCCTCACCGACCGCGGCCTCGATGCCGCATTGTCGGCCCTGGCCGCCCGCAGCCCCGTCCGGGTGCGCGTGGACGTGCCCGACCCGCCGTCGCTCAACCGCGCGAGCACGTCCGCGCAGGCCGCCGCGTACTTCGTCGTCGCCGAGGCCCTGACCAACGCGGCCAAGCACGCCGAGGCGAGCGAGGTCACCGTGACCGCGGTGCTCGTCGCGGACCGGCTGCGCATCGTCATCGCCGACGACGGCCGCGGGGGAGCGTACGCGACGCCCGGCAGCGGGCTCGAGGGCCTGCGCAGCCGCGTCGCCGCCCTCGACGGCACCTTCGACCTGGACAGCCCGGCCGGAGCCGGCACCCGACTCACCGTGGAGGTGCCGTGCGCATCGTGATCGCCGAGGACTCGGTCCTGCTGCTCGACGGCCTGACCAGGCTGCTCGCGGCGGAGGGGCACGAGGTCACCGGCTACACCACCGCCGACGACGTCGTCGCCGCGCTCGGGCCATCCGACGACCTGCCCGACATCCTGGTGACCGACGTCCGGATGCCCCCGTCCCACACCGACGAGGGCCTGCGGGCCGCGGTGCACCTGCGCAGCCTGCACAAGCGGCTGCCCGTGCTGGTCCTGTCGCAGTACGTCGAGCAGCGGTACGCCCGGGAGCTGTTCGCCGGCGACGTCCGCGGCCTGGGCTACGTGCTCAAGGACCGGGTGGCGGACGTGGACGAGTTCCTCGACGCCCTGGCCCGCGTGGCCGCCGGCGGCACCGTGATCGACCCCGAGGTCGTCGCCCAGATCCTCGCCCGGGCCCGCCGCTCGGGCCTCGAGACCCTCACCCCGCGCGAGCGGGACGTGCTCGGCCTCATGGCGGAGGGCCGCTCGAACGCGGCCATCGCCGACCGCCTCGTCGTCGGCCTGCCGGCCGTCGAGAAGCACGTGACATCCATCCTCACCAAGCTCGACCTCCCGCAGGACGCCGACGACCACCGCCGCGTGCTCGCCGTCCTGCGCTGGCTGGAGCACGAACCGGGAGACCGCTCATGACCACGACGCTCGACCGCCCACCCGTCACCCCGCCCCCCGCCCGCACGCCGGCCGCCCGCGCCCTGACCTGGACGGGCGCGATCATCGGCGGCGTCCTCGTCCTGTCGGCGGGGTTCAGCGCCCTCAACCTGCTGGTTCTGGGTTCCGACGACGCCACGACGACCTCGCAGACCGCGTCCTACGCCGCCGCACCGGTGGTGGAGCTCGTCGCCGACGGCCACGTCACCGTGACCACCGGCGGCGACCGCGTCGACGTCGAGCGCACGAAGCGCACCACCCTGACGCCCGCGCGCTACCAGACCACCCGGTCCGGCGACCGCCTGACCGTGAGCTACCGGTGCGACTCGTGGCGTCCAGGCTTCTGCTCGGCATCCCTCGACGTGACGGTCCCCGCCGGCACCGCCGTGGTGGTCCGCGCGAGCGACGGCCCGGTCGACGCGACCACCCTGGGCGGTCCGCTCGACGTCCGGGTCAGCGACGGGGACGCGAGGATCTCCGACATCGACGGGGACGTCTCCGTCCGCGCCAACGACGGCACGACCGACGTCAGCGCGGTCCGCGGCTCGGTCACCGTGAGCTCGTCGGACGGCGCCGTCACGGTCTCCGGCGTCTCGGGCTCGGTCACCGCCCGGTCGAGCGACGGGCGCGTCGAGATCGCGGACGTCCAGGGCGACGTCGACGCGCACGCCAGCGACGGCGACGTGACCGTGTACGGCACGGGGGAGCCGGTCGCGCTGGACATCTCGGCCTCGAACGGCCGCCAGACCGTCGAGGGACCGACCGACCCGACGGCGTCCACGCACGTGCGGATCCGCACCAGCGACGGGGACGCGGCCTTCCTGGGCCCCCGCGGCTGACGGCACGAGAAGGGCCCTGACCAGCAGATCTGCTGATCAGGGCCCTTTCCGTCGCACGTCTGCCGAGCGTCCCGGCGGCCGGGATCAGGGGGAGACCGGTGCCCCCAGCAAGGCCGCGAACTTGTCGGCCTCGGCGGCCGTCGCGAACCCGAAGGTGAAGGCCCCGGAGTCGACGGGCTCCCCGACCGTGGCCGCCGACAGCACCGAGCCGTCGAGCACGAGGGCCAGCTCCTGGCCCACCGCGTCGCGCGTGACCTCACCGAGCGTCCTGGCATCGGCCTCGTCGAAGTCGACGACGACGGTCTGCGCGCCAGGCTGGTCGCCACGGGCGACGGAGGTGGGCGTCACGACGCCCAGCGACCCGGCGAGCTCGTAGGTGCTGGTGCCCGCCACGTCGCAGGCAGTACCGGGGTCCTCTGTCGTCAGGGGCGGCGCGTCGCACGGCCCGTCCTCCGACGACGTCACGACACGCAGCTGCAGGAGCGGCGCTCCGGAGCCGCCCGCATCGTCGGCGCCGCCGGCCGCGGAGCATCCGGCGACGACGGCCGCGAGACAGACCAGGACGGCAAGCCGGGCGACCGGCTGGGTGCGCATCCGCTCACCCTAGGGACTCCTCGGGCCTCCCGGGCGACCGGCGACTCGCGCGCCTACTCGCGGCCCTCTTCCAGCGGGATGAGCATGGTCCTGAACGGGCCGCGGGTGCGGTGGAGCTCCCAGATGCGCGCGGCCACGTCGTCGATACCGTTCTCGAGCTGAAGGTTCGCGATGCCTCCAGGGATCACGAGCTGGACGACGCGGATGCCGTCGGCCTCAAGTGCGTCGTGGAGCATCTCGCCGTACGCACTCTCGGCAGGGAACGCGATCGAGGTGCCGGCGAAGTCGCTTCGCGCCTTCACCGACGTGCCGCCGTTGACGAGGATGATGCTGCCGTCGCCCGCCGTCCGCATCGCGGGAAGGACTGATCGAACGGCGTGGATGAGCCCGAGTGCCGAGAACCGCAGGGCCTCCAGCGCCAGCTCGGGCGTCATCTCGAGCACCGGCGCGAGGTAGTCCCTGGAGGGCAGAGGGCTGTACTGCAGCACCGCGATCGGACCTAGCTCGGCCACGGCACGCGCGAGGGCGGCCTCGAGGGAGGCGGAGTCCAGGACATCCGCCGCGTAACCGCGCGCGACCAGGCCGCTGTCCTGGAGCTGGGATGCCAACGTGTCCAGCTTCGTCTGATCGCGTGAGATCAGGGCGATCGAGAAGCCCTCGGCGCCGAACCGACGCGCGACCGCGGCTCCCAGGCCCGGTCCAGCACCGATGATCGCGATGGTAGGCATGGCGGTCCCCCTCAGAGGCGTGTGGCTGGGTCGACCATAGCTGCACTCCCGTCGAGCATGCCGCGCCGGTTGCCGTCGTGCTGCGTCCGAAGCGACTCTTCCGCCTGATCCCGTCGGGCCTGGGTATGCGAAAGGCCCCTGGCAGCGTCTCCGCTGGCCAGGGGCCTCTTCCACGATGTCGGGGTGGCGGGATTCGAACCCACGACCTCTTCGTCCCGAACGAAGCGCGCTACCAAGCTGCGCCACACCCCGTGGAGCCTGGTAAGGATAGCCGACGACCCGGGTAGGAACGAAACCGGATCAGGGTGCGACGAGGGTGAGCAACGTCGCTTCCGGTCGGCAGGCGAACCGCACCGGCGCGTAGGGCGAGGTGCCCAGCCCCGCAGAGACGTGCATCCACGTCGAGCCGGCGCCGCCGGGCTGGTCCGGGCGCGGTCCCGGCCACCCGTGCAGACCCTTGGCGCGGCGCGTGTCGAGGTCGCAGTTGGTCACCAGGGCGCCCCACAGGGGCAGGGCCAGCTGCCCGCCGTGGGTGTGCCCGGCGATCGCCAGGTCGACGTCGTCGGCGTGCATCTCGTCCAGCACCCGGCGGTACGGCGCGTGCGTGATGCCCAGGTGGAGGTCCACCGGCGTCGAGCCGGTCCGCGCGTCGTCGGCGCCGCCCGCGGACGGGAAGCGGTCGCGGTCCAGGTGCGCGTCGTCGGTGCCGACGAGGGACAGGACTCGCCCGTCGACCTTGAGCACGTCCCGGCGGTTGGTCAGGTCGATCCAGCCGGCCGACCGGAACCGCGCCGTGAGCTCGCGCCAGGGCAGCTCCGGGGGGCGCTCCACGTGGGTGCGGCGGGCGTCGGGCAGCAGGTAGCGCGCCGGGTTCTTGGGCATCGGCGCGACGTAGTCGTTGGAGCCGAGCACGAACGCCCCGGGGACCGCGAGGTGCGGTTCCAGGGCCTCGAGCAGGGCCGGCATCGCGTCGAGGTGCGCCCAGTTGTCCCCCGTGTCGACGACCATGTGCGGGTCGAGCGAGGCCAGGTCGCGGACCCAGTCGACCTTCCGCCGCTGGCCGGGCGTCAGGTGCAGGTCCGAGATGTGCAGGATCCGCAGCGGGTCCTGTCCGGCCGGGAGCACCGGGACCGTGACCTCACGCAGGGTGTACCAGCGCACCTCGACCAGCGAGGCGTACGCGAGTGCCGCGGCGCCCGCGAGCGTGAGGGCGCCGGCGGTGCGTGCGAGCGAGACGCCAGGGCTCGACGAGCCCATCAGCCGTTCCCGCCGCCGCCGCCGCCCTTGCCGCCGCCGTTGCCACCACCGCCGTTGCCGGGCCCGCCGCCGTTGCCGGGGTTCGGGTTCTGGCCCGGCTGGCCCGGCTGGGGCTGGTTGGGGTCGACGGGCGGCTGGCCGTTGGACAGCGTCAGGGTGACGTAGGAGCCCTTCACCGCGGTGCCCGAGGGGCTCTGCGACACGACCGACCCGGCCGGCAGCGCGGACGCCACCTGGTCCGGCGCGACGGTGGCCTTGAATCCGCCGGCGGCGAGCTTCTTGCGGGCGTCCGCCTCGGACAGGCCGACCACGGACGGCACGGGCACCTTCTCGCCGAACACCTCCTTGTCACCGGGCGGGGCGAAGTCGGGGTTCGGCGTGCCGTCGTTCAGCACGTCGACCATGAACCGCTTCCAGGTGGGGCCGGCGATCGTCGCGCCGAACGCTCGGCGCACGTAGAGGGGCCCGACGTAGGTGTTCTTCACGGGCGTCATGGCGTCGGTGTGCCCGACCCACACGGCCGCGGCGAGTCGCGGGGTGTACCCGACGAACCACGTGTACTCGTTCTCCGAGGTTGTGCCCGTCTTGCCCGCGGAGGGGAACGGCGGCGTGCCGATGGCCTCGCCGGTGCCCTGCCACACGTGCGAGAGCGCGAAGTTCAGGGCGTTCGCGATCCGGGGCTCGAGCACCTGCTGGCAGTCGGCGGTCGGGACCGGCAGCGACTCGCCGTTCGCGTTGACGACGCTCAGGATCGAGATCGGCTTGCAGAAGGTCCCGCCCGAGGCGAACGCGGCGAACGCGGCGGCCATGGTGAGCGGGGCGACGCCCTGGGAGCCCAGGACGTTGGCCGGCAGGACGTCGAACGGCTTGCCGTTGCCCGCCTGGTGGATGCCGAGCGAGCTGGCGGTGTCGATCATCCCGCAGAGGTCGATCTTGGTCGCCATCGCGATGTAGCCGGAGTTGACCGAGTTCTTCGTCGCGTCGAGCACCGACATGACGGCGCCCTTGCCCTCGGCGTTGCCGAACTTGTACGGACCGCCGGCGAGCCGGGTGCACGAGGCGTGGAACGCGGACATCGGATACTGCATCGGCGTGCCGTCGATGACCTCGTTGAGGCTGTGCCCCTCCTTGAGCCACTCGGCCAGCGTGAAGGGCTTGAACGTCGAGCCGGGGCTGAAGCCGATCGAGGCGCCGTACGCGGCGTCGGTGTTGTAGTTGACCGCGTCCTCGCCCGGTCCGGGGCTGGACGTCGGGTTGAACACCGTCGTCTGCGCCATCGCCGTGATCATGCCCGTCCCGGGCTGCACCACCGAGATCGCCGACTTCACGCCGGACGGGTCGGAGACCGGCACGCCGGCCTTGACCTCGGCGTCGGCGGCCGCCTGCTGGCGCGGGTCGAGCGTCGTCGTGATGGTGAGGCCGCCGCGGTACAGCAGCGCCTTGCGCGTCTTGGTGTCCGCGCCGAAGGCGGGGTCGTTGAGGATCACCTTCGTGACGTAGTCGCAGAAGTAGCCCGAGCCGGCGACCACGTCGCCCGCGGTCATGCAGCCCTGCTTGAGCGGGGTGACCTTCATCGTGGCCGGGAGCGGGGTGGCGACGCCCGCCGCGTACTCCGCGTCCGTGATGTAGCCCTGCTGGTTCATGAGCTGGAGGACACGGTCGCGCCGGGTCTGCGAGGCCTCCGGGTTGATCACCGGGTCCCACTTGGTCGGGCTCTGCGTGACACCCGCGATCGTGGCGGCCTCGAGGTAGGTGAGGTCCTTGGCCGGCTTGCTGAAGTAGTACTGGGCGGCCGACTCGGCGCCGTACACCGACGCCCCGAACTGCGCGATGTTCAGGTACTTCTCGAGGATCTGGTCCTTCGTCATCGTCTTCTCGAGCGCGATGGCGAGCTTGGCCTCGCGCAGCTTGCGCGCGTACCCCTCGACGCCCTTGGCGCCACGGGCCTCCTGCAGCGCCGCGAGCTGCTCGGCCTCGGTGGGCTTCGAGAGGGCCTCGTCGATCAGCACGTTCTTGATGTACTGCTGCGTGAGCGTCGAGGCGCCCTCCTGGCCGCCGCTGTCGTCCGTCTGGTTCTTGACGAAAGCGCGGAGCATGCCGGTCGGGTCGACGCCCGCGTGCTGGTAGAACCGCTTGTCCTCGGTGGCGATCACCGCGTGCTGCAGCATCGGCGAGATCTCGGTGAGCGGGACCACGACGCGGTTCTGGTCGTAGAACGTCGCCAGGGGCGTGCCGTCCGCCGCGAGGATCACCGACTTCTCGGGCAGGACGCCCGGCTCGAGCTCGGTCGGCAGGTCGTCGAACGCCGTGATCGTCAGGTCGGTGACACCGTTGGCGGCGGCAGTGACGGGCAGGACGAGACCGGCGGCGAGCACCCCACCGACCCCCGCGACGAGCACGAAGGACAGCAAGAGGGCCAACGCCTGGAAGACGTTGACCTGTCGGCCGCGCTGGCGCGCAGGGTTCGGCATGCCGTCAGGGTAGTAGGCGCCCCTGTCACCTCTTGTCCGGATCGGGCGCGGACACGGCGACCTGCACGGGACCTGCACATGCGCGCCTGCGCGGTCTGCGAGTCGGTCACACGTCCATCTGACGATATGACCCGAACGGAGTCTCGCCAGGAGGGCCACCGGCCCGCTAGTTTCCGGGCAGGACTCGGGTGCGGTTGCCACGGCACGCCCCGTCGGCGTGCTCAGGAGGATGAGTGACCACACTCGTGCAGGACGCGCACTGGACTGCGCTCGCGGCGTGCGGGAAGGGCAAGCTCGCGCCCGACGCGCTCTTCGTCGAGGGCGCTGCGCAGCGCGAGGCCCGTGTGGTGTGCACCAGCTGCCCGGTGCGGCTCGCCTGCCTGGCCGACGCGCTCGACAACCGCATGGACTTCGGCGTCTGGGGCGGGATGACAGAGCGCGAGCGTCGCGCCCTGCTGCGCCGGCGGCCGGAGGTCCGGTCCTGGCGGGCCGAGCTGGTCGGGTCCGACGCCGTCGAAGGGCCGTGAGAGCGCTCCGACCCGTGGAGCGCCCCCGCTAGGGTGGCCCCTATGGCTACGACGTGGGAATACGCGACGATTCCGCTCATCATTCACGCCACCAAGGCGATCCTCGACCAGTGGGGAGCCGACGGCTGGGAGCTCGTCCAGGTGATCCAGGGACCCGATGCCGGCCTGGTGGCCTACCTCAAGCGGCCCAAGGAGTCCTGATGGGCGCCGCCGCCCGGCTCGCGGAGCTCGGGCTCGAGCTGCCCGAGGTCGCGCTGCCCCTCGCCGCGTACGTCCCGGCGGTCCGGTCGGGTGCCTACGTGTACACGTCCGGCCAGCTGCCGTTCGTCGCGGGCGCCCTGCCGGCCACCGGCAAGGTCGGTGAGGGGGAGGGGCTCATCCCCGCCGAGCAGGCCGCCGGCTACGCCCGGATCTCCGCGCTCAACGCGCTCGCGGCCGTCGCGGCCGTGGTCGCCGCCGAGGGGGGGCCGTCGGGCGCCGAGGCGCTCGACCGGATCGTGCACGTCACCAAGGTCGTCGGCTTCGTCGCCAGCGACCCGTCGTTCACCGGTCAGCCGGCCGTGGTCAACGGCGCGAGCCTACTCCTGCACGCGGTCCTCGGGGACGCCGGCGTGCACGCGCGGTCGGCCGTGGGCGCGGCGGTGCTGCCGATGGACTCGCCGGTCGAGGTCGAGATCGTCGTCGAGCTGGCCTGAGGCTCAGCGCGCGCGTCGCTCCAGCCGCTCGACGTCGAGCAGCACGACGGCGCGCCCCTCCCGGCGGACCCACCCGCGGGCGGCGAAGTCGGCGAGCGCCTTGTTCACCGTCTCGCGCGAGGCGCCGACGAGCTGGGCGAGCTCCTCCTGCGTGAGGTCGTGCGCCACGCGGATGCCCTCGTCCACCGGCTCGCCGAAGCGCGTCGACAGGTCCAGCAGCGCCTTGGCCACGCGACCGGGGACGTCCGAGAACACCAGGTCGGCCAGCGCCTCGTTGGTCCGGCGGAGCCGGCGGGCGAGCGCCTGCAGCAGGTGCTGGGCGACGGAGGGCTTGTCCTGCAGCCAGCGGACGAGGTCGCCGTGCCCGAGCTCGAGCACGACGGCGTCCGCGACGACGGTGGCGGTGGCGGTGCGGGGGCCGGGGTCGAAAAGGCTCAGCTCGCCGAACATCTCGCCCGGGCCGAGGACGGCCAGCAGGTTCTCGCGTCCGTCGTTGGAGCGGCGACCCAGCTTGATCTTGCCCTCGCGCACGACGTAGAGCCGGTCGCCCGGCTCGCCCTCGTGGAACAGGGCGTCGCCGCGCGCGATGTCGATCGCCTTCATCGTCGCGACGAGAGCCTCCGACGCCTCCGGGTCGAGCCCGGCGAACAGCGGCGCCGACAGCACGATGTCGTCCTCCACGGGGACACCTCACCTTTCCTGGCCGCGCGCTGCCCGGATCGTCCCGGTGGCGGCATCGTTCACGACGGTTCTCAGACGGATCCCAGCCGGACCGACCGCTGGTCAGCGGCTCGATCCGCCCTCAGTCTGCCCCATGGAGGGCGTCATCCGCGGCCCAGAGCCTCCCGCAGCCCGACGACGGCCACGTCGGGGTCCGCGGCCAGGCGGACGATGAGGCGGTCGGTGGCACGCGTGAGCGCCGCCTCGACCCCGGCGGCGTAGGTGGAGAGCTGGGCGTCGAGGGCCCGCAGCTCGTTCAGGCGGGCGACGTCCGCGACCGGCTCGGTGCCGCCGAGCACCGCCGCGAGGGCGGCCGGGCGGGGCACGTCGATGCCGACCTCGAGCGGGAGCTGGAAGGCGACGCCCTCGCCGAGCGTCTGCGGCTGGGCCGCCTGGGCGACGGCGAGGTCGAGGCGGGCACGCACCAGTCGACGCCACCAGGTGACGCGGGCCTGCTCGGCGCGCAGCGCGCGACGGTCGAGGCGAAGATCACTGACCCGTTGTTCGACGGGTGGCGTCATGGGGCAGGTCCTCCTCAATGGTGCTCAGTGTCTGGTTTCGGCCCGGTAAGCCCCCACCTTGAGCCCTCGTACCGGGGTGGGCCGCGGGATCACTCCAAGGGAGCAACGCGGCAACTGCGCAGGTCACAGCCGTGTCGGTGCGGGGTCGTACGCTGCCGATGTGACAGGCCCTGACGACGAGTCCGACCTCGCCCGCACCCGCCGCGCCCGCCGCATCGACCGCGCCCTGGCCGTCCGGTACCCGGACGCGCACTGCGAGCTGGACTTCACGTCCCCGTTCGAGCTGCTGGTCGCCACGGTGCTCTCCGCGCAGACCACGGACGTGCGCGTGAACCTGACCACGCCCGTCCTCTTCGCGCGCTACCCCGACGCCGCCGCCCTGGCCGCGGCCAACCCGGAGGAGCTGGAGGAGATCCTGCGACCCACCGGGTTCTTCCGCGCCAAGGCCCGGTCGGTCATGGGGCTGTCGCGGGAGCTGGTCGAGCGGTTCGGCGGGGAGGTCCCCGGGCGGCTCAAGGACCTGGTGACGCTCCCCGGGGTCGGGCGCAAGACCGCCAACGTGGTGCTGGGGAACGCGTTCGGCGTCCCGGGCATCACCACCGACACCCACGTGATGCGCCTGTCCAAGCGGCTGGGCTACACCCAGAGCGACGACCCGCTGGTGGTGGAGAAGGAGCTCGACGCGCTGCTGCCTCGCAAGGACTGGACCATGGCCTCGCACCGGCTGATCTTCCACGGGCGGCGCACCTGCTTCGCGCGGAGGCCGGCGTGCGGGGCGTGCCCGATCGCCGCGATGTGCCCGTCGGCCGGCATCGGTGAGCTCGACCCGGCGAAGGCCGCCGCGATGGTGAAGGCCTAGGCCCTAGACCGGAGCGACCGCCTGCAGCCACGTGAGCAGCAGGTCGGTGACGCGTTCGGGCTCCTCCTCGGCGAGGTAGTGGCCGGCGGACGGCAGCAGCTCGAACTGGTACTGCGGTCCCACCAGCGCCGCGGTGTCCCGCGAGAGGGCGGCGCGGGCGGGCGGGCGCAGGCCGTCGCGACCCCCGTGCAGCTGGAGGACGGGCAGCGGCTGCGTCTCCTCGAGCGCGGCGTGGTAGCGGCGGCCGTCGAGGCGGGGCATCGAGCGGACCAGCCACCGCAGCTGCTCCATCTGGCTGTGCGCGGCGAACGGCACGCGGGCGGCGGAGCGGTACATCGCCTCGGTCTCGGCGTCGAGCCAGCCGGGCGTGCCGCCCCACTCACGCAGCAGCCGGGGCACGAAGTCGCGCTCCATCAGCGCGCTCTCGGGGAACGAGGGCAGCTGGATGAACGCGAGGCGGCGGATCGCCGAGGCGCGCATCGCGGCCCGGGGGTGGCCGCGGGTGTCGAGGGGGTGCGGCGCGGCCAGCGGGGCGATGGCGCGCACGCGGTCGGGGTGCAGGCCGGCCATCGCCCACGCGATCTCGCCGCCCGTCCCGCTGCCGACGACCACGGCGTCGGCGGCACCGAGCGACTGGATGACCCCGGCCACGTCGGCGGCCAGCGTCGGCACGTCGTACCCCTGCGGCGGCTTGTCGGAGCCGCCGGTGCCGCGGACGTCCATCGCGGCGACGCGGTAGCCCGCGTCGGCCAGCACGGGCAGCTGGTGGCGCCAGGCCCACCAGAACTCGGGGATGCCGTGCAGCAGCACGACCAGGGGCGCGTCACGGTCGTCGGGTCCGGCGACGGCCACGTGGAACCGTGCGCCGTTCGCGGCCACGAACCGGTGCTCCCAGGGGCCGTCGATGAGGAGCGAGGCGGAGTCGACGGTGCTCATCGGTGCCGAACCTACCCGGTCCCGTCGTTCTCAGGGCCCGTGGTGGCGGCCACGTGCGCGTGATGCTGGTCCCGCTGGTAGAGGGCCGCACCGCCGAGCAGGGCAGCGACGAGCGACGCGATGAGCACGGAGACGATCACGTGCTCGTCCTGCGGGCTGCCGGCGCCGAACGCCAGCTCGCCCACCAGCAACGACACGGTGAATCCGATGCCGCCCAGCAGCCCGACGGCCCCGACGTCGGCCCAGCCGAGGCCGGGCGCGAGCGAGGCGCGCGTGAAGCGGGCGACCAGGTACGTGGCGCCGAGGATGCCGAGGGGCTTGCCGACGACGAGCCCGAGCGCGACGCCCTGCGCCACCGGGTCGGCGAACGTCGTCTGCAGCGCGCCGGCGGTCAGCGTCACCCCGGCGGCGAACAGCGCGAAGACCGGCACCGCGATCCCCGCGGACAACGGTCGCCACGCGTGCTCCCACCGCTCGGCGAGGGACTCCGTGGGCGCGGTCGGCAGCCGGAGGGCCTTGCGCGTGGCCTCCGTGGTCCCCGGCACGACGAGCCCGAGGGCCACGCCGGCGATCGTGGCGTGCACGCCCGAGGCGTGCACCGCGGCCCAGGCGACCAGCCCGAGGGGGACCAGCAGCCAGCCGCTGACCCAGCCGCGCCGGATCACGAGCGCGAACACGACGACCGTCACCGCGCCGACGCCGAGCCAGAGCGCGGAGACGGTGTCGGTGTAGACGACGCCGATGACGATGATCGCGAGCAGGTCGTCGACGACCGCGAGCGTGAGCAGGAACGCGCGCAGGGCGTTGGGCAGGCTGCGGCCGACGATGGCGAGCACGGAGACCGCGAAGGCGATGTCCGTCGCCGTCGGCACCGCCCAGCCGCGGGGGACCCCGTCCGCGGCGGTGAGGTTCACCGCGAGGTAGAGGATCGCGGGCACGAGCATGCCGCCGATGGCCGCGACGATGGGGACGATCGCCGTGCGCATGTTCCGCAGCTCGCCGGCGACGATCTCGCGCTTGAGCTCGAGGCCGACGACGAAGAAGAAGATGGCGAGCAGGCCGTCGGTCGCCCACGTGGCCACGCTGAGGTCGAGGTGCAGCGCGGCGGGGCCGATCACCGTCTCGGACACCGTGGCGTACGACGCAGGGTCCAGGTTCGCCCACAGCAGCGCGATCACCGTGGCGGTCAGCAGGAGCGCGCCGCCGACCCGTTCCTCCCGCAGCGTGTCGAGCAGGTTGCGCTCGGAGCCGGGCGAGAGGGCGGTGAAGAGGCGGCTTCTGGGCGTGGACACGGATGCACCTCCGGGCGGTCGGGGCGCCGACCAGGCTTCCCGGCTCACCGGGAGCCAGGCTAGCGGGCTAGGCGTCCGCGGGCTCGGGTACCTCGTTGCGCCCGTCGACCGCGTTGCGGCGGTCCTTGGGCGGGTCGAAGCGGTAGCCGACGTTGCGCACGGTGCCGATGAGCTGCTCGTGCTCGGGGCCGAGCTTGGCGCGCAGGCGTCGCACGTGGACGTCGACCGTCCGGGTGCCTCCGTAGTAGTCGTAGCCCCAGACCTCCTGCAGCAGCTGGGCGCGGGTGAACACGCGGCCCGGGTGCTGGACGAGGTACTTGAGGAGCTCGAACTCCTTGTAGGTCAGGTCGAGCGGCCGGCCGCGCAGCCGGGCGGTGTAGCCGCCGGCGTCGATGGTGAGCTCGCCCGACGAGATCTCCTGCGGGGCGTCGTCGTACCCCGCGGTGGCCGCGCGCTCCATGACGAGCCGGAACCGCGTCTCCACCTCGGCCGGGTTGGCCGTCTCCAGGATGATGTCGTCCGCACCCCACTCGGCCGTGACGACCGTGAGGCCGCCCTCGGTGAGCACGAGGATCAGGGGGACCGTCAAGCCGGTCGCGCGCAGCAGCCGACAGGTGGTCCTGGCGGTGACCAGGTCCCGTCTGGCGTCGAGCACGACGATGTCCGCGTCCGGTGCATCCACGAGAGCCGACGGTTCGACGGGGAGCACGCGGACGCGGTGGGACAACAGACCGAGGGCCGGGAGCACCTGGGCGGAGCCCCCGGACGCTGGAGTGAGCAGCAGCAGATCTGCCACCTGGAACCTCCCCGCGTGCGAGTGGGGGACACGGTACCGCGCGGTACACCCAGGTTGCGCCCGGATGTCGAGGGATGGCGTGTCCTGCCCCACATGCGCCACCTGTAACGCAGGGGAAATCGCGCCGAGATGCGACAATCGGCGGCGTGCTCCTCCCCTTCCTGCAGGCAGGCCGCCTGCGCGCGCTCTCGGCGAGGTCGTCGTCGACCCCGGTCGCGGGACGGTAGGGGACCATGCAGCTCGCCACCCGCGCGGTCGTCACGGCCGTGCTCGCCGCCGCCGTGGCCGTCGCCGGCTACCTCGGCGGCCTCCCCCTGAGCATCGCCGCCGCGCTCCTCGCGATCGTGTTCGCCCTCGGCTGGCCGGCGCTCGCGGACCTGCCCTTCAAGCCCGGCTCGGCCGCCGTCGTCGCGCTCGGCGGCGTGGGCGCGGTCGTCGTGGTGCACCTGACCACCGACCAGCCCTTCCTGCGGTACCTGCCCGTGGTGTTCGCGGCCTCGATCCTGCTGGCGTTCGTCAACGAGCTGCTGCGGCGCGACGGGCGCACCCGGCTGGTCGAGTCCGTCTCGGGCACGGTCGCCGGCACGCTCGTCGCCGTCGCGGTGGCCGGCTGGGTCGCGATCGGCCGGACGCCCGGCGCCGAGTCGCTGGTCGTCGTCGGCGCGCTCGCGCTCGCGGTCGGGTCCGCCGTCGTCGCGCTGCACCTCGCGCCGTGGATCGGCTCGCTGGTCACGGCGGGCGCCGCCGCGGGTGCGGGGGCCCTGGGCGGCCTCCTGCTCCCCGGCATCGACCCGCTGGCCGGCGCCCTGCTCGGCCTCGCGGTCGGCATCCTCGTCGCCACGCTGCACGCCCTGTTCGACCAGCTGCCGTCGCTCGAGCGGCGCTGGCCCTCGCTCGCCGCGGTGACGCTGCCGGTGACCGTGACCGGCATCCTCGTGTACGTCGTCGGCCGGGTCCTGGTCGGCTGACGTGGACCGCGTCCTGCTCGTCGTCCTCGTCCTGGCGGTCGCCACGGGGCTCGGCCTGTGGTGGCGCGCGCGCAACGGCCGCTACACCGCGGTCGACCCGTCGCTGCTCGCCTCGGCACCCGCCGACGAGGCCGACGACACCCGCCTGACGCCCGCGCAGCTCGGCGCCCCGCTGGGGGCCCGCGCGACGTTCGTGCAGTTCTCCAGCGAGGTCTGCGCACCGTGCCGGCGCACCCACGCGGTGCTCGCCCAGCTGGTGACCGAGCGGGACGGCCTCTCACACGTCGAGATGGACGTGGTGGAGCACCTCGATCTCGTGCGACGCTTCGGCATCATGCGCACCCCGACCACGCTCCTGCTCGACGCCGACGGCGTCGTGGTCGGTCGTCTGTCGGGTGCGACGGACCGTCGGCACG
This sequence comes from Cellulomonas sp. P2_F12, assembly GCF_056403775.1. Lineage (NCBI taxonomy): Bacteria > Bacillati > Actinomycetota > Actinomycetes > Micrococcales > Cellulomonadaceae > Cellulomonas > Cellulomonas sp. P2_F12. The sequence continues at coordinate 49,424 of NZ_JBFUEV010000013.1, read as the reverse complement.
CGCTCGCCGCCCTCGCGTCCTGTCTGGGCGAGGTCCCCGCCGCCTGACGGCTGCCCCCGCGCGGGGCGATCGGCCGGGCGCGCTGCGACCTCGGCCCCCGGGTCGGCCCTCGTGCCGATCGACGGATCCCCCGCCCCTGCACGGTCCCCAGGAGTCCCCATGAGCACGTCCCGCACGTCCACCGAGGCCCCCGCCGGCATCGATCCCCGCGGCCCCCGCTTCGGCGCCGCCCTCACGCTCGTCCTGCTCGTCGTCGTCCTGCTGCTGGGCACCACGCCCGCCGCCTACGTCGTGATGGCCGTGGTCGTCGCCGGCTTCGCGCTCGGCACGTTCCGCGGCATCGGGCACACCTGGCAGGGCTGGGTGTTCAAGAAGGTCGTCCGCCCGCGCCTGGCACCGCCGAGCGAGCTCGAGGACCCCCGCCCGCCGACGTTCGCGCAGCTGGTCGGCCTGGTCATCACGGGCGCCGGCCTGCTGCTCGGCCTGCTCGGGGTGAGCGCCGCCGTCCCGGTCGCCGCCGCGCTCGCGCTGGTCGCGGCGTTCCTCAACGCGGTGTTCGGCCTGTGCCTCGGCTGCGAGCTCTACCTGCTCGGCCTGCGGGTGCGCGCGGGACGGACCGCCTAGTAGACGAGCGCCTGCGCCCGCTCGGCCAGCGACTCCTCGACGAACACCGCGGCGCCCGCGATCCGGACGCCCGGCAGCACGTGCTCCGGGCCGATGCCGCGGCGGGCCGCGCACTGCGTGCACACGGTGACGCGGCCACCCTCGAGGACCATCGCCAGCAGCTCGGCCAGCGGGGTCGCGTGCTCGAGGACCAGGTCGTCCGCGCGCCCCGGGAGGGCGAACCAGGCCGACTCCCCCGTGAGCCAGAGGCTGACCTCGGCCCCGGCGGCGACGGCTGCCGCGGCGACCGTGAACGCCTGGTTGGTGGCCTCCGGGCGGTCGGTGCCGGACGTGGTCTTGATCACGAGGGGGCGTGGAGTGGCGCTCATCGGAACAGGCTAGGGGGCTGCGCCTGTTGTGCTCCTTTAGGATCGTCCGCATGACTGCGCTCGAGGGAGTCTTCATCGGCCTGCTGGTCGCGGCGACGCTGACGATCGGCTGGTTCGCCTGCCTCGTCGTCTACCGGCTCTACAAGGGTCAGCGCTGACGTGATCTGAAGCGCCCGACTCCGCGAAAGGCTTCGTCCATGCCGTTCGTCCTGCCCGACCCCGAGGACCTCGCGCCGGAGGTCTACCCGCTCGCCTGGCTGGTCGGCACCTGGCGCGGTGAGGGGGTCGTCGACTACCCCGGAATCGACGAGGCGACGTTCACGCAGGAGATCGTCATCACCAGCGACGGTGGCCCCTACCTCTCCTACTCGTCGACGATCCGGCTGGTCACGGCACCGCCCGACACCGGCGCCCTGGTGGACGAGCCGCCCGCGCCCGTCTGGCAGACCGAGGCCGGCTACTGGCGGATCCCGCCCGAGCGGCCGATCGACTGGGGCCTCACCGAGGACCAGCACGCCGTCGAGCTGCTGGTGGCGGACCCCTCCGGCCACGTCGCGCTGTACATCGGCGCCGTCGGCAAGGGGCGCATCGACCTGGTGAGCGACGCGATCGTGCGCGCGGCGTCCGGCGCCGACGTGAGCGCCGGCAAGCGCCTGTACGGCCTGGTGAACGGCGAGCTCATGTGGGCGCACGACATCGCCGCGTTCGGGCACCCCATGCAGTCCTACGCCTCCGGCCGCCTCGCGCGCGTCGAGGCACTCTCCGAGGACGAGGTCTGATGACCACCGACGCACCCGTCGAGACCCCCGCGAGCCACGGCGAACCGCCGCGGCACACCAGCCCGCTGCTCGCGCGGCACGGCGCCGTCCGGGCGTCCGGGCCCGACGACGGCGTGGCCTGGCACTACGGCGACCCCACGGCCGAGCAGCGCGCCCTGTCGCGGGGCGGCGCCGTGGTCGACCAGTCGTACCTCGGGGTCGTCTCCGTCACCGGACCCGACCGGCTCAGCTGGCTGAACTCGATCACGTCGCAGGAGCTGACCGCCCTCGCCCCGCGCACGTCGACCGAGCTGCTGGTGCTCAGCCCGCAGGGGCACGTCGAGCACGCCGCGGGCGTCGTCGACGACGGCGAGACCACGTGGCTGCTCACCGAGACCCCGATCGCGCTCGCCGCGTGGCTGAACCGCATGAAGTTCATGCTGCGGGTCGAGATCGCGGACGTGACCGACGCCTGGGCGGCCATCGGCGAGCCCGTCGACGCCGAGGGCACCCCCGACGAGCCCGTGACGTGGCGCGACCCGTGGCCCACGACGGCCGTCGGCGGCACGCGCTACGGACCGGCCGACGACGAGCACCCGGGCGCCGACCGCGCCTGGCGCCTCGTGCTGGTGCCCCGCGACCGGCTGGTCGAGGAGGTGCGCGCGCGGGAGGCCTCCGGCTGGGCGCTGGTCGGCACCTGGGCCAGCGAGGCCGCACGCGTCGAGGCCTGGCGCCCGCGGGCGTCGCACGAGGTCGACCACCGGACCATCCCCCACGAGCTCGACTGGCTGCGCACCGCCGTGCACCTGAACAAGGGCTGCTACCGCGGCCAGGAGACGGTCGCGCGGGTGCACAACCTCGGTCGCCCGCCGCGCCGGCTGGTCATGCTGCACCTGGACGGGTCCGGCCACCTGCTGCCCGAGCCCGGCGCCGCCGTGCACGACGTCGTCAAGACCGCCGACTCGCAGGAGCCCGGTCGGGTCGTCGGGCAGATCACGACGATCGCGCGGCACCACGAGCTGGGCCCCGTCGCGCTGGCCGTGGTCAAGCGGTCGGTGCCGTCCGACGTCGAGCTCGTCGTGGAGTGCGAGGGTGGGGCCGTCGCTGCCGGGCAGGAGCAGATCGTGCCCGGCGACGGCGTGTCCGTGGACCGCCCGGCGGCCCGCGGACCCCTGACCCGGGGCCTGGGGCAGCACCCGATGCTGTGAGCGCCGTCGACTCGCGTGCGCGCGTGGTCGTCGAGGCGCGGGTGCGGCAGGGCTGGGCCCGGGTGCGCGCTGCGTCGTTCCCGATCCTGCAGGCGTCGATCGCCGCGGCCCTCGCGTTCGCGATCGCGCGGTACTGGGTGGGCCACCCCTTCCCGTTCTTCGCGCCCGTCTGCGCCTGGATCGCCCTCGGGTTCACCACCGACCGGTCCGTGCGCCGGGTCGCAGAGCTGGCGGTGGGCGTGGCCATCGGCGTCGCGCTCGGGGACCTGCTGGTGCACCTCATCGGCAACGGCGCGTGGCAGGTGGCCGTCGTGCTGTTCCTCGCCGCGATCATCGCCCGGTTCATCGACCGCGGGCAGATGCTCACCACGCAGGCCGGCGTGCAGGCGCTGGTCATCGTCGGGCTCCCGGCCGTGTCCGCGTCCGGGGGGCCGCTCGGCCGCTGGATCGACGCGGCGATCGGGGGCGTCGTGGCGCTCGCGGTCGCGCTGCTCACGCCCCGGGACCCTCGCCGGCACCCCCGGGCCCTCGCTCGCACCGCGGTCGAGGAGCTGGCCGGCATGCTGCGCGTCCTCGCGCGGGGCCTGACCACCGGGTCGACCGCCGACGTCGAGGACGCGCTGGTGCGCGGACGCGCCTCGCAGCCGGCGCTGGACGAGTGGTCCGAGACGGCGAAGAACGCGGGGGAGCTGGCCCGCGTGTCCCCGACCATCCGCAAGCACCGCGAGGAGCTGGCCGGCCTGGCCGGCAACGCCGTGCACGTCGACCGCGCCATGCGCAACGCGCGCGTGCTGGCCCGGCGCGCGCTGGCGGCCGTCGAGGCGCAGACGCACGAGATGGCGACGATCGCGGCGCAGGTCGACGCCACCGCGCGGGCCGCCGAGGAGCTCGCCGCCGCGTTCGGCGCCGGCCGTGACCCGGAGCGGGCGCGCGCCCGGCTGCTCGACGTCTCGCGCGCGCTCGACCCGTTCGAGCTCGCCGCGCGCGACTGGCAGGTGCAGAGCCTCGTCCTGCTGCAGCGCTCCCTCGTCGTCGACCTGCTCGAGGCCGCCGGTGTGTCCCCGCAGGACGCCCGCGACTCCCTGCCGGAGATCTGACCGACGCACCCGGGTGTTCGGTACGGTCGCTTCGTGGACGTCCCGGTCAGCGCGTTGCGCGCAGAGCTCAGGCAGTGGATCGAGGCCGCACGCGCGGGGGAGGACGTGGTCATCACCGAGCGCGGCATCCCCGTCGCCCGGCTGAGCGGGATCGCCGCCGCGGACCTGCTGACCCGGCTCGAGCGCGACGGCCTGCTGACACCGGCGACGACGTCGCGCCCCGCCGCCCGCACCGGGGACCGCGGCGCAGCCCCGGCCGCGAAGGGCGGGGTCTCCGACCTGGTCCGTCGGCTGCGGCGCTGAGATGGCGGTCGTCTACCTCGACACCAGCGCGCTGGTGAAGCTGTGCGTCGCCGAGCCCGGGTCGGACCTGGCCGCGGCCCTGTGGGACGGCGCCGACCTGGTGGTGACGTCCCGGTTGGCCGACGCCGAGGTCCGGGCGGTGCTGGCCGGCGGGCGACGGGCCGGGCGGCTCGACGACGACGCGGCCGCCGGTGCGCTCGCGGTGTGGGACCGGCTCTGGCCGGGGCTGCACGTGCTCGAGCTGCGCGACGTGGTGACCGCGTCGGCGGCGCAGCTGGTGGGCCGCCACCCGCTGCGCGCGGCGGACGCCCTGCACCTGGCGTCGGCGCTGGAGCTCCGGTCGCCCGACCTGGTCGTCGCCGCGTGGGACGAGCACCTCGCTGCCGCGGCGCGTGCCGAAGGGCTCATCGTCGTCCCCTGATGTCTCGTAGGCTCGGCCCGTGGTCGCCTCCCTGCAGCTCGTGATCTTCCTCGTCTTCTACGTCGCCATCTTCGGGCTGTGCCTGTGGGCGCTCATCGACCTGCTCCGGCGGCCCTCGAAGGCGTTCACGCAGGCCGGCAAGCTGACCAAAGGGCTGTGGGGCGCGATCATCGGCGTCTCGACGGCCGTCTCGTTCAGCGTGATCCCGGTGCCCGGAGTGCCGCACCTGCCCTCGTTCCTCGCGCTGCTCGCCGCGGTGGGCGCGATCGTGTACCTCGTGGACGTCAAGCCGGCGATCACGCCGTACTCGGGGCGCCGGGGACCGCGTGGACCCTCCTCCGGCGGTTGGTGAGCGTGACCGACATCGGTACCGCGGCGGTCCCGCTCGCCCGGGTGCTGCGCGGTGGGCTGGTCGAGTCCGTGCACGCCGGGCACGTGGTGGTCCTCGCGCCCGACGGGTCGGAGCGGCTGGTGCTCGGCGACGCGGACGCCACGATCTGGGCGCGCTCGTCGCTCAAGCCCCTGCAGGCCGTCGCGATGCTGCGGGCCGGGCTCGACGTCGACGGGGCCGCGCTCGCGCTCGTGTGCGCCAGCCACAACGCCGAGCCGGGGCACCTCGAGGTCGTCCGGTCGATCCTGGCCGGAGCCGGCCTGGGTGTCGACGACCTGCGCAACACCCCCGACTGGCCCCTCGACCCCGACGCCGCGTGGCAGTGGCGGGCCGACGGCCACGGCACCGAGCCCCTCACGCAGAACTGCTCGGGCAAGCACGCCGGCATGCTGGCCACCTGCGTCGCCGCGGGGTGGTCCACAGACGACTACCTGGACCCCGAGCACCCGATGCAGCGGGCCGCCCGCGCGGTGGTCGCCGAGCTCACGGGGGTCCCCGTCGAGCTGGCCACGACCGACGGGTGCGGAGCGCCCCTGTTCTCCACGACCCTGCGCGGCCTGGCCCGGTCGTTCGGGCGCCTCGCGTCCGGCGACGGCCTCGAGGGGCGCGCGGGGGCCGCGATGTCGGCGCACCCGTGGCACGTGGGGGGCACCGGACGGGACGCCACCCGTTTCATGGAGGCGGTGCCGGGCCTGGTGGCCAAGGACGGTGCCGACGGCGTCTACGCGGCCGGTCTGCCCGACGGCGGCGCGGTCGCGGTGAAGATCGTCGACGGCTCGTCGCGCCCGCGCCCGGCGGTGCTGGCCGCGGCCCTCGCGGTGGCCGGTGTCGACCCGACCCTGGTCGGGCCGGTCGGACTCACGCCGGTCCTCGGCCACGGAGCACCCGTCGGTGAGGTCGTCGCGACCTTCGGCCCCCTCGTCGGCGCATGAGGGCGGTCGTCCAGCGCGTCACGCGGGCCTCGGTCACGGTCGACGGCATCGTCGTCGGCGCGATCGACCGGCCGGGGCTGCTGGCGCTGGTCGGCGTGACGCCGGGCGACGGTCCCGCCCAGGTGGAGCTGATCGCCCGCAAGATCGCCGAGCTGCGGATCCTGCGCGACGAGCAGTGCGCGGTCGACGTCGGCGCCCCCGTGCTCGTGGTCAGCCAGTTCACGCTCTACGGGGACACCCGCAAGGGTCGCCGGCCGACGTGGAACGCCGCCGCGCCCGGACCCGTCGCCCAGCCGCTGGTCGACGCCGTGGTGGACGACCTGCGCGGCCGGGGGCTCGAGGTGGCCACCGGCGTGTTCGGAGCGGACATGGCCGTCGAGCTGGTCAACGACGGGCCCGTGACGATCCTGCTGGAGTCGGTGCCGGACGCCTGACGCGCGGCCGCGACGAGGTCGCCCTGCGCGGGGCCTCGACGCGGTTTCCTGACGGGGCCTTACGAGCCGCCGCAGCGGGTCGTCCGGATGCTCAGCAGCTCCATCCCCGGCGGAGGTGCCGGCGGGTCGACCATGGACGGGTCGGCGGCGTTGGCGAAGGTCACGCCGAACCCGTCGCGGCAGAACCCGCCGGCATCCCGGGCGTGCCAGCCCTCCGCCACCAGAGCCGCGCCGACCTCAGCCTGCGCCGCGCCGGCGTCGGTGACCGCGTACAGGTGGACCACCCGCGAGCACTCCTGCAGGCACAGGGTGTGCTCGACCGTCGAGGTGGTCAGCAGCTGCGCCCCGGTCGCCACCGGCAGGGACGCACCGACGCCCGTCATGCGGGCCAGGCTGGGCCCGCCGAGCCGCCCGAGGCCCAGGCCCAGCGCCACGAGGACCAGCGCCCCGCCGGCCAGGATCCACCAGCGGTGCCGCGTCTGTCGGACCAGGAACCACGTGGGGACCAGCACCACCAGCAGCGCGGACACGGCGACCCCCCGGGACCCCGCGTTCCCCGTCAGCGTCAGCACCGCGGCCACCAGGAAGATCCACGCGGCCCAGATCGCCAGCAGCCCGAGCCCCCGGACCGTCCAGGTGCGCGCGAACGACCGCTGCGGCGCCGCCGAGGTCGTCGCCACGGCATCCCCTCCCCGCCGCGAGCGTCGCGGCCCTCGTGAGCGGCGCGCCACGGTGCGCGACCGACGGGGGACACCGAACCAGACGAGGCGCCCCCTCGGGTCGCGATCCGTCGTCGTCCACCCGAAAGGACGCCGCGCTTCACCCGCCGGGGGAGGCGGCGCCGAGCCGGGCGCGGGGCTCGGCGGCTGCCGTGCCGCGGGCACGGAAGGGAGAACGGAAGTGGGCACGGAAGCGGGCACGGAAGCGGGCACGGAAAAGGCCCCTCGGAGTAAGCGTCCGAGGGGCCTTGCCGTGCTCCCAGGTCTTCCGTCACCGGCGGACCGGCGACCGACGCCGCGCTGACGGTGCGGCTACGTCCCGGCACCCGGTGTTCCACCGGCGCCGTCGACCCCGGAGGGGAGTCCAGCACCTGCGGTCCGCCGTGGGCGGGACGACTGCGAGCAACCTCCCGGTCCGTAACGGCCCCCGCGTCGTCATCCGCGGGTCGTCATGTCGCCACGACGATGTGGTCGTCCGTTCTCCGGTCGGCCCGACATCCACAGCCTGTCCCCACCGGCGCGACCTCCCCGAGGGGTGTCCTTCGCCGCCTGCCCGGTTCCTCGAAAGGCTCCGTCGCGTCGAGGTTCCGGCCCTCCTGGGCAGTCGTCCACCCGGTCCACGCGTCCTCCGAAGAGGCCACCTGACCTGCGGTTTCAGTCTCCCCTGGCGGGATCCTTCACCTGCGGTTCTCGATCTGTCGATCTCGATGTGAGATTTCTAGTCCCCCTCGGGAAGGGGCCACAAGGGGTTCTGGGAGCTTTCTTTGTCCACCGATTGCCCCACACCCTTGTCCACAGGTTCACCTGCGGAAACACCGGGTTAACACAGGCCTGTGGACAGAATTTGTGGACGGGCCGGGTGTCGTTCACCCGTCCGGGCGTGGGCCTTCGGTAGCCTGAGACCCAGCAAAGGCCCCTCGGAGTAAGCGTCCGAGGGGCCTTGCTGCGTCCGCGAACCGGCCATCATGGGGTCCATGCGCATCGAGGCGGTCCTGGGCGACATCACCGAGAACGACGTCGACGTCGTCGTCAACGCCGCGAACTCCTCGCTGCTCGGCGGTGGAGGGGTGGACGGCGCGATCCACGCCGCCGCCGGACCGGAGCTGCTCGAGGCGTGCCGGGAGCTGCGGCGCACCACGCTGCCGGACGGCCTGCCCGTCGGCGACGCCGTCGCGACCCCCGGGTTTCGGCTCCCGGCCCGGTGGGTGGTGCACACGGTCGGCCCGAACCGGCACGCCGGCCAGACCGACCCGATGCTGCTGTCGTCGTGCTTCGCCCGCTCGCTCGAGGTCGCGGTCGAGCTCGACGCGTCGAGCATCGCGTTCCCTGCCGTGAGCGCGGGGGTCTACGGCTGGGCCGTCGGCGAGGTCGCCCGGGTCGCCGTCGGCACCGTGCGGGTCTGGCAGGAGGGGGCGGACGCCGGCTGGACCGACGGCCACCCCCGCCCGCACGGCATCGAGCTCGTGCGGTTCGTCCTGTTCTCGCCCGACGCGCTGGCCGCCTTCGAGGCCGAGCTCGCCTAGGTCCCGTCCAGCCGCCGTCAGGCCCGCGCGCGTGCCGGGATGACCGCGTCCTGGGTGGCCAGGACCTGCGTGACGGCGGCGCGGCGGCGCATGAACACCTTGTCGACCTCCGCAACGATCGGCAGCAGCAGCGCCAGGCCCAGGCAGGCCAGCCACTGGGGACCGGACAGCGACTGCGTGGTGAGCCACCCCTGCAGGAAGCTGAGCTCGGTGGCCAGCACCACCAGGATCGCCGGGACCGACAGCACCTTGATCGCCGTGAGGATCGGGGCCGCCAACCCGGAGCCGGGCTCGCGGCGCAGCGCGATCCCCGAGAGCACCGAGCCGAGGCCCATCACCACGAAGGCCATCGTCATCGACGCGGTCGCGTGGTCGGGCGACGGCTCGTCGGGCCCGCCGACCAGCGGGATCGCCGAGGCGGCGAAGAGCACGAAGCCGTACAGGAGCCAGCGGCGGACGGCCTGGCCGTTGCTGATCCCCATGTTCGGGTCGCGCGGCGCCCGGTCCATGATCCCGGGGCTGACCGGGTCGAGCATGATCGCGATCACCGGGAACACGCAGACGAAGAAGTTGAGGAACAGCACCATCATCGGCGTCATCGCGACGCCGTCCGCGATGTCGAAGATGCTCGCGGCCAGGAACAGCATGACCAGGCCGATCAGCTGGCTCATCTGGAACCGGATGTACGCGGTGATCTTCTGGTAGATGCTGCGGCCCAGCTCGACCGCGTGCACCAGGGTGCTGAAGTTGTCGTCGGTGAGCACCAGGCGGGCGGCCTGCTTGGTGACCTCGCTGCCCGAGCCCATAGCCACGCCGATGTCGGCCTGCTTGATCGCGGCGGCGTCGTTGACGGCGTCGCCGGTCATGGCGACGACGAGCCCTTCCTTCTGCATCAGCTGCACCAGCCGGAGCTTGTCCTCCGGCGTGACGCGTCCGAAGACGTGCAGGTTGGGCAGCCGCTCGAGGAGCTCTTCGTCGGTGAGCTGGGCGAGCTCGGGACCGCTGATCGCGCCCGGGCCCAGGCCCAGCTGGGCACCGATCGCGCTCGCGGTGATCGCGTGGTCGCCGGTGATCATGCGGACCTCGATGCCGGCCTTCAGCGCGATCTCCACGGCGATCTTGGCGGTGGGCCGCAGCGGGTCGACGATGCCGACCAGGCCGACGAACACCAGCTCCTCGACGTACGACATGGGGTCGGCGACGATCGCGGACTCGTCGGCCGGCGTGAGGAACCTCGTCGCGAAGGCGAGCGTGCGCAGGCCCTGCTGCGCGAGCCGCTCCATCTCCGCCTCGATGTCGGCACGCATGGTCTCGAGCTCGACCGTCTCGCCCGGACCGGCGAGCGCGTGCGTGCAGCGCGCCAGGACCACGTCCGGGCCGCCCTTGACCACCTCGACGAGAGTGCGGTCGCCGCGCCACGGCAGCCAGTGCGCTGTCGCCATGAACTTGTAGGCCGAGTCGAACGGCACCTCGGCGACGCGGGGGTAGGTGCGTCGGCTCTCCTCGGCGTCCACCCCGAGCTTGGCGGCCAGCACGACCAGCGCGGCCTCCGTCGGGTCGCCGATGATGTCGCCGCCGTCGGACACCGTGGCGTCGCTGGCCAGGCACAGGCCGTACGCCAGCGGCGTCAGGTCGGGGAGCTCCGCGCCGGCCGTCTGGAGGATCCGGCCGGACTTCGCGTACCCGCTGCCCTCGACCGTGAAGTGCTGCCCGATCGTGTACAGGGCGGTCACGGTCATCTCGTTGAGCGTGAGCGTCCCGGTCTTGTCCGAGTTGATCGAGCTGGTTGCGCCCAGGGTCTCGACGTCGTTGAGGTTGGCCACCACGGCCTTGGCGTCGGCGAGCTGCCGGGCGCCGTACGCGAGCATGGCCTGCACGAACGTGGGCAGGCCGGTCGGGATCGCCGAGATCGCCACGGCGGTGGCCAGGAACAGCAGGTCACTGGCTGACTGACCGCGGGCGATGCCGATGAGCACGATGACGGCGACGGCGCTCCAGGCGATGACGCCGAGCACCTTGGTCAGCTTGTCCAGCTCCCGCTGCAGGGGTGACTTCGTCTTCTCCACCGACGACAGCAGGGTCGCGATCGTGCCGATCTGCGTGGTCATGCCGGTGGCCGTGACCAGCATGGTCCCCGTGCCGCGCGTGACCGACGTGTTCTGGAACGCCATGTTGGCCCGGTCCCCGAGCGGGACCTCGTCGTCGGCGAGGACCGCGACGTCCTTGCCGATCGGCGCGCTCTCGCCGGTGAGTGCCGCCTCCTGCGTCTCCATCGTCGCCGTGCGCAGCAGCCGGCCGTCGGCGGGCACGATGTCGCCGGCCTCGAGCTCGACCACGTCGCCCGGGACCAGCTGGCTGGCGGGGATCTGGACCAGGTTCCCGTCGCGGCGCACCCGGGACTGCGGCTCCTGCATCGTCGCGAGCGCGTCCACGCTCTTGCGGGCCAGCATCTCCTGCCGGGCACCGATCACCACGTTGATCACCACGAGGAACCCGACGATCACGGCGGTCGAGCCCTGGCCGATGGCGGCGCTCACGGCGGCCACGGCGATGAGCATGATGTTCATGGGGTCGCGCACCTGCTGGAGGACGACCGACCACACCGACGGCGCGGCTTGCGCGGTAAGCGTGTTGGACCCGTACTGCTCCCGGCGGCTGATCACCTCGGCCGCGGACAGGCCGGTCGTGAGGTCGGTGCCGAGCTTCGCGCTCGCCGTCTCCGGGTCGAGCGCCCACCAGCGCGTGGGGGCAGGCGTGGTGGTGAGGGTCTCTGTCACTGGTGCTCCTCGGGCCGCGGAGGGAGCCTGTCGGTCCCTGGAGCACACGCTAACCTGAGATGCCCCGATCCACGGACGATCGAGGCATCTCGGGCGGCATTCAGGACACCGTGACCGGCACCGGGACCTCGGCGGGCTCCGGCTCGGGCTGCCTGCTCAGCGCGCTGGGCCACCACATCGTCCTGCCGATGTCGAGGTTCAGCGCCGTGACCAGGATCGACCGCACCACGAGGGTGTCCAGCAGGACCCCGAACGCGACGGCGAACCCGATCTCGGCGAACGCCACGAGCGGCAGCGTGCCGAGCACCGCGAACGTGCCCGCGAGGACCAGGCCGGCCGACGTGATGACGCCGCCCGTGGCCGCGAGGCCCACCAGCGAGCCCCGGTGGTGCCCGATCCGCAGCGCCTCCTCCCGCACCCGGGTCATGAGGAAGATGTTGTAGTCGATCCCCAGGGCCACCAGGAACACGAAGACGAACAGCGGGAACGACGTGTCCGCCCCGGCGTAGCCGAACAGGTACTTGAAGATCAGCGCGCTGATGCCGATGGCGGCCCCGAACGACAGGACCACGGTGCCGACGAGGACCAGCGGCGCGACCACCGCCCTCAGCAGGAGCATGAGGATGAGGAAGACGACCATCAGGATGATCGGGATGATCAGCTTGTTGTCCGCCGACGAAGCCCGCTGGACGTCGAGGTTGACGGCGGTCGTCCCCCCGACCAGCGCGTCGGCGTCCGGCACCGCGTGCACGGCGTCACGCACCCGGTCGACCGTGGCGTAGGCGTCGTCGCTGTCGGGCGCGGACGTCAGAGTGCCCTCGAGGTACGCGAGGTCGCCCTTGACGACGGGCTCGGTGATGCTCGTCGGGTCGATGCCCTCGACGCCGGCGAACGCGGCCGAGACCGCGGCGGCCTGGTCGGCGTTCGTGATGACGGCGACCGGGGAGCCCGCGCCGCCGGGGAAGTGCGCGGACAGGACCTTCTCGCCCTCGATCGACGGCTGCACGCCGCGGAACGACTCCTCGGTGGTCAGGCCGGTGGCGTTGAGGGCCACGATGCCGAGGCAGGCGACGGCGAGGACCGCGGACGTGCCGACCCAGGTGCGGCGGGGGTGGCGCTCGATACGCGTGCCGACGCGGGCCCAGAAGCCGTGCACCGACGGCTCGTCGTCCCCGAGCCTCGGGGTGCGGGGCCAGAAGATCCACCGGCCGCACGTGACCAGCAGCGCGGGCAGCAGCGTGAGCATGACGAGCAGGGCGACGACGATGCCGACCGCGGCGACCGGGCCGAGACCGGCCGTCGAGTTCATCGTCGCGAAGAGCAGGCACAGCATGCTGATGGCCACGGTGGCGCCGCTTGCGATGATCGCGGGGCTGGCGCGGTGCAGTGCGAGGGCCATCGCCTCGTGCCGGTCGCCGTGCTTGCGCAGCTCCTCGCGGTAGCGGGCGACGATGAGCAGCGCGTAGTCCGTCCCGGCGCCGAACACCAGGACCGTGAGGATGCCCGCGCTCTGGGCGTTGACGGTCAGGTCGAAGTTGTCCGCGAGCAGGTAGATGACCGCCTGCGACACGGTGAGGGCGACGCCCGCCGAGATGACCGGCAGGAGCCAGAGGATCGGGCTGCGGTAGGTGATCAGCAGGATGATGATGACGACCGCGACGGCCGCGTACAGCAGGATGCCGTCGATGCCCTCGAACGCCTTGGAGGAGTCGGCGGCCGAGCCTGCGGGGCCGGTCACGTAGACGTCGAGCCCGTCCGGGCCGTCCTCGGCGGTCGCCCGGAGCTCCGTGACGGCGTCGGCGGCCAGGTTCCAGCCGTCCTTGCCGAGATCCAGCGGGACGATGATCTGGGCGGCCTGGCCGTCCTGCGACGGGATGGGGCCGACGACCGCGCCGTCGAGCGTGTCCAGCGTGCCGAACTGTGCGGCGTCGGCCTGGATCGCGGCGAGGTCCTCCGGGGTCAGGCCCGAGGAGCGTGCGTAGACGATCACGGCGGGGATCGTGTTGGCGGACACGAAGCTCCCGGCGACGTCGAGCACCTCGGTGGACTCCGCGTTGGAGGGGAGCCAGGACTTGGCGTCGTTGTCCTGCGCGCCCGTGAGCTTGCCCGCGAGGGGGCCTAGGAGCGCGACCACCGCGAGCCAGAAGGCGATGACGACGAACTTGACGTAGCGATGGGTGATCCATCCGGCGACGTGAGACATGGGCTTTTCCTCTGTGGGGAAGTCGACGACGACAAAGGTGCGGCCCGCTCGACGGGAGATACCTCGTCGGGGCGCCGGTGCCGTGCTGCTTGCGATCCTAGGATTTCGGGGTCGTCAGGCCCAGGGATATCGGGGAGACCCCCGAACCGACCCTCAGGTTCCCCTCAGGAGTTGCTCAGGGCAGTCAGGGCCCGGGCCGCGTCGGACGCGTCGTTCCAGACGTGGAAGGCGAGCCGGACGCCGCCGCCGCGCCCGGCCGCACGGGTACCCCCTGCGGCGAGCTGGGACCGTCGAGAACCCTCCGGGTCGTCGGGCACGGCGACGATCGCGCTGCCCCCGGGCGGCAGGCCGAGGCCGGCGCGGAGGTCGTCGGCGAGCCCGACGGCGTGCCGACAGACCTGCTCGGGGTCGGCGGCGGCGAACTGCTGGAGCACGGGGGCGGCCCCCACCCAGCACAGCCAGGCCGGGGAGACGTCGAACCGCCGCGCGTCCCGGGCGAGCGCCATGGCCGGCCCGTAGACCGACGACCAGATCTCCTCGCCGGCGTACCACCCCGCGTTGATCGGGCGCAGGTCGTCCAGGAGCTCCGGGCGCACCGTGAGGAAGGCCGTGCCGCGCGGGGCGGAGAGCCACTTGTAGGCCGCGCAGACGGTGACGTCGAAGCGGTCGGCATGCAGCGGCAGCCAGCCGGTGGCCTGCGTGGTGTCGCAGACGGTGCGGACCTGGTGGGCCGCCGCGGCCGCGAGGATCGCGTCGGCGTCGGCGACCCGTCCGTCGCGCGACTGGACCAGGGAGAACGTGACGGTGTGGGTGGTCGGCCGGATCTCGTCGGCGAGCCGCTCGAGCGGCACGTGCCGGACGGTGACGCCGCGGTCCGCGTTCGCGACGAACGGGAACGTGACCGACGAGAAGTCGCCATCGACGGCCAGCACCTCGGCGCCGTCCGGGACGCTCGCGGCGGCCAGGCCGACCAGCGCGGACGCCTGGGAGCCGATCGCGACGTCCGACGCGTCGGTGTGCACCAGCCGGGCGTACGCGGCGCGGGAGGCGGTGACCGCCTCGTCGTAGACCGCGAGGTCCGCCTTCCCGGCCTGCCAGGTGTCCAGCGCGTCGCGCATGGCCTCGACGGTCGCGCGGGCCGGGAGCCCGCTGGTGGCGGCGTCGAGGTAGCCGGGCACGGGCTCGAAGGCGGCGCGGAGGGTGTCGAGGGAGTGCATCCGTCGATGGTCGCCCGGGCCGGTGCATCACACAACGACAGGAATGAGTGCTCAGGCATCACGAGCCGTGATACTGGGGTCATGGTGCACACCCCGATCGAGGCACGGACGTCCGCACGATCGGTCGTCGGGGCGACGGGATCTGCGGACGTCCCGGGGTCTGCTCCCTCGGCCGGCGGCTCTGCTCCCGCGGTCGGGGGCGATCTCGGGGTGGCCGGGCTCGAGGTCGGGTCGTTGCGGATGCTGCGGGCCATCGCCGACTCCGGGACCATCACCGGCGCCGCCGCGCTGCTCGGGTACAGCCAGCCCGCCGTGAGCCAGCACGTCCGCCGGCTGGAGCGGCGGCTCGGCACCGCCCTGCTCGACCGCACGGGCCGCTCGATCCGGCTCACCGAGGCCGGCGAGGTGCTGGCGCGGCACGGCTCGACGGTCGGCGCGGCGCTGCGGGCGGCGGAGGCGGAGGTGTCGGCGCTCGCTGGCCTGCGGGCGGGCCGCGTGCGGCTGGTCGCGTTCCCGTCGGCGTCCGCGACGATCCTGCCCGGCGCGCTCGCGGACCTGCGGGCCCGGCACCCGGGACTGACGGTGACGCTCGACGAGGCCGAGCCGCCCGAGTCGCTGCACGCGCTGCGGGCGGGGACGGCCGACGTCGCGCTGGCCTTCGCGTACCCGGGCGTCGGGCTCGGCCGCGGCGAGGACGACCTGGCAGGCCTGGTGACCCGGCACCTCCTGGACGACCCGACGATGGTCGCCCTCCCCGCGGACCACCCGGCGGCCGACCGGCCCGACCTGGACCTCGGCGACCTGGCCGGCGAGTCGTGGATCGCCGGCTGCCCGCGGTGCCGGGGCCACCTGCTCAGCGCCGGTGCGGCGTGCGGGTTCGCGCCGTCCATCGCGTACGCCACCGACGACTACGTCGCCGTGCTCGGGCTGGTCGCGGCCGGGCTCGGGGTCGCTCTGCTGCCCGAGCTGGTCCGGCCGACCGCGGAGCGGCAGCCAGGCGTCGTGGTCCGGCGGGCCACGGGGACGTCCGTGCGGCAGGTGCACGCGGTCACGACGCCCGACCTGCTGCGCGTGCCGGGCGTGGTGGCGACGATCGAGGCGATCGCCGCCGTGGCCGCGGCCCGCTGACGCCTCAGCGGCCGAGCGCCAGCGCGTCCTGCACGGCCGTCTCGGCCGGACCCGCGTAGACCGGCGACCGCCCTGTCGCGGCGTCGAGCGCGGCCCGCCACGACGCGGGCAGCTCGCGCGCCCGCCAGGTCAGCGCCTGGACCGGCCGGACCGACGTCGACGAGACGCCGACCCCGGTCACGGTGATGCCTGCCGCGGCGCACGAGAACAGCGCCCGGCGTAGGTGGTAGTCCTGCGTGACCACGACCGCGTCGTCGACGCCGAACACCTCGTGGGCCCGGACGCAGGAGTCGTGGGTGTCGAAGCCGGCGTAGTCGCGGACCACGTGCTCGGACGGGACCCCGTGCGCCACCAGCCAGTCGAGCATGGCGGTGGGCTCGTCGTGACTGGCGCGCGCGTTGTCGCCGCTGACCAGGATCACGTCGACGGTGCCGCGCTCGTACAGCTCTCGCGCCGCGTCGAGCCGCCGAGCGAGGTACACGGACGGGCTGCCGTCGGGCTTGAGCCCGGCGCCGAGGACGAGGGCGACCGGCGTGGGCGCGACGTCGTCGGCGGCTCGGACCTTCGCCTGACCGACGCCCTGGACCCACAGGATCGGCGCGACGACCAGCACGGACGCGACGGCGACCACGATCCAGGCGACGCGTCGGCGGGTGCTCACGCCCGGAGCGTAGAGCTCGGACGTCGGCTCGCGTGACGACTTCGTTCCGCTGGGCGGAACGAAGTCCTCACGCGAGAGTGGTCAGAGGCCGGCCAGCCAAGCGGAGACCGCGTCGGCGACGGCCGAGGCGCTCGTCGGCTGGTGCGGGCCCGGCAGGAAGACCGTGGTGACCGGACCCGGGATCGCGGCCAGGTGCTCGGACAGCTCCGCGGGCGAGCCGAACGGATCGGTCGTGCCCGAGACCGCCAGGACCGGCACGTGGATCTCCGGCAGGTGCGCGACGCGCAGCGTCGTCGGCTTTCCCGGCGGGTGCAGAGGGTAGGAGAGGAGGACGAGGCCCGCGGCCGGGAACCCCCCGGCGACGGCCATCGAGCACATGCGGCCGCCGAACGAGCGGCCGCCCAGCACCACGGACCCGGTACCGACGCCCAACGACTCCGCGAAGGCCGACGCCTGGTCCCGCACGCTCGCGATCGCCGGCGCCGCGGTCTTCGGGAGGTCGATCCGCAGGACCGGCAGCGGGGCGACGGCCTTCTCGATCGCGACCAGCTGCGGGCTCTGGCGGGTGCCGCCGAAGCCGGGGGCGAGGACGAGGCCGGCGACGGTCATGACAGGCCCAGCACCGAGCTGATCGTGCGGACGACGCCGTTCTCCGTGTTGGCCGGCGCGACGAACCGGGCGTGGGCGCGGACGTCGGGGTGCGCGTTGTCCATGGCGAACGACCAGTGGGCGGCGTCGAGCATGCCGATGTCGTTGAAGTAGTCGCCGAACACCATCGTCTGGTCGGGCGTGATCCCGAGTGCTGCCTGGACCGCGCGCAGGGCGTGCCCCTTGTCGGCCGTCGGGCTCATGGCGTCGACCCAGTGCTCGCCCGAGACCAGGCCGTCGAACGGCTGCAGCAGCGGGCCCGCGCCGGTGGCGGCCGAGCCGAAGTCGTAGACCGCGACCTTGAGCACGTCGTCCTCGACGGTCAGCAGGTCGTCGACGACCTCGAGCTTCGCGTAGTACGGCGTCGCCTGGTCCAGGAACGCGCCGTCGGAGCGCTCGACGTAGGCCGACCGCTTGCCGCACAGGACCGTGCCGAGGTCCAGGTGCGTGGCCGCACGCACCGCGGTGATCACGGCGCGAGCCCGTGACAGTCCCAGGCAGTCGGAGCTGATCTCCTCGTCGTGCTGGAGGACGTACGAGCCGTTCTCCGCGATGTACACCAGCTCGTCGCGGCCGAACTGGCGCCGCAGGGTGGCGTACTGGCGGCCGCTCGCCGGGCACAGCAGGATCCCGCGGGCGTCCAGCTGGTCGAGGAGTGGCCAGAAGTCGTCGTGGATCCGCTTCTCGTCGTCCAGCAGCGACCCGTCCATGTCCACCGCGATGAGCCGGATGTCGGGGACGGGGTCGAAGACGGGGGGTTCCACGGACCGATCTTCCCATCCGACGATCAGGCCGCCTCGCGGGCCAGGTGCTCGACGGTCGCGGTGAGGGCCTGCAGGCCGGTCTCGACGTCGGCCAGGCTCACGCCCTCGTCGGGGTGGTGGCTGATGCCGTCGGGGTTGCGCAGGAAGAGCATGCCGACGCCCGTGATGGCTCCGATGGCCATGGCGTCGTGCCCCGCGCGGCTGAACAGGGCGGGGACGTGCCGGCGCCCGGTGTCCTCGATCCCGGCGCGCACGACGTCCTGCAGCAGGCCGTCGCACATGACCGCGGGGGCCTCGTGCAGCTCCCGCGCCGACCAGGTCAGGCCGCGGCGGCCGGCGATCTCGTCGAGCTCGCGCGTGATGGCTCCCCAGACGCGGTCGCGGTCGTCGTCGTGCTCGCCGCGCAGGTCGACGGTCAGGCGGGCCTCGCCGGGCACCACGTTGACCGCGCCCGGGAACGTCTCCAGGCGGCCGACCGTGCCGATGATGTGGTGCTCGGCGCGGCACAGACGCTCGACGGCGAGCGCGACCTCGCTGGCGCCGAGCAGCGCGTCGTGCCGCTTCTCGTACCGCGCGCCGCCCGCGTGCCGGGCCTCGCCGTCGATCTGCACCGCGAACCGCCGGGCGCTGGCGATCGAGGTCACGACGCCGAGCGGCGAGCCGCCGTCGTCGAGCTCTGGGCCCTGCTCGATGTGCGCCTCGAGGTACCCGACCAGCGACTCCCGTGAGCGCGCCGCCGCACCGATGCGGCCGGGGTCGAGGCCGAACTCGCTGAACGCGGTGCGCAGGGTCGTGCCGTGCTCGTCGGTGAGGTCCCACCAGGAGTCGTGCCAGCGGCCGGCCATCGCGGAGCTGCCCAGCAGGGCGGTGCCGAAGCGGGCGCCCTCCTCGTCCCAGAACGCGACGACGTCGAGCCCGAACGGCATCTCCGACGCCCGGGGCCCCAGCGCGCGGACCACCTCGATGGCCATGAGCACCCCGAGGATGCCGTCGTAGCGGCCGGCGTCGCGGACGGAGTCGAGGTGCGAGCCCAGCAGCAGCGAGGGCGCCTCGGGGTCGCGACCCGCCAGGTGCCCGCAGAGGTTGCCGGCCTCGTCCTGCCACGTGTCCAGCCCGACCTCGCGCATCCAGCGGGCAGCCACCCGGTTCACGCGGGCGTGCTCGGGGGACAGGTAGACGCGCTCGATCCCGCCGGCCATCGAGGTGTACGTGGCGAGCTCGTCGCAGCGCGCCATGATCCGGCGCGCCGCGGCCCTGACGTCGAGCATCAGGCCGCCCAGGACTCGTAGGCCGCGTCGACCCCGCCGCCGGCCGGCACGCGGGCCCCGGCCCGCCGCAGCACCTGCTCGAGGGCGGCGAGCGTGACCAGCACGGTGTCCAGCCGGGCGTTGGCGCCCATGGTGCCGATCCGCCAGACGCGGCCGTGCAGCGGGCCGAACGACGTGCCGATCTCGATGCCGAAGTCCTGCAGCATCGCGCCGCGCGCCGCGTCGCCGTGGACGCCGTCGGGGATCTCGACCGCGACCACGTTGTTCATCTTGTGCGCGACGTCGCCGAACACGGTGAGCCCGAGCCCGCGGACGCCGGCGAGCATGGCGAGGCCGGCACGCTCGTGCCGGTCGATCACGGCCTGCCGGCCCTCCTCGAGGATGATCCGGGCGCACTCGCGGGCGGCGTACAGCATGCTCGTCGCCTCGGTGTGGTGGTTGAGGCGCCGCGGCCCCCAGTAGTCGAGCACCATGCCGAGGTCGAAGTAGTTGGAGTGCACGGGCTCGCCGGCGTCCTCGTCGGACTCCTCGCGGATGCCCGCCTCGATGCGCCGCCGCCCCCGGATCACGTCGACCGCGCGGTCCGACAGGCTGATCGGCGCGCTCCCCGACGGGCCCGACAGGCACTTCTGCAGCCCGGCGGTCGCCGCGTCGACGCCCCAGGCGTCCATCTCGAACGGGTTGCCCCCCAGGGAGGCCGTCGCGTCCGTGTAGAACAGGACGCCGTGCTTCGCGCAGACGGCGCCGAGCTCGTCCAGCGGCTGGTTCATGGTGGTCGACGTGTCGCCCTGCACCATCGCCAGCAGGTGCGGCCTGACCCGGACGATCGCCTCCTCGACGGCCGACGCGGTGAACACCTGCCCCCACGGCACCTCGATGGTGTGCACCTCGGCCTGCGCCCGCAGCGCGATCTCCGCGAGCAGGTGCCCGAACCGGCCGAACACCGGGACCAGCACGCGCTGCCCGGGTCGCACCAGCGACACGATCGCCGCCTCGATCCCCGCCCGGGACGTGCCGTCCACCAGCAGCGTCGCCTCGTTGGTCGTCGCGAAGACCTCGCGGTACAGCGCCATCGTCTCGGTCATGTACCCCGTCATCACCGGGTCGTACTGGCCGATCAGCGGCGTGGACAGCGCCCGCAGCACGCGCGGGTCGGCGTTGACCGGACCCGGACCCATGAGCAGGCGGGCGGGCGGGTTCACCGGGGTGGTCATGCGGGGCCTCCGAGATCTCTGGCAGAACGGACGAGGGAGAGGTCGCTGCCTCGAGGGCCGACGAGGCAGACGCCCACCGGCGCCGGGCCGAGCGTCGACGGGACGCGCAGGGCGGGCACCGACAGCGCGGGCAGGCCGCCGATGCCCGCGAGGGCGGTCATGCGCAGGGTCGCGCCGCGGACGCGGTCGAGCTCGTCGGGTGTCGCGGTCCGCGCGGGGGCCGGGCCGGGCGTCGTCGGCAGCACCAGGACCGCGTCGTCGACGACCGCGCGGATCACCGTCGCGAGCCGCTCGACCTCGGCGCGCGCGGAGGCTTCGTCGGACGCAGTGACGTCGCGGGCGACCGCGAACCGCTCCCGCACGCCCGGGCCGACCGCGCCGGGGTGCTCGGCGATCCAGTCCCCGTGCGCGCGCCACGCCTCGGCGGCCTGCAGCACCCGGAAGCCCTCGAACCACGTGTCGAGCGGCCCGACCTCGACCTGCTCGACCGTCCCGCCGCACCACGCCTCGAACGCGTCCCGCGTCGCCGGGTCGACCAGCTCGAGGACCTCGGCCGGGACGACCCGACGGGTCGGCAGACCCGGTGCGTCCTCCTCCAGGCACCACGCGGCGACGGCCTCGAGCGTCCGGCCGTCCCGGGCGAGCCACCCGACCGTGTCGAACGAGGGAGCCAGCGGCAGCATGCCCTGGCGCGGCACGAGGCCGTGCGTGGTGCGCAGGCCCCAGAGCCCCTGGTAGCTCGCGGGGACGCGGACGGACCCGGCGGTGTCGCTGGCCAGACCCACGTCGGCCTGGCCCGTCGCCACCGCCGTCGCGGGTCCGCTGGACGAGCCGCCCGGCAGTGCGCCCGGCAGTGCCCCGTTGGCGGGGGTGCCGTAGTGCGGGTTGGCGCCGGCGATCGAGTAGGCGAGCTCGTCCGTCCGGGCCAGGCCGCGGACCGACGCGCCGCCCCTGAGCAGGTCGAGGACCACGGGGGCGTGCTGGCGCTCGCGGGCGGCGCCGAGCAGCCACGTGGGGTTGCCGGCGCCGATCCGGTAGCCGCGGACGGCGAAGACGTCCTTGACCGCGACGCGCAGCCCCAGCAGCGGACCCTCGAAGGCGCCCTGGTAGAGCGGGTCGCCGACCGTGCGCCACACGGACCGGTCGAAGCTGGGGGTCCGCCCGGTGACGTGCGCGGCCATGATGCGCCAGCGGCCGTCCGCCCGCTGCCACACCTGCGTCTGGAGCCCGGTGCCGCCGCCCTCGTACCGCGACGTCGCGACGATCAGCCAGCAGTCGTCGGCGAGGCGGCGGGACTCCACGCGGTCCAGCACCCGGGGCGCGATCCCGCCGCGGGCGCTCCGGAACGCGCTGATGGCGTCGTGGCCGACGAGCAGGCCCGCGCTGTCTCCGCGCATCGTGGACGGCCCGGGGGCGAACGCGTCGTCGAGGGCGGCGACGTCGTCGTCGGCGAGCGCGCGCTCGTAGGCGTCGAACGCCGCCTGCAGGTCGTCGGGGATCACAGGGACACCCTCTCGAAGTCGGCCACGCGGATCCGGGCGTGCGCGCCGCACACCTGGTCGACCACCTGCGAGATGTCGATGTCGGTCGCCGCCGACAGGTACGCGTACGCGAGGTGCTCGTCGAGCCCCCAGCGTGCGTGCAGGAGCGCGAGCGCGGCCCGCACGCACTTGCGGACGGCCTCGGCGAGGTCCTCGTCGAGCCCGGTCGGCACCAGGTACTCCGGCGTCTCCACCAGCGGCCCGCTCACCGGACCGAAACGCGCGACCGCCTCGGCGGCCGGCACGACGTCGAACCGGAGCGTGACCCGCAACGACGCCTCGAGCGCGGTGAGCGCCACCTCGCCGTCGCCCTGCGCGAAGTGGGGGTCGCCGACGTAGGCCAGCGCGCCCGGTACCTGCACCGGTAGGTAGAGCGTGGTGCCCACCTGCAGGAGGTTGATGTCGATGTTCCCGCCGTGCGCGCCCGGGGGCACGGAGTGCGGCCGCTCGTCCCCGGCCACGGCCACGCCCATGATCCCGAGGAACGGCGCCAGCGGGAACTCGACGAGCCGCTCGCCGCCCTCGACAGCGGGCAGGCACCCGACGAGGCCTCCGTCGCTCTCGCGGACGGTCGCGAACACGCTGACGTTCTCCGGCCCGCGGGGCAGCTCGCCCGGCAGTGCGCCGCGGCCGTGCCGGTTCGAGATCACGCCGTACGGCACGCGGGGCGTGGTCTCGAGCACGGTGACGGCCAGCAGGTCGCCGGGCATGGCGCCCTCGACGTGGATGGGTCCGGTCACCACGTGCGGACCGTCCTGCACGGAGCGCGTCAGGGTGCCGACGATCTCGATCGCGTCGGCCAGCACGTCGTCGGGCGCGACCCCGTGGCCGGTGAAGAACGCCGCCGGGTCGCTGCCCTGGTCGTCGAGCAGGCCCTCGTGGCTGACCGTGTCGATGGTCACCTCGGTGCCGCTCGCCACCCGCAGCACGGGCTCGTCCGCCCCGCACGGGAGCCGTCCCCACAGCACGGTGGACGGCGTCGACGGCAGGTACACCCCCGCCCGGATCTCGCCCACGCCGGGCTGCAACGTTGCACTCATCGGTCCTGCACCCCCACCATGACGCCGTGAAGACATGGGACGACGCGCGCCGACACCTGGTGCTCATGCTGGCGCTGACGTTCACCACGGGCATCGTCGACGCCGTCGGCTACCTCGGCCTGGACCGGGTGTTCACGGCGAACATGACCGGCAACGTGGTGATCCTCGGCATGGCGCTCGCGGGTGCCGACGACCTGCCGATCCTCGGTCCGCTGCTCGCACTGGCCGGGTTCCTCGGCGGCGCGGCCCTCGGCGGGCGGGTGCTGCGCACGGCCCCGGCGGGCTGGTCGCACCGCACGAGCATGACGTTCGCGGCGACCGGGGTGCTGGCGGCCGCTCTCGGGGTGGGCGCCCTCGCGGTCCCGCCCGAGCAGGGCAGCACCTGGGCGCTCGTCGTCACGGCCCTGCTCGCCATCGCTATGGGCCTGCAGGCCGCGACCGCGCGTCGGCTGGCCGTCAAGGACGTCACCACCGTCGTCGTGACGTCGACGCTCACGGGCCTCGCGGCGGACAGCCGGCTGGCCGGCGGCACCGGCGACGGCTGGGCGCGACGCTCCCTCGCGGTGGCGCTGATCCTGGTGGGCGCCGGGGTCGGTGCGCTGCTGCTGCGCGTGGGCGGTGAGCAGGGCGTGGGCGTCGGCATGCTGTTCGCGGGCGTGCTCGCGCTCGTCGCGGCCGGCGTCGGCCACCGGCACCGCGAGTCCTGAGGGCTCACGCACGCGCGGCCTCCGGCAGCAGCACGCGGCCGGCCCCGGGGGAGGTCACGATCCCGCCCTCCACCACCGGCGAGCCGTGCAGCCAGACCGTGCGGACGGCGCCGGCCAGGGTCGCTCCGTCGTACGGCGAGACGGGGTTGCGGTGCTCGAGGCGGTGCACGTCCACCACGCGCTCGTCGTCGGGCGCGAACGCCACCAGGTGCGCGGGCGCCCCGACCTCCAGCACGCCGAGCCCGTCCAGCCCGGCGACGCGCGCGGGACCCGTGGTGAACAGGGGCAGCAGCTCCTCCAGCGACACGCCTCGCCGCCGGGCCTCCGTCCACACGACCGACAGCCCCAGCTGCAGGCCGGCGATGCCGCCCCACGAGAGCCCGAAGTCGGCGCTCTTGAGGTCCGCGGTGGACGGCGAGTGGTCGGACACGATCGCGTCGATGGTGCCGTCGAGCACGGCGGCCCAGAGCAGGTCCTGGTTGGCCGTGTCGCGGATGGGCGGGCAGCACTTGAACTGCGTCGCCGCCTCCGGCACGTCCTCGGCCCGCAGCGCCAGGTAGTGCGGGCAGGTCTCGACGGTGAGCGGCAGGCCCTCGGCCTTCGCGGCGCGCACCAGGCCGAGCGACCCGGCGTCGGACAGGTGCAGCACGTGGGCGCGGGCTCCGGTGCGGCGCATCGCGTCGATGACGCCGGCGATGGCGTGCCGCTCGCTGAGGGCGGGGCGGCTGGCCAGGAAGTCGGCGTACCGCGGCCCGAGGGCGCCGTCGCCGCGCAGGTCGGCGGGGTCCTCGGCGTGCACGATCAGCACGCTGCCGAGCGCCGCGACCTCGGCCAGGGCGAGCTCGAGGCGCTCCGCGTCGAGGTACCCGAACTCGTCGACGCCCGACGGCGTGAGGAACGCCTTGAACCCCCGGACGCCGGCGGCGTGCAGCGGTCCGAGCGAGCCGAGGTTCTCCGGCACGGCGCCGCCCCAGAACGCCACGTCGACGCTGAGCTTGCCGTCCGTGGCGGACCGCTTCGCGTCGAGGGCCGCGACCGTCGTCGTGGGCGGGATCGAGTTCAGCGGCATGTCGACCAGGGTCGTCACGCCGCCGGCCGCGGCCGCCCGGGTCGCCGAGGCGAAGCCCTCCCAGTGCGTGCGGCCCGGCTCGTTGACGTGCACGTGGCTGTCGACCAGGCCGGGGAGCAGGACCTCGTCGTCGGCCAGCTCGACGACGGTCGCCCCGGGCGGCACAGGCCCGTCGACCGCAGTGACCACGCCGTCGGTCACCTGGACCTCGGCCGGGCGCAGCGCACCGTCGATCCAGGCGCGGCGGGCGCGTACGACGAGGTCAGGCGGGGTCATCCAGGCTCCTTGTGAGTCGTCTGCTGCGTCAGGCTACGGCCACGGGCACGCCTGCGCGGATCTCGAAACCCGCCAGCAGCCCGGTCATCGGCTTGGGCGGGGGCGGCGCGTACTCGCCTCCGGACCCGGGGCGCAGGCCCAGGGTGACCAGCGACTGCGCGAGCACGACGCCGGCCGCGACGCCGTCGACCACGGGCACGCCGATCTCGTCGGCGATCGCGGCGCACAGCTCCGCCATCCCGGCGCAGCCCAGCACGATCGCGTCGACGCCGTCCTCGGCGACCGCTCGTCGGCACTCCTCGGTCAGCCGCTCGCGGGCGCCCGGATGCTCGAGCGCCAGCACCGGCACCTCGCACGCGCGCACCGCGACGCACGCGTCGCGGAACCCGTACCGGTCCGCCAGCTCCCGCGCCCGGGCGGTCGTGCGGCCCAGCGTGGTGACGACGCTGAACCGTCGACCGACCAGCGCGGCGGCGTGCATCGCGGCCTCGGCGATGCCGATCACCGGACCGCTCGCCAGCTCCCGCGCGGCGTCGAGGCCCGGGTCCCCGAAGCAGGCGACCACGTAGGCGTCGACCCCCTCGGCCTCGCCGACCGCGACCTGCTCGAGGATGCCCGGGACCGCGAGGGCCTCCTCGTAGTGGCTCTCGATCGACGCCGGTCCCATGGTCGGCTGGACGGCGTCGACGAGCGTGCCCGCCGCCGCCACCACCCGGGCGGACCGACCGATCAGGTCGGTCATCGCCCGGGTGGTGTTGGGGTTGATGACCCGGATGTGCACGGCGGCTCCCGTCAGGCCGTCGCCTCGACGGAGGCGCCCGTGCCGGTGCGCTCGTCGACGGTGCCGTCCGAGACGTGCTCGTCGGCGGGGTCGAGGAGCGGGATCTGCGGGTTGCGGCGCTCGAGGTAGACGAAGGTCGCGAAGCCGAGGCCGCACCCGATGAACCAGCTGTAGCTGGACAGCCACGTGATGTCGAAGGCGCCCATGTCCGCGAACGCCTTGGGCAGCACCGCGGTGGCCACCGAGACGAGGCCGGCGGAGATCACCGTGGCGACCGCGTTGCGGTTGTAGCCGCCCGAGAACCAGTACTTGCCCGTGGGGGACAGGGTGAACATGTCGTCGACGTGCACCCGCTGCTTGCCGATCACGTAGTAGCCGGCGATGAGGATGCCGAACAGCGGGCCGATGAGGGCGCCCAGCACGCCGAGCGTGTAGTGGATCGCATTGGCGTTGGAGTACCAGTTCCACGGCGTCAGCAGCACCGAGCCGACGGCCGCGATCATGCCGCCCATGCGCCAGCTGATCTTCTGCGGGGAGACGTTGGAGAAGTCGAACGCGGGCGAGATGAAGTTGGCGACGATGTTGATGCCGACCGTCGCGGTGACGAACGTCAGGCCGCCCAGCAGGATGGCGAACGGCGTGTCGATCTGCTGCACCGTGTGGATCGGGTCGGTGATGAGCTCGCCGAACACCGGGACCGTGGCCGACGCGCAGATGACGGTCAGCAGCGAGAAGAACAGGAAGTTGACCGGCAGGCCGAGGAAGTTGCCCTTCTTGACCGCCGAGAAGCTCTTCCCGTACCGGGCGAAGTCGCCGAAGTTGAGCATCGGGCCCGAGAAGTACGACACCACCAGCGCGATCGCGCCGAGCATCACGGGGATCGAGGCCCAGAAGCCCATGGGCGGGCCGGACGACAGGTTGAGCGAGATGTTGCTCCAGCCGGCCTCCGAGACCAGGTAGACCGCCAGCGCGATCATCACGACGTAGACGGCCGGGCCGGCGAAGTCGATGAACTTGCGGATGGTGTCCATGCCCGTCCAGAACAGGGCGGCCTGCGCCACCCAGAGGATCGCGTAGGAGATCCAGCCGAGCGTGGACAGGCCGAGGAAGCCCGACTCCAGGAGCTGCGCGGAGCTGGGGACGAACTTGAGGAAGATGATGTTGAGCGCCTCGGCGGCCAGGAACGTCTGCACCCCGTACCAGGCCACGGCGATGAGGCCGCGGATGATGGCCGGGATGTTGGCGCCGAGCACACCGAAGATCGCGCGGTTGATGACCGGGTAGGGCACGCCGGTCTTCTGGCTCGGCTTGGCGACGAGGTTGCAGAAGTACTGCACGATGACGATGCCGACGACGAGCGCCACGAGCACCTGCCAGCTGGCGATGCCGAGCGCGAAGAGGCTTCCGGCCGTGACGTACCCGCCGACGCTGTGCACGTCGGACATCCAGAACGCGAAGATGTTGTACGACGACCAGGTCTGCTTGCCCAGCGGCGCCAGGTCCTCGTTGGTGAGCCGGGGGTCGTAGGTGCTCTTGACCTCGCCGGCGCCCGGCGGCAGCCCGGCGGCCTCGACGACGTCGTTGGGGAGCTCGGTGAGCCCGGTGTTCTCGTGCTGTCCAGGGTTCATGGTGATCCTCACGCGGGTGGGTCGTGGGTGGGGGAGCGACGCCTGCGCGGTGCGTCTGCTGGAGCGCCTGTGTCCCTGGCCTAGGGAGAAGGACATCCCGTACGGTGAAGCGATCGCTGAACGGGTGTGAATCTATTGCTTCACAACCCGCGAACGGTTTCCGCGTTGTGAACTTTGGGCTTCAGTCATGAGTCCCCGACGGGAGGGTGTGCCGACGTGACCACCTCGGCGGTCGACAACCCTGCGGAGCGGCACGCCGCCCTCCTCGACGCCTTCGACTCCGAGCAGCTGGGCGCGCGCCTGCGCCAGCTGCGCGAGGAGCGCGGCCTGACCCTGCGCGAGGTGGGCCGCCGGCTCGGCATCTCCACGAGCGCCGTCTCCCAGATCGAGCGCGGCGTGCTCCGCCCCTCGGTCAACCGCCTGTTCGCGTTCGTCACCGCGCTCGACGCCAGCCTGGTCGACGTGTTCGGCGGCACCGCCGGCGCCCCGCCGCAGGTGCTCGACGGCTACGTCGTGCGCCGCGCGGTCGAGGCCGACGTGGTCCGCCTGGCGGGCGGTGTCGTCTTCCGACGTCTGTCGCCCGGCCTGTCGCGCGACGTCGACTTCTTCGAGTCCACCTACCCGCCCGGCTCCACCGGCGCCGAGCAGAACGAGCTGCTCACCCACGTCGGCTACGAGATCGGCACCGTCACCGACGGCGAGCTGACCATCGACTTCCCCGACGAGCGCGTGGTGCTCCGGGCGGGCGACACCATCTCCTACGCGTGCGGCACGCCCCACCGGCTGAGCAACCAGTCCGACGCCGTCACCGTGGCGACGTGGGTGATCGTGCACCCGGCGTCGAGCGGCTGACGCGACGGAGGGCCGGGCGGGCTGCCCGACCCTCCGTGTGCTCCGTCGGCGTCAGTGCCGGCCGAGGTCGACCGTCCACACCTCCCCGCCGAGCGTGACGACGTAGGCCGTCCTGTGGATGACCTGGAACGAGACCGGCTGGTTCAGGCCGTCCGCGACGACCTCCAGCGAGCCGTGCCGCCCGACCTTCAGCAGCTGACCGGTGTTCGGCGCTGCCGGAGAGCCCGCCTGGCCGCCGAGCGGCCAGTCGCCCTGCGCCAGCGCGTAGAGGGTGTGCCCGTGCGCGGCCTGGACGTCGACCATCAGCGGACCGCCGGCTGCGACCTCGGTGGCGCTGGTGGAGTGCTTGCCGAACGTCACGACCTTGCCGTCCGCCGCCTGGTGCGGCAGCGGGCCGGCCTCGGCCATGTAGACCCGGGAGCCGACGACGTCCAGACCCGTCGGGACGACGTTCTCGAACGCGATCCGCACGGACACCGAGCCGTCGAGCCCCACCTGGTAGACGCGGTTGTGGTGGCCGTCGGTGACCAGGAAGCCCCCGGCGTACGGCTCGAGCGCGTACGGCACCCCCGTCGCGATGAAGAAGTCCGTCGCCGGCGGGTTCTCCTTGGCGAACGTCCCGATGTCCGCCACCAGCGTGAACGCGCTCGGTCCGTCCATCCGGTAGATGCCGTCCACGTTGCCTGCCGCGCCACCCGCCTCCGGCGTGATGAAGCCGACCAGCACGTAGGCCGTCCCGTGCACGAACGCGATGTCGTGGGGGCCGCCGTTCGGGGCGATCGGCAGGCCGGAGGCGAACGTGGTCGTCGCACCCGTGCCTGGATCGATCCGGGAGACCTCCCCGACGGCCGGCTCGGCGACGTACAGCGCGCCGTCCGGTCCGACGGTGCTCCCCCACCCGCCGGACAGGCCGGTGGCCAGGAGCCGAGGCTCCTGGCTGGGTGATGGTCGGTGCGCGCTCGCCGCGGACGGCGCGAGCACGAGCAGCAGCGCTGCGGACAACAGGACAAGAACTCGTCGGGGACCCATAGGACCCCTCCCCTCGACAACTTCCTCGGAGTCGTGCGTGTCGGGGTAGCTGGGCATGCGGCGTCGTCGCCCCCTGCGCGCCCGGGAAAGCCCCACCAGCGCTCAACGACGCTAGACCTGCCCGCTCGGGCGATAAATGACCCCGGGCAACCCGGGGACGTCGTCACGCCTGCGGCGAACACGGGCAGTCGGGGCACCACCCCGCCGTTAGCATCGATCAACGCCGCTCGTAGAACCCCGGTGCGCCAGCCCGGGGATCGGTGGGCACGCAGCTCGTGAGGAGTGCACATGTTCGAGAGATTCACGGACCGAGCCCGTCGCGTGGTCGTCCTTGCCCAAGAAGAGGCACGGATGCTCAACCACAACTACATCGGCACGGAGCACATCCTGCTGGGCCTGATCCACGAGGGTGAGGGCGTCGCCGCCAAGGCTCTCGAGTCGCTCGGCATCTCGCTCGAGGCCGTCCGCGCCCAGGTGCAGGAGATCATCGGCGAGGGCCAGCAGGCTCCGTCGGGCCACATCCCCTTCACCCCGCGCGCCAAGAAGGTGCTCGAGCTGTCGCTGCGCGAGGCGCTGCAGCTGGGCCACAACTACATCGGGACCGAGCACATCCTGCTCGGCCTGATCCGCGAGGGCGAGGGCGTCGCCGCCCAGGTCCTCAACAAGCTGGGCGCGGACCTGAACCGCGTGCGCCAGCAGGTCATCCAGCTCGTCTCCGGCTACCAGGGCAAGGAGCCCGTCGCCGCCGGCGGTCCGCAGGAGGGGCAGCCCTCGGGCAGCGCCGTCCTCGACCAGTTCGGCCGCAACCTCACGCAGGCTGCGCGCGACGGCAAGCTCGACCCGGTCATCGGGCGCGAGAAGGAGATCGAGCGGGTCATGCAGGTGCTGTCCCGCCGCACCAAGAACAACCCGGTCCTCATCGGGGAGCCCGGCGTCGGCAAGACCGCCGTCGTCGAGGGCCTCGCGCAGGACATCGTGCGCGGCGACGTGCCCGAGACGCTCAAGGACAAGCAGCTCTACACGCTGGACCTGGGCGCGCTCGTGGCCGGCAGCCGTTACCGCGGTGACTTCGAGGAGCGCCTGAAGAAGGTGCTCAAGGAGATCCGCACGCGCGGCGACATCATCCTGTTCATCGACGAGATCCACACGCTCGTCGGGGCGGGTGCCGCCGAGGGCGCCATCGACGCCGCGAGCATCCTCAAGCCGATGCTGGCGCGCGGCGAGCTGCAGACCATCGGCGCCACGACGCTCGATGAGTACCGCAAGTACGTCGAGAAGGACCCGGCCCTGGAGCGTCGCTTCCAGCCGATCCAGGTGGCCGAGCCCAACCTGCAGCACGCGATCGAGATCCTCAAGGGTCTGCGCGACCGGTACGAGGCCCACCACCGCGTGTCCATCACGGACGCCGCGCTGGTCGCCGCCGCCACCCTGGCGGACCGGTACGTCAACGACCGCTACCTGCCGGACAAGGCGATCGACCTGGTCGACGAGGCCGGCGCCCGCCTGCGCATCCGCCGCATGACGGCTCCCCCGGAGCTGCGCGAGCTCGACGAGCAGATCGCCGAGACGCGCCGCGACAAGGAGTCGGCGATCGACGAGCAGGACTTCGAGAAGGCAGCCCGTCTCCGCGACGCCGAGAAGCAGCTCGGTCTCAAGCGCGTGGAGAAGGAGAAGGCCTGGAAGTCCGGCGACCTCGACGCGGTCGCGGAGGTGGACGAGGAGCTCATCGCCGAGGTGCTGGCGATCGCTACCGGCATCCCGGTGTTCAAGCTCACCGAGGAGGAGTCCAGCCGCCTGCTCCACATGGAGGAGAACCTGCACAAGCGGGTCGTCGGCCAGGACGCCGCCATCAAGGCGCTCTCGCAGGCCATCCGTCGGACGCGGGCCGGGCTCAAGGACCCGAAGCGTCCCGGTGGGTCGTTCATCTTCGCCGGCCCCACGGGCGTCGGGAAGACCGAGCTGGCCAAGGCGCTCGCGGAGTTCCTGTTCGGCGACGAGGACGCGCTCATCCAGCTCGACATGTCCGAGTTCTCGGAGAAGCACACGGTCTCGCGGCTGTTCGGCTCGCCCCCCGGCTACGTCGGGTACGACGAGGGTGGCCAGCTGACCGAGAAGGTGCGGCGCAAGCCGTTCTCCGTGGTCCTCTTCGACGAGGTCGAGAAGGCGCACGCGGACATCTTCAACTCGCTGCTGCAGATCCTCGAGGACGGTCGCCTGACCGACTCGCAGGGCCGGGTGGTCGACTTCAAGAACACCGTCATCATCATGACCACGAACCTCGGCACCCGGGACATCGCCAAGGGCCTCATGACCGGCTTCCAGGCCGGCGGGGACCTGTCGACGTCGTACGAGCGCATGAAGTCCAAGGTCAACGACGAGCTCAAGCAGCACTTCCGGCCTGAGTTCCTCAACCGCGTCGACGACGTGGTCGTGTTCCCGCAGCTGTCCCAGCCGGAGATCTTCGCGATCGTCGACCTCATGGTCGCCAAGCTGGACAAGCGCCTGCGGGACAAGGACATGGCCATCGAGATCACGCCCGCGGCCAAGAAGCTGCTGTCGGAGAAGGGTTACGACCCGGTCCTGGGTGCTCGGCCGCTGCGCCGTGCCATCCAGCGGGACATCGAGGACGCACTGTCCGAGAAGATCCTGTTCGGCGAGCTCAAGGCCGGCCAGCTGGTGATCGTGGACGCCGAGGGCGAGGGTCTGCTCGGGGAGTTCACGTTCCGCGGCGTCCCCAAGGGCGCCACGGTGCCGGAGCCGGTCGCGGTCGGCGCTGCCTCGTCCTACGGCACGCCGACCTCGGGCACCGACCTGCCCGCGGCGGGCCCGAGCGTCAGCGACGGCGGCACGGGCACCCTGCCCCAGGTGGGCTGACCCCGCAGCACGCACGACGAAGCCCCGGTCCGTTCGCGGACCGGGGCTCCGTCGCGTCCGCCGCCGCCTGCGACCTCGCCGCGCGGTTCGCCGTCGTCGGTGCGAGGTCGTGAGTTTCCGACGACGTCGTGCGTTGCAGCTGACGATCCCGTCGGAAACTCACGACCCTGTGACGGCGGCCGCGCGCGGTTCGGCTCGCGCGGGTGGCCCAGGGCAGTGGCAGGGTGGGCGCATGCCTGGACTGCGACGCCTGCCCCGATCCACGCCGGAGGAGCAGGGGGTCGACCCCCGGGCGCTGCTCCGGCTGGTCGACGCGCTCGAGGCCTGGCCCGAGCTCCACTCGCTGATGGTGGTGCGGCACGGGTCCGTGGTGGCCGAGGGGTGGGCGGCGCCGTTCGCGTCCGACCGGCTCCACGAGCTCTTCTCGCTGAGCAAGAGCTTCACGTCGACGGCCGTCGGGTTCGCGGTGGCCGAGGGGCTGCTGACCGTCGACGACCTGGTGCTGGACCACTTCGTGAGTCCGCAGGAGCCCGACGACAACCTCCGGCGCATGCGGGTCCGGCACCTGCTCACCATGACGACCGGGCACGACGAGGACCCGACGCCCCGGGTCTTCCCGACCGACGACTGGGTGGCCGGCTTCCTCGCGCAGCCGGTCGCGCACGAGCCCGGCACGTTCTTCGTCTACAACACCGCGGCGACCCACGTGCTCTCGGCCCTGGTGCAGAAGCTGACCGGCCAGCGGCTGCTCGACTACCTCGGGCCGCGGCTGTTCGAGCCGCTCGGCATCGAGGGGGCGACGTGGCAGCAGTCGCCCGGCGGCGTCGACGTGGGCGGCAGCGGCATGTCGGGGACCACCGAGGACATCGCGGTCCTCGGCCAGCTCTACCTGCAGGACGGCGTCTGGGACGGGCGGCGCGTGCTGCCCGAGGGGTGGGCGGCGGAGGCCACCGCGAAGCAGGTCTCCAACGACCGGAACACCGACATCGACTGGGCGCAGGGCTACGGCTACCAGTTCTGGCGCGGCCGGCACGGCAGCTATCGCGGAGACGGCGCGTTCGGGCAGTACTGCGTGGTGCTGCCGGACCAGGACGTGGTCGTCGCGATCACGTCGGGCGTCGCGGAGATGCACGGGGAGCTCGCGCTGGTCTGGGAGCACCTGCTGCCGGGGCTGTCGGACGGGCCGCTGCCCGGCGACCACGAGGGTCGACGACGGCTGGCGGACCGACTCGAGGGACTGCGCCTGGACCCGCCGCACGGCTCCCCGACGTCCCCGACCGGCGAGCGGCTCGACGGGCGGACGATCACGTTCGAGCCCAACACGCTGGGCGTCCGCAACGCCGTCCTGGAGGTGGGCGACGGCCACGACCGTCTCACCGTCGACCACGAGGACGAGACGGTCATCCTCTCGGTCGGGCACGACCAGCCGGCGCTGACGCGGACCACGCTGCGGCGGCGCGAGCCGGAGGACGTGCTGGTCAGCGGCGCATGGACCACCCCGGACACCTATGTGCTGACCGCCCGGTTCGTCGAGTCGCCGTTCGTGCTGACGGCGACCGTGACCGTGTCGGGCGACGACGTCGGGGTGGCCAGCGCGTTCAACGTGGCGTTCGGGCCGGCAGTGCTGCCGGACCTGCGCGGCACGGTGGTCAGCTGAGCTCCAGCACGGTCCACCAGTCGTTGACGTCGCGCTTCGCGAAGCCGGTGACCTCCTGCTGGCCGGCGGTGAGCCGGGCGTCGGAGGCGTGGTGCGAGTGGAGGGCGACCTTCGTCGCGACGTGCACGAGGCGGATGCGCGCGCCGGCGGTCCACGGGCGGTCGTCGACGATCTCGAGACGCCAGTCGGCCGCGTCGTCGGCCGTGTCGGATGCGCTGACCTCCTGCTGGTGGGAGAGCGGCGACGGGATGCCCGCCGCGCTGCGCAGCCAGCGGCCCGTCGAGACGTGGCGCAGGCGGACCACCGAGCCGTCGCGCAGGTCGGTCCCGGCCGGGGTCCCGGTGGGGCCGACGAGCAGCCAGCGGTCGTTGTCGTCGGCACCCCCGAAGCCCGTGACCTGCTGGAGGCCGTCGGTGCCGGGGTGCACGTACGGGTGGTCGTGGGAGTGCAGGGTCAGGCCGGTCCACACGTGCGACAGCTTGACGGTGTCGCCGGTGGACACCTGGTCCTTGACGTCGGGTGCGTGCTCGGTGAGGACCCGGGGGCGCTTGGGCGTGTAGTCCTGCACGAAGAAGCCGCGCCACGGGTGGCCGTTCGAAGCGGTCCAGTCGTGCTGGTCCTTGTCGGACGTCAGCGTGACCGGTCGCCCCGGGGTGTTGTTGTCGTGGATGGTGACGGTCGTCCTGCCGGTGGACCGGTCCTGCTCGTAGCCGTACGCGACCACCTGGTGGTTGTCGCCGATGTCGGCCAGCGACCGGGCGACGACGAGGCCGAGCACCACGGGGCGGCCCGCGTCGATCGACTTCATGACCCGGGGCAGCTCCTCCTCCTTGGTCCAGCGCGTGACGCCCTTGAACACCCAGGTCTCGTCGTCCGAGTGCATGGACCAGGTGACGAACTTGGCCGCCGACCCGGTGAAGAACGAGTCGTGCAGGCGCTGCGTGAACAGCTGGGCGAGCCAGTTGCTGTCCGGCGGCACCCGGCTGGGGGCCCACAGGTCGGAGCGCCAGCGGGGCACGGGCTGCCCGGCGAGGAAGTAGTCGAGGGCCGCGTACGCCATCCCGCCGCAGCGGCCGGCCGTCGTGATCTTCGCGCCGTTGGGCAGCGTGAGCACCTCGTTGACGAAGGCGTTGGGGAACGCGAAGCCGTGGACCGCCGGGTCGAACGCGACCGCCGCGCGTCGGCTGAGGACCTGCTCCGTCATCGACGTCCCTCTCGTCCGGACGAGCCGCACGCCGGCGTGCAGCACCCCCGAGATCGAGGGTGCCACGAAGGAGTCACGACGGCAGGGGTGAGATACAACGACGTCCGCGCTCCCGAGGGCCGGAGCCCCCGGGTGCGCGGACGTCGCAGGTGTGATGGGCGGTCAGCTGCCGATCGCCGACCCCACCTCGAGCGTGAACTGCTTGGCGGCGGCCTCCGGGGTCATGCGGCCGAACAGCACCTCCTGGTTGAGGCGCCGCGTGATCTCGGCGACCTGGCCGGCGCCGACGGGCGGGACGGCCGGGCCGTCGACGATCTCGTCCTCGAGGTCGGCGAGGAAGTCGGCGGCCTGCTGGTCGGTCGGGGAGAACTTCGGCTGCACCGCCGCGCGGACGTCGGTGTTGGCGGGCAGGCCGCGGTCGGACAGCAGGATGTCACCGGCGGTCACGTCGTTGAGCAGGAAGTCGACCAGCAGGGCGGCCTCCTGGGGGTGCTCGGACTTGGCCGAGACGGAGTAGTACATGGCCGGCTTGAAGTACATGCCGGTGCGCTCGTCCTGCGACTCACCGGGGACCCGCAGGAGCGTGAGCTCCTTGCCGGACGCGTTGGTGATGGCGGTCAGCTGGTTGGTCCAGAACCACGCCATGGCGCCCTTGCCGGTGCCGACGAGCGACTGCTCGGGGCCGCCGGCGTCGACCTCGACCGTGGTCGCGGCGTCGGGCTCACCGCCGCCGGACTGCAGGTCGAGCGAGTACTGCCACCAGTCGGCGAGGGTCTTGTCGTCGTATCCGAGCGTGCCGTCCTTCGTGTAGAGCGACTCCCCGCGCTGGCGGGCGAAGATCGAGAACCCGGGCTCGTTGAAGCCGTAGTCCTGCGCGCCGTAGACGGTCTTGCCGGTCGCGGCGGAGATCTTCTCGGCGACGTCGACGTAGTCGTCCCAGGTCCACGTGGCGTCGTCGGGCATCTCGACGCCGGCCGCGGCGAAGGCCGCCGGGTCCGCCACGATCGCGTAGGCGTTGACGCCGGTGGCGACGCCGTAGAGATTGTCGTCGATGGTGCCGGACTGGAGCACGTTCTGGTCGATCTTGGAGGTGTCCAGGCCCAGGTCGTTGAGGTCGGCCAGCACCCCGCGCGAGG
This sequence comes from Cellulomonas sp. P2_F12, assembly GCF_056403775.1. Taxonomy (NCBI): domain Bacteria; kingdom Bacillati; phylum Actinomycetota; class Actinomycetes; order Micrococcales; family Cellulomonadaceae; genus Cellulomonas; species Cellulomonas sp. P2_F12. The sequence continues at coordinate 12,972 of NZ_JBFUEV010000013.1, read as the reverse complement.
CGTAGTCGTTGAGGAACCGCTCCTCCTGGGTGATGACGTCGGGCGCGTCACCGCCGGCCACCGACGTGCTCAGCTTGTCGAAGTAGCTGTTCCAGTCGGTGTAGTCCGGCACCACCGTGATGTACGGGTACTTCTCCTCGAACTTGTCCAGCACCTGCTGGGTCAGCTCGTGGCGAGTGTCGGAGCCCCACCACGAGAAGCGGATCTCGACGGGCTGCGGCGGGCCGGAGGAGGTCGGCGCGGACGCGGGCTCGTCGGACGAGCCGGCGCACGCGGTGAGGGCGAGTGCCGCGACGGCGACGAGGGCACCTACGCGGAGGGACGGTCGGGGACGCATGGGTTCTCCTTGGATGACGAGGACGACGTTGTGCTGTCTGGAGTCCGGCGGAACTGCTACTTGATGCCCGTCGTCGCGATCCCCTTGACCAGGTACTTCTGGCCGAGCAGGAACGCGAGGAAGACGGGGACGAGAGAGACGATCGACATGGCGAACATGGGGCCCCACGAGCTGGCGCCCGTGGAGTCGAGGAACGTACGAAGAGCCACCGGCGCGGTGTACATGTCCGGCCGGGTGAGGAAGATGAGCTGGCTGAAGAAGTCGTTCCACGTCCAGATGAACGTGAAGATCGCCGTGGTGGCCAGGGCGGGCAGCGAGAGTGGGAGCATGATCCGCAGGTAGATGCGGCCGTGCCCGCAGCCGTCCAGGCGCGCGGCCTCGTCCAGCTCCCGGGGGATGCCGCGGAAGAACTGGACCATGAGGAAGATGAAGAACGCGTCGGTGGCCAGCAGCTTCGGCACGATCAGCGGCAGGAACGTGTTGATCCAGTCGAGCCGGGCGAACAGCACGTACTGCGGCACGATGATCACGTGGATCGGCAGCATGATCGACACGAGCATGATCGAGAACCACAGCTGCCGGCCCCGGAACTGCAGCCGGGCGAACGCGTAGGCGGCCATCGAGCAGCTCACGAGGTTCCCCACCAGCGCCCCGAGGACGATGAGCGCGGAGTTCATCAGGTACCGCCCGAACGGGTACTGCAGCGCGTTCCAGCCGTCCGAGTAGTTGCCGAGGTCGATCTCGGTGGGGATCAGCGAGACGTCCCGGAAGATCAGCTCGGTGGGCTTGAAGGAGCTCACCAGCAGCCAGATCAGCGGGTAGAGCATCAGCACGCAGAGCGCGACGAGGCCGAGGTGCCGCAGGAACGAGCGGCGGCGGGCGGGCCAGGGGGAGCGACGGTGCTCGACGGGTGGCGCCTCGGCGGCCAGGGGGGCGAGGCGCTCGCGGAGGTCAGTCATCGTAGAAGACCCAGAACTTGGAGACGACGAAGTTGAGGGCCGTCATGGCGGCGACGATAAAGAGCAGCAGCCACGCCATGGCCGACGCGTACCCCATGTCCAGGGCCGTGAACCCCTTCTGGTAGAGGTACAGCGTGTAGAACATCGTCGAGTCGGCCGGGCCGCCCGTGCCGCCGGAGACGACGAACGCCTGCGTGAAGCTCTGGAAGGCGCCGATCACCTGGAGCACCAGGTTGAAGAAGATGATCGGCGTGAGCAGCGGCAGCGTGATGCTGCGGAACTTGCGCAGGGCGCCGGCGCCGTCGATCGAGGCCGCCTCGTAGTACATCTCCGGGATCTGCCGGAGGCCGGCCAGGAAGATGATCATCGGCGCCCCGAACGTCCACACGTGCAGCAGGACGAGCGTGCCCAGCGCGGTCTCGGGGTCGGACACCCAGCCCTGCCCCTGGATGCCGAACAGGGCGAGGAAGTGGTTGACCAGGCCGTCGACGCCGAACACCTGCCGCCACAGGATCGCGACGGCGACCGAGCCGCCGAGCAGCGAGGGCAGGTAGAGCACCGACCGGTAGAACGCGAGCCCGCGCAGCCCCCGGTCGAGGATCATCGCGAGCGCCAGTGCGGCGGCCAGCTGCAGCGGCACGGCGGTGAACACGTAGGTGAACGTGACCCGCAGCGAGTTGAGCAGCCGCGGGTCCTGGAACAGCCGCGTGTAGTTGTCGAGGCCGATCCACGACGGCGGCTGCAGCAGGTTGTAGTCCGTGAAGGACAGGTACCCCGACGCCACCATCGGGCCGATCGTGATGAGGCCCAGGCCCAGGAACCAGGGTGCCAGGAAGAGCGCAGCGCTGCGGCCGTCGCCCCGGCGGAGCGCACGCCGGGCAGGCGTGCGTCCGGACCTGGCGGTCCTGCGTAGCTCCGTCACTACGGACATGTCGTCGATCACCTCGATGTGTTCGCCGTGTGTGGAATCGCTGAGAAACCGGTTCCTCGGCGGTACCGTAGCACCGGTTTCTGTGGCTAGGGAACCGGTTTCCCGTGGTGTATGTTCGGCGCGGAGCCACCCCCGGTGGGTGGTCGTCGGTGACCGCGGGAGGCTGCAGTGACGCAGAACGGGTGGACGCGCACCGCGTCGACCATCGGCGAGGTCGCGCACGCCGCCGGCGTCTCCCGCGCGACGGTGAGCAGGGTGATGAACGGCCGCGCGACGGTCGACCCCGAGCTCGCCGCCCGCGTCCGCGAGGTCGCCGAGCAGCTGCACTACCGCCCGAGCAACACGGCACGGAGCCTCTCGCTGGGGCGCACCAACACGGTCGCCGTCGTGGTCCCCGACCTGGCCAACCCCATGTTCCAGCAGGTGCTCCGCGGGGTCGCCTCCGCTGCGGCCGAGGAGGGGTACCGGGTGCTGGTGGCGGACACCGCCGAGCACGCTGCCGACGAGGAGCGGATCGCCCTCGACGCACGCCTGCGCTGCGACGCGCTCGTCCTGGTCTCCCCGCGGATGCCCGAGCAGACCCTGCGCGCGCTGCTGCCCGAGATCCGGCCCGTGGTCGTCGTCAACCGCGCGGCCGACGGGGTCACCCCGACCCTGGCGATCGACTACGCGGCGGGCATCGACCGGATCGTCGAGCACCTCGCCGGCCTGGGTCACCGCCACCTGCTGTACCTGGCCGGGCCGCCCGACAGCGCCTCGCACGGTGCCCGGCTCGAAGCCCTGCGGGCCGCCGCGGCCCGCCGCGAGGACGTGCGGCTCAGCGAGCGGCCGGCGGGGTCGTCTGTGGAGTCGGGCTACGCCGCCGCGCAGGACGTGCTCGAGTCGCGCGCCACGGCCGTCGTCGCGTACAACGACCTCGTCGCGTTCGGGCTGCTGGCCCGCCTCAACGAGCTGGGCGTCGCGGTCCCGGGGGACGTCTCGATCACGGGTTTCGACGACATCGAGCTGGCGCGGTTCGCCACGCCCTCCCTCACCACGGCGACCGTCCCGCAGGCCGAGCTCGGCCGACGGGCCTGGGCGCACCTGCGCTCGCTCGTCAGCGGCGACGACGTCGACCCGACGCCGCCGCTCATCCAGCCCGTCCTCGCGGTGCGCGCCAGCACGGGCCCGGTGCCGCCCGCCGCACGGCTCGGGCGCCGCGCCGCCACGGACCCCGTCGGTCCCCAGGTGCCGTCGCTGGTCGGTGCGGGCTGGGCCGCCGACCTCGGCTCCCACCTGCTCTCCGGGGTGACCCCCGACGGGTCCGTCCCGCTGGCCCGGTACGAGTCCGGCGACCGGCTCCCGTCCGTGCACGCCCCGCGGCCCTACCTGCACCCGGTCCACTCGGCGGCCGGCACGGCGCTCACGGAGACCAGCCCCGTCGACCACCGGCACCACTACGGCGTCTCGATGGCGGTCCCGGTGGTCAACGGCACGTCGTACTGGGGCGGCCGCACGTTCCTGCGCGACGAGGGCCCGACGCTTCTGCCCAACCATGGCCGGCAGGTCAGCGAGGGCGTGCGGGTGGTCGACGGCGGCGCCGCGCTCGTCGACGACGTCACCTGGCGCGACGAGCGCGACCGGCCCCTGCTCCGCGAGGACCGCCGGCTGGCCGCGACGCCTCTCGCGGACGGACGTGGCTGGACCCTGCGCTGGTCGAGCGTGCTGCACGCCGCCCACGGGCCGCTGCGCCTCGAGAGCCCGGGCACCAACGGGCGACCGGGCGCCGGGTACGGCGGGATCTTCTGGCGGCTGCCGTCGGCGGACGTGACGACCGTGCTGGGCGAGGGTCTGGTCGGCGAGGAGGCCGTCCACGGCAGCCTCTCGCCGTGGCTCGCGTTCGTGCAGCGACGGGAGACCGCCACCACCACCGTCCTGCTGGTCCAGCCGCCGACGCAGGTCCGCCCCTGGTTCGCTCGGGTCGCCGAGTACGTCGGCGCCGGACCCGCGCTCGCCTGGGACCGGGTGGTCGACGTGCCCGCGGGCGGACAGCTCGAGGTCGGGCTCGCGGCCGTCGTGGTGGACCGCGCACTGGGGGCAGACGAGGCCGCCGAGCTGGCCGGGCAGGCGTGGCGATGAGCGCGCTGCCCGAGACGGCCACCGACGTCCCCACGATCGCGGTCGTCGGCGTGCACGGGCACGGCGCTTCCCACGTCCGCAACGTCACCGACCTGCAGGAACGTGGCCTCGCGACCCTCGCGGCGGTGGTCGACCCGCGGCCGGTCGACGGCGACGTGCCCTGGTTCCCCGACCTCGACTCCCTGCTGACCAACACCCGCCCCGACGTCGTCGTCCTCGCGACCCCGATCCCGACGCACCTGCCCCTGGCGTCGGCGGCCCTGCGCGCGGGCTGCGACGTGCTGCTCGAGAAGCCGACCACCGCATCGCTGGCCGAGCACGCCGAGCTGCTCGCCGTGGTCGAGGAGACGGGCCGCCGGTGCCAGGTCGGCTTCCAGACGTATGGGTCGGGGGCCGTCGACGAGCTCGCGCGCATCGTCGGCTCCGGCGAGCTGGGGGAGGTCACCGGGGTGGGGGCCGTCGGCACCTGGGTGCGCGACGAGGCCTACTACGCCCGTGCCGCGTGGGCGGGCCGGCGGACGATGGGCGGCGTCGAGGTGGTCGACGGCGTGGTCAGCAACCCGCTCGCGCACGCGGTCGCGACGGCGCTGCTGCTGGCCGGCGCGCGGACGGTCGAGGACGTCGTCGACGTGCGGGTGGACCTGTTCCACGCGCACCCGATCGAGGCGGACGACACCTCCGCCGTCGTCGTCGAGACACGCTCCGGCATCCGCGTGTCCGCCGGGCTGACCCTGTGCGCACCCGTGCAGTCCCGCGCCCGGGTGACGGTCCGGGGCACGCTGGGCACCGCGACGCTGCTGTACGAGACCGACGAGATCGAGGTGAGCTCGCCGCGCGGCACCCGCCGGATCCGGTCCGGGCGCGTGGACCTGCTGAGCCAGCTCCTCGAGGCCCGCGCCGACCCGACGATCGCGCTGCGGTGCTCGGTCGCGGACACCGGCGCGTTCCTGCGAGTGCTCGAGGCCGTGCGGACCGCGCCCGACCCCGCGTCCGTGCCGGCCGAGCTCGTCGAGTGGCGCGCGGAGGGCCCCGCACGGCACCCGGTGATCGCGGACGTCGAGCACTGGTGTGCCCGGGCCGCCGACGAGGGCGCCACGTTCACGGAGCTGGGCGCCCCGTTCGCAGGCACGCGCTGACCTCTCCGGCATGCCTTCGCTGACCTCGCGCGCACCCCTTCGCTGACCGGACCGCACGCCGGCGCGCTGACCGCTCCCGCACGCCTTCACCAGCACGCGAGAACAACATGGGACGCGGCAAACGGCCCCACAACGCGTCCCATGTTGTTCTCGTGGCCGAGACCTGCGGCCACGGGCGTCGGCCCGGCAGGTGGTGGGGCGCGCGGGGGCCGCGCGCCGGGCGGGTGCGCGGGTGGCGGCGGGCGGTCGTGGTCGGGTTGTTCTGTCGGCGGACCGGGCGGGTGCGGCACGATCGGGGGGTGGCCGGACGGTGGCGGGTGGTGGCGGTCGTCGCCGTGCTCGCGCTCGCTGGTTGCACGGGCGGCGCGCCGGCCGCGCAGCCGCCCGGCCCGAGCGCGACGCCGACGCCGATCCCCGCCGACGTGCTGGCCGGGCTGTCGGTCGAGGTCCGGCAGGCGCGCAGCGACTGGGCGCTCCGGGTGGTGCAGCTGAACGTGGCGAACGCCGGGCCCGGCGACGTGACGGTCGAACGAGCGCGGCTGATCACACCCGACGACGCGGGCGTCGCGGCGAGTGACCGCGAGCGACCCGTGCGGGCGGGCGTCGACCGGGACGTGTCCGTGGCGCTCGGCGAACCGGTCTGCGACGACGCGACCTCCGGGCCCGCGCAGGCCGAGCTCGACCTGGTGGACGGCGCGGGCCGGCGGTCGACGCTCATCGTGCAGCCGGGCGACCCGCAGGGCCACCTCGCCCGGATCCACGGCGAGGACTGCGCGGCGGCGGCCGTGGCGAGGGGCGCGACGCTGAGCCTGGAGGACGCGATCACGACCAGCGACGTGGGCGGGACGCTGGCCGCCACGGTGAACCTGCGCGTGGTGCCGGTGCTCGGCGGACCGACCGTCGAGATCACGCAGGTCGACGGGACGGTGCTGCTGGCGCCGGTCGGGGGTGCGACGAGCTGGCCCACCACCGTCGACACGGCCGACGGTGCCGAGGACACCGTGCCGCTCGAGCTGGTGCCGTCGCGGTGCGACCCGCACGCCGTGGCCGAGGACAAGCGCGGCACGTTCTTCGGCGTGCACACCCGGGTCGACGGGATTGACCAGCCGGTGTTCTACCTCGCGTCGAGCGACGTGCTGCGGGGGGCGTTGCACGAGTTCGTCGGCCGTTCCTGCGGGATGCCAGGCGCCGGCTGACGAGGTCGCGGTGGGGCGGGGAATGACCCGAGCGGACAGCGAGAGGCGGGCGGCGGCGCCCCGACGGCCTCGTCGGCGGTCACCGGGCAGCCCAGTCGGTGTCGCGGGGGGAAGCGTGCTCGAGCCCGACGGCGCCCGGTGCTCACCGGAGGCGAGTCTTCGGGCGCTCGGTTCCCTCGTCGGCGTTGCCTGTGCGCCGACTGAGTCGCGGTGTGTCGTGACCGATGCATAGCCGCAGGTCAGGGCCTCGAAAGGACGTCGATGCCGGGCTGCCCGACTGCGTGGTCGACCAGGGCCACCCGCGCCGCCGCGCGGGAAACGCGAACGGCGAGCGCTTTCCCCAGTTTGCCCGAAACCCTTGCGCGGCCCGGGGAGGGGTCGGTAGGAATGTCCTGCTTGCTCGGGTGAATCGTTACAGAATGAATCGATTCACGGGGCAGCACAGGGGTGATCTCAACGACGAGACAAAGGGTGATGCCATGCGCTCGACGCGCGCGCACGACGAGGGACCAGGGGAACCGCGGGCGGGACGGACGCGCGGGTCGGCGGGGCACGCGGGACGAACCCCCGGCCGAGCCGGTCCTCGTGCACTTCTGGCGGGGGTAGCCACCGCGACCGCGGCCGCACTGGTCGCCGCCGGCGGGCTGCCGGCCCTCGCGGCCGACCCGCCGACGACGTGGAAGTTCGACATGGGCACCGCGACCAGCCCGGTCGCGAACGGCTACCAGCAGGTGACCGACGCGACGCGCTACTCCGCCGCGACCGGGTTCGGCATCGTGCCGTCGGACGGGGTCACCCCGATCTCCCGTGACCGTGGCGCGGCCGACCCCGCGGACCGCGACTTCGTCCTGGCCACCAGCTGGTCGTTCGTGCTCGACGTGCCCAACGGCACCTACGACGTGACGGTCCGCTCGGGCGACCTGCTCGCGGGCACCAGCACCACCAAGACCACGGTGACGCTCGAGGGCGCCGGTGGCGGGACGCTGAGCACCAAGGCGGCCGCGATCGCGGGCACGTGGCCGGTCACCGTCGCGGACGGTCAGCTGACGGTGGGGGTCACCGGCGCGGGCGCCGGTGGGTACGTCAGCTCGATCGTCGTGTCGCAGACGGGGACGACGCCGCCCGACGAGCCCGACCCCGGCACGTCGACCATCGCTGCGCCCACCTCGGTGCGCATGGCCCACGTGACCCCGAGCGCCGTGACGCTGCGCTGGAACGAGGTCGCCGGCGCCACGGGCTACGTGGTCTCGCGCTCCGACGCCGTCGACGGCACCTACACCGAGGTCGCCCGGACCGGCGCGCGCGAGGTGTTCACCACCGACGCCGTCGACACCTCGACCCTGCGCTACTACCGCGTGCAGACGATCGACGCCGCCGGCCTGTCGACCCCGTCTGCGGCCGCCGTGAGCAGCCTGCCGACGCCTCCGACCGTGCCCGCCGTGCTCGACTTCGACCTCGGCAGCGGCGCGCTCGCACCGGGTGCCACCAGGCTCGACGCGACGAGCGCGTACTCGGCGACGACGCGGTACGGGTTCGTCGACACCCGGGCCGTCACCGCTACCGACCGCGGGACGAACGACCCGCTGCGCTCCGACTTCGTGAGCGTGGGGGACACGGAGCTCGTCGTCGACCTGCCCAACGGCGACTACACCGTGAGCCTGATCGCGGGCGACGCCACCGAGGCGACGGACGTCGCGATCACCGCAGAGCAGATGGCCAAGGTGGCGCCGACGACGAAGGCCGCGGGCCAGTTCCTCGAGATGTCGTTCGACATCGCCGTGGTCGACGGCCAGCTCAACCTCGAGCTCTCCGGCGCCGCGCCCAAGCTCAACGAGCTCCGCATCGCGGCGCAGAGCCCGCGCGCACCCGGCGACGAGCCGACGGTGTGGATCACGGGCGACTCGACGGTGCAGAGCTACACGGCGGACTACGCGCCGCAGGCCGGCTGGGGCCAGATGATCGGCCGTTTCCTGTCCGACGACGTCACGGTGGACAACCGGGCCATCGGCGGCCGCTCGTCGAAGAACTTCATCAGCCAGGGCCGGCTCGACGAGGTCCTGCGCCTGGTCAAGCCGGGCGACTACGTGTTCGTGCAGTTCGGGCACAACGACGCGACCTACGGGGTCGACGACCGCTTCGCCGCTCCCGCCGACTACGCCGAGTACCTGCGGACCTACGTCGACGGCGCCGTGCAGCGCGGGGCCACACCCGTGATCGTCACGCCCGTCTCTCGGCGCAGCTTCGACCCGGCGACGGGCGCGTTCAACGTCTCGTTCCCCGAGTACGTCGCTGCGGCGACCGCGCTGGCCAACGAGACCGGGACGCCCCTGGTCGACCTCGCGGCCTCGAGCCGCGCGTACCTCGACCAGATCGGCCCGGAGGCGTCGACGAGCGTGTTCCTGTACGTGCCGGCCGGGGTCTACCCGGGCCGTCCGACGGGGACCATCGACGACACCCACTTCCAGGAGTACGGCGCCATCCAGATGGCCCGCCTCGTCGCCTCCGGCATCGAGAAGCTCGACGTGCCGCTGGCCGACGAGGTGGTCGACGCCGAGCCTCCGGCGCAGGTCCCGGCCGCTCCGGCCGGGGTCGTCGCGGGCAGCGTCTCCAACGCCGGCGTCCAGCTCACGTGGACCCCGAGCGAGGGAGCCGACATCTACCAGGTGTTCCGCAAGGACGCCGCCGCCGGCGACGACGCGTACGCGCTGGTCGCCACCTCGACGCTGCCGCAGGCCGCGGTCGGCGGGCTGGTCGAGGGGGCGTCGTACGACTTGCGGGTCGTCGCCGTCAACGGCCGTGGATCGTCGGCCCCGTCGGCCGCGGTTCGGGTCACGACGAAGGCCGCGCTGTACAAGTTCGACGTGCAGCCGGCCGGCAGCCCGGTCATGCCGGGCTACACGGAGGTGAACCAGAACTCGCGGTACACCCCCGAGATCGGCTGGGGCTGGCTGGACCCGACGGGTCTGGGTGGACGCGACCGCGGGGTCAGCTTCACACCGCCGCCGAACGACCTGCAGCGCGACTTCCTGCTGCCGGGCACCCAGCACGTGTTCGCGGTCGACGTGCCCGACGGCAGCTACGCCGTCAAGACGTACAACGGCGACTGGATCGGCACCAGCCGCTCCAACGTGCAGCTCGAGGGCAAGGACTTCGGCGCCTCCAACGCGGGCGCGGGGTCGGTCTCGGAGAAGGTCAGCCAGCCGGTGCTCGTGACCGACGGGCAGCTGAACCTCGTAATGACCGGCTCCTCGAGCCGCCTGAACGGCATCGAGATCACGCCGCTGCTGCTGGCGCCGTCGGGCCTGACCCTCGACGACCTCAGCATCGACGGCAGGTCGGTGAAGGTCTCGCTGAGCTGGACGGGGACCTCCGACTCGGCCGGCTACCGGGTCTACCGGAAGGCGGCGGGGGCCTCGGCTCCGGTCGCGCTCGGTGACGTCACCGCGACGACGTTCGTCGACACCACCCCCGACGTCGGGCTCGCGTACGAGTACGACGTCGTCGCGCTCGACCCGACCGGCGTCGAGTCGGTGCCGACGGACACGCTCGACGTGACCACCGTCGACCCGGACGTGCCGACGGCCGCCGTGCCGACCGGGCTCACGCTGGGCGCCGTGAACAAGAACGACGTCACGTTCACCTGGGACGCCGTCGACGGCGCGCTGTTCTACCAGGTGTCGCGACGGGCCAAGGACGGCTCGTTCGTCGTCGTCGGCCGGGCGGACGGTCCGTCGTACACCGACACGACCGTGCTGACCACGATCGGCTACACGTACCGGGTCGCGTCGGTGAACGCGGGCGGGGTGTCGGCGGCGTCGTCGTCGCTCACCACCCCCGCGGTCACCACCCTCGCGCGGCAGGCGGAGCGCCTCGACCGGTCGCCGGTCGCGGTGAAGACCGACGGCGGCGTCTACCTCGGCTGGCGACAGCTGGGCCTGGACCCCGACTCGATCGCGTTCCACGTGTACCGGGACGGCAAGAAGATCACCACGCTGCCGATCACCACGAGCACCAACCTGCTGGACACCGGCGGCTCCGCAGGCTCGGTCTACCGGGTCAGCTCGGTGGTCGACGGGATCGAGCGCTGGGCCACCGGCGAGTTCCGCGTGTGGGACAGCCAGCACCTCGACGTGCCGCTGGACAAGCCGGCGGACGCGTACACGAAGGACGGTCAGCCGTACACCTACAACGCCAACGACGCGTCCGTCGGGGACCTCGACGGCGACGGGCAGTACGAGATCGTCGTGAAGTGGGACCCGTCCAACAGCAAGGACAACTCGCAGGCGGGCTACACCGGCAACGTGTACGTCGACGCGTACGAGCTGGACGGCACGCGGCTGTGGCGCATCGACCTGGGCCAGAACATCCGGGCCGGCGCGCACTACACGCAGTTCCAGGTGTACGACCTGAACGGCGACGGGAAGGCCGAGGTCACCATGAAGACCGCCGACGGCACCGTCGACGGCGTCGGCACGGTCATCGGTGACCCGCGGGCGGACTACCGGAACTCGTCGGGCTACGTGCTCACCGGGCCGGAGTTCCTGACGGTGTTCAACGGTGCCACCGGCGCGGCCGTCGACACGATCGACTACACGCCGCCGCGCGGTGACGTGGCCGCGTGGGGCGACGCGTACGGCAACCGGGTCGACCGCTTCCTCGCCGGGGTCGCGTACCTCGACGGCGAGCACCCGAGCGTCATCTTCAGCCGCGGCTACTACACGCGGACCGTCCTGGTCGCCTACGACTTCGACGGCTCCTCGCTCACCAAGCGGTGGACGTTCGACTCCGACGTCGCCGGCTCGCAGTACATGGGCCAGGGCAACCACAACCTCTCGGTGGCCGACGTCGACGGCGACCAGAAGGACGAGATCGTCTACGGCTCCATGACCATCGACGACGACGGCACGGCGCTCTACAGCACCGGGCTCGGGCACGGGGACGCGCTGCACGTCAGCGACCTCGACCCCAGCCGGCCGGGCCTCGAGGTGTTCGCGGTGCACGAGGAGGCGCCGCACAGCAAGGGCATCGGGGCAACGTTCCGCGACGCCAGGACCGGCGAGGTGCTGTGGTCGATGCCGGCCACCGCCGACACCGGCCGTGGGGCCTCGGGCGACATCGACGCCTCGCACCCGGGCTCGGAGTCGTGGGCCGTCACGACCGACGGCACGTGGAACTCACGGTCGGGGGAGATGCGGGCGGCCGACGGCACCCTGATCAGCTCCACGATCCCCGCGGCGAACTTCCTCACCTGGTGGGACGGCGACCTCCTGCGGGAGATCACCGACCACGACTGGTCCACGGAGACGCTCACTGGGGTCCCGACGATCGCCAAGTGGAACCCGGCGACGCAGACCGCCGACGAGATCTACCGGGCCACCGGCACCCTGTCGGACAACGGCACCAAGGGCACACCCGCCCTGCAGGCCGACCTGTTCGGGGACTGGCGCGAGGAGATCGTCACCCGCCTGGCCGACTCGTCGGCCCTGCGGATCGCCACCACGGTCGACCTCACCGACCACCGGTTCCGCACCCTCCAGTCCGACCCCGTCTACCGGCTCGGCGTCGCCTGGCAGAACACCGGCTACAACCAGCCGCCGCACACGGGCTACTTCCTGGGTGACGGGACGTCGACGCCGCCGGCGCCGAGCATCGTCTACACGGGCGCCGCCACCGGTCCGGACGAGCGGGTGCCGGGACCGGCCACCGCGAAGCCCGGCGCCGGGGTGCTCTCCAGCGACAACTGGGAGAACGACAGCAGCTACACGGTGACCATGAACCTGTGGTGGGGCCAGAACGCCCAGACCGTGACGCTGCTGGAGAACGGGGTCGAGGTGGCCACGCGCGACCTGGTCGACGCCACCCCGAACGCCCAGTCGGCGGCCTTCCAGCTCGCCGGCAAGCCCAACGGGACGTATGTCTACACCGCGGTGCTGACCAACCAGCACGGGAGGACGACGACCGCCCCGATCACCGTGCGCGTGACCGCGGCGAACCCGGGCACCCCGGTGCTGAGCCACGACAACAAGGACGGCGACGGGTCGTACACCCTCACCACCAACCTCTGGTGGGGGACCAACGCGACCGTCTACCGGCTGTACGAGGACGGGGTGCTCATCGACACCCAGTCCCTCACGGCCAACGGGTTCAACGCGCAGCAGGCGACGACGAGCGTGTCCGGCCGATCGGTCGGCACGCACGTCTATCGCGCCGAGCTGGCGAACCCGCTCGGGACCACCAGCAGCTCCGAGCTGAAGGTCAAGGTCACGCACTGACCCTTCCTTCACGACGACGGCCG
>NZ_JBFUEV010000012.1:0-137371 GCF_056403775.1 Cellulomonas sp. P2_F12 | reverse complement strand
GCCGTTCGCAGACCCGGGACGGCCGGACGCGGCCGCGGGGCGGCGACGCGCACGCCGACCGCTGAACGCGGCCTGCACCGGCGGGAACAGCGACGGCGGCACCGCAGCGGCACGGGCGCGGCGGGCGCTCGCGTCCCGGCGGGCGGCGAGGGCGCGTGCGGCGCTGAGAGAGAGGACGTCGACGCCGAGCGTCTCGAGCACAGCGCCGATGGGGCTGGCGACCGAGAAGCTGCCGTCGTCCTCGCCGGCCCAGAGCAGCCCGACGACCTTCCCGTCGGCGTCGACGATCGCGGAGCCGGAGTCCCCCTCGTTCGAGAAGGCGGCGACGCCCTCGGCGGGCTCGATCCGGATCTGGTCGCGCAGGGTCTTCCACCCGACGCCGGTGCCGAAGTCGACCGAGGTCGTGTAGTCGGTGGAGGTGATGGTGCCGTTGGTCAGGCCGGTGGTCCGCCCGCTCTTGCGGACGGCCGCGCCGTCGGCCGCGGGGGCGGACCCGGTGACCGCGCCGACGCCGACGATCCCGGGCAGCCAGGGAGCACCGGGCGCGAGCCCGACGATCGCGGCGTCGATGCGGTCGGTGAGCGTGCCGCGGACCAGGGCGCCGACGCGGTCGGTGCGCGGGTTCCCGCCGTCGGCGAGCGCGGGCTGGATCCAGGTGCTGGCCACGTCCTCGAGCCCGTCACCGGCGGCGACGTGCCAGTTCGTGAGGCCGAAGGTCCGGCCGGTGTGCCGCTCGTACACGAGGACGCCGAGGGTGCCGTTGACGGACCGGAGCTGGGCGACGCCGTCGATCGGGACCGTCACGGGGGTGGCCGGGCCCAGGCTGATCCCGCCGGCGAGGGGGCGGATGCGCTTGCTCGGCTCCCCGGCGGCCGGCGCCGAGTGGAGGCGCACGCGGTGCTCGACGACGTCGGTGGGGATGCCGTCGATCTCGCTGGGGATGCGCTCCGAGTCGGAGAGGTCGCCGTGGGCGAGCTTGTGCTCGACGTGGACGACGATCGCCTGTCGACCCGTCGGCGACCCGTCGGACCACTTCTCGCCGATGTCGACCCCGACCACGCCAGGCCGGGCGATGAGCGCGTCCTCGATGGTGCGCTTCGTCGACCGGATCTGGTCACGGGTGTAGGTGCCGGGGGTGGGGTCCTGCTCTGTCATGTCGGGCGTCTCCTCAACCGGGTCGGGTGCTCGCAAGGAGCGGGTGACGACCGGTCAGATACATCCGGTCCAACGAAGAGTTGCAGAGATGTATCTGGGCGTCTGCCCCGTGCTCCTCCGAGTCGACCCCGATCGGTGGGGCCGCCGCGGGTGCCCGCGGGGGGACGGTCCGCGACGCGGGCGGTCCGGGGGCACCTGCTCGCGGTCGTATCGTCCTTGTCGGGGTTGTCCGGGTCGCCCTACTGTGTTCGGGGCGGCCGCCCGACGAGGCCTGCCTGTGAGGGGTCCATGATGAGTGACGACCTGGTGGAGCCGGTGGACACCGAGCTCCGCAGCCAGGGTGAGGGGCTCGCCGACCAGGCGGCCCGCGCGGTCGTGGCATACCGCGACGGAGATCGAGCTCCGCTCGCCGCCCTGGTGCAGGTGATGACGCCGTTGCTGTGGCACACGGTCCGGGCGCAGGGTGCTGATCCCGAGCTGGCGCAGGACATCGTGCAGAACACCTGGCTGACGCTCGTGCGGGACATCGAGTCGATCCGGGACCCGCGCGCGACCCTGCAGTGGATGCTGGTCACCGCCAAGCGCGCCGCGTGGAGGTCCGTGCGGCGCAGCCGCGACGAGCTGGTCCGGCACGAGCAGGACGAGCACGTGACCGACTGGCTGGCCGCGCCGGCCGACGACCTTCCGGACTCGGTGGCCGTGCGGTCCGAGCGGGACCAGGTGCTGTGGCAGCACGTCGCTGAGCTGCCGGACCGGTGCCGTCGGCTCCTGGGGCTGGTCGCTCTGGTCGACCGCCCGGACTACGCCGTCGTGTCGAGATCGCTCGGCATGCCCGTCGGCAGCATCGGGCCGACGCGTGGCCGCTGCCTCGCCAAGCTGCGCGTCGCGCTCGCAGCCGACCCCGCCTGGAGCATGTCATGAGCGCCGACGAGAGGACCCTCGCCCTGGTCGCCGCCGGCGGCCTGGACATCGACGACCGGCAGATCCTCGAGCGCCTCGCGGCGCTGGTCGAGCAGGCGGACCCGGTCCCGGCCGGTCTGGTCGAGAGCATCGGGATGGCGTTGACCATCGAGGCGATGCACGCCGAGCTGGCGGAGCTCCACCTGGTCGGGGAGCCCGCGCTCGCCGTTCGTGCGGACGAGACCAGCATCGAGGCCGGCACCATCACGTTCACCACCGACGTGCTCACCGTGATGATCTCGGTGCACGCCGAGGCGGGGCGAGTACGGGTCGACGGCTGGGCGGCGCCCGCCGGGGAGCTCTCCGTCGAGCTGCACCAGGGCGGAGAGGTCACGACGACCAGCTCCGACGCGGACGGTCGCTTCTCGTTCTCCGACATCGAGCGCGGCCCGGCCCGGCTGGTGCTCCGTCGACCGTCGGACCCGACGGTGCCCATCGTCACGCCACAGATCGAGCTCTAGCGCAGATGTCCGAACCCGGCGGTCCGGCGGCGGCCGGGCCGCCGAGCCTCGGCGCCCTCATCGAGCAGGTCCAGCGGGCCACCGACGACAACGCGGAGGGTCGCCCGACCCGCGCGCGCCGGCGCCTTCGGCCCGCGCTGCGGGCGCTGGACGCGATGCCGTCGACGCCGGAGGTCGCGCGCTGGCGCGGGCGTGCGCTCACCGAGCTGGCCAAGTGCGACTTCGAGACGCGCGGCGGCTCGCGCCCGATCCTGGAGCGGCTCGACGCGATGCTCGCAGAGCAGGACGCCGTCGGGGGCGGCTGGCCGGGGCTCGGACCGGCAGTCGCGGGCCTGCGCGGCCTGCTGGCCCTGCGGGCGGGGCGGCAGGACGACGCGCTGCGTGAGCTGGACATCGCGATCGCGGGGTCCGACGAGGCCGACCCCCTGGACGCGTGCCGCTCCCTGCTGAACCGCGGGGTCCTGCACATGGAGCGCGGGAACCTGACGGCCGCCCGCGGGGACCTCGCCGACTGCGCCCGGCGAGCGCGGCAGGCCGGTTTCGTCAGGCTCGTGTTCAAGGCCGAGCACAACCTCGGCTACCTCAGCTTCGTCGCCGGCCGGATGCCCGAGGCGCTCGCGCTGATGGAGGATGCGGCCGCGATCCTGCCCGGGCCGCCGCGTCCGACCGCGATCCAGGACCGGGCCCGGGTGCTGCTCGAGGCGGGCCTGGTCGGGGTGGCGGACACGACGCTCGCCGAGGCCGCGGCGCTGTTCGCCGAGCAGCACCTGCCGCACGACGTGGCCGAGTGCGAGCTGGGCCGCGCGGAGTGCGCGATGCTCCGCGGCGACCTGGTGGCGGCCCGCGAGCTCGCGCTCGCGGCCGGTCGGCGGTTCCGGCGGCGGGGCGACGACGCGTGGGTCATCCGGTCGTCGCTGCTGGCGCTCCAGGCCGACGCGGAGGCCTGCGCCGCCGCGCCGGACGACGACGCGCGCGTGCGGGCGCGCTGGGCGTCCCTCTCGCGCAGCGCCGGCAAGCTCGAACGCCTGTGCCTCAGCACCGGCCGCACCATCTGGGCGAGCGCCGCCGCGTACGTCCGCATCGAGTCGGACCTCGCCCGCGGCGCGCTGCACGACCCGGCCGTGGTCCTCGAGGCGCTGGGCCCGGTCCGGAGCAGCGACCCCATCGCCGTGCGCCTGCACGGCCGGCGCATCCGGGCCATGCTCGCGCGCGCGGCGGGCGACCGCGAGCGCGCCGGTCGCTACGTCCGTGCAGGTCAGCGCGATCTCGGGCTCCACCGCGCGCGGTTCGGGTCGCTCGACCTGCGTACCGCGGGGGCCGTGCACGGCACCGGGTTGGCCGACCTCGACGTCTCCCTCGCGCTGGCGTCGGGCCGGCCGTCGGCGGTCCTGGACGCCGCCGAGCGCGTGCGGTCCGTGATCGGCGGGACACCCCGGGTCAACCCGCCCAGCGACCCGGTCTCGGCGGCGCTGCTGGAGGAGCTGCGCGAGCTGATCGACCAGAACCGGGGGACCCGGCAGCACACGCCCGGCGATCCCCGGGTGGCCAGGGTCGAGCGCGAGGCGCAGCGCCTGAAGCACGAGATCCTCGCGCGGTCCTGGCACGAGAGCGGTCGTGCCGGCGGCGACAGGGCCGGGCGGTCGGTCGAGGTCCGTCGGGTGCTGCGGGACCGGCCGGGCGGCGTGGTCCTCGACGTGCTCGAGCACCGGGGCGAGCTCCTCGCGGTCGAGGTCGGCGACGACCACACCGCGCTGCACCACCTGGGGGAGACGGCGAGCATCGCGGAGCTGGTCCGACGGGTCCACGCGGACCTCGAGGTGACCGCGAACCCGCTCGTGCCCCCGGACCTGCGGGGCGTCGCGCTCAACTCGCTGAAGCACGGGATGTCGGCGCTGGAGGCCCGGCTCGTGCCGGCCCTGGGAGCACAGGGGGAGCTCGTGGTCGTGGCCACCGGCTGGCTCGGGGTGCTGCCGTGGTCGATGCTCCCGTCGCGCATCGGGCGGCCGACGGTCGTGGCGCCGTCCGTGCACCACTGGATGACCTACGCGGGGTCGGCGAGCGCGATCCCGTCGCGGGTCATCGCGGCTGCCGGCCCGGGGCTGCGGCACGCCGAGGCGGAGGCCGAGGAGATCGGGCGGTTGTGGCCCGGCGGCGAGGTGGTGGTGGGCCAGGAGGCGACCGTGTCCCGGATGATCGGGCTCCTCGGGGCCCCCGGCATCGTGCACCTCGCCGCGCACGGCCGGCACGAGCCCGACAACCCGCTGTTCTCCTCGGTGCGGATGGCCGACGGTCCGCTGTTCGCGCACGAGCTGGACTCGGGCGGCGGCTCCCCGGAGCTCGTGCTGCTGTCCAGCTGCGAGGTCGGCCGGGCGAGCATCCGGGCCGGTGGCGAGGCGTTGGGCCTGGCCAGCGTCCTGCTGCGCACGGGCGTGGGCTGTGTCGTGGCGGCGGTCGCGCCGCTGCCCGACGCGACGGCGCTCCGGGTCATGACGCGGACCCATGCGCTCCTGCGGTCGGGCGTCCCGGTGGCGCAGGCGGTCGCCACCGCCACGGCGGAGGACGCGGCCGAGACCGGCGTCGTCGCCCCGCTGGTCTGCTTCGGCGCCCCGCTGTGACGGGACCGAGAGCAGGTCGCGCGTCAGCCGTGCCCGCTCATCCCGGCCATCCCGGGCATGTGCGCGTGCGCACCGGCGTCGGTCGCCGCGAGCCCGGGGACGGTGATCGTGGCGACCACCAGCGACGCCACGGCCAGCACGGCGACCCGGGCGAACGGGCCGGCGCCCCGCACAGGCTCCGAGGGTCGGACCGCCACCGCGAGCAGCACGCCGGCCAGCAGCTGCAGACCCACGGCGGCGGCGTCGGACAGGCCGAGCGCTCCGGTGATCGACGTGCCGACGACGAGCCACGCGACGGCGCCCACGAGGAGCGTCGCCAGCGCGGCACGCGCCACCGGGACGGGACCGCGCAGCGCCAGGACGGACCAGGCCGCCTCCGCGCCACCGAGGACGACGAGCCCGACGGCCACCGCCGGATGGTGCCGCAGGTGCTCCGAGCCCAGCGCGAGGAGGACGAGCCCGGCACCCAGCGCGGCGTAGGCCGCACCGGTCCGCGCGCCGAACTCGCGCAGCCCCTCAGCTGGGCCGGTCGCGGCGGCCGGCTCAGGGGAGCCGGCCGCGCGCGACGCGGCGGTCACGGTGCTCATGCCGTCCGCGCGCCCGTGCCCACCGGCCGGGCGCTCTTGTCGGCGGCGAGGCCCACGCCGAGCAGCAGGATCGCGCTCGCGAAGTGCAGCACGTTGTCGGCGCCGTTGAGGGCCAGGATGTTGGCGCTCGAGCCGACCAGGAACAGGCCGAGGACGCCGACCAGCAGGTACACGGCGCCCACGGCCGTGTTCATGCCCTTGGCCGCGCGCACGGACGAGCGGGCGGCGATCAGCAGGGCGGCTCCGATCAGCAGGTGCACGATGTTGTGCAGCGGGTTGACGTCGAACACGACGAGCGGCTCGCCCTCGGTGGCGGCGAACGAGACGCTGCCCGTGACGACGAAGCCGGCGAGGCCCACCAGCAGGTAGACGATGCCGAAGATCGTGCCGACGAGACGGTTCGGGGACTGGGACACGGGTGTCCTCCTTGATCGGTCGGGTACGTGCGTGACCTGGGGGGTTCGGAGCCGGGTGCCGTGCGGATGGGGACGGATTTGGCCGTCGTCGTCCGGTGCCGTACCGTTGGGGACATCCCAAGACCGCCGGTCGTCGGTCCGTCGTGCTCACACCAGTGCGCATGCCGGTCCGCCCGAAGTCCCGCAGCAGCGGAGGCCAGCGCAGGTGAGAGTTCCCGGAAGGTTCGGCACGCGCCGAGCCGCCTGACGAGCCCCGCGCCTGCGCGGGGCTCTTTCGTTTGTGGGGCGTGACGACCGGTGGCACCACCATCGGAAGGATTGCCATGGCGAGGCCGGACAAGGCAGCCGCTGTCGCAGAGCTCACGGACCTGTTCCGCGAGTCGAACGCGGCCGTGCTGACCGAGTACCGCGGGCTCACCGTGGCGCAGCTCAAGAAGCTGCGCCAGGCGCTCAGCGGCAACGCAACCTACGCCGTGGTGAAGAACACGCTGACCGCGATCGCGGCCAAGGATGCCGGGCTCGAGGGCCTCGACGACGCGCTTGCGGGCCCGTCGGCGATCGCCTTCGTCTCCGGTGACCCGGTCGAGGCCGCCAAGGGACTGCGTGACTTCGCCAAGGCGAACCCCGCACTGGTCATCAAGGGCGGTGTCCTCGACGGACGCGCCCTGACCGCTGCGGACGTCACCAAGCTCGCGGACCTCGAGTCCCGTGAGGTTCTGCTGGCCAAGGCGGCCAACGTGTTCAAGGCGTCGCTGTTCCAGGCGGCCTACCTGTTCACCGCGCCCGCCGCTCAGGCTGCACGCACCGTCGACGCTCTCCGGCTCAAGCTCGAGGAGTCGACCGAGGTCGCTGCCTGAGCCATTCGGCGCCAGGCACTCACTGAACCCCCCGCCCAGGTAGGCCGACCGGCCACCGGGCACCGAACGGAAGGAACCGCCATCATGGCGAAGCTCACCACCACCGAGCTCATCGACGCGTTCAAGGAGCTCTCCCTCATCGAGCTCTCCGAGTTCGTGAAGGCGTTCGAGGAGACCTTCGAGGTCACCGCTGCCGCTCCGGTCGCCGTCGCGGCCCCCGCCGGCGCCGGTGGCGCTGCCGAGGCCGAGGCCGAGGAGGAGAAGGACTCGTTCGACGTCGTTCTCGAGTCCTCGGGCGAGAAGAAGATCCAGGTCATCAAGGAGGTGCGCGTCCTGACGTCCCTCGGTCTGAAGGAGGCCAAGGACCTCGTCGACGCCGCCCCCAAGGCCGTCCTGGAGGGCGTCACCAAGGAGGCCGCCGAGAAGGCCAAGGAGACGCTCGAGGCCGCCGGCGCCACGGTCACCCTCAAGTGATCACCGCCTCCGGCAGGGTCGCCACGGCGACCGGCCGGAGGTAGGGAGCGGCGCTCCCGCAGCTGGCTCGACGAAGCCCGTGTCCCGTTCGAGGACGCGGGCTTCGTCGCGTCACGGGCGTCGCCGTCCACAGCCGGACGGGGGGTCGGACTTTCGCGTGACCCGCGGGTGTGCCACCATGTGCGCGGCGACAACGTCGTCGCCGGACGGGCGGAACCGCCCGTTCCACCGGACGCCTCAGGGCCCGCGTCGTCGCCGACGGGGATCACGCCAGGGGGTGTCGATGCCGGGTGGACTTTGTCCCTGCGGCCGAGTATGCTAGCGCTTTGCGCTGGCCTGTGCCCGCGATCCCGTATAACCCGAGCCCACCTTCGTCGTTCGTACACGGCGTCCGGAGGCTCGCCGGCCGGGGGATCGCGCCTAGCCAGGGACAGCGCAGCGTGCACTCGATCCGCTGGGAAGGACCCCTCTTTTGGCTGCCTCGCGCACCCCTTCTGCTCCGACCGCCGACGCCATCGCGAACCGCACCGCATCCCGCCGTATCTCTTTCGCCAAGATCCACGAGCCCCTCGAGGTCCCGGACCTGCTCGGTCTGCAGACGGAGAGCTTCGACTGGCTGCTCGGTAACGAGAAGTGGCAGGGCCGTGTGGCCAAGGCCCTCGAGGCCGGTCGGCAGGACGTTCCCGAGACCGCTGGTCTCGAGGAGATCTTCGAGGAGATCTCGCCCATCGAGGACTTCGGCGGATCCATGTCGCTGTCGTTCCGCGAGCACCGCTTCGAGCCGCCGAAGTACACGGCCGAGGAGTGCAAGGAGAAGGACTTCACCTTCGCCGCCCCGCTGTTCGTCACGGCGGAGTTCGTCAACTACACCACCGGTGAGATCAAGAGCCAGACGGTCTTCATGGGCGACTTCCCGCTCATGACGGAGCGCGGCACCTTCATCATCAACGGCACCGAGCGCGTGGTCGTCTCGCAGCTCGTCCGTTCGCCCGGCGTGTACTTCGAGCGCACCGCGGACAAGACGTCCGACAAGGACGTCCTCACGGCCAAGGTGATCCCGAGCCGCGGCGCCTGGCTCGAGTTCGAGATCGACAAGCGCGACAACGTCGGCGTCCGCGTCGACCGCAAGCGCAAGCAGAACGCCACCGTGCTGCTCAAGGCGCTCGGCATGACGGACGCGGAGATCCGCGAGGAGTTCGCGGCGTACCCGGCCGTCATCGACACGCTGGACAAGGACCACGTCCAGACGCAGGACGAGGCGCTGCTCGACCTCTACCGCAAGATCCGCCCGGGCGAGCCGCCCACGGTCGAGGCCGGCCGCGCGCTCATCGAGAACTTCTACTTCAACCCGAAGCGCTACGACCTGGCGAAGGTCGGCCGCTACAAGCTGAACAAGAAGCTCGGCCTGGACGTCCCGCTCGCGGACTCGGTCCTGTCCCGTGACGACATCGTCGCCACCATCAAGTACCTCGCGTCGCTGCACATCGACCTGCCGACCCTGCCGGGCACGCGTGCCGGCGAGGCCGTCGAGATCCGCGTCGAGCCCGACGACATCGACCACTTCGGCAACCGTCGCATCCGCGCGGTCGGCGAGCTCATCCAGAACCAGGTCCGCACGGGCCTGTCGCGGATGGAGCGCGTCGTGCGCGAGCGCATGACGACGCAGGACGTCGAGGCGATCACGCCGCAGACCCTGATCAACATCCGCCCCGTGGTGGCGTCGATCAAGGAGTTCTTCGGCACGTCGCAGCTGTCGCAGTTCATGGACCAGAACAACCCGCTCGCGGGCCTGACGCACAAGCGTCGCCTGTCCGCGCTCGGCCCGGGTGGTCTGTCCCGCGACCGCGCCGGCATGGAGGTCCGTGACGTCCACCCGTCGCACTACGGCCGCATGTGCCCGATCGAGACCCCTGAGGGCCCGAACATCGGCCTCATCGGCTCGCTCGCCACGTACGGGCGGATCAACCCGTTCGGCTTCGTCGAGACCCCGTACCGCAAGGTCATCAAGGGCAAGGTCTCGGACGAGGTCCACTACTTGACCGCCGACGACGAGGACCGCCACGTCATCGCGCAGGCGAACGCCCCGCTCAAGGCGAACGGTGCCTTCGAGGAGGACCGCGTCCTGGTCCGCGTCAAGGGCGGCGAGATCGAGTACGTCGCCGGCGAGGCCGTCGACTACATGGACGTCTCCCCGCGCCAGATGGTGTCGGTGGCCACGGCCCTGATCCCGTTCCTCGAGCACGACGACGCCAACCGCGCCCTCATGGGTGCCAACATGCAGCGCCAGGCGGTCCCGCTGGTCCGTTCCGAGGCCCCGCTCGTGGGTACCGGCATGGAGCGTCGTGCGGCCATCGACGCGGGCGACGTCATCGTCGCGACGAAGCCGGGTGTCGTCACCGAGGTGTCGGCCGACCTGATCGTCGTCGCCAACGACGACGCGACCACGTCGACGTACCGTGTCGCCAAGTTCCGTCGCTCGAACCAGGGCACCTCGTACAACCAGCGCGTGCTGGTCGACCAGGGCGCCCGCGTCGAGGTCAACTCGGTGCTCGCCGACGGCCCGGCCACGGACGAGGGCGAGCTCGCGCTCGGCCGCAACCTGCTGGTCGCGTTCATGTCGTGGGAGGGCCACAACTACGAGGACGCGATCATCCTGTCGCAGCGCCTCGTGCAGGACGACGTGCTGTCCTCGATCCACATCGAGGAGCACGAGGTCGACGCGCGCGACACCAAGCTCGGCCCGGAGGAGATCACTCGGGACATCCCGAACGTCTCCGAGGAGGTCCTCGCGGACCTGGACGAGCGCGGCATCATCCGCATCGGTGCCGAGGTCGCGGCCGGCGACATCCTCGTCGGCAAGGTCACGCCCAAGGGCGAGACCGAGCTGACCCCCGAGGAGCGCCTGCTCCGCGCGATCTTCGGTGAGAAGGCGCGCGAGGTCCGCGACACGTCGCTCAAGGTCCCGCACGGCGAGTCCGGCACGGTCATCGAGGTCCGCACGTTCAGCCGTGAGGACGGCGACGAGCTGCCCGCCGGCGTGAACGAGCTGGTCCGCGTGTACATCGCGCAGCGCCGCAAGATCACGGACGGCGACAAGCTCGCCGGCCGTCACGGCAACAAGGGCGTCATCTCCAAGATCCTGCCGGTCGAGGACATGCCGTTCCTCGCCGACGGGACCGCGGTCGACGTCGTCCTCAACCCGCTCGGTGTGCCCGGCCGCATGAACGTCGGCCAGGTCCTCGAGACGCACCTCGGCTGGGTGGCCAAGCAGGGCTGGGACATCCAGCTCGCCGAGGGCGACGTCTCGTGGCGGGACGACGTCCCGGCCATCGCCGCGTCGTCGCCGGCCGGCAACCCGGTCGCGACGCCCGTGTTCGACGGTGTCCCGGAGACGACC
Organism: Cellulomonas sp. P2_F12; assembly: GCF_056403775.1. Classification (NCBI taxonomy): domain Bacteria; kingdom Bacillati; phylum Actinomycetota; class Actinomycetes; order Micrococcales; family Cellulomonadaceae; genus Cellulomonas; species Cellulomonas sp. P2_F12. Next base: position 126,449 of record NZ_JBFUEV010000012.1, on the reverse strand, counting down.
CTCACCGGTCTGCTCTCGGCCACGCTGCCGAACCGTGACGGCGAGCGCACCGTGGGCGGCGACGGCAAGGCGCGCCTGTTCGACGGGCGCTCCGGCGAGCCGTTCCCGGAGCCGGTCGCGGTCGGCTACATGTACATCCTGAAGCTGCACCACCTCGTCGACGACAAGATCCACGCACGTTCCACGGGTCCGTACTCGATGATCACGCAGCAGCCGCTGGGTGGTAAGGCGCAGTTCGGTGGCCAGCGGTTCGGCGAGATGGAGGTCTGGGCCCTGGAGGCGTACGGCGCTGCCTACACGCTGCAGGAGCTCCTCACCATCAAGTCGGACGACGTCCCCGGCCGCGTCAAGGTGTACGAGGCGATCGTCAAGGGGGAGAACATCCCCGACTCGGGCATCCCGGAGTCCTTCAAGGTGCTCCTCAAGGAGATGCAGTCGCTCTGCCTGAACGTGGAGGTGCTCTCCTCGGACGGCGTCTCCATCGACATGAAGGAGAACGACGACGAGGTCTACCGCGCAGCGGAGGAGCTCGGCATCGACCTGTCCCGGCGCCCGAACGCCAGCAGCGTCGAAGAGATCTGACGTCGAGCCTGCCGCCCTTCCGTGAAGGGTGGGCGGCGGGCCCGCACCTTTAGCAACATTTCCGTTCAGCCGGCTCACACCGGCAAGCGAAGGAAGTAGGACCCCCCTTGCTCGACGTCAACGTCTTCGACGAGCTGCGTATCGGCCTTGCCTCGGCCGACGACATCCGTGCCTGGTCGCACGGTGAGGTGAAGAAGCCCGAGACCATCAACTACCGGACCCTGAAGCCGGAGAAGGATGGCCTGTTCTGCGAGAAGATCTTCGGTCCCACCCGGGACTGGGAGTGCTACTGCGGCAAGTACAAGCGCGTGCGCTTCAAGGGCATCATCTGCGAGCGCTGCGGCGTCGAGGTGACCCGCTCGAAGGTCCGTCGTGAGCGCATGGGCCACATCGAGCTCGCCGCGCCCGTCACGCACATCTGGTTCTTCAAGGGTGTGCCGTCGCGTCTCGGCTACCTGCTCGACCTCGCCCCGAAGGACCTCGAGAAGGTCATCTACTTCGCGGCCTACATGATCACGTGGGTCGACGTCGACGGCCGGCACGAGGACCTCCCCAACCTCCAGAACGGGATCGACCTGGAGAAGAAGGAGATCTCGGACCGCCGCGACAACGACATCAACACCCGCGCCACCAAGCTCGAGGCCGACCTGGCCGAGCTGGAGGCCGAGGGTGCCAAGGCCGACGCCCGCCGCAAGGTGCGCGACTCGGCCGAGCGCGAGATGGCTCAGCTGCGCAAGCGTGCCGACCTCGAGCTCGACCGCCTGGACCAGGTCTGGGACCGGTTCAAGAACCTCAAGGTCGCGGACCTCGAGGGCGACGAGATGCTCTACCGCCAGCTCCAGGACCGGTACGGCAACTACTTCGAGGGCTCGATGGGCGCCGCGGCGATCCAGAAGCGTCTCGAGGCGTTCGACCTCGAGGCCGAGTCCGACTCGCTGCGCGAGATCATCAAGACCGGCAAGGGCCAGCGCAAGACGCGTGCCCTGAAGCGGCTCAAGGTTGTCAACGCGTTCCTCACGACGACCAACTCGCCCACCGGCATGGTGCTCGACGCCGTCCCGGTCATCCCGCCGGACCTGCGTCCGATGGTCCAGCTCGACGGTGGCCGTTTCGCCACCTCGGACCTGAACGACCTGTACCGCCGCGTGATCAACCGGAACAACCGCCTCAAGCGGCTGCTCGACCTGGGCGCGCCCGAGATCATCGTCAACAACGAGAAGCGGATGCTCCAGGAGGCCGTCGACTCGCTGTTCGACAACGGCCGCCGCGGCCGTCCGGTGACCGGTCCGGGCAACCGCCCGCTCAAGTCCATCTCGGACATGCTCAAGGGCAAGCAGGGTCGGTTCCGCCAGAACCTGCTCGGCAAGCGCGTCGACTACTCGGGCCGTTCGGTCATCGTCGTCGGCCCGCAGCTCAAGCTCCACCAGTGCGGCCTGCCCAAGCAGATGGCGCTCGAGCTGTTCAAGCCGTTCGTGATGAAGCGCCTCGTCGACCTGAACCACGCGCAGAACATCAAGTCCGCCAAGCGCATGGTCGAGCGCGCCCGTCCCGTCGTCTGGGACGTGCTCGAGGAGGTCATCACGGAGCACCCGGTGCTGCTCAACCGCGCACCCACGCTGCACCGTCTGGGCATCCAGGCGTTCGAGCCCCAGCTGGTCGAGGGCAAGGCGATCCACCTGCACCCGCTCGTCTGCGCCGCGTTCAACGCGGACTTCGACGGTGACCAGATGGCCGTCCACCTGCCCCTGAGCGCCGAGGCGCAGGCCGAGGCCCGCATCCTCATGCTCTCGAGCAACAACATCCTCAAGCCGTCGGACGGGCGTCCGGTGACCATGCCCTCGCAGGACATGATCATCGGTCTGTACCACCTGACCAACGACAAGGACGAGGCGCTCGGCGCCGGCCGCGCGTTCAGCACGGTCTCCGAGGCGATCATGGCGTTCGACCAGGGCTCCCTGGACCTCAACGCCGTGGTGAAGATCCGCTTCGACGACCTGGTGCTGACCGAGGACGACGCGCCCGAGGGCTGGACCGAGGGCGACGCACTGCTCTACGAGACGACCCTGGGTCGCGCGCTGTTCAACGAGCTGCTGCCGATCGACTACCCGTACGAGAACGGCGTCGTCGACAAGAAGCGTCTCTCGGTCATCGTCAACGACCTGGCCGAGCGCTACCCCAAGGTCGAGGTCGCTGCCTCGCTGGACGCGCTCAAGGAGGCCGGCTTCCGCTGGGCCACCCGCTCGGGCGTCACGATCTCCATCTCGGACGTCGCGACCCCGTCGGCCAAGGCGGCCATCCTCGAGGCACACGAGGCGCGCGCGGCGAAGGTGCAGGGCCAGTACGAGAAGGGCCTGATCACCGACGACGAGCGTCGTCAGGAGCTCATCGAGATCTGGACGCAGGCCACCGACAAGGTCGCCGACGCGATGCGGGAGAACTTCCCGCGCCAGAACACCGTCTACAAGATGGTCGGCTCGGGTGCGCGCGGTAACTGGATGCAGGTCCGCCAGATCGCCGGTATGCGTGGCCTCGTCGCCAACCCGAAGGGCGAGATCATCCCTCGCCCGATCAAGTCGAACTACCGCGAGGGGCTGTCGGTCCTCGAGTACTTCATCGCGACGCACGGTGCCCGCAAGGGTCTGGCGGACACCGCACTGCGGACCGCCGACTCGGGCTACCTGACCCGTCGTCTGGTGGACGTCTCGCAGGACGTCATCGTCCGTGAGGACGACTGCGGCACCGAGCGTGGTCTGACCATGCCGATCGGCGTGCCCGGTACGGACGGCGCCCTGCGTCGTCACGACAAGGTCGAGACGAGCGTCTACTCGCGCACGCTGGCGAGCGACATCGAGGTCGACGGCGAGATCATCGGCCACGCCGGTGACGACGTCGGCGACGTGCTGCTCGACCGCCTCCTCGAGGCGGGCGTCGACACGCTGAAGATCCGCTCCGTCCTGACCTGCGAGTCCCGCGTCGGCACGTGCGCGCGCTGCTACGGCCGCTCGCTGGCCACCGGCAAGCTCGTCGACATCGGCGAGGCCGTCGGCATCATCGCGGCCCAGTCGATCGGTGAGCCCGGCACGCAGCTGACGATGCGTACCTTCCACACCGGTGGTGTGGCGTCGGCCGACGACATCACGCAGGGTCTGCCGCGTGTCCAGGAGCTCTTCGAGGCCCGCACCCCCAAGGGTGAGGCGCCCATCGCGGAGTTCTCGGGCCGCATCGCGGTCGAGGAGGGTGACCGTTCGCGTCGCCTCGTCCTCACGCCGGACGACGGCTCGGAGGAGATCGCCTACCCGATCACCAAGCGCTCGCGCCTGCTGGTCTCGGACGGCGACCACGTCTCCGTCGGCACCCAGCTGGTCCAGGGTGCGGTCGACCCGAAGAAGGTCCTGCGCATCCTCGGCCCGCGTGCGACGCAGAAGCACCTGGTCGACGAGGTGCAGGTCGTCTACTCGTCGCAGGGCGTGGACATCCACGACAAGCACATCGAGGTCATCGTGCGGCAGATGCTGCGTCGCGTGACGGTCCTCGACTCCGGCACCACCGACCTGCTGCCCGGCGAGCTCGCCGAGCGTGGGCGCTTCGAGGACGCGAACCGCGCTGCGGTGTCCGAGGGCGGCCAGCCGGCCTCGGGCCGTCCGGAGCTCATGGGCATCACGAAGGCGTCGCTCGCGACCGACTCGTGGCTGTCGGCGGCCTCCTTCCAGGAGACCACCCGGGTGCTCACCGAGGCCGCGATGTCGGGTCGTTCCGACCCGCTGCTCGGCCTCAAGGAGAACGTCATCCTCGGCAAGCTCATCCCGGCCGGAACGGGTCTGCCCCGCTACGGCAACATCGCGGTCGAGCCCACCGAGGAGGCGAAGGCCGAGCTGTACCCGACCTTCGGCTACGACGAGATCGACTTCCCCGCCCTGGGCCTCGGCTCCGGCGAGGCGATCCCGCTCGAGGACATCGACTTCGGCGACTACCGCTGATCTCGAGCAGTCATCGTCCCGAGGGGGTCCACCGTTCGCGGTGGGCCCCCTCGGGCCTTTCGTCCCTCGCCCGGGAATCGGTGGCCACCTAGGGTTGTTCAGCAGATGTCCTCGACCGGCCCTGTGTCTTCCTGCAGGGCCGTACGCAGCCGCTTTGACGCCCCACCGGGCGCCAGGTAACGTAGGACACCGTGCCCGCGCCGTCGGGCTCTCGCGCATGCACTCGGTGGACGCTCCCTGTTTCGGACGGGGCGGGTCCGGGAGCATCGGGTGGTCTCCCTCCACCGCGCCGTCTCTCCGCCAAGGCAACCTTGCGGACAGCGGTGCGAAGGACCGGGGCGACACGCCCGGGCGCGGGGGTCGGTGCGGGACGTACGACCTCCGGGGTAGTCGCGCGACGGGCGACGATCCCCGACCATGCCGGCCGTCCAGGGTGACGGGTGCCGGTCGACCATAGAGACATCCAACAGACGGAGACGTAGTGCCTACGATCCAGCAGCTGGTCCGCAAGGGCCGGCAGGCGAAGACGAACAAGTCGAAGACGCCTGCCCTCAAGGGCTCCCCCCAGCGACGCGGTGTGTGCACCCGCGTCTACACCACGACGCCGAAGAAGCCGAACTCCGCGCTCCGCAAGGTCGCGCGCGTCCGCCTCTCCAGCCAGGTCGAGGTCACCGCGTACATCCCCGGTGTCGGTCACAACCTGCAGGAGCACTCGATCGTGCTCGTGCGCGGTGGCCGTGTGAAGGACCTCCCGGGTGTCCGGTACAAGATCGTCCGTGGTGCCCTCGACACGCAGGGCGTCAAGAACCGCAAGCAGGCGCGTAGCCGCTACGGCGCGAAGAAGGTGGGCTGATGCCTCGCAAGGGTCCGGCCCCGAAGCGGCCGCTCGTCATCGACCCCGTCTACGGGTCCCCGGTCGTCACGCAGCTGATCAACAAGGTCCTGCTCGACGGCAAGAAGTCCGTCGCGGAGCACATCGTCTACGGCGCCCTCGAGGGTGTCCGTGAGAAGACGCAGGGCGACCCGGTCGTCGTGCTCAAGCGCGCGCTGGACAACGTCCGCCCGTCGCTCGAGGTCCGCTCGCGTCGCGTCGGTGGTGCGACCTACCAGGTCCCCGTCGAGGTGCGCCCGGTCCGTCAGACCACGCTCGCGCTCCGCTGGCTCACCGACTACTCGCGCGCTCGCCGCGAGAAGACGATGACCGAGCGCCTCATGAACGAGATCCTCGACGCGTCCAACGGCCTCGGTGCCGCGGTGAAGCGTCGCGAGGACATGCACAAGATGGCCGAGTCCAACAAGGCCTTCGCGCACTACCGCTGGTAATCCCGGCACCCACGGGCGCTGCGCCGCCGGTCCGATCCTCGGGCCGGACCGGTGGCGCCACCCAAGCCAACCGACAAGGGGCAACTCACGTGGCACTGGACGTGCTGACGGACCTCACGAAGGTCCGCAACATCGGCATCATGGCTCACATCGATGCCGGCAAGACCACCACCACCGAGCGGATCCTGTTCTACACCGGGGTCAACTACAAGATCGGTGAGACGCACGACGGTGCGTCGACGATGGACTGGATGGAGCAGGAGCAGGAGCGCGGCATCACGATCACGTCCGCCGCGACGACCTGCTACTGGCACGACAACCAGATCAACATCATCGACACCCCGGGCCACGTGGACTTCACGGTCGAGGTCGAGCGCTCGCTGCGCGTCCTCGACGGTGCCGTTGCCGTGTTCGACGGCAAGGAGGGTGTCGAGCCCCAGTCGGAGACCGTCTGGCGCCAGGCCGACAAGTACGACGTCCCGCGCATCTGCTTCGTCAACAAGATGGACAAGCTCGGCGCGGACTTCTACTTCACGGTCGACACCATCGTGAACCGCCTCAAGGCCAAGCCGCTGGTCATCCAGCTGCCCATCGGCGCCGAGAACGACTTCATCGGCGTCGTCGACCTGGTCACCATGCGTGCCCTCGTCTGGCGCGGCGAGACCGCCCTGGGCGAGAAGTACGAGGTCGAGGACATCCCGGCCGACCTGGTCGAGAAGGCGGACCAGTACCGTGCCGAGCTGCTCGAGGCCGTCGCCGAGACGGACGACGAGCTGCTCGAGAAGTTCCTCGGTGGCGAGGAGCTGACGGTCGCCGAGATCAAGAGCGGCATCCGCAAGCTCACCATCAAGTCCGAGGCCTACCCGGTCCTGTGTGGCTCGGCGTTCAAGAACAAGGGCGTCCAGCCCATGCTCGACGCCGTCATCGACTACCTGCCGACGCCCCTGGACGTCCCGGCTGTCGAGGGCCACGACATGAAGGACCCCGAGCTCGTCGTCGAGCGCCACCCCGACTCGACGGAGCCGTTCTCGGCCCTCGCGTTCAAGGTCGCCTCGCACCCGTTCTTCGGCAAGCTCACCTACGTCCGGGTGTACTCGGGCAAGGTGGCGCAGGGCGCCCAGGTGCTCAACTCGACCAAGAACAAGAAGGAGCGCATCGGGAAGCTCTTCCAGATGCACTCCAACAAGGAGAACCCGGTCGAGGACGCCACGGCCGGCCACATCTACGCCTTCATCGGTCTGAAGGACGTCACCACGGGGGACACCCTGTGCGACCCGGCCGCCCCCGTGGTGCTCGAGTCGATGACGTTCCCGGAGCCGGTCATCGACGTCGCCATCGAGCCGAAGACGAAGGGTGACCAGGAGAAGCTCTCCGTGGCCATCCAGAAGCTGGCCGAGGAGGACCCGACCTTCCGCGTCAAGCACGACGAGGAGACCGGCCAGACCGTCATCGGCGGCATGGGCGAGCTCCACCTCGACATCCTCGTGGACCGCATGCGTCGCGAGTTCAAGGTCGAGGCCAACGTCGGCAAGCCGCAGGTCGCGTACCGCGAGACGATCCGTCGTTCCGTCGAGAAGATCGACTACACGCACAAGAAGCAGACCGGTGGCTCGGGCCAGTACGCGAAGGTCCAGATGACCTTCGAGCCGCTGGACCCCGCCGAGGGCGAGCTGTACGAGTTCTCGAACAAGGTCACCGGTGGTCGCATCCCGCGCGAGTACATCCCGTCGGTCGACGCCGGCATCCAGAGCGCGATGCAGCTCGGCGTCCTCGCGGGCTTCCCGCTCGTGGGCGTCAAGGCGATCCTGCTCGACGGTGCCGCGCACGACGTCGACTCCTCGGAGATGGCGTTCAAGATCGCGGGCTCGATGATCCTCAAGGAAGCGGTCCGCAAGGCCGACCCGGTTCTCCTCGAGCCGGTCATGGCCGTCGAGGTCCGTACTCCTGAGGAGTACATGGGTGACGTCATCGGCGACATCAACTCGCGCCGCGGCATGATCCAGTCCATGGAGGACGCGACGGGCGTCAAGGTCGTCCGGGCCACCGTCCCCCTCTCCGAGATGTTCGGGTACGTCGGTGACCTGCGGTCGAAGACCCAGGGTCGCGCGGTGTACTCGATGCAGTTCGACAGCTACGCCGAGGTTCCTCGGAACGTTGCCGAGGAAATCATCAAGAAGACCCGGGGCGAGTAGTCCCACAGGTCGAACCCTGTAGTTCCATCACACAAACCGACCCGTAGGACGCCGCGTCAAGCGGCTACCGTCCGGTAGCCGCAGTACGTCGGCCAATCTCTACCAAGTCCTGAGGAGGACACCCAGTGGGCAAGGCGAAGTTCGAGCGGACGAAGCCGCACGTCAACATCGGCACCATCGGCCACGTCGACCACGGCAAGACGACGCTGACCGCTGCCATCTCGAAGGTGCTGCACGACAAGTACCCCGACCTGAACCCCTTCACGCCTTTCGACGAGATCGACAAGGCCCCTGAGGAGAAGCAGCGCGGCATCACCATCAACATCGCGCACGTGGAGTACCAGACGGAGAAGCGTCACTACGCTCACGTCGACGCTCCGGGTCACGCGGACTACATCAAGAACATGATCACGGGTGCGGCGCAGATGGACGGCGCCATCCTCGTGGTCGCGGCGACCGACGGCCCCATGGCCCAGACGCGTGAGCACGTCCTGCTCGCCCGTCAGGTCGGCGTCCCGTACCTGCTCGTCGCGCTCAACAAGACCGACATGGTCGACGACGAGGAGATCCTGGAGCTCGTCGAGGTCGAGGTGCGCGAGCTCCTCTCGGCCCAGGGCTTCGACGGCGACGACGTCCCCGTCGTGCGCGTCTCCGGCCTGAAGGCCCTCGAGGGCGACCCGGTCTGGGTCAAGTCCGTCGAGGACCTGCTCGCCGCCGTCGACGAGTCCGTCCCGGACCCGGTGCGCGACATCGACAAGCCGTTCCTCATGCCCATCGAGGACGTCTTCACGATCACCGGTCGTGGCACCGTCGTCACCGGTCGCGTGGAGCGCGGCAAGCTCAAGGTGAACGAGGAGGTGGAGATCGTCGGCATCAAGGAGAAGGCGATCAAGACCACGGTCACCGGCGTCGAGATGTTCCGCAAGCTGCTCGACTACGCCGAGGCCGGCGAGAACGTCGGTCTGCTCCTGCGTGGCACGAAGCGCGAGGAGGTCGAGCGCGGCCAGGTCGTCGTCAAGCCCGGCTCGATCACGCCGCACACCGAGTTTGAGGGTCAGGTCTACATCCTGGCCAAGGACGAGGGTGGCCGTCACAACCCGTTCTACGGGAACTACCGCCCCCAGTTCTACTTCCGCACCACCGACGTCACCGGCGTCATCACGCTGCCCGAGGGCACCGAGATGGTCATGCCCGGCGACAACACCGAGATCCACGTGAACCTCATCCAGCCCATCGCGATGGAGGAGGGCCTCGGCTTCGCCATCCGCGAGGGTGGCCGCACCGTCGGCTCGGGCAAGGTCATCAAGATCATCAAGTGATGCTCGCCCCTCGGGGCAGCTGATCTGACAGAAGGGCCCGGGAGCTTCGGCTCCCGGGCCCTTCCGTCGTCCCCGGGGAGGCCCGGCCCCGACGCGTGCGGGGCCGTGGCCCCATCAGGGCGCCGCCGCGCCCGCAGCGCGCGGCAGCGCCCCGCAGCGCACCCCGTCTGCGCGCTCGGCTCGCCGTCCGCGGTCGTTGTTCGCCGAGCGCTACCTCCCGTCGCCGACGGCTGTCGCCGGGCGACCGCGCTCGGTGACGCCGGTCCGCGCTCGAGAACCACCAGCCGCGCCCGTCGTCCGGGACACGCGTTCCACTGCGCGCGCCTGCCGGCGAGCGCGCCCATTCGTCGCCGAACGCGCCGCTTCGTTGCCGGGTGCGCTACTTCGTCGCCGAGCGCCCCTTCCGCGCCGAGCGCCGTCGTCGGGCGGCCGCGTTCGGCGACACCGGTCCGCCCTCGGGGAGGAACGGCGGCGTTCGAGAGTCAGCTGTCGCGTCATCGCCTGTGGAGAACGTCGGCGGAGGCGCAGCTGGCGTTCCTATCGTGCTGCGATGCGAACCGATCACCCACTGACCGTCGCGGGGTTGATCCGCGTCGAGGGCGGACGTGAGTCACGCGTCGGCCGGGACCGCGGCCAGCTCGCGGACGCGTGCAGGCGCGGGGAGCTGGTTCGTGTTCGTCGCGGCTGGTACATCGGTGCCGCCACATGGAAGTCGATGACCGCCGACGAGCGATACCGACTTGTCGTCGTCGCGGCCGCACGAGGCCTCGGGACGGCGACGTTGTCCCACTGGTCCGCTGCGGCCGTGTGGACCCTTCCGATGGTCGGCCGCCGAGGTTCGAGCGTCCACGTCACCCATTCCCCGGCAGGCGGTGGACGGACGAGTCACGGCGTCGTCCGGCACGGCTCGGCTGCGGCCGAGGACGGAGTCGAGGTCGAGGGGCTACGTGTGACGACAGTCGCCCGGACGGTCGTCGACCTCGCTCGCGGCGGTGGGTTCCTTGCAGGCGTGTGCGCTGCGGATCACGCCTTGCGCGAGTCGATGACGACCATGACGGAGCTGGCGCGAGAGGTCGATGTGCTGGACGGCGCTCGAGGCGTTCGGGATGCTCGGGCAGCGGTCGGGTTCGCGACGTCGGCGTCGGAGTCGGTGGGGGAGTCGCTCAGCCGCGTGCGGATGTTTCAGCTCGGTGTGCCAGCTCCGGTGCTCCAGCACGAAGTCCACGACAGTCGCGGCTTGGTCGGTCGTGGCGACTTCTGGTGGCCGAGTCTCCGCGTCGTCGGCGAGTTCGACGGGCGCCAGAAGTACGGTGTCGCGACGGGCGAGGATCCTCGGGTCGCGGCGGACCGGCTGTGGCAGGAGAAGCAGCGTGAGGATCGGATCCGTTCCGTGGGCGTCGGCGTGGTCCGCTGGACCTGGTCCGATGCGTGGGCGGGCGGGCCGATGGTCGCGATGCTGCGGGCCGGTGGCGTGCGCTGAGGATCCGGCCCTCCTGACCTGATTCTGCTGTGCCGCGATCAGCAGCATCGTGCTAACGGCGGGGGGCCAGAAGGACTGTGGCGTCCGGGAGTCGGGAGCCTTCGGGGGCGTCCCGTGGTCCTCGCGATCCGGAGCGACGGCCTCCCGGTGTCACCCGTCGTGCCAGTCGCCGTCGAGCCCAGCGCGGTCTCTCGTAGGCGAACGCGGTTCGACGCCCGCGAACGCGGTTCGACGCCCGCGAACGCGGTGGTCGGACGACCGCCGTCGGCGACCAGCGACCGCCGTCCGCGACGGACGACCGCGCGTCTGTCGAACGCGCACGCAGAGTGTCAGCAGGTGATCGGGCCAGGACGAGGGGAGCGGCGGCGGTTTATGCCGCCGGGGCGCCGGGTCGCGCGAGGCGGCTGGTCGCGCTGGCGGGTGGGCCGGGCGGCCGGCGTGCTTGTGCGCGAGATCACGCGGATCCTCGGTCCGGGTGTGACCTAGGCGATTGGAGTTCCGGGGCGCACTCTGGCACACTGTTCAGGTTGCCTAGTTGAGGGCGGCGCGTTAGCGCGCGCGGCACACGACAGGGCTCGCACACGTGGACGGCGTCTGGACCCCGGGATTACCCGGTGGTTGACGCCCGACAACAACCACCGATCTCGTGCCGGAAACGGTACGCAGCGCAACGGTGTGTCGCGCATTGCGACACGCCCGAGTGCGGGGGTCGGACGGAGCCGGTTTCAACAGAGAGAAGTAGACGCGCCATGGCGGGACAGAAGATCCGCATCAGGCTCAAGTCCTACGACCACGAAGTCATCGACAGCTCGGCGCGCAAGATCGTCGACACGGTGACTCGCGCTGGTGCGTCGGTCGTGGGTCCGGTGCCGCTGCCGACGGAGAAGAACGTCTTCTGCGTCATCCGGTCGCCCCACAAGTACAAGGACAGCCGCGAGCACTTCGAGATGCGCACGCACAAGCGGCTCATCGACATCATCGATCCCACGCCGAAGGCCGTCGACTCGCTCATGCGTCTCGACCTGCCTGCGGACGTGAACATCGAGATCAAGCTCTGACGCTGGGAAGGAACTGATTTCTATGGTTACCCAGCAGAACGAGCGCGCAGTCACGGCTCTCATCGGCACGAAGCTCGGCATGACCCAGGTGTGGGACGACAACGGTCGTCTCGTCCCGGTCACCGTCGTCGCTGTCGGGACGAACGTCGTGACCCAGGTGCGCTCCGCTGACGCTGACGGCTACGCCGCGGTCCAGCTGGCCCACGGCCAGATCGACCCGCGCAAGGTCACCAAGCCGCTGAAGGGCCACTTCGAGAAGGCCGGCGTCACGCCGCGCCGGCACGTGGCCGAGATCCGCACGCCGAACGCTTCCGAGTTCACGCTCGGCCAGGAGCTCCAGGCCGACCTCTTCGAGGCCGGTTCGCTCGTGGACGTCATCGGCACCACCAAGGGCAAGGGCACCGCCGGTGTCATGAAGCGTCACGGCTTCCACGGCGTCGGCGCCTCGCACGGTGCGCACCGCAACCACCGCAAGCCCGGCTCGATCGGTGGCGCTTCGACGCCGTCGCGCGTGTTCAAGGGCATCAAGATGGCCGGTCGCATGGGCGTGGACCGCCAGACCACCCAGAACCTGACCGTGCACGCGGTCGACGTCGAGCGGGGTTTCATCCTCGTCAAGGGTGCCGTTCCCGGCCCCAAGGGTGGCGTCGTGGTCGTGCGTTCCGCTGTGAAGGGGGCGTGACCATGAGTGACACGCTGACTGTCGACGTCGTCGACGCCCAGGGCCAGAAGGCCGGCTCGGCCGACCTGCCCGCGGACGTCTTCGACGTGCAGACCAACATCCCGCTGATCCACCAGGTCGTCGTCGCGCAGCTCGCGGCGGCACGCCAGGGCACCCACGACACGAAGAGCCGTGGCGAGGTCCGTGGTGGTGGGCGCAAGCCGTACAAGCAGAAGGGCACCGGCCGCGCCCGTCAGGGTTCGACGCGTGCTCCGCAGTTCGCCGGTGGTGGCGTCGTCCACGGCCCCACCCCGCGTGACTACTCGCAGCGCACCCCCAAGAAGATGAAGGCCGCGGCGCTCCGCGGTGCTCTCTCGGACCGCGCTCGTGCCGGCCGCGTGCACGTCGTCTCGGGCTTCGCCCCGGGCACCGCGCCCTCGACCAAGTCCGCGCTCGCCGTGCTCGACAACCTGTCGGGGCGCAAGCACGTCCTGGTCGTCGTCGAGCGTCAGGACGAGATCACGTGGAAGTCGCTGCGGAACGTCGAGCGGGTGCACCTGCTGGTCGCTGACCAGCTCAACACCTACGACGTCCTGATCTCGGACGACGTCGTGTTCACGCAGGGCGCGCTCGACGCGTTCCTGGCGGGCCCCGTCAAGGGTGCCTCCGCTGTGGCCACGTCCTCCGAGGCTGAGGAGGAGACCAAGTGACCGACATCGGCAAGAACCCGCGCGACATCCTGCTCGCGCCGGTCGTCTCCGAGAAGAGCTACGGCCTGCTCGACGAGGGGAAGTACACCTTCCTCGTCGACCCGCGGGCGAACAAGACCGAGATCAAGATTGCCGTCGAGCAGGTCTTCGGCGTCAAGGTCGACTCGGTCAACACCGCGAACCGTCAGGGCAAGGCCCGTCGGACCCGTTTCGGCACCGGCCGCCGCAAGGACACGAAGCGTGCGATCGTCACCCTCCGCGAGGGAACGATCGACATCTTCGGTGGTCCGGTCGGCTGAAGAGGACTGAGAACTCATGGGAATCCGTAAGTACAAGCCGACAACGCCGGGCCGTCGTGGCTCGAGCGTGGCCGACTTCGTCGAGATCACGCGCTCCACGCCGGAGAAGTCGCTGGTCCGTCCCCTCCACAAGACGGGCGGCCGCAACTCCACGGGTCGCATCACCACCCGTCACCAGGGTGGCGGCCACAAGCGTGCGTACCGCGTCATCGACTTCCGTCGCCACGACAAGGACGGCGTGCCGGCCAAGGTCGCTCACATCGAGTACGACCCCAACCGCACCGCCCGCATCGCTCTGCTGCACTACGCCGACGGCGAGAAGCGCTACATCATCGCGCCGAACAAGCTGTCGCAGGGTGACCGCATCGAGAACGGCCCCGGCGCCGACATCAAGCCCGGCAACAACCTGCCGCTGCGCAACATCCCGACCGGTACGGTCATCCACGCCATCGAGCTGCGGCCCGGTGGCGGTGCGAAGATCGCCCGCTCGGCCGGTGCGTCGGTGCAGCTCGTCGCCAAGGATGGCCCCTACGCCCAGCTGCGTATGCCGTCCGGTGAGATCCGCAACGTCGACCTGCGCTGCCGCGCGACGGTCGGCGAGGTGGGCAACGCCGAGCAGTCGAACATCAACTGGGGCAAGGCCGGCCGCATGCGCTGGAAGGGCAAGCGCCCGACCGTCCGTGGTGTCGCCATGAACCCGATCGACCACCCGCACGGTGGTGGCGAGGGCAAGACGTCCGGTGGACGTCACCCCGTCAGCCCGTGGGGCCAGGCCGAGGGCCGTACCCGTCGTCCGAACAAGCCGAGCGACAAGCTCATCGTGCGCCGTCGGCGCACCGGCAAGAACAAGCGCTGATAGGAGCCTGAGATGCCACGTAGCCTGAAGAAGGGCCCGTTCGTCGACGGTCACCTGCAGAAGAAGGTCGACGTCCAGAACACCGCCGGCACGAAGAACGTCATCAAGACGTGGTCGCGCCGTTCGGTCATCACGCCGGACTTCCTCGGCCACACGTTCGCTGTGCACGACGGACGCAAGCACACCCCGGTGTTCGTGACGGAGTCGATGGTCGGGCACAAGCTCGGCGAGTTCGCTCCGACGCGGACGTTCCGCGGCCACGAGAAGGACGACCGGAAGGGTCGTCGCCGCTGACCCCCGGGTCAGCCAGGCGACGCCCTCACCGGCAGAGACAAGAAGGCAGGACAGCAATGGAAGCCAAGGCGAAGGCGCGGTTCGTCCGCGTCACGCCCCAGAAGGCCCGGCGCGTCGTGGACCTCATCCGTGGCAAGCAGGCCGGCGAGGCCGTGGCGGTGCTGAAGTTCGCGCCGCAGGCCGCGGGGGAGACGGTGCTCAAGGTTGTGGAGAGCGCGATCGCCAACGCTCGGGAGACCGCCAAGCGGTCGAACGAGCGTCTGGACGAGGCGGACCTCTACATCTCCGAGGTGTTCGTCGACGAGGGTCCGACGCTCAAGCGGTTCCGTCCGCGAGCGCAGGGTCGGGCCAGCCAGATCCTCAAGCGGACGAGCCACATCACCGTGGTCGTCGCTGAGCGCGAGACGAAGGGACGGGCCCGATAGTGGGACAGAAAGTCAACCCGCTCGGGTACCGCCTGGGCATCACGACCGACCACCGCTCGCGTTGGTTCGCCGACTCGACCAAGCCGGGTCAGCGCTACCGCGACTACGTGGGCGAGGACGTCAAGATCCGCAAGCTCATGGCCACTGGCCTCGAGCGTGCCGGCATCGCCAAGGTCGAGATCGAGCGCACGCGTGACCGCGTCCGCGTCGACATCCACACCGCCCGCCCGGGCATCGTCATCGGGCGTCGTGGCGCGGAGGCCGACCGCATCCGTGGCGAGCTCGAGAAGCTCACGGGCAAGCAGGTCCAGCTGAACATCCTCGAGGTCAAGAACGCCGAGATCGAGGCTCAGCTGGTCGCCCAGGGCATCGCCGAGCAGCTGGCGAGCCGCGTCTCGTTCCGCCGTGCCATGCGCAAGGGCATCCAGTCGGCCCAGCGCGCCGGTGCCAAGGGCATCCGCGTGCAGGTCTCCGGTCGCCTCGGCGGCGCGGAGATGAGCCGCACGGAGTTCTACCGCGAGGGTCGGGTGCCGCTGCACACGCTGCGCGCGAACATCGACTACGGCTTCTTCGAGGCTCGCACCACCTTCGGGCGCATCGGCGTCAAGGTGTGGGTCTACAAGGGCGACATGACCGAGAAGGAGTTTGCTCGCGAGCAGGCGACCCAGGCCCCGCGCCCGGCTCGTGGCCCGCGGACGGACCGTGGCGAGCGCAGCGACCGTGGCCCTCGGGCCGGCGCTCCCCGTCGCGACCGTGCTGACGCTCCTGACGCAACCGAGGCCGCCTCCGCTCCCGCGGAGACCCCGGCCGCTGACAGCGGAACGGAGGCCTGAGCCGTGCTGATCCCGCGCAGGCTGAAGCACCGTAAGCAGCACCACCCGGGGCGCTCCGGCGCCGCGACCGGTGGTACCGCGATCTCCTTCGGTGAGTACGGCATCCAGGCTCTCGAGCCCGCCTACGTCACCAACCGGCAGATCGAGGCTGCTCGTATTGCCATGACCCGCCACATCAAGCGTGGAGGGAAGGTCTGGATCAACATCTACCCGGACCGCCCCCTCACCAAGAAGCCTGCCGAGACCCGCATGGGTTCCGGCAAGGGTTCGCCCGAGTGGTGGATCGCCAACGTCAAGCCCGGCCGAGTTCTCTTCGAGCTCGCCGGCGTCCCGGAGCCCCTGGCTCGCGAGGCCATGCGCCGCGCGCAGCACAAGCTCCCGATGAAGACACGTTTTGTGGTTCGCGAGGGTGGTAACTGATGACTATCGGCACCAAGGAACTGGCTCCCAGCGAGCTGGACACCTTCGACGACGAGAAGCTTGTCGCCGAGCTGAAGAAGTCCAAGGAGGAGCTGTTCAACCTCCGCTTCCAGTCCGCGACCGGTCAGCTCGAGAGCCACGGGCGTCTCAAGGCCGTTCGTCGCGACATCGCGCGGATCTACACGATCCTGCGTGAGCGCGAGCTCGGCATCCGTACCGCCCCGAGCGCGAGCGAGTGAGACTGATGAGCGACGAGAAGAACGAGAAGACGACGGCGATCGCTGAGAAGCGCGGCGACCGCAAGACGCGCCGCGGCTACGTGGTCAGCGACAAGATGGAGAAGACCGTCGTGGTCGAGGTCGAGGACCGGGTCAAGCACCCGCTCTACGGCAAGGTCATCCGGCGGACGAGCAAGGTCAAGGCGCACGACGAGCTGGGCTCGGCGGGCGTGGGCGACCTTGTGGTCATCATGGAGACCCGGCCGCTGAGCGCCACCAAGCGGTGGCGCCTGGTCGAGGTCCTCGAGAAGGCGAAGTAGGCCTTCAGCACGGCCTAGCACGACCCCCCAGTTGCCCACGGGCGCCGGGTGCCGCTCGCAAGACGACACCCGGCGCAACGTGTGCATCACGGCAACTACCCGTTCGGCCAGGCTCGGCTCGACCCGAACCGAGAACCCGCCAGACGACAGGAGCAGGTAATGATCCAGCAGGAGTCGCGACTTCGTGTCGCCGACAACACTGGTGCGAAGGAGATCCTTTGCATCCGTGTGCTCGGCGGCTCCGGCCGTCGCTACGCAGGCATCGGTGACGTCATCGTCGCCACCGTCAAGGACGCCATCCCCGGCGGCAACGTCAAGAAGGGCGACGTCGTCAAGGCTGTCATCGTGCGCACCCGCAAGGAGCGCCGCCGTCCGGACGGTTCTTACATCAAGTTCGACGAGAACGCCGCAGTGATCCTCAAGAACGACGGGGAGCCCCGTGGCACGCGCATCTTCGGCCCGGTGGGCCGCGAGCTGCGCGACAAGAAGTTCATGAAGATCATCTCGCTGGCGCCGGAGGTGCTCTGACCATGGCCAAGATCAAGAAGGGCGACCTCGTCGTCGTCATCTCCGGCCGCGACAAGGGACAGCAGGGCCGTGTGCTCGAGGTCCTCGTCGAGTCGCAGCGTCTCGTCGTCGAGGGTGTCCAGCGCGTCACCAAGCACGTCAAGGCCGGCCAGACCCAGCGCGGCACGCGCACCGGCGGCATCGAGACCATCGAGGCGCCCATCCACATCAGCAACGTGATGCTCGTGGACCCGGAGACCAAGAAGGGCACCCGGGTCGGCTACCGCACCGAGCAGGTCGAGCGCGACGGCCGTACCCGCACCGTTCGGGTCCGCGTCGCCAAGCGCTCCGGTAAGGACATCTGATGACCGAGACGACTCTCACGGCTCCGGCGCTCCCGCGCCTGAAGTCCAAGTACAACGACGAGATCCGCACCGCTCTGTTCGAGCAGTTCGGTCACGAGAACATCAACCAGGTCGCGCGCCTGGTGAAGGTCGTCGTGAACATGGGCGTCGGCGAGGCCGCCAAGGACTCCAAGCTCATCGAGGGCGCGATCCGCGACCTGACCCAGATCACGGGCCAGAAGCCGCAGGTCACCAAGGCTCGCAAGTCGATCGCCCAGTTCAAGCTGCGCGAGGGTATGCCCATCGGCGCCCACGTCACGCTGCGTGGCGACCGTGCCTGGGAGTTCCTGGACCGCCTGCTCTCCACGGCGCTGCCGCGCATCCGTGACTTCCGTGGCCTCTCGCCGCAGCAGTTCGACGGTCACGGCAACTACACCTTCGGCCTCGTGGAGCAGTCCGTGTTCCACGAGATCGACCAGGACAAGATCGACCGGGTCCGCGGGATGGACATCACGGTCGTCACGACGGCCGACACCGACGACGAGGGTCGCGCTTTCCTCAAGCTCCTCGGCTTCCCGTTCAAGGAGATCTGACCATGGCGAAGACTGCCCTCAAGAACAAGGCTGCTGCCAAGCCGAAGTTCGCGGTGCGTGGCTACACGCGCTGCCAGCGTTGCGGCCGGCCCCACTCGGTGTACCGCAAGTTCGGCCTGTGCCGGATCTGCGTGCGCGAGATGGCCCACCGTGGCGAGCTCCCCGGCGTCACCAAGAGCAGCTGGTAACCCAAGCAACACGAACGTCGGTAGGTCCAGCCCCCACAAGGGCGGGATACCCCGGCGAGGAAGGGCTCAAGCCCCATGACCATGACCGACCCCATCGCAGACCTGCTCACGCGGCTGCGTAACGCGAACTCGGCTCACCACGACACCGTGCTGATCCCGTTCTCGAAGCTGAAGTCGCACATCGCGGAGATCCTCCAGGCGGAGGGCTACATCGCGGGCTGGAAGGTTGAGGACGCCGTCGTCGGCAAGAACCTCATCATCGAGCTCAAGTACGGCCCCAACCGCGAGCGTGCGCTCGCCGGCGTCAAGCGCGTGTCCAAGCCGGGCCTGCGCGTCTACGCCAAGTCCACCAACCTGCCCAAGGTGCTCGGCGGCCTCGGCGTGGCGATCCTGTCCACGTCCTCCGGTCTCCTCACCGACAAGCAGGCCGCCAAGAAGGGCGTGGGTGGGGAAGTCCTCGCCTACGTCTGGTAAGTCCGAGACGGAAAGGAGCTAGCCATGTCCCGAATCGGCAGAGTCCCCGTCCCGGTCCCCACCGGCGTGGATGTCGACATCAACGGTGCCGTCGTGACGGTCAAGGGCCCCAAGGGCACCCTGACGCACACGGTCGCCGCCCCCATCGAGGTTGCGCGCGACGAGGCAGGTGCCCTCGTGGTCACCCGCCCCGACGACGAGCGTGCCTCGCGTTCGCTGCACGGCCTCACCCGCACGCTCCTGGCGAACCTCGTCATCGGTGTGACGGACGGCTACGTCAAGAAGCTCGAGATCGTCGGTACCGGTTACCGCGTGACGGCGAAGGGCGAGGACCTCGAGTTCGCGCTCGGCTTCAGCCACCCCGTCACGGTGAACCCGCCGGCAGGCATCACGTTCGTCGTCGAGGCACCCACGCGCTTCTCGGTGCAGGGCATCGACAAGCAGCAGGTCGGCGAGGTCGCCGCGAACATCCGCAAGATCCGCAAGCCCGAGCCGTACAAGGGCAAGGGCGTCCGGTACGCGGGCGAGAACGTGCGCCGCAAGGTCGGAAAGGCCGGTAAGTAACCATGGCTCTCAAGATCCTCGGCAAGGGCAAGCGTGTTGCCCGCCAGCGTCGTCACCTGCGCCTTCGCAAGAAGGTCGCCGGCTCGGCCGCGCGTCCCCGTCTCGTCGTGACCCGGTCCGCCCGGCACATCACGGCGCAGGTCGTGGACGACGGCATCGGCCAGACCCTCGTGTCCGCGTCGACCCTCGAGGCCGACCTGCGTGGCTCGAACGACGACAAGACTGCCAAGGCCCGCAAGGTCGGCGAGCTCATCGCCGAGCGTGCGAAGGCTGCCGGCCTGGACGCCGTGGTCTTCGACCGCGGCGGCAACAAGTACCACGGCCGTGTCGCCGCGGTGGCTGACGGCGCCCGCGAGGGTGGGCTGAAGCTGTGACGACCACGACCTTCCAGACGAAGAAGAGGACAATCTGATGGCTGCTCCTCAGCGCAGCAACACCGGCGCGCCTGCGGGCGGCGCCGGGGCCGGCGGCGGCGGTGACCGTCGCGACGGCGGTCGTGGCCGTGACGGCGGTGGCGGTCGCGGACGCGACGCCGCAGAGAAGAGCGCGTTCCTCGAGCGCGTCGTGACGATCAACCGCGTGGCCAAGGTCGTCAAGGGCGGCCGCCGCTTCAGCTTCACCGCGCTCGTCGTGGTCGGCGACGGCGACGGCACCGTGGGTGTCGGCTACGGGAAGGCCAAGGAGGTGCCCGCGGCGATCGCCAAGGGCGTCGAGGAGGCCAAGAAGAACTTCTTCAAGGTCCCGCGCATCCAGGGCACCATCCCGCACCCCATCCAGGGTGAGGCCGCTGCCGGTGTCGTCTTCCTGCGTCCGGCCTCGCCGGGTACCGGCGTGATCGCCGGTGGCCCGGTGCGCGCCGTGCTCGAGTGCGCCGGCATCCACGACGTCCTGAGCAAGTCGCTCGGCTCGTCGAACGCGATCAACATCGTGCACGCCACGGTCGCGGCCCTCAAGGGTCTCGAGCGTCCCGAGGCCGTGGCCGCGCGCCGCGGGCTCCCGGTCGAGCACGTCGTCCCGGCCGCCCTCCTCCGTGCCCAGGCCGCCGGCCTGGCCGCAGCGGCGGGCTCGAAGGCAGGTGCGTGATGGCTCGACTCAAGGTGACCCAGACGCGTTCTGGCATCGGCGGTAAGCAGAACCAGCGCGACACCCTGCGCACCCTGGGCCTCAAGCGGATCGGCGACGTCGTCGTCAAGGAGGACCGTCCTGAGATCCGCGGCATGGTCAAGACGGTGACGCACCTTGTCGCGGTCGAAGAGGTGGAGTGACCATGGCTGACGAGAACGAGAAGGGCACCGACGAGGTGACGGCCCCCAAGAAGGCCGCCGCCAAGAAGGCTCCCGCGAAGAAGGCCGCCGACACGGAGTCCGCTCCGAAGGCGACCAAGGCGAAGGCTGCGTCGGCGAAGGCCGACAAGGCTGAGGCGACGACCGAGGCTGCACCGAAGGCGAAGGCCCCCAAGGCCGAGCCGAAGGCCGCGCCCAAGGCTGCTGCGCCGAAGAAGACGGTCTCCGCCGCGGCGGCGAAGGCGGCCGAGGCCGCTGCGCAGCCCGGCAACGGCGGCACGCTCAAGGTGCACCACCTCCGTCCGGCCCCGGGCGCCAAGACCGCCAAGACCCGCGTGGGTCGTGGCGAGGCGTCCAAGGGCAAGACGGCCGGTCGTGGCACCAAGGGCACCAAGGCCCGCTACCAGGTGCCGACGCGCTTCGAGGGTGGGCAGATGCCTCTGCACATGCGCCTCCCGAAGCTGCGCGGCTTCAAGAACCCGTTCCGCGTCGAGTACCAGGTGGTCAACCTGGACAAGCTCTCGGCGCTGTACCCGAACGGTGGCGACGTGACGGTCGCCGACCTCGTGGCGAAGGGCGCGGTCCGCAAGGGCCAGCCCGTCAAGGTGCTCGGCACCGGCGAGCTCACGGTCAAGGTCTCCGTCGCGGTCGACGCCTACTCGGCGTCCGCGAAGGACGCGATCGTGGCTGCCGGCGGAAGCGTCGCGCAGGACTGATCGAAGGTCGGGACCGGTGGGGTCAGAGTTCCCCACCGGTCCCGTTCCCATATGTTCTTCAGCATCAGTTAGGGTGCCCCGGTGCTTGCGACGTAACGCAGGCGGCACGGCCGGAATGACCCGGTCGTACGAGACGCGGCTCCGGCCGCTCAGGAGGACAGGTGCTCAGCGCATTCGTGCGGGCGTTCCGAACGCCCGACCTGCGGCGCAAGCTGCTCTTCACCATCGGGATCATGGTGATCTTCCGCATCGGCTCTTTCCTGCCGACGCCGGGGGTGTCCTACCCGAACGTGCAGACGTGTATCGAGCAGTCGCAGGGGAATGACCTGCTCGGGCTCGTGAACCTGTTCAGCGGCGGCGCACTGCTCAAGCTGTCGGTGTTCTCGCTCGGGATCATGCCGTACATCACGGCGAGCATCATCATCCAGCTGCTCCGTGTGGTCATCCCTCGTTTCGAGGAGCTGCACAAGGAGGGCCAGTCCGGCACCGCGAAGCTCACGCAGTACACGCGGTACCTGACGATCGCCCTCGCGGTCCTCCAGTCGACGACGATCATCACGGTCGCGCGCAGCGGTCAGCTGTTCAGCGGCTGCACCGTCGACGTCATCCCGAACGACACCTGGTCGACCCTCCTGATCATGGTCATCACCATGACGGCGGGCACCGGCCTGATCATGTGGCTCGGCGAGCTCATCACCGAGCGCGGCGTCGGCAACGGCATGTCGCTCCTCATCTTCACGTCGATCGCCGCGAGCTTCCCGACCGCCCTGTGGTCGATCGCCGGTGGCGACAACGGCGTCACCAAGTTCGTCATCGTCCTGGCCGTCATCGTCCTGGTCGTCGCGCTGGTCGTGTTCGTCGAGCAGTCGCAGCGACGGGTACCCGTGCAGTACGCCAAGCGGATGGTCGGTCGCCGCATGTACGGCGGGTCGAGCACCTACATCCCGATCAAGATCAACATGGCCGGCGTCATCCCGATCATCTTCGCGTCGTCGCTGCTCGCCGTCCCAGGGCTCCTGGCCCAGTTCGGCGACCCGGCCGCCGGGTGGGTGCAGTGGGTCAGCCGGTACCTGGCCTCGCCCAGCGCGCCGCTGCACCTGCTGCTGTACGTCGCCATGATCATCTTCTTCTGCTACTTCTACACGGCGATCACGTTCAACCCGGACGAGGTCGCGGACAACATGAAGAAGTACGGCGGCTTCATCCCGGGCATCCGCGCCGGACGTCCGACGGCCGAGTACCTCGACTACGTGATCTCCCGCATCACGGCGCCGGGCTCGCTGTACCTGGCGTTCGTCGCGCTCATCCCGACCGTCGCGTTCATCCTGCTCGGCGTCGGCACGAACATCCCGTTCGGTGGCTCGTCGATCCTCATCGTGGTCGGCGTCGGCCTCGAGACGGTCAAGCAGATCGAGTCGCAGCTGCAGCAGCGGCACTACGAGGGGTTCCTGCGATGAGCGCCCGTCTCGTGCTGCTCGGTCCTCCCGGGGCCGGCAAGGGGACCCAGGCCGCCCGGCTGGCCGAGCGGCTCGGCGTGCCGGCCATCTCGACCGGCGACATCTTCCGCGCCAACATCAAGGGCGGCACGCCGCTCGGCAAGACGGTGCAGGAGTACACGTCGCGCGGTGCGCTGGTGCCGGACTCCGTCACCAACGACATGGTGCGCGACCGCCTCGCCCAGGACGACGTCGTCGAGGGGTTCCTTCTCGACGGGTACCCCCGCAACGTCGCCCAGGTCGCCGAGCTCGACGCGATCCTCGCGGACGCCGGGCTGACGATCGACCTCGCGGTCGAGATCACCGCGGACCCCGAGGTCGTCGTGGCCCGTCTGCTCAAGCGCGCCGAGATCGAGGGCCGCGAGGACGACACCGAGGATGTGGTCCGTCACCGGCTCGACGTCTACGCGCAGGAGACCGCGCCGATCTCGCACGTGTACGCGGACCGTGGCCTGCTCGCGCAGGTGGACGGCATCGGCGGCGTCGACGAGGTCACCGACCGCCTCGTCGCGGCGATCGGCGCCCTGAGCGCCGGCTGACCGTGTTCGGTCGCGAGCGGATCGAGTACAAGACGCCCGAGCAGGTGCTGCTCATGCGGCGTGCGGGCCTCGTCGTCGCCGACGCCCTGGCGGCCGTGCGCGCGCGGACGGTCGTCGGGGTCAGCACGGCCGAGCTGGACGGCGTCGCCGCAGCGGTCATCGCCGAGGCCGGCGCGCTGCCGTCGTTCCTCGGGTACGAGGGGTACCCCGCGCGGATCTGCGTCTCCGTTAACGACGAGGTCGTGCACGGCATCCCCGGCCCGCGCGTGCTCGAGCCCGGCGACGTGGTGTCGATCGACTGCGGCGCGATCGTCGACGGCTGGCACGGCGACTCCGCGATCACCGTCGTCCTCGACGGCGCGGACCCCCAGGACGTGGAGCTCGCCGCGACGACGGAGCGCGCCATGTGGGCCGGGATCGCTGCTCTCGCCGGCGCCGAGCGGCTCGGAGCCGTGGGCGAGGCGGTCGAGGACGTCGTGGACGCCGCGGAGGCTGCCGGGCTCAACGGCGGCGTGCGGTACGGCCTGGTCGAGGACTACGTGGGGCACGGCATCGGCACCGCGATGCACCAGCCTCCCGACGTGCCGAACTTCCGGCGACGCGACCGTGGGCCGCGGGTCCGCCCGGGTCTGTGCGTGGCCGTCGAGCCGATGGTGGTCCGCGGGGAGCGGTCCACCCAGGTGCTCGAGGACGACTGGACCGTCGTGACGGACGACGGCTCCCGGGCGTCCCACTGGGAGCACACGGTGGCGATCCTCGAGGACGGCATCTGGGTGCTCACCGCCGTCGACGGCGGTGCCGCGAAGCTCGCGGAGCTCGGCGTGACTGTCTCGCCGCTCGCCTGACCCTGCGCAGTTACTCACCAGTACGTCCATCCAGGTGAACCTGCGTCCAGTTGTCCACAAATCGGCCCTGAACTGCCGAAACGGACACGCGATGACCGGTTTGTCGGATACGGTCCTGCCCGGCGGTGAACGATCCGCCACGGGCGCCCCGGGGCCCGCGCGGGACGATCCGCGCGGTGGAGGGCGGGTGCCCACCTCCGGCAGGCACGTGGTCAGCGCGCGCCTGCACCCGACGTGATGGGTGGCTCATGCAGCGCAGTGTTCGTCCCTCCCTGTTCTCCTCCCTCGGCCGCCGCCCCGCGCGGCTGGTGGGTGCCGCCGGCCTCGCGGCCGTGCTCCTCGCGCTCGGCGCGGGCCCGGCGCACGCGCAGGACGGCCGCGGCCCGCACCGCCCGCATACGGACCGGTCGACCACCGGCGCGTACGTGTACCTCAAGAAGGACGCGGCCGCGCCGGCGTCGTGGGAGAACTCGACCCAGCAGTACCTGGTGGCGACGTGGCCCGGAGCCTCGTACCGGGACCTGACCCTCGACGAGATCCGCGCGGCGCTCCCCGCGAGCTCGACGCTCTGCGGCGCCGGCTGGGCCGTCCAGGAGGACCAGGCGCACGGCGACGCGACGGTGTTCACCGGGAACCCGGCGCCGTCCTACCCCCAGGACTACATCGGCTGGGGCCCGATCTTCGACGCGCGGCACTGGGAGCTGGCCGACATGGTGACCGTGCCGGCGTGCGGCGCGGTGGCACCGACCGCCCCGGCGACGCCGGCACCCAAGCCGACCGCCAAGCCGACGCCGAAGCCGACCGCCACGCCGACGCCGAAGCCCACGCCGTCGGCGTCCGTGCCGTGCCCGCCGACGGCCACCCCCACCCCGACGGGGACCCCGACTCCCGCCCCGACGGTCACCGCCGAACCGGTCCCGGCACCCAGCGCGACGCCCACCGCCGAGGTCGGCGCGGCCCCCGCCCCGAGCCCGGTGCGGACGGTCGAGGTGGAGTCGACGCCGACCCCCAGCGAGTCGTTCTACTCCCAGGTGCTCGCCGCAGGGGAGGAGCCTCAGGCCGCGCTGGCGTCGACCGGCTCGTCCGCGGGTCCCGCGCTGCTGGCGGGGGCGATCCTGGTGCTGGCCGGGTCCGCGCTCGTCCTGCTGCGCCGGCACCGCGCGAGCTGACGTCGGGGTCGGTCGGCACCGGGAACGGCGTCCCCGGTGCCGACCGGGGCCGCCGGGTGCGGCGGTGTGGCACACGGCACTCGGTCCGAGGCCGGGGCGGTTTCGTCCCTTGGCCCCGATGGCGTAAGATCGTCCGTTGGGTGTGCGCCCGGTTCTCGTGGCGCGCTGTTCCCACGCAGTCCCCACCACGCTGATGTCGCCCTCTCCTGGGCGGGGTCGGCCGATGTGGGCTGATCCAACAGGACCGACAGTTAGCGGAGGATATGGCGAAGAAGGACGGTGTCATCGAGATCGAGGGCAGCGTCGTGGAGGCTCTGCCGAACGCGATGTTCCGCGTGGAGCTCACCAACGGCCACAAGGTGCTCGCCCACATCTCGGGCAAGATGCGACAGCACTACATCCGGATCCTCCCCGAGGACCGGGTCGTTGTTGAGTTGAGCCCGTACGACCTGTCCCGTGGCCGGATCGTCTACCGCTACAAGTAACAGCCACTCGAACACGCCGTCAGCCCATGAGGGCGCAACGGCGGCGGAGGAACACGCGATGAAGGTCAAGCCCAGCGTCAAGAAGATCTGCGACAAGTGCAAGGTGATCCGCCGGCACGGTCGCGTCCAGGTGATCTGCGAGAACCTGCGCCACAAGCAGCGCCAGGGCTGATGCCCTGACGCCGGTCCGCTCGGACCAGCAGCTCGACCAGCACCATCGGTCCCCCCGGGGACCAGCAAGCGCACAGCCACTCCGGCGATCACTCGCCGGTGCACCCTCGGTCGGAGGCCGAGGCCCGCAGCACGCGGGAGGGCAGTGCGGCAGACCTCCGATGCAGTTCAGGAGCCACCAGGCACATGGCACGTCTTATCGGCGTCGACCTCCCCCGCGAGAAGCGGCTCGAGATCGCGCTCACCTACATCTACGGGGTCGGCCGCACCCGCGCCCAGGCAACTCTGGCCGCGACCGGCATCAGCCCGGACATCCGCGTGAAGGACCTCGGCGACGCCGAGCTCGTCGCGCTCCGTGACTACCTCGAGGGCAGCTACAAGCTCGAGGGTGACCTTCGCCGTGAGGTCGCTGCGGACATCCGCCGCAAGGTCGAGATCGGCTGCTACGAGGGCCTGCGTCACCGCCGTGGCCTTCCGGTGCGCGGACAGCGCACCAAGACCAACGCGCGTACCCGCAAGGGCCCCAAGCGCACCGTGGCCGGCAAGAAGAAGGCCGGGCGCAAGTAGCCCTCCGCCCCGGGCGCCGCGCGCCAGGGCAAGCCGATCAGACCTCGAGAGAAGAAGAGAATGCCTCCCAAGACCCGTTCCGCCGTGCGCAAGCCGCGCCGCAAGGAGAAGAAGAACGTCTCCCACGGCCAGGCGCACATCAAGAGCACGTTCAACAACACGATCATCTCCATCACCGACCCGACCGGCGCCGTCATCGCGTCGGCCTCGTCGGGCCAGGTGGGCTTCAAGGGCTCGCGCAAGTCGACCCCCTTCGCGGCGCAGCTCGCCGCCGAGGCGGCCGCTCGTCGCGCCCAGGAGCACGGCATGAAGAAGGTCGACGTCTTCGTCAAGGGCCCCGGCTCCGGCCGTGAGACCGCGATCCGCTCGCTCCAGGCGACCGGCCTCGAGGTCGGCTCGATCCAGGACGTGACGCCCCAGGCGCACAACGGCTGCCGTCCGCCGAAGCGCCGCCGCGTCTGACCGTCGGTTCCACCGGGTCGGTGCGTCGTCGCGAGGCGCGCACCGACCCGGACAGACTTGACGCCGACCAGGTGGACCGAGACCAGGCCGGCCAGTAGTACTGCGCAGCGTCATATGGCGGACGCCCGCTGAGAGGAAACAACACCGTGCTGATTGCACAGCGCCCCACCCTGACCGAAGAGGTCATCTCGGAGAACCGGTCGCGGTTCTCCATCGAGCCGCTGGAGCCGGGCTTCGGCTACACGCTCGGCAACTCGCTCCGCCGGACGCTGCTGTCCTCCATCCCCGGTGCCGCCGTCACGTCCATCCGGATCGACGGCGTGCTGCACGAGTTCTCCACCGTGCCGGGCGTCAAGGAGGACGTCACCGAGATCATCCTCAACATCAAGCAGCTGGTCGTCTCCTCGGAGAACGACGAGCCCGTCGTGATGTACCTGCGCAAGCAGGGTGCGGGTGAGGTCAGCGCCGCGGACATCGTGCCGCCCGCCGGCGTCGAGGTCCACAACCCCGACCTGCACCTGGCCACGCTGAACGACAAGGGCAAGCTCGAGATCGAGCTGACCGTCGAGCGCGGCCGTGGGTACGTGTCGGCGAACCAGAACAAGTCGTTCGACGCCGAGATCGGCCGCATCCCGGTCGACTCGATCTACTCGCCCGTCCTCAAGGTGACCTACAAGGTCGAGGCGACGCGTGTCGAGCAGCGCACGGACTTCGACAAGCTGGTCGTCGACGTCGAGACCAAGTCGGCGATCGGCCCGCGCGACGCGCTGGCCTCCGCCGGCAAGACGCTGGTCGAGCTCTTCGGGCTCGCCCGTGAGCTCAACGTCGAGGCCGAGGGCATCGAGATCGGCCCGTCGCCGACCGACGCTGCGCTCGCCGCGGACCTCGCTCTGCCGATCGAGGACCTGCAGCTCACGATCCGCTCCTACAACTGCCTCAAGCGTGAGGGCATCCACTCCGTGGGTGAGCTCGTCGCACGCTCCGAGGCCGACCTCCTGGACATCCGCAACTTCGGTGCGAAGTCCATCACGGAGGTCAAGGAGAAGCTCGCGGAGCTGGGCCTGACGCTCAAGGACAGCCCGCTCGACTTCGACCCGTCCGCCGCCGGCGCCTACTACGGCGACGACGAGGGCGACTTCGTCGAGGACGAGCAGTACTGACGCCGGGGAAGTAGACGGGCCGCTGCACAGCGGCCCGTCCGCAGCCCATCACTGGAACTCAAGGAGTAAAAACCATGCCTACGCCCACCAAGGGTCCCCGGCTCGGTGGCGGACCGGCGCACGAGCGGCTGATCCTCGCGAACCTCGCGACGGCGCTGTTCGAGCACAAGCGGATCACGACGACCGAGACCAAGGCCAAGCGCCTGCGTCCGCTCGCCGAGCGCCTCATCACGTTCGCCAAGCGCGGTGACCTGCACGCCCGCCGCCGCGTGATGACCGTCGTCAAGGACAAGTCCGTCGTGCACGTGCTGTTCACCGAGATCGCTCCGGCCGTCGCCGACCGTCAGGGTGGCTACACGCGCATCACCAAGATCGGCCCCCGCAAGGGCGACAACGCCCCGATGGCCGTCATCGAGCTCGTGCTCGAGCCGCTCTCCCCGAAGCAGGCCGTCGTGAAGGAGGCCACCAAGGCCGCCGCGAAGGCTGCGCCGAAGGCGAAGAAGGCCGACAAGGTCGAGGACAAGCCCGTCGAGGACGCTCCCGTCGAGGAGACCGTCGTCGAGGACGCGCCTGTCGAGGACGCCCCTGTCGAGACCGAGGGCGACGCCGACAAGGCGTGACCTG
The DNA here is from genome assembly GCF_056403775.1 of Cellulomonas sp. P2_F12. Taxonomy (NCBI): domain Bacteria; kingdom Bacillati; phylum Actinomycetota; class Actinomycetes; order Micrococcales; family Cellulomonadaceae; genus Cellulomonas; species Cellulomonas sp. P2_F12. The sequence continues at coordinate 97,295 of NZ_JBFUEV010000012.1, read as the reverse complement.
ACAGCTGCACCGAGAAGGCCCGGGACCGGATGGTCCCGGGCCTTCTTGCGTCTCCGGCCGGGTCGTACCGGCCGCTGCGGCGGGGTGATCGTGCCGCACCTAGAGTCGGACGCATGACCCTTCCCGTCGTGCTCGTGCACGGGCTGCGGACGTCCCGCACGATGTGGCGGGCGCAGCTCGAGGCGCTGGAGCGCGTGGGGCGGCGCGCGGTCGCCGTGGACCTGCCGGGGCACGGCACCCGGATCGCGGAGCCGTTCACGCTGGACGCGGCGGTGGACACGGTCGCCGAGGCGATCGACGGGGTCGGCGGGGAGGCGTTCGTCGTCGGGCTCTCGCTCGGCGGGTACGTCGGGATCCGGCACGCGTCCAGGTGGCCGGGGCAGGTCGCCGGGCTGCTGGCTGCCTCGTGCTCCACCCGGCCGCACCGGCTCCTCCTCGGCGGCTGGTCCGTCGGCGCCCACGGGATCGCCCGGCTGCCGGACCGGGGCGCGCGCCTGAACCAGTTCTTCGTCGACCTCGCCCTGCCGCCCGAGGGCGCGCGCGACGTCGGGGCCGGCGGGTTCGCGCTGGACGCCACCCACCAGGTCCTGCGGGAGATGACCGTCGCGACCCCGCTGGCGGACCTCGCGCGGATCGAGGCGCCGGTGTGGCTGGTCAACGGCGCGTTCGACCACTTCCGCGGCGAGGAGCGACGCTTCCTGGCGGCGTGCCGTGACGGGCGGCTGGTCGTCGTGCCCCGAGCCACCCACCTGGTCAGCCTGGTGCAGCCGGCGCGGTTCTCCCGGGTGATGCTGGAGGCGCTCGACGAGGTCGACGCCCGGTCGGCGGTGCCGCAGCCACGCTGACGGGCACGGAGCGGGCCGTCAGACCCCGAGCGACCACGCGCGGACGCCGCCGACGATGCCCGCCTGGTTGGGGACCACGACGACGTCGTCGCCGAGCCGGGCCAGCGTGGCCGGGGTGACCTGCCGGGCGTTCCCGCCGCCGAGGTAGAGCCGGTCCCAGAGGAACACGGGCCGGAAGCCCTCGACCACGCGCCGCACGCGTCGGGACCACAGCCCGTCGCCGAGCCGGGCGCGCTCGACCTGCCCGATGTACGCGTCGTAGGTCGTTCCCCAGCGGACGGGTGCTTGGGACAGCTCGAGGTGCGGCGCGAGCACCCCGCCGTCGAACAGGGCGGTGCCGAGCCCGGTGCCGAGGGTGAGCACCAGCTCGATGCCGGTCCCCGAGATCACGCCGGCGCCGTGCACCTCGGCGTCGTTGAGCACGAGGGTCGGCAGGCCCAGCCTCGCCTCGACGGCGGCCCGGATGTCGCACCCGGACCAGGCGGCGAGCAGCTCGGGATCGACCGATGACCGCGGGCCGGAGCGGGTGACGTAGTGGGGGGTCGCGACGACGACGCCGTGCCGGAGCATCCCGGGCATGCCGACCGTGGCGCGCTGGGCCGGGGGCAGGCCCGCGGCGATGTCCGCGATGGTCGCGACGAGGCGCTCGGGCGGGAGCGGGTACGGCGTCGGCACCCGGACCGCGGGGGCGTGCAGGGTGCCGGCCGCGTCGAGCACGGACGCCTTGATGCCGCCCCCACCGCAGTCGACGGCGAGCGTGAACGGGTCGGAGCCGGTGCTGGGCACGGGCCCACGCTAGCGAGCGGCACGGGGGACGGCGTGCGGAACGGGCGCGCCGGGGCCGACTACCGTGTGGACCCGTGAGCGAGAGCGTGGAGGAGCCCGCCGTCCGGCTGCGGCTCGACCTGGCGTACGACGGCACCGACTTCGCCGGCTGGGCCCTCCAGCCGGGCCTCAGGACCGTCCAGGGGGTGCTGGAGGGGGCGCTGGGCACGGTGCTGCGGACCGTCGGGCCGCCGAGGGTCACGGTGGCGGGTCGCACCGACTCGGGCGTGCACGCGCGGGGCCAGGTGGCCCACGTGGACGTCCCAGCGCGGTTGCTGGCGGCGTCGCGCGGCCGGACCGAGCGCCCGGTCGAGGAGGCCCTGCTCGGACGGCTCGGGGGCCTGCTGCCGACCGACCTGGTGCTGCACGCGGTCACGCGCGCGCCCGACGGGTTCGACGCGCGGTTCTCGGCCCTGCGCCGGCGGTACACGTACCGCATCTGCGACGACGCGGCCCGCCGCGACCCGCTCTCGCGCGCGCACGTCCTGTGGCACCGCCGCGAGCTCGACGTGGACGCGATGGCCGCCGCGGCCCGCCCGTTGGTCGGCCGCCACGACTTCGCCTCGTACTGCAAGCCGCGCGAGGGTGCCACGACGATCCGGACGCTCGAGGCGTTCGCGTGGTCGAGGCCCGTTGACGGCCCGGACGCGGGTCTGGTGGTCGCGACCGTCCAGGCGGACGCGTTCTGCCACTCGATGGTGCGCTCGCTCGTGGGCGCGAGCCTGGCCGTCGGAGAGGGCCGGGCCGGATCGGGCTGGCCGGCGGAGCTGCTGGCGCGGCGTCGTCGCGACGCCGGGGTGCACGTCGTGGCCGCGCGCGGGCTCACCCTGGAGGAGGTGGGCTACCCGTCGGACGACCAGCTGGCCGCCCGGGCGGCGCAGACGCGCGCACGCAGGGCGGCCGAGGACCTGCAGCACGCCGGCGGCGGCTGCTGCGGCTGACGCTCGGTCCTCGAGTTCGTCGGACGGACTGACCTTCCGCTGCGCTCCAGGTCAGTCCTCGTCGACGTCGTCGCGGTAGCGGCGGTCGTCGACGTACTCCTCCTCGATGAGGTGCACGGCGGCCTCCTCGGCGCTCGCGGCGCCCCCCGAGATCCCGGCGTCGATGGCGAAACCGTCGGTCCCGCCCGCCTCGACGGCGTCGTCGTCCTCGATCAGCCGACCGGCGCGGAACTCCTCGCGCTCGGGTCGGGGCCGGGCCTCCCAGACCTCGGGCTCCTCCTGGCCGATCCGCTGGTCGATTGTCTCGCGGTGCGCCTCTTCCCACGCGGTCTCGCCGTAGTGGTTCGAGCGGGGCCGGGTGGGCACCGTGTAGCCCTCGTCGAGCAGGTCCTCGACGCCGCGGTCGAGCAGCGTGTCCGCGCTGGACAGCTGGTCGGTGTCGCCCTCGCTGTCGAGCTCGGGGTCGGGGCTGGTGCCGGTGGTGTCGTCCGTCATGCCTCCGACCTTCGCACCGAGCGCGCGCCGACGCCAGGGGTGGGCGGCCCCACACGCAATGCGATGGGCCACACGTGTGGCACCAGGGAGGATGGGGGCATGGGTCATCTCGACATCGGCGGCATCGGGTACGTGCTCTCGGACGGGCGACCCCTCCTCGACGACATCACGTTCCGCGTCGGTGACGGCGCCCGCGTCGCGCTCGTCGGCCCCAACGGCGCCGGCAAGACCACGCTGCTGCGGATCGTGGCCGGCGACGAGCAGCCGCACTCCGGCTCGGTCGGCCGCAGCGGCGGGCTCGGGATCATGCGGCAGGACATCGGGCGGATCAACGACGACCGGTCGATCCGGGACCTGCTGGCATCGCTGGCCTCGCCGGCCGTGCGGGACGCCGCCGTGGAGCTCGCGGCGGCCGAGCTGGCGATCATGGAGGTCGACGACGAGCCCGCGCAGATGCGGTACGCGCAGGCGCTCGTCGACTGGGCCGACGTGGGGGGCTACGAGGCCGAGGCGGGCTGGGACCGGGTCACCGACGCCGTCCTGTCCATCCCGTTCGAGCAGGCTCAGCACCGCGAGGTGCGCACGCTGTCCGGCGGCGAGCAGAAGCGGCTGGTGCTCGAGGCGCTGCTGCGCGGGCCGGACGAGGTCCTGCTGCTGGACGAGCCCGACAACGCCCTCGACGTGCCGACCAAGCGCTGGCTCGAGGACAAGCTGCGGGCGTCGAACAAGACCGTCCTCTTCGTCAGCCACGACCGAGAGATGCTCGCCCGGGTGGCGACGCAGGTGGCGACGCTGGAGCCGGGCGTCATGGGCGCGGCGGTGTGGGTGCACGGCGGCGGGTTCGCCACGTACCACCAGGCGCGCGAGGACCGGCGCTCGCGGCTGGAGGAGCTGCTGCGTCGCTGGGACGAGGAGCACGCGAAGCTCAAGGAGCTGGTGCTCACGCTCAAGACGAAGGCGGCGTTCAACGACGGCCTGGCGTCGCGCTACTCGGCGGCACAGACCCGTCTGCGCAAGTTCGAGGAGGCCGGTCCGCCGACACTGCTGGCGCGCGAGCAGAACGTCCGCGTCCGGCTGCGCGGCGGCCGCACGGCCAAGCGGGCTGTCGTCGCGACGGGCCTGGAGCTCACCGGGCTGATGAAGCCGTTCGACCTCGAGGTCTGGTTCGGCGAGCGCGTCGCGGTGCTCGGCTCGAACGGCTCAGGCAAGTCGCACTTCCTGCGGCTGCTGGCGGCAGGCGGGAGCGACCCCGGTCCCGAGCACCTGCCCGCCGACGACCTTCCCGTCGCGCCCGTGAAGCACACCGGCAGGGTCGTGCTCGGCCCCCGCGTGCGGCCGGGCTGGTTCGCGCAGAACCACGGGCACCCCGAGCTGGTCGGGCGGACGCTGCTCGAGATCCTGCACCGGGGGGAGGGCCACCGCGCCGGGCTCGGTCGCGAGCAGGCCAGCAAGGCGCTGGACCGGTACGAGCTGGTCGCCGCCGCGGAGCAGCGGTACGAGACGCTCTCGGGCGGTCAGCAGGCGCGCCTGCAGATCCTTCTGCTCGAGCTCGGGGGAGCGACCCTGCTGCTGCTGGACGAGCCGACCGACAATCTGGACCTGCACTCGGCCGAGGCGCTGGAGACGGGCCTGGCCGCGTTCGAGGGGACGGTCCTCGCGGTGACGCACGACCGCTGGTTCACGCGGACCTTCGACCGGTTCCTCGTGTTCGGCGCGGACGGCGAGGTGGTGGAGACGCCCGAGCCCGTGTGGGACGCCGCCCGCGTCGACCGGGCCCGCTAGAGCACCAGCGCCACGGCGAGCGTCGCCATCACCACGGCGATGACCAGGTCGAGGACCTGCCAGGCGCGCGGCCTGGCGAACACGGGCCGCAGGTAGGCCGCGCCGAAGCCCAGCGCGGTGAACCAGGTGATGCTCGCGGCGACCGCGCCCGCGCCGAACACCCATGCCCCGGGGTCGTGCTGGTGGGCCAGCGAGCCCAGCAGCACGACCGTGTCCAGGTAGACGTGCGGGTTGAGGAACGTCAGGGCCAGGCACGTGGACAGGACGGCGCCGAGCGCCGCCGGCCCCTCGGTCGCGGGGTCGAGGCGGGACGGGTGCCGCGCGCGCAGCGCCGCCCCGACGGCGAGCACCAGCAGGAACGCTGCGCCGGCGTACTTGGTGACCGTCAGGACCGCGGGGTGCGACGTGACGAGCGCGCCCAGGCCCGCGATGCCCGCGGCGACGAGCAGCGCGTCCGCCGCGGCGCAGATGGCCACGACCGGCAGCACGTGCTCGCGCCGGATCCCCTGCCGCAGCACGAAGGCGTTCTGCGCGCCGATGGCGACGATCAGCGACAGGGCGGTGAGAAAGCCCGAGAGGGCGACGGCAGGCACGGGGACGACCGTAGGCGGACGGCATCCTGAAGACCAGTTCATGCTTCTGATGAACCATTAGGATCCTTCATGTGGCATTCGACGCGGACCAGCTGAGCGCCCTCGCGGCCGTGGTGCACGAGGGCAGCTTCGACGCGGCCGCCCAGCGCCTGCACGTGACGCCGTCGGCCGTGAGCCAGCGGATCAAGGCGCTCGAGCAGCAGGTCGGGCGGGTCCTGGTGCTGCGCACGCGCCCGTGCCGGCCGACCGAGGACGGCGAGGTCCTGGTCCGGCTGGCGGGCCAGGTGGAGCTGCTCGGGCGGGACGCGCTGGGGCAGCTGGTCCCGGCGCCCGGGGGCGCGCGGAACGCCCGCGCGGCGGGTGCGACGAGGCGGCTGCCCGTCGCCGTGAACGACGACTCGATGTCCACGTGGTTCCCCGCGGCCGTGGCCGACCTGCCTACGGACGTGCTGCTCGACCTGCGGCGCGAGGACCAGGATCTGTCCGCTGACCTGCTGCGGGACGGCACCGTGATGGCGGCGGTGACGGCCGACCCGCGCGCCGTGCAGGGGTGCCGGGTCCGTCGGCTCGGTGCCATGCGCTACCTGGCCGTGGCGGCTCCAGCCCAACGCGACCGCTGGTTCGCCGACGGGCTCGGCGCCGAGGCGTTCGCCGCCGCGCCCCTGCTCGCGTTCAACCGCGAGGACGGCCTGCAGGAACGGTTCGTCGCCTCGGTCGTCGGCCGCCGGACCGTGACCCCCCTGGTCCACTTCGTGCCGTCGCAGGCGGCGTTCGTGGGACTCGTCGAGGCGGGGCTCGGGTGGGGGATGGTGCCCGAGGCGGCCGCCGCGGAGCGCATCGCCGCGGGGGCGCTGGTCGAGGTCCGGGCCGGGAAGCACCTCGACGTGCCGCTCTACTGGCAGCACTGGGCGCTGCGCACGCCCACGCTCGACGACCTCACCGAGCGGGTCGTGCGTGCGGCGTCGGCGGCCCTGCGACCGGTCGCCAGGCACGGGCCGCCCGGATCCGCCTGACCCCGGAGTTCCGCGTTTTGACCCCTCGGCAAGGCGGCGGCTACTCTGGTGAGTCGTTGTGCGTCCCCGTTCCGGCGGCTGCTAGTGCCCTCTCAGCACTCAGCACCGAGCCAGAACGGCAGGGCTGGTGCGTTCCCGCTCGCCGCCCGGAAGCCGACGAAAGCATTCATCGGCGGACCCGCACCCTGCGAGGTCTGCCGCGACAAGATTCGCAACGAAACGAAGGCTGACGACCGTGCGTACGTACACCCCGAAGCCCGGCGACGTCGAGCGGAACTGGTACGTCATCGACGCGACCGATGTCGTCCTGGGCCGCTTGGCCACTCATGTGGCCACGTTGCTGCGCGGCAAGCACAAGGCGACCTTTGCTCCCCACGTCGACGGCGGTGACTTCGTCATCGTCATCAACGCGGAGAAGATCGCTCTGACCGGCAACAAGCGCGAGAACAAGCTCGCGTACCGTCACTCGGGTTACCCGGGTGGCCTGCGCGCCGTGGCCTACTCCGATCTTCTGGAGAAGCACCCCGAGCGCGCGATCGAGAAGGCAGTGCGCGGCATGCTCCCCAAGAGCTCGCTCGCGCGCCAGCAGCTCACCAAGCTCAAGGTCTACGCCGGTGCCGAGCACCCGCACGCGGCGCAGCAGCCGAAGCCCTTCGAGATCACCCAGGTCTCTCAGCAGGCGTGAGCCGGCTGAGCGCAGAGAACAAGGACGCGAGGACACCAGTGGCAGAGACCACGGTCGACATCGACCTCGAGGGCGATGACACCCCCACCAGCTACACCTCCGAGACGGTTGCCCCCACCGGGCGCGGTCTGAGCAACGTGGCCCCGGCCAACGCGCTCGGTCGCCGCAAGGAGGCCATCGCGCGCGTGCGCCTGGTCCCCGGCTCCGGGCAGTGGAAGGTCAACGGGCGCACGCTCGAGGACTACTTCCCCAACAAGGTGCACCAGCAGCTCGTCAACTCCCCGTTCAAGCTGGTCGACGTCGAGGGTCGCTTCGACGTCGTCGCCCGCATCACCGGTGGTGGCGTGAGCGGCCAGGCCGGCGCGCTGCGCCTGGGCATCGCCCGTGCGCTGAACGCGATCGACGAGGAGCACAACCGCCCGGCCCTGAAGAAGGCCGGCTTCCTGACCCGCGACGCCCGCGTCGTGGAGCGCAAGAAGGCCGGTCTCAAGAAGGCCCGCAAGGCTCCGCAGTACTCGAAGCGCTGATCTTCGCGCCTCGGCCCGATGGCCCCGCCGGTCTCACGACCAGCGGGGCCATCGGCATGTCTGCGACCATCAGCAAGGACGTGCGAGGGCTCTGCGGGGCGCCTCAGGACGAAGGAGTCTGACCATGGGCCGACTGTTCGGGACCGACGGCGTGCGTGGGCTCGCCAACCGGGACGTGACCGCCGAGCTGGCGCTCGACCTCTCCGTCGCGGCGGCGCACGTGCTGGGCTCGCTCGGCCAGTTCGAGGGGCACCGTCCGCGCGCGATCGTCGGCCGTGACTCGCGGGCGTCGGGGGAGTTCCTCGCCGCCGCCGTGTCCGCGGGGCTCGCGTCGGCCGGCGTCGACGTCAACAACGTCGGCGTGCTGCCCACGCCCGCGGTCGCCTTCCTGACCGCCGAGCTCGGCGTCGACATCGGCGTCGTGCTCTCCGCGTCGCACAACCCGATGCCGGACAACGGCATCAAGTTCCTGGCCCGGGGCGGCCACAAGCTCGACGACGAGCTCGAGGCGGCCATCGAGGCGCGCATGGGCGAGCACTGGGAGCGACCGCTGGGCGGGGCCGTCGGCCGCATCCGCGTGGACACGGGCCGCGCCGGTGAGCAGTACATCGAGCACCTGATCAGCACGATCGACGTCCCGCTGACCGGCCTGCGCATCGCGGTCGACTGCGCGAACGGCGCGGCCAGCGAGGTCGGTCCCGCCGCGCTGCGGGCCGCGGGTGCCGACGTCGTCGTCATCAACGCCTCGCCCGACGGGCGCAACATCAACGAGAAGTGCGGGTCGACGCACCCCGAGCAGCTGCAGGCCGCGGTCGTCGCCTCGGAGGCGGACCTCGGCGTCGCGTTCGACGGGGACGCGGACCGCTGCCTCGCCGTCGACGCGACCGGTGCGCTGGTGGACGGCGACCAGATCATGGGCGTCCTCGCCATCGCGATGCGCGAGCAGGGCGACCTGGTCGACGACACCCTGGTGACCACCGTGATGAGCAACCTCGGCCTGAAGATCGCCATGACAGAGGCTGGGATCGCAACGATCGACACGGCCGTGGGTGACCGGTACGTGCTCGAGGCCATGCGCGCCGGGGGCTACTCGCTGGGAGGCGAGCAGTCGGGCCACATCATCATGGCCGCGCACGCGACCACGGGCGACGGGGTCCTGACGGCCCTGCAGCTCGCAGCGCGCGTGGCGGCGACGGGCACGTCGATCGCCACGCTGGCCGGCGTGGTCAAGCGGCTGCCGCAGACGCTGCTCAACGTGCCCGGCGTGGACCGGCTCCGGACCGGCACCGACGGGCCCCTGCTCGACGCCGTCCGCGTCGCCGAGGCCGCGCTGGGCGACACCGGTCGCGTGCTGCTGCGGCCGTCCGGCACCGAGGACCTGGTCCGCGTCATGGTCGAGGCGGGCACGCAGACCGAGGCGGACCGCGTGGCCAAGCAGCTGGCCGACGTCGTCTCCGAGCGGCTGGCCCTCTAGTGCCGTCGGGGCCGCAGTGGGACCAGGCGCTGCGCGACGTCGCGCTGTGGATCATCGAGGCCGGGACGCGGTCGCCCGAGGGCGTCGCGCCCATCGTCCAGGCCGGGCACCCGGCGCTGCGCGCGGTGGCCACGCCGTACGAGGCGCAGCTCTCGGACGAGGAGCTGGCCGCGCTGCTCGAGGTGATGCACCGGACCATGCGTGCCGCGCCCGGCGTGGGGCTCGCCGCGCCGCAGCTCGGGCTCCCGGTGGCGCTCGCCGTGCTCGAGGATCCCGGCTCGGTGTCCGAGGACCACGCCGACGTGCGGGAGCGGGAGCCGCTGCCGTTCCGGGTGCTGGTCAACCCGACGTACACGGCGGTGGACGCGGAGCACGTCTCGTTCTACGAGGGCTGCCTGAGCGTCGTCGGCTACCAGGCGGTGGTGGCCCGCGCGCGGCGGGTGCACCTGGTGGCGCAGGACGAGCACGGCGCCGCGGTCGACGAGGTGGTCGGCGGCTGGGCCGCCCGGATCGTCCAGCACGAGACGGACCACCTCGGCGGGACGCTGTACCTCGATCGGGCGGAGCTGCGCTCGCTGGCGGCCTCCGACGAGTTCGGCGCCCGGTGGGCGGCGGAGCCCAGCCCGACCGCAGCGGCCCGGGCGCTGGGCTTCCCGCTCGGCTGAGCGAGGGAACCGGGGTCCGACCCCGGGATGATTCGGGGCTGCCCCAGGGATGAACCGGGGGTCACCCCTATGTCGCCGTGTGGGCACCGCGACTTACCTTGGGACACGACAGCGGGCCGAACTGCGGCCGGCACAGGACGAGAGCTGGAGGACGACCCGTGGTGGAGCACTGGGCGCTCGCCCTCGCAGGTTCCCCGTGGATCTTCGTCGTCCTCTACGTCTTCGCCACCGTCGACGGCTTCTTCCCGCCGATCCCCAGCGAGTCGGTCGTCATCGCCCTCTCGGCCCTCGCGATGTCGACGGGCGCGCCCAACCTCGCGCTGATCGTCCTCGTGGCCGCCGCGGGCGCGTGGACCGGCGACCAGATCGCGTACCAGATCGGCACCAAGGTGAAGGTGCGCCAGCTGCGGCTGCTCAGGTCCGCGCGGGGTCAGGCCGCCATCGACTGGGCCGAGAACGCGCTCGCGAACCGTGGTGCCGCGTTCATCATCGCCGCGCGCTACATCCCGATCGGCCGCGTGGCCGTGAACATGACCGCCGGCGCGGTCCACTACAGCCGCCGGCGCTTCATGGGACTGACGGCGATCGCGGCGATCACCTGGGGCTGCTACTCGACGCTCATCGGCGTCGGCGCCGGTGCCTGGCTCGGCTCGCACACGATCGCGGCCGTCGCGGTCGGCGTCGTGGGCGGCCTCGCGATCGGCGTGTGCGTCGACTGGATCCTGCGCCACCTCACGCGTCGACGCACCGCGCAGCCGCCCGCGCAGCCGCTGCGGCTGGCCGACGGGACGGACGCCCCTCGCCCCGAGACGGTCCCCCCGGTCACAGGACGCTCACGATCCGACCCCGCTGCCTAACGATCCGGTCTCACCCGGTCATTTCCCCCATGACTGTGCTTACTCTCTGATTGCGCCGACGTCGCGGTCGGCGCTCCCGTGCTCGTCCACACCCCCGGGGGTGTCCGTCGGCATGGGCGGATGCGACAGGGGGCGAGATGGGCAGGCGTGCGCGGTGGGCCGCCGGCCTCGTGCTGCCCGTCGCCCTGCTGGTCGGCCTCGCGGCCTGCAGCACCCCCGAGCCCGCGCAGGACGCGGCGCCCACCGCCGTCCTCGCCGCCACCGCCGACTGCCTCTCGCAGCAGGTGCTCGCCGACCTGGACCTGGTCTCGGCCGACGAGTCACAGTCGCCCGGCACCCCGCACGCCGACGCCCCCGAGGCCGGGCGCGTGCCCGACGACTTCCTGCCCGTCAGCGTCGTGGTGTGCACGCCCGGCGGCACGCTGCACGACTCGTCGGGCACGTGGGTCGCGCTGACCGCCAGCCGGCGCGAGGGCGACCTGGATCCGCTGGTCGCCGCCCTGCGCCGGCCGTCCGCGCAGCGGGGTGGCACGTGCAGCAGCGCGTCGGTCGTCGCGCCGGCGCTGTGGCTCGTCGACGCACTCGGCCGCGCGATCCGGCCCGTGTGGCCCACCGACCGGTGCGGAGGCCCGCAGGAGTCCGTCTCGACCGCCCTCGACGCGCTCGAGGAGACCGACAGCGAGCAGTACCCGGTCCGCCTGCTGGCGCCCGCGGAAGCGACCGCAACGCCCTGAGCGCTGGCCGGCCCTGAGCCCTACAGCTTGCGGAGCCGGACCCGTTCGACGGAGTGGTCCCGGCCCTTGGTGAGCACGAGGGTGGCCCGGCTGCGCGTCGGCAGGATGTTCTGCACGAGGTTCGGCTCGTTGATCGAGTCCCAGATCCGTTCCGCGCGCTCCACGGCCTCGTCGTCGGTGAGCGCCGCGAAGCGGTGGAAGAACGACTCCGGGCGCGCGAAGGCCGTCTCGCGCAGCGCGAGGAAGCGGTCGACGTACCACCGGCGCACGTCGCTGGTCCGCGCGTCGACGTAGATGGAGAAGTCGAAGAAGTCGCTGACGGCGAGGTTCGACGTCCCCTCGGCCGTCGGGCGGGCCGGCTGGAGCACGTTGAGGCCCTCGACGATGAGGACGTCCGGTCGGTTCACCACGACCTCGCGGCCCGGCAGGATGTCGTAGGTCAGGTGGTCGTACACCGGGACGCGGACCTCGGGGCGACCGGCCTTGACCTTGGACACGAAGCGCAGCAGCGCGCGCCGGTCGTAGGACTCGGGGAAGCCCTTGCGCTCCATCAGCCCGCGGCGCTCGAGCTCGGCGTTGGGGTAGAGGAAGCCGTCGGTGGTGACCAGCTGGACGCGCGGCGTGGCGGGCCAGCGGGCGAGCAGCTCGCGCAGCAGGCGGGCGGTGGTGGACTTGCCGACCGCCACGGAGCCGGCCACCCCGATGACGAACGGGGTGCCGCCGACGTCCTCGCGCAGGAACGTGCTCGACGCCGCGTGCAGCCCCCGGGTGGCCTCGATGTGGAGGTCGAGCAGCCGGGAGATCGGGCGGTAGATGGCGTCGACCTCCGCGAGGTCGATCGGGTCCCCGAGGCCGGCCAAGCGCTCGACGTCGGCGTCGGTGAGCGGGAGCGGGGTGGAGGCGGAGAGCCGCGTCCAGGCGTCGCGATCCAGGTCGACGTAGGGCGTGGCCGGGGTCAGCGACGGTGGCACGTGGTCGATTGTGCCCGAGGTCGGGCGCAGGGGCCGTCCACGCCCCCCGGTAGACTCCCCGCCATGTGTGGAATCGTCGGTTACGTCGGTAGCCAGGTAGCCAGCGATCGCCCCCTGGACGTGGTGCTGGAGGGCCTGCGGCGGCTGGAGTACCGCGGTTACGACTCGGCGGGCGTCGCGCTGGTCAGCCCGGAGGGCCGGCTGGCCACCGCCAAGAAGGCCGGCAAGCTGGCCAACCTGGTCGAGGAGCTGGACCTGCGCCCGCTGCCGGAGTCGACGGCGGCGATCGGGCACACCCGCTGGGCCACCCACGGCGGACCCACCGACGTCAACGCCCACCCGCACGTCGCCGGAAAGCTCGCGGTGATCCACAACGGCATCGTCGAGAACTTCGCCGGTCTCAAGTCCGAGCTGGTGTCCGAGGGTGTCGAGTTCCTCTCGGAGACCGACACCGAGGTGGCCGCCCAGCTCATCGCGCGGGCGTACGAGGGCACGGGCGACCTGACGGCGGCGATGACCGCGGTGGCGCGCACGCTGCACGGGACCTTCACGCTGCTGGCCGTGCACGAGGACGCCCCCGACACGGTCGTCGGCGCCCGGCACGACTCGCCGCTGGTCGTCGGCATCGGCGAGGGCGAGAACTTCCTGGGGTCGGACGTCGCGGCGTTCATCTCGCACACGCGCGAGGCGCTCGAGCTCGGCCAGGACCAGGTGGTGACCATCACGCCGGACGCCGTCACGGTCACGGACTTCGACGGGCAGCCCGCCCAGGCGCGCCGGTACACGGTCGACTGGGACGCCGCCGCCGCCGAGAAGGGCGGGTTCGCGTCGTTCATGGACAAGGAGATCCACGACCAGCCGCAGGCCGTCGCGGACACCCTGCTGGGCCGGACCGACGCCCGCGGGCGCCTCGTGCTCGACGAGGTCCGGATCGACGAGTCGGTGCTGCGGGCCGTCGACAAGATCGTCGTCGTCGCCTGCGGGACCGCCGCCTACGCGGGGCACGTGGCCAAGTACGCGATCGAGCACTGGTGCCGCATCCCCGTCGAGGTCGAGCTGGCGCACGAGTTCCGGTACCGCGACCCGGTGGTGAACGAGCGGACCCTGGTGGTCGCGGTGTCCCAGTCCGGCGAGACGATGGACACGCTCATGGCGGTCCGGCACGCGCGCGAGCAGGGCGCCAAGGTGCTGGCCCTGGTGAACACGCACGGCTCGACCATCCCGCGCGAGGCCGACGCCGTGCTCTACACGCACGCCGGCCCGGAGATCGCCGTCGCGTCCACCAAGGCGTTCCTGGCGCAGATCACCGCCGCCTACCTGCTCGGGCTCTACCTGGCGCAGCTGCGCGGCAACAAGTACGCCGACGAGGTCGCCGCGATCCTCACGGAGCTGCGGGCCATGCCCGACAAGATCCAGCAGGTGCTCGACCGGTCCGACCGGGTGCGCGAGACCGCGCGGTCGATGGTGGACACGAAGTCCGTCCTGTTCCTGGGACGGCACGTCGGGTTCCCGGTGGCGATGGAGGGTGCGCTCAAGCTCAAGGAGCTCGCCTACATCCACGCCGAGGGGTTCGCCGCCGGTGAGCTCAAGCACGGCCCGATCGCGCTGATCGAGGAGGGGCAGCCGGTGTTCGTCGTCGTCCCCTCGCCGCGCGGGCGGGACTCGCTGCACTCGAAGGTGGTCTCGAACATCCAGGAGATCCGCGCCCGTGGCGCCCGGACCCTCGTGATCGCGGAGGACGGCGACGTCGACGTGCTGCCGTACGCCGACGAGGTGTTCTACGTGCCCCGGTCGCCCACGCTGCTGGCCCCGCTGCTGGCCGTGGTGCCCCTGCAGGTGTTCGCGTGCGAGCTGGCCACCGCGAAGGGGCTCGACGTGGACCAGCCGCGCAACCTGGCCAAGTCCGTCACGGTCGAGTGATCGTCGGGGTGGGCATCGACGTCGTCGACGTCGCCCGGTTCGTCGAGACGCTGCACCGGGTACCCGCGCTGCGCGAGCGGCTGTTCACCCCGGAGGAGCGGGCGATGCCGGAGACGTCGCTGGCGGCCCGGTTCGCCGCCAAGGAGGCCATCGCCAAGGCGCTGGGGGCTCCGGGTGGCATGAGCTGGCAGGACGCGACGGTCCGCCGGGTGCTCGGGGCGCAGCCGGTCGTGGAGGTCGTCGGGACCGTCGCCGCCGTGGCCGAGGCGCTCGGCGTGGACCGGTTCCACCTGTCGATATCCCACGACGCCGGCATCGCGTCGGCCGTGGTGATCGCCGAGCGCGACTGACGCCTCAGCGCAGCGCGGGGACCACCTCGTTCTCGAAGAGCTCGATGCCCGAGCGGTCGTAGGCGGCCTCGGCGAAGTACGTGATCGCGTAGGTCATGCCCAGCTTCTCGAGAGCCTGCAGCTTCTCGACGATCTGCTCCGGCGTGCCGACGAGCGGGCCGTTGCGGAAGTTCTCCGCCTCCTGGGCGGCCTTGGCGGGCACCGTGTTGCTGTAGTGCTCCTCGATCCAGGCGATCCGGTCGTCGACCTCGGCCTCGGTCGACCCGATGACCACGTTGTAGTTCGACGACCGGGTGATCTCCTCGAACGGCCGGCCGATGGCGTCGCAGTGGCCGCGCAGGATCTGCGACTTGTGCGCGAAGCCCTCCGGGGAGCCGTCGAAGTTGGTGTACGACGCGTGCTCGGCCGCGATGCGCAGGGTCTTCTTCTCGCCGCCTCCGGCGATCCACAGCGGCGGCCCGTCGACCTGCAGGGGGAGCGGGGACAGCTGCGCGCCCGAGACCTTGTAGTGCTCGCCGTCGAGGGTCGCGGTGCCGTTGGTCCACATCTGCTTGAAGATCTGCACGCCCTCGTCGAGCATCGCGATCCGGGTGCCGGCCGACGGGAAGCCGTACCCGTAGGCGAGCCACTCGTGCTCGTACCAGCCGGCGCCGATGCCCATCTCGACGCGGCCGCCCGAGATGATGTCCGCCGTCGTCGCGACCTTGGCCAGGTAGGCGGGGTTGCGGTAGGCCATGCAGGTGCACATCTGGCCGAGGCGGACGCGGCTGGTCGACGCCGCGAACGCGCTGATCAGGCTCCATGCCTCGTGGGTGGCCTCGCCGTTGGGCTCGGGCACCGCGTGGAAGTGGTCGTAGACCCAGATGGAGTCGTAGGCGTCGCCCTCGTCGGCGTGCGTGGCCAGCCCGTTCATGGTCTGCCAGTGCTCGCGCGGGTCGATGCCGGTGAGGTCCTGCCGCCAGCCCTGAGGGATGAAGAGTCCGAAGCGCATGACCGGCACGTTACCTGCGCCGCGGCCGTGCTGCCGGACGTCGGTCGAATCGATCCGGCCGGTTCGAGGGTGGGCATGCGCCCCGGCGACCCACCAGGATGGGACGCGTGCAGCAGACCTGGACCTCAGCGCAGGTGAGAGCTGCCGAGCAGCCGTTGCTGGCCGCCGGTGAGCCGCTCATGGACCGTGCGGCGTTCGCGCTGCACGTGCACGTGGCCGCCTCTCTCGTCGGCCTGCGCGGTCGGGTGGCCGGGGCGCGCGTCGTGGTGCTGGCCGGCTCGGGCAACAACGGGGGCGACGCCCTGTACGCCGGCGCGCTGCTGGCCCGCCGCGGGGTGCAGGTGCTCGCCGTCCTGACGTCGGCACGGGCGCACGAGGGGGGCCTGGCCGCGCTGCGGGCCTCCGGCGGCCGGGCGGAGCCCGTGGGTGGCGGCTCGGCGGCGCTCGCGGCCGGCGCGGACCTGGTGCTCGACGGGCTGCTGGGCATCGGCGCCGACGGGTCGGGTCTGCGTGGTCCGGCGGCGGAGCTGGTCGCGGGGCTGCTCGCGCTCGGACGGCCGTACGTCGTGGCGGTCGATGTCCCCTCGGGGCTCGGCGTCGACGACGGCCGGGTCGACGGGGTGGTGCTCGACGCCGACCTCACGGTGACGTTCGGAGCGCTCAAGCCCGGCCTGCTGCTGGCGCCGCGGACCGCCGGCCGGGTCGAGCTGGTCGAGCTCGGGCTCGAGCCGGACGGAGCGCCCGGCGTCGTCCGCCTCGAGCCGTCCGACGTCCGCGACCTGTGGCCGGTGCCCGCTCCGGACGCGCACAAGTACACCCGGGGCGTCGTCGGTGTGGTCGCCGGGTCGCGGGCCTATCAAGGGGCGGCCGTGCTGACCACCAGCGCCGCCGTGCGGGCCGGCGTCGGCATGGTCCGGTACCTCGGGGACGTCGGCGACGTGGTCGCGGCGGCGCACCCGGAGGTCGTCGTCGGCAACGGCCGGGTGCAGGCGTGGGTGTTCGGGCCGGGGGTCTCGCCGGACGACGCGGGGCAGCGGCGGCGCATCGGGTACGCGTTCGAGCATGTGCTGTCGCGCGGGGAGGCCGCCGTGGTCGATGCCGGCGCGCTCGAGCTGCTGCCCCCGCACATCGGCCCGCACGCGGTGATCACCCCGCACGCGGGCGAGCTCGCCCGGCTGCTGAGTGCGCGCGGCGACCAGGTCGAGCGGCCGCAGGTCGAGGCGGAGCCGCTGCGCTGGGCCCGGCGCGCGCACGAGCTCACCGGGGCGACCGTGCTGCTCAAGGGGCCGGTGACGGTGGTCGCGGGCGCGCAGGGCGCCGCGTACGCACAGTCCGACGCCCCCGCCTGGCTGTCGACGGCGGGGGCCGGGGACGTGCTCGCCGGCCTGCTCGGGGCGCTGCTGGCGGGCCGTGTCGACGCCGTCCACGACGACCCGTCGCTGGCGGCCGCGCTCGCGGCCACCGCGGCGCTCGTGCACGGTCGCGCCGCGCACCGGGCAAACCCAGGAGGTCCGATCGGCGCGCGCGACGTCGCCGACGCGCTGCCCGGCGCGATCGCGGAGCTGCTCGACGCATGACGCTGCCGCCCGACCTCGTCGCGCGGGTCGAGGCCCTCGCGCGCGGCCCCCGCCGGATCCTCGGGATCGCCGGTGCCCCCGGGGCCGGCAAGTCGACCGTCGCCGCGCAGGTCGTCGCCGTCGCCGGGCCGCGGGCCGTCGTCGTGCCGATGGACGGGTTCCATCTCGCGCAGACCGAGCTGGAGCGGATCGGGCGCGCGGACCGCAAGGGTGCCCCCGACACGTTCGACGCCGACGGGTTCGTCGCGCTGCTGACCCGCCTCCGGCAGCCCGAGCGGACCGTGTACGCCCCCGAGTACCGCCGCGACCTGCGCAATCCTGTGGCCGGAGCGATCGCCGTGCCGCCC
The DNA here is from genome assembly GCF_056403775.1 of Cellulomonas sp. P2_F12. Taxonomy (NCBI): domain Bacteria; kingdom Bacillati; phylum Actinomycetota; class Actinomycetes; order Micrococcales; family Cellulomonadaceae; genus Cellulomonas; species Cellulomonas sp. P2_F12. The sequence continues at coordinate 79,703 of NZ_JBFUEV010000012.1, read as the reverse complement.
GAGGTGACGCTCGTCGTGGTCGAGGGGAACTACCTGCTGCTCGACGACGACGGCTTCGGCCCGGTGGCCGGCCTGCTCGACGAGTCGTGGTTCCTCGCGCCCGACGACGGTGTGCGCCTGGACCGGCTGGTCGCGCGGCACGAGGCGTTCGGCAAGTCGCCGGAGGCCGCCCGCGCGTGGTCGCACGGTCCCGACGAGAACAACGCCCGGCTCGTCGCCGCGACCGCCGACCGGGCCGACGTCGTCGTGCGGATCGGGTGACCGACGGTGCGAGACTTGGCGCCGTGAGCTCGTACCCCGCGCGTGCCGTCGTCGACCTCGCGGCCGTCCGCGCCAACGTCCGGTCGCTCGCCGCGCACGCCCCGACCGCGCAGGTGCTCGCCGTGGTGAAGGCCGACGGCTACGGGCACGGGCTGGTGCCGACGGCGTCGGCCGCGGTCGCCGGCGGTGCCACCTGGCTCGGCACGGCGCAGGTCGAGGAGGCCCTGGCGCTGCGGCGCGCCGGGATCGTCGGACCCCGCGTCCTGACGTGGCTCTACGCGCCCGGCGCGCCCCTGCGCGAGGCGGTCGACGCCGACATCGACGTCTCGGTGTCGGCGCCGTGGGCACTCGAGGAGCTCGCCGCGGCAGCGCGCGCCACCGGCCGGCCCGCCCGGGCCCACCTCAAGGTCGACACGGGTCTGGGGCGCAACGGGCTGACGCCCGACGACCTCGCGTCGATCCTGCCGGAGGTCCTGCGCCTGCACGCCGAGGGCGCCGTGCAGGTGGTCGGGCTGTGGAGCCACCTGGCCTTCGCCGACGAGCCGGAGCACCCCACCGTGAAGCTCCAGGCCGAGGTGTTCGCCGACGCGCTGCGCACGGTCGAGGGCGCCGGGATCTCGCTCGAGGTCCGGCACCTGGCCAACTCCGCGGCCACGCTGACCGCCCCCGCCATGCACTACGACCTGGTGCGGCCCGGGATCGCCGTCTACGGGTTGTCCCCGGTGCCGCAGCTCGGGGGGCCGGGCGACTTCGGGCTGGTGCCGGCCATGACGCTCGAGGCGTCGCTGGCGAACGTCAAGGCGGTGCCCGGCGGGCACGGCGTCTCCTACGCGCACCAGTACGTCACGCCGCACGACACCGTGCTCGGCCTGGTGCCGCTCGGGTACTCCGACGGGATCCCGCGCCACGCGTCCGGCACCCAGGAACGCCCCGGCGGGCCCGTGCGCGTGGGCGGTCGCACGCTCGGCGTGGCCGGCCGCGTGTGCATGGACCAGGTCGTCCTGGACCTCGGGCCCGGCGCGCTCGAGCAGGCCGGCGACCGGGTCGAGCTGTTCGGCACCGGGCTCGACGGCGGACCGACCGCGCAGGACTGGGCGGACGTCGCCGGGACCATCTCCTACGAGATCGTCACGCGCATCGGGTCGCGGGTGCCTCGGGTGCACGTGGACACGGAGGTCGACCGATGATCGTCACCGTCACGCTCCCCGACGCCGACGCCACGCGCGCGTACGGCCGGGCGCTCGCGGACGTCCTGCGGGCCGGCGACCTCGTGGTGCTCACGGGCGACCTCGGGGCGGGCAAGACGACCCTCACGCAGGGGATCGGCGCGGGACTCCGCGTCCGGGGGCAGGTGGCGTCGCCGACGTTCATCATCGCGCGCGAGCACCCGCCCCTCGTGCGCGAGGACGGCCGCCGCGGACCCACGCTCGTGCACGTGGACGCCTATCGGCTGGGTTCGCTCGACGAGGTCGACGCGCTCGACCTCGACGCGAGCCTCGACGAGTCCGTCACCGTGGTCGAGTGGGGCGAGGGCTGGGTCGAGTCGCTGGCGCAGGACCGCCTCGAGGTCACGCTGCAGCGGCCGCGCGGGGGAGCCCTCGGCGACGACGACCTGGACGACGCCGCCGCGGGCGAGCGTGTGGTCACCGTGCGGGCCGTGGGCGCACGCTGGGCGGACGTCGCGTTGCCCGATGCCGACCCGGTGGCAGGCTGAGACCGTGCCCGTCCTCGCCCTCGACACCTCCGCCGCCGTCGCCGTGGCCCTCACCGACGACGCCGGCGTGATCCTCGCGCAGCGCTCGGACGAGCAGCAGCGCCACCACGCGGAGCTGCTCACGCCGATGATCGCCGCCGTCCTGGCCGACGCCGGCGTCGACCGCCGGGACCTGTCGTCCGTGGTCGTCGGCACCGGTCCCGCACCGTTCACCGGGCTGCGCGTCGGGCTGGTCACCGCGCGGACGCTGGCCCTGGCGCTCGGCATCCCCGTGCTGGGCGTGCCCAGCCTCGATGCCGTCGCGGCGCGTGCGTCGCGCGTGCTGCCCGCCGGCACCGACGTCCTCGTCGCCACCGATGCGCGGCGCCGGGAGGTGTACTGGGCCCTGTACCGTCTGGTCGACGAGGGGCGGATCGAGGTGCTGGCCGGACCCGAGGTCGCCGCGGCGGCCGACGTCGCCGCGGATCCGCGCAGCTCGGGGGCACCCGTGATCGGCCGCGGCGGGCTGTTGTACGCCGACGTGCTCGCCCCACGTACAGAGGTGCAGGACCCCGGCGCCGGGTTCCTGGTCGTGCCGCCGGCCACGGAGGTCGCCCCCGACCTGGCAGCGGCCGGCCTGCTCGACCCCGACCCCGCCGAGCTCGCCCGGCTCGCGCTGACCCGCTCCGCGGCGGGCGCCGTGCTGGACACCGAGCCGCTCTACCTGCGCCGGCCCGACGCGGTCCCCCAGGCCGCGCGCAAGCGCGTGCTCGGATGACCCAGCAGCCCGACGACGTGCTCGTCCGTGCCCTGGGCCCGGCGGACCTGCCCGACCTCGAGCGTATGGAGATCGAGCTGTTCGGGGCGGCCGCCTGGTCGCCGGAGAGCCTCGCCTCGGAGATCAGCGGCGACGGGCGCTGGTACGTCGGCGTGGTGGTCGGCGGCACGCTGGCGGGGTACGCGGGCCTGTGGTTCGACGGGTTCGACGCCCAGGTGATGACCATCGGCACCGACGAGCGGTTCCAGGGCCGCGGGCTCGGGCGCCGGATGCTCGAGAACCTGCTCGACCGCGCCCGCACGCTGGGCGCCGCCGTGGTGCTGCTCGAGGTGCGGGTGGACAACGACCCGGCCATCCACCTGTACGAGAGCGTGGGGTTCGAGAAGCTGGGCATGCGCCGGGCGTACTACCAGCCGGGCAACATCGACGCGTGGACCATGCGACTGGACCTGCGAGGGGGCAACGGGTGACCAGAGAGACCGTGATAGTCGACGCCGAGGCGCTGGCGGCCGCGCTGGCGAGCGGTGAGCCGCCCGTCCTCCTCGACGTCCGCTGGGCGCTGGGACAGGCGGACGGGCACGAGCGGTACCTCGCCGGGCACCTGCCCGGGGCCGTGTTCGTCGACCTCGACACCGAGCTCGCCGCGCCCGCGACGCCGCAGGACGGCCGGCACCCGCTGCCGGACCTGGCGGAGCTCGAGGCGTCGGCCCGCCGCTGGGGCGTGTCGGGGGACCGGCCGGTGGTCGCGTACGACGCCGTCGGCGGCATGTCCGCGGCGCGGGTCTGGTGGCTGCTGCGGTGGGCCGGGCTCACCGACGTCCGGCTCCTCGACGGCGGCCTGGCGGCGTGGGAGGCGGCCGGGTTCCCCCTCGAGGCCGGGTCGGTGACGCCGGAACCGGGCGACGTGGTGCTGGTGCCGGGGGCGCTGCCGACGATCGACACGGACGAGGCGGCCGGCTGGACCGGGGCGTTGCTCGACGCCCGCGCGGCCGAGCGGTTCACCGGCGACGTCGAACCCGTCGACCCGCGCGCAGGGCACATCCCGGGCGCGCTCTCGGTTCCCACGGCAGGGAACGTCGGCGCCGACGGCACCTTCCTGGCGGACGAGGAGCTTCGGGCGCGGTTCGCGGGGATCGAGCGGCCGGTCGCCGTGTACTGCGGGTCCGGGGTGACCGCCGCGCACGAGATCGCGGCGCTCGCGTCGGTCGGCATCGAGGCGGCGCTGTACCCGGGCTCGTGGTCGCAGTGGTCGAACGACCCGTCGCGCCCGGCGGCCGTCGGCCGGTAGCGGGCACGCGAACGGCCGTGCCCCTCGAGGGGCACGGCCGTCGGCAGTGGTGCGTCAGACGCTGAGCGATGCCTGCGTGTAGTTCAGGCGCTCGGCGCGGGCGCGGTGCGTGCCGGTGCCCTCGACGTGCCCGATGTTGACGACGAAGAGCGACTTCCAGCCGTTCCCGGCGAAGAACTCCTGGTCGATGCCCTCGGCGTCCATGCCGCCCATCGGGGCGGCGGCCAGGCCCGCGGCGCGCAGGCCGACGATGAGGTAGCCGGCCTGGATCAGGGCGTTGGTGCGGGCCATGGTCTCGCGCTGCTCGGGCTGGCCCTCGAGCGCGCCGGCCAGGGCGGTCATGTGCGGCGCGAGCGTCGGGATGTGGGCGTGGAAGCCGGTGTCGGCCGCGAGCACGAGCGACACGGGGGCGGCCAGGACGCGGTCGCGGTTGCCCTCGGCCATGTGCGCGGCGAGGCGCTGGCGGGCCTCCGGCGTGCGCACGACGAGCAGGCGCAGCGGGATGATGTTGAGGGCCGTCGGGCCCCACTTGACCAGGTCGTAGACGGCGGCGATCTGCTCGTCGCTGACCTCGTCGGGGGTGAACGCGGCGGCGGTGCGCGCCTCGCGGAACAGAAGGTCGGCGACGTCGTCGGCAACAGCCAGGCCGGGCGTCGGGAAGTCGAGGCCATCCAGGACGGTCGTGTCAGTGGTCATGTCTTGTTGAAGCGTCAACTATCCAGGGTTGTTCCGGGCAGCGGGGTGGCGGTGGTCACAGTCCGCGGCCCACCTATCCTGGTGGGCATGGCAGACCCTCTCGTGCTCGGGATCGAGACCTCTTGCGACGAGACGGGCGTCGCCCTCGTGCGCGGCTTCGACCTGCTGGTCGACACGGTCGCCAGCTCGGTCGACGAGCACGCGCGGTTCGGCGGGATCATCCCGGAGATCGCGTCGCGGGCGCACCTCGAGGCCATGGTGCCGACGATCGAGCGGGCGCTGGCCACCGCCGACGTCTCGCTCGGCGAGGTCGACGCGATCGCGGTCACCGCCGGCCCGGGGCTCGTCGGCCCCCTGACGGTGGGCGCGTCGGCGGCGAAGGCCCTCGCCCTCGCGCTCGACAAGCCGCTCTACGGCGTCAACCACGTGATCGGCCACGCGGTCGTCGACGAGCTGGTCGACGGCGCGTTCCCCGAGCGGGTCATGGCGCTGGTGGTCTCGGGCGGCCACTCGTCCCTGCTGCTCATCGACGACACGGTGAACATCACCGAGCTCGGCTCGACGCTGGACGACGCGGCGGGCGAGGCGTTCGACAAGGTCGGCCGGCTGCTCGGGCTCCCGTACCCCGGCGGCCCGCACATCGATCGGCTCGCGCGCGAGGGCGACCCCACCGCGATCCGCTTCCCGCGGGGCCTGACCGCAGCCAAGGACCAGGCCGCGCACGCCGCCGACTTCTCGTTCTCCGGCCTCAAGACGGCCGTCGCCCGGTGGGTCGAGGCCCGGCAGGACGCCGGCCTGGAGGTGCCGCTGCCCGACGTCGCCGCATCGTTCGCGGAGGCCGTGGCCGACGTGCTGACCGCGAAGACGATCGCCGCCTGCCGCGCCCACGGCGTCGAGACCCTGGTGGTCGGCGGCGGCTTCTCCGCGAACTCGCAGCTGCGGGACATGGCCGCGAAGCGCTGCGCCGAGGCCGGGATCGAGCTCCGCATCCCCCCGATCCGCTACTGCACCGACAACGGGGCCATGATCGCGGCTCTCGGCTCCGCGGTCGTGCGCCGCGGCCTCCCGCCGTCGTCGCTCGACCTGCCGGTCGACTCGTCGATGCCGCTGACGACCGTGCTGGTCTGAGGACTGCTCGGTCGGGCGGGGCGACCACGACGGTCTAGCGGGGCGACCACGACGGTCTAGAGGGGTCGCCCGGCCTTCATCTCGGCGACGAGCGAGCGGACGACGGCGTCGAGCTCGCCCGCATGCCGCCGGGCGACCGCGCGCTGGCGCTGGTAGGACGCGCCCCGGCGCAGGATCACGCGCACCTGCTCGAGCTCGGCGGCGCAGCCCAGCCGCTCGGCGACCGGGGCCAGGTCGACCAGCCAGCGGCCGACGGCGTCGGTGACCAGCTCCTCGTCGCCGGCCGCGTTCGTGATGATGATCGCGTCCATGCCGTAGCGGGCCGAGCGCCACTTGTTCTCCTGCGCGAACCACGGCGGCAGCGTGGGCAGCGTCTCGCCGCGGTCGAGCATGGTCGAGAAGTGCTCGACGAAGCAGTGCGTGAGCGCCGAGATCGCCGCGACCTCGAGAAGGTTGGAGGCGCCGTCGGCGATCCGCATCTCCAGGGTGCCGAACCGGGGAGACGGACGGACGTCCCAGCGGACCTCGTCGAACTGGTCGATCACGCCGGTGTGCAGCATGTCGCCCACGTACTGCTCGAGCTGCGACCACTCCTCGAAGCCGAACGGCAGCCCGGCGGTCGGCAGCTGCTGGAAGAGGAGCGCGCGGTTGGACGCGTAGCCCGTGTCCTTGCCGCCCCAGAACGGGGACGACGCCGACAACGACTGGATGTGCGCGAACACCGTGAGCATCGCCCTCGAGATCGGCAGGACCTTGTCGCGGTCCTCGATGCCGACGTGCACGTGCACGCCGTAGATGAGCATCTGCCGGCCCCACCACTGCGTGCGGTCGATGAGGGTGGCATACCGCTGCTTGTCGGTGACCTTCTGCTGCGCCCAGTGCGCGAACGGGTGCGTGGCGCCGCCCATGAGCTCGATGCGCAGGGGAGAGGCGACCGCGCTCACCTCGTCGAGGGCGCGCTGGAGGTCGGCGGTCGCCTCGGCGATGGTCCGGCTCTTGTTCGACCGGATCTCCACGGTGTTGAGCAGCAGCTCCTGGGTGATCAGCGGGTGCTCGGACCCGTCCGCGGGTCGGACCGCCGCCAGCACCGCCTCGGCGGCCTGGCGCAGGTCGCCGGAGTCGGCGTCGACCAGCCCGACCTCCCACTCGATCCCGACGGTCGAGCGCTCGGACTGCGCGAACGGCAGCGGCACCGGGGCGGCCATCAGGCGGGCTCCACCACGAGCACCTGCTGGCTGCCGGCGACGCGCGTGAGGATGATCGTGCCCGTCGCGGTGCCCCGCAGGTCGAGCTGGCGGCGCAGCTGCTCGGGCACCACGGCGGTGCCGCGCTTCTTGATGGTGAGCTTTCCCACGTCGCGACCTCGCAGGTAGGTCCGGAGCCGCTTGAGGCCGAACGGCATGGTGTCGAGCACCCGGTACGCGGTCGCGGCCGGCACCGGCACCAGCGCGTCCGACGTCACGTACGCGATGGTGGGGTCGACGAGCCGGCCGCGCACCTGGGCCGCGATCTCGCCGACCAGCCCCGCGCGGATCACGGCGCCGTCGGGCTCGTAGAGGTAGCCGCCCACGGGCCCGGTCGGCGGCCGCTCGTCGGAGGTCTGCTCCACCACGTGCGCCTCGCCCGCGCGCAGGACCAGCGCGGAGCGGCCCGGCCCCTCCGGGGCGAGCGGACCGAACCAGAGCCCGACCTCGACCACGTCGCCGTCGACCGAGACCCACTGCGCGTGGGCGTCGCCGGGCAGAGCCGTGTGGGGGATGCCCGGGCCGAGCTTGAGCCCGAGCGCGGGCACCCGCTCGCGGACGGCGAGGACCGCGTCGAGCGACGGCTCGTACGCGGCCGGGTCGAACACCCGGCTGCCCGAGGAGGTCCGGCGTGCGGGGTCCGCGTAGACCCCGTCGACACCCTCGGCCTCGAGGTCCAGCGCGAGCCCGTCGCCGTGCCGCACGTGCGCGTCGGGGAAGTGCCGCAGGTTCACGGTCGCGATCGCGGCGGTCGCCTCGTCCACGTCGGTGGCCAGCACGCTCAGACCGATGCCGGCGAAGGCCATGGCGTCCGCGCCGATGCCGCTGGTGAGGTCCGCGACCAGGGTGCTGCCCGCGTCCCGGTACCGGCGGGCGTGGTGGGCGGCGACGGAGAGGCGCGTGGCCTGCTCGAGGCCGGCCGCGGTGAAGAGCATGCCGTCCGCGAACGTGCCGAACTTGGCGGCGGCCTTGGCGCGCAGGCGCGACTGGGTGAGAGCGGCGGCGACGAGCGCGGGGTCGATGCCCTCGTCGCGCAGGCGCTCGGACAGGGCCATCGTGCGGGACTCGTCGTACGGCGGCAGCGCCGACAGCAGGGCCCAGCCCGCGGGGCTGAGCAGCTGGGCGATGCCGTCGCGGTCCATGCCCGCGATCCTCGCACGCAGCGACCCTCCCGGGGGGTGATCCGGACGGCTTGCTGGCACTCGCCTTGACCGAGTGCTAACCGGTTCCTAGAGTGAGTGGCTGGCACTCTCCCGGTGAGTGTGCCAGCTGTGCTCCAGGCCGCGGCACCCGCGACGACGTGGCCCGACAGCGCGCACGAACCTCAGAGAACTACTCACATGCGAAGGGGAGGTCCGCTGTGTCGGTCTCCATCAAGCCCCTCGAGGACCGGATCGTCGTCAAGACGCTCGAGGCAGAGACGACGACCGCTTCCGGTCTCGTCATCCCGGACAGCGCCAAGGAGAAGCCCCAGGAGGGCGAGGTCCTGGCGGTCGGTCCCGGCCGTGTCGACGACAACGGCAACCGGATCCCGCTCGACGTCGCCGTCGGCGACAAGGTCATCTACTCGAAGTACGGCGGCACCGAGGTCAAGTACTCGGGCGAGGAGTTCCTCATCCTCTCGGCCCGCGACATCCTCGCGATCGTCGTCAAGTGATCGCCGGGGCGCACTAGCCGCCCCGCACGCAGCAGGGCCCTCACGGCGACGCCGTGGGGGCCCTGCTCGTTCATGGGCGTCCGCTTCCTGGACGTCCGCCTTCTAGACGTCCGCGCAGCCCAGCGGCTCCGCCGCCGTGACGGTGTCCGGGCAGACCTGGTGGATCCAGCCCTGCACGCCCCACTCGTCCTGGGTGCTGTCGACGAACAGCTCGAGGCCGTCGATGCCCGGACCCACGCGGTAGTAGGTGGTGAGGGGGTCGCCCTCCGTGCTCAGGGCGGTCACGACGAGCTCGGCGCCGTCAGCCGTCGCCGCGTCGTCGAGGCAGGCCCACGCGTCGTCGCCGACCGTCCTGCCCTGGTCGACCTGGACCGTGCCGCAGGAGGGCAGCTCGGTGCGCTCGGTGAACGATGCCGGCGCACTCCCGCCCTGGCACGCCGAGAGGGCGAGCGCCACCCCGAGCGCGATCGCCGCCGTCCGTCGGCCTCGGTCCATACCCGGACTGTGTCCCCGACGGGGCAGATCTTGCGCGGCACACGGAAGAGCCCTCCCCTCGTCGTGCCGAGGGGAGGGCTCTGCTCGTGGGAGCTGTGATCGTGGGTGCTGGAGTCAGCCGACCCGGCTGGCGCGGCCGCGCTGGGCGAGGATCGCGGCGCGCTCGTCCTCGGACAGCCCGCCCCACACGCCGTAGGGCTCCCGGACGGCCAGCGACTGCTCGCGGCACTCCTTGATGACCGGGCACGTGGCGCAGATCGCCTTGGCGGCCTCGGCGCGGCGACGGCGTGCGGAGCCCCGCTCGCCCTCGGGGTGGAAGAAGAGGTCCTGGTCCTCGTCGCGGCAGGCTCCGTCGAACTGCCACTCCCACAGGTCCATCACCGGTCCGGGAAGGCGCGAGATCTCGGCCATGAGTTCCTCCTCAGTCGATCCGTCGCGTGGCCGCGATGGCGGCTGCGCCGGGAAGTCGTGAACACGGGAAGCCCGCGATGTCTACGGGGTGACGCGTTGGAGAGGACGTTACAACCGCGCCAGAAGTTGTTCAAGACCGTGTCACACATTCGTGTGATGACGCGATTGCGGGTGAAGCCGCAGGTCGGCGTGTCGTCGTGCGACACGCCAGGGCGGGCCGATTCGACGTGGCCTGGCAGAATCGCGCCATGGTGACGCGCGAGGACGACGAACCGGCGGGACCGCCGACGCCCGCCCTCGCCGTCGCCGCGGTGGCCCGACGGCTGGGCGTCGCCCCCGCCACGCTGCGCACCTGGGACCGTCGGTACGGGCTCGGTCCGTCGGAGCACTCCGCGGGCGCGCACCGCCGGTACTCGGCCGTCGACGTGGAACGTCTGCTGGTGATGCGCCGGCTCACGCTCGACGGCGTCGCGCCCGCCGAGTCCGCCCGCATCGCGCTCGCGACCGACGTCGCCGCCGGCCCGGCCGCGGATGCCCTGGACGGCGAGTCGACGCCGACCGCCGTCGTGGACGCCGCGCTCGCGGGGGACGTGGACCGGTGCCACCGCCTGCTCGCTCTCGACGGCCGGGGTGACGTCGTGCAGTGGTGGACTGCCCTGGTCGAGCCCGTGCTCGCCGCTCTGGCCCGCCGGACCGTGGTGGACCCGCCCGGGGTCGACGCGGTCGCCGCGGTGCACGCCGGCGTGCTCGCGGCCCTGCGGCAGCGCCTCGCGCCCCTGGCAGGTGCCCGGCGGCCCGTGGTCCTCGTGCTCGTCGCCCCGCGCGAACCCCGGCCGCTCGTCGCGCACGCCCTGGCCGGCGCGCTCGCGGCGGAGGGGGTGGATGCCCGGATCGTCGGCGGTCCCGTCGGCGCCCACCACGCCGTCGAGCTCGCGGCCATGACCCGGGCGAAGGCCGTCGTGACGCTGGGGGAGCGGGTCGACGCGGACCTCGAGGTGGTGGAGCGGCTCGCCGGCGAGCAGCCCCACCTGCCGCAGTTCGTGATGGTCCCCGACGCCGCTGCGCACGCCGTCCCGCTGGACCGCTCGGTGCACCGGGCGCGCACCTTCACCGGCCTGCTGCACGAGGTGCTCGCAGTTGCGACCGCGGCTGTCGAGCGCTGAACGGACGAATCGCCGCCGCCGAGTGGGGGAGACATTCCGCTCAGGAGGCGCACAGCCGGACGAAGCCCCGTCCGGAGTGGGTGGGGTTCGCCACTGCGGCTAACTTCTGCCTGATCGTCGGCCGATAGGAACCAAGTGCCCCGACGGGGCCCGAGAGGGGATACAACATGGCGGGAGTCGTGGTCTGTCACGGCTCGGCGGTCGTTCGTGAGCGGCTCGTCGTGACCTCCATCGGCGTGCCCGCCCTCGGCCCGGTACGCGCGGCGTCGTCGGTCGACGAGCTGCTGAGCCTGGCGCGGCGCATGCCGCCGACGGTCGTGCTGCTCGATGCGCACCTGGCGGCACCGGGGGCGATCGAGGCGATCCGTCGTCTGCGTGCCGTCGCGCCCGCCGCCGCCATCGTGCTGCTCGCGCTGCCGGACGACACCGTGGCGCTCGACCGTGCGCTCGCGCTCGGTGCCCGTGGCTTCCTGGCGCCCGACGTCGGCCGCGCCGAGCTCTCCGCCGTCGCCGCGCACGTGCTGGCCAGCCCCGTGCTGCCCGCGCCCGCCGGGCCGCGCACGCCGCCCGTCGACGTGCCCAGCCAGGGTGGCTTCCGGGGCGACGCGCGGACCCCCTCCGAGGGTGTGCCGGTCGTCTCCGCGCCGGACGCGAACGGCGCTCCGGTCGGCGTCCCCACCACGGGGGCCATCCCCGGCGTGCCGCTGACCAAGCGCGAGATCGAGGTGCTCACCGGCATGAGCCACGGCCGGTCGAACGCGCAGATCGGCGCCGAGCTCTACCTGTCCGAGGACACCGTCAAGACCCACGCCCGCCGGCTGTTCCGCAAGCTCGGCGCCAACGACCGGGCCCAGGCCGTCGCGATCGGTCTACGGCGAGGGCTGATCCGGTAGTTCCGAGCACGTATCCTTGCCAGATGACGGAGCACTCGCCTGCCGACCCGTTCGCGCGCATCGGGCTGACCTACGACGACGTGCTCCTCCTGCCGGGGGAGACGGACGTCATCCCGAGCGAGGTGGACACCACCTCGCGCCTGACGCGCGAGATCTCCGTGCGCGTGCCGCTGCTGTCGGCCGCCATGGACACCGTCACCGAGTCGCGCATGGCCATCGCCATGGCGCGCCAGGGCGGCATCGGGATCCTGCACCGCAACCTGTCCATCGAGGACCAGGCGCACCAGGTCGACCTGGTGAAGCGCTCCGAGTCCGGCATGATCACGGACCCCGTCACCGTCGGCCCGGACGCGACGCTCGCGGAGCTCGACCACCTGTGCGGCATCTACCGCGTGTCCGGGCTGCCGGTCATCGCCGAGAACGGGCTGCTGCTCGGCATCATCACCAACCGTGACCTGCGGTTCGTGCCCGGCGGCGAGTTCGAGACCCGCCGCGTGCGGGAGATCATGACGCCGATGCCGCTGGTCACCGCGCCGGTCGGGATCGCGCGCGACGACGCCGCGGCGCTGCTGGCCAAGCACAAGATCGAGAAGCTGCCGCTCGTCGACGACGCCGGGATCCTGCGCGGGCTCATCACCGTCAAGGACTTCGTGAAGACCGAGCAGTACCCGGACGCGACGAAGGACGGCGAGGGTCGGCTGGTCGTCGGTGCCGCCATCGGCTTCTTCGGGGATGCCTGGGAGCGGGCCTCCGCCCTGGTCGAGGCGGGGGTGGACGCGCTCGTCGTCGACACCGCCAACGGCCACGCCCGGCTCATGCTCGACATGGTCCGCCGGCTGAAGTCCGACCCCGCGACCCGCCACGTCCAGGTCATCGGCGGCAACGTCGCGACGACCCCGGGTGCGCAGGCGCTGGTCGACGCGGGGGTCGACGCCGTGAAGGTCGGCGTCGGGCCCGGCTCCATCTGCACCACCCGCGTGGTCGCCGGCGTCGGCGTCCCGCAGGTCACCGCCATCTACGACGCCGCCCGCGCCTGCAAGCCGGCCGGCGTGCCGGTCATCGGCGACGGCGGCCTGCAGTACTCCGGGGACATCGCCAAGGCCCTCGTCGCCGGCGCGGACACCGTCATGCTCGGGTCGCTGCTGGCCGGCTGCGACGAGTCGCCGGGCGAGCTCGTGTTCGTCAACGGCAAGCAGTACAAGCACTACCGCGGCATGGGGTCGCTAGGCGCCATGGCGTCGCGCGGCCGGATCTCCTACTCCAAGGACCGGTACTTCCAGGCCGACGTGTCGTCCGACGAGAAGATCGTCCCCGAGGGCATCGAGGGTCAGGTGCCGTACCGCGGCCCGCTGTCGGCCGTCGCGCACCAGCTGATCGGTGGCCTGCACCAGTCGATGTTCTACGTCGGCGCGCACACGATCCCGCAGCTGCAGGACCGGGGGAAGTTCATCCGGATCACGGCAGCCGGGCTCAAGGAGTCCCACCCGCACGACATCCAGATGACCGTCGAGGCGCCGAACTACACCGGCCGCTGAGCACTCTTGTCTGACCCGGCGGACTTCTACACCGGGCTGGTCGCCGAGCTGTACGGGCCGCTGCGGTCCTTCACGTCCGACCCCGCGCCGTACGCCTCGTTCATCCGCGCGTCCGGCGAGCCCGCCCTCGAGCTCGGGTGCGGCGACGGCGACCCGCTCCTCGACCTGCGTGCGCTCGGGCTCGACGTGGACGGTGTGGACTCGTCGGCCGACATGCTCGACCGACTGCGGCGCGCGGCTGCTGCGCGGGAGCTGGCGGTCACCGTCTTTCGGCAACGCATGGAGGAGCTCGACCTGCCGCGCCGGTACCGGTCGATCTTCCTGGCCGGGGCCACCTTCAACCTCCTTCCTTCCGACGACGTCGCCCTCCGGGCCCTCCGCGCGATCCGCGCGCACCTGACCGACGACGGGTCCGCGCTGGTGCCGTTGTTCGTGCCGGGTCCGACGCCCGCCGTGCAGATCGGGGTGTTCCGCGAGGCGTTCATCGGTGGCGCGGTGCTGCGGGTCGCTGTCGTGCACGAGTCGCTCGATCACTCGGCGCGCGTCCGACGGACGACGCTGCGGTACGAGCGGGTGGCGGACGGGGTCGTCGAGGTGGCGGAGCGTGAGTGGCTCCTGCACTGGTACACGCGGGCCGGGTTCGAGGCGCTCGCCGTCGCGGCCGGGCTCGAGCCGACGACTGTCGCTGATCCCGAGGACGCGGCCGCGGTGACGGTGACGCTGCGGGTTCGGTGAAGCGGGGACGCGTCCGATCGCGCGGCGGGCTCGGTGATCTCCGGCCGCGGGAGGGTGGCGCCGGTGGTACCAGCGCAACACGGCCTCGGCGTCCGGTTCAACGGGCGAGCGGGGGCCGCGCACCGACCGAAGCGGAGAATTGTTTCCAGCGACGGAACCGCATTTCGGGCCGTCGATTGTTGTGTGGATAACCGCCCGATCTTCCGGGGCTGTGGGCGGCTCGATGCACCTTTGCTAGGTCGCTGACCTGCGGTCATACTAATTCCTCCGTTTGTCTCACGATGCGAACAAATGCGCCGCTAAATGTCAGTGGTCGCTGGGAGACTTCTTTGTGGCGGGATTGTGGGACCCGGTTCGCGGGTTCGTCCCGGTGGCGCGAGGAGGTGGGCGGCGGTGTCGATCGAGGAGATCTCGCGGGGTGCCGATCCCGCGCCCGCGGTTGAGTCCCGGTCCGCTTCGGCCGCCTTGGTGGCGTTGACCGCGGCGGTGGATGCGCTGGCCGTGGCGTCCGACCCGGCCTGCCCCACGGGTCGCCTGGAGGGGGAGGCGGGGGTCGAGGTGGTCCGGGAGGCCCTCGCGGTGGCGGGGCGGTTGTCGGCGATCGCGGCGCGGGTGGTGCCGGTGGTGGAGGCGGACGGGTGGTGGGCACTGGATGGTGCCCGGTCGATCACGACGTGGGTCGCGGCGCAGGGTCGGCTGCCGCACGGGGAGGCCAAGCGGCTGGTCACGTTGGGGCGGGCGTTCCGCGACGCGGCCCCGCGCACCGCGGCCGACGCGGTCGCCGGCACCGTGCCGGTCGACGCGGCCCACGCGATCGCGGCCGCGGCGAACACCCAGGACCGGCGCACGGCCCTGGCCGCCCCCAGCGAGGAGTGCGGGGAGGAGTTCCTGCTSGAGCTGGCCCGGGTGCTGCCGGCCGCCCAGTTCCGGGTGCTGACCCGCCGCTGGGCCGCGCACGCCGACCCCGGCGCCGACGAACGCGGCTACGTCGAAGCCTCCGACCGGGAGTTCTTGACCCTGGCCCAGACGATGGACGGGTGCCACCTGCGCGGGTTCCTGACCACCGAGCACGGGCACGCCCTGCAAGCCGCCCTGGACGCCATGACGACGAAGTCCGCCGACCAGGCCGGGCACCCCGCGAGCCGGCGCCGCGCGGGGGCGTTGCTGAACCTGACCCGCCTGGTCCTGGACCGCGACCTGACCGGCACCACCGGCACCCACCGCCCCCACATCACCGCCGTGGTCGACCTGGACACCCTGCACCGCGCCCTGAACCGCGCCCCCGGCACCCGGGCGGGCGACGACCAGTCGCCAACCGGATCGCCACCAGCGGGAGACATCGGGTCACCGCCGCCACCACCAGCCGGCGACGTCGCGCCACCGCGCCCGCCGGGCTCGGGCGGGGACCTGGAACGGTTCGCGGTCGCGGAGCTGGTCGGCACCGGACCCATCCCGGACACCGTGCTCGCCCGGCTCGCGTGCGACTCCGCGATCACCCGGGTCGTGTTCGGACCGGCCTCCCAGGTCCTGAACGTCGGACGCACCGAACGCACCTACACCGGGCCCAAACGCCGCGCCATCATCGCCCGCGACCGCCACTGCCAATACCCCGGCTGCGACGCCCCACCCGCCATGTCCGAGATCCACCACACCCAGCACTGGCACCGCGACAACGGCACCACCGACGTCCACACCGGCTGCCTGCTGTGCTGGCACCACCACGAGATCGTCCACGACCGCGGCATCGAGATCACCCACCACCCCACCGGCCGATGGCACTTCACCGACCGCCACGGCCAACCACTCCACCAAGCCACCTAAGACCGGCCGAGCACACACGCCGATCGTTCACGCGCTGGTGATTCGCCGGACTCACGCGGCGACCGCTTTGGTTGCAGACTGCCCTCATGGCGACTGATGGGGTTCCCGGCGAGGCCGCGGTGGCGCAGGAGCCGGCCGACGCCCACTACGACTACGACCTGGTGGTGATCGGATCGGGCCCCGGCGGGCAGAAGGCGGCGATCGCGTCGGCGAAGCTCGGCCACAAGGTCGCGATCATCGAGCGTCGACACATGATGGGCGGCGTCTCCACCAACACGGGCACCATCCCGAGCAAGACCCTGCGCGAGGCGGTCATGTACCTCACCGGCATGGCGCAGCGTGAGGTCTACGGCGCGAGCTACCGCGTGAAGTCCGACATCACGATGGAGGATCTCTTCGCCCGCACGCAGCACGTCATCGGCCGCGAGCACGAGGTGATCCGCGCGCAGCTGCTGCGCAACCACATCGACATCCTCAACGGCACCGGCTCGTTCCTGGACGCCCACACGGTCGGGGTCCTCGACGACGACGGCGTTCGCCGCACCCAGTTCAGCGCGCGCTTCGTCGTGATCGCCACCGGCAGCAAGCCGCACCGGCCGAACACGGTGCAGTTCGACGGGAAGACGGTCCTGGACTCCGACGGGGTCCTCGCGCTCGAGTCCGTGCCCAACTCGATGGTGGTGGTCGGCGCCGGGATCATCGGGATCGAGTACGCATCGATGTTCGCGGCGCTGGGCACCCGCGTCACGGTCATCGACAAGCGGCCCGCGATGCTCGAGATGTGCGACCCCGAGGTGGCCGAGTCGCTGAAGTTCCACCTGCGGGACCTGTCGGTGTCGTTCCGGTTCGGCGAGGAGGTCGCGGGCGTCGACAGCAACACCCACGGCACCGTGACCCGGCTGGTCTCCGGCAAGCGGATCGCGGCCGACGCCGTCATGTACTCCGCCGGCCGGCAGGGGCAGACCAACGCTCTCGACCTCGAGGCGGCCGGGCTGTCCGCGGACTCGCGCGGGCGGATCGCGGTCGACGACCAGTACCGGACCGCGGTGCCGAACATCTTCGCGGTCGGCGACGTCATCGGGTTCCCCGCACTGGCCGCGACGAGCATGGACCAGGGCCGGCTCGCGGCGTACCACGCGTTCGGGGAGCCGGCTCGCGAGCTGCAGTCGGTGCAGCCCATCGGCATCTACACGATCCCCGAGATCTCCTACTGCGGCCGCACCGAGGAGGAGCTCACCTCCGAGGCCGTGCCGTACGAGGTCGGTGTGGCCCGCTACCGCGAGCTCGCGCGCGGGCAGATCGTCGGCGACTCCTACGGGATGCTCAAGCTGCTCGTCCACATCGAGACACGCGAGCTGCTGGGCGTCCACATCTTCGGGACCTCCGCCACCGACCTCGTGCACATCGGGCAGGCGATCATGGCGTGCGGCGGGACCGTCGACTACCTCGTCGACACCGTCCTGAACTACCCGACCCTCTCCGAGGCGTACAAGGTGGCCGCCCTCGACGCGACCAACAAGATCCGCCAGGTGGACCGCTTCAGCAGCTGACCCTTCAGCCGGGCGCGATGCGTGCCGATGTGGGTGGCAACACCCCTGACGCAGGAGCACCGATGACCACCGCCCAGCCCGGCTGGTACCCCGACCCCGAGGACCCCTCGGCGGCCCGCTGGTACGACGGCAGAGGCTGGACGGACCACCGCGCGCCCGCCCCGACACCGGAACCGGCTCCGGCACCCGTTCAGGCTCCGGCCCCCGTTCAGGCTCCGGCCCCTGATCAGGTTGCAGCGCCCGTTCAGGCTCCGGCCCCTGTTCATGTTGCGGCACCCGTTCAGGCTCCGGCCCCTGTTCAGGTTGCACCGCCCGTCAAGGCACAGGCGCCTGTTCAGGCACCTGCTGCGGCGGCCTGGGCTCAGCAGCCCGCGCCGTCGACCGCCGCCGCCTGGTCGCAGCAGCCCGCGCCGACGCCGGTGCTCACCGCGACCCAGCAGTCGCCCACGAACTTTGCGGCCTGGCCCCCGGAACCCGCCAACCAGGGGCGCGGCGGCGGCAGGACAGCGCTGATCATCGTCATCTCGGTCATCGGCGGGATCTTCGTGATCGGCCTCCTCGCCGCGATCGCCATCCCCGTGTTCCTCAACCAGCGCGCGAAGGCCGAGCTGTCGGGCCTCTCGTCGGTGACCTGCGAGTCCATCGGCGCCGAGGCCGTCGCGACCTCGCAGGCCGGGGTGACCGGTGACCAGATCCCGCTCACGTCGGTCAGCGGGCTCACGATGACGGACGACCGCCGGCCCACCATGCACCGTCCCTCGCCGGGCAGCTCCGAGCTCGTGATGAGCTGCTCCGGGACCGCCCTGTGGGAGGACGGGGTCACGACGCCGCTGGACGTCGAGCTCTACGTCGACTCGGCCATGACGCACACGGTGTCGTTCACCTGGGAGTGACCGCCCGGTCCGGCTGATCAGCCGTGGGCGGCGGCCGCCCCGCGCGCCACGGCCGCGACCATCGCCTCGGCGATCTCGGGCGTCGCGGCCGCGAGGATCGAGTCGGACTCCAGCGACCACGGCTCCCCTCGAACGTCGAGGACGACCCCGCCGGCCTCCCGGACCAGCACCACGCCCGCGACCACGTCCCAGGTCGCGTTGCCGAACAAGATCGAGGCCGACGTGCGGCCCGTGGCGACCCACGCCAGCTCGGTGGCCGAGGTTCCGACGACCCGCACCTTGCCGACGGTCGCCGCCACCTCCCGCAGCGCGTTGGCCCGCACGTCGAGCGGCCAGGGCGCCACGGAGGTCCACGACAGGTCCCCGACCGTCACGGTCAACGAGTCGAGCGGACCGTCGAGGGTCGACACGCGGACGTCCCCCTCGCCCGTCCGGACCCACGTCCCGGCGCCACGCGCCGCCCAGACGATCTCGCCGGTGGTCACGTCCGCCGTCACACCGACCACCGGGTCACCCTCCGCGAGCCGGGCCAGCGTGCACGCGACCAGCGGCAGGCCGGCGACGAAGTTCGCGGTCCCGTCGATCGGGTCGACCACCCAGCGGTCCGGCGCCGACTCCCGCGGCGACCTCTCCTCGCCCTGGACCGGCAGCGACGACCCGGCCCGCAGCGTGCCGACGACCGCGTCCTCCGTCGCCAGGTCGACCGCGGTGACCAGGTCGTTGGGGCCCTTGAGCCGCAGGACTGCGCGGTCGTCGGTCCCCCGCACCACCGCCAGGCCCGCCTCGACGGCGCGGAGGGCGAGGTCGACATCGGGCTGGAGGTCCTGGGCGATGAGCGTCGTCATGGGCGCATCATCGCCCCTGCGTGCGACGCCTAGGTGAACGGGCGTCCGTCAGTCGGTCGCCGTGGTGCCCTCGTACAGGCCGAGCTGGTTGCCCTCGGAGTCCTCGAACGCGGCCCACCAGCTGGTCGGCGAGATCTCCTGCTTCTCCAGGACGGTGCGGCCCCCGAGCTCGTTCGCCCGCTTGAGCGCGTCGTCGATCGAGTCCACCTCGACGTAGCTGCGCGGCACCTGCAGGTTTCCCGCCCGCGCAGAGAACCCGCCGCCGCTGATGCCGTTCGGGGCGGCCCACATCGGGTACCCCTCGTAACCGGGCGACTCCTTGATGTCCCAGCCGAACAGCTCCGCGTAGAACGCCGTCGCCCGCTGGAGGTCGTCCGCCGGGATGTCGATGTGCGTGATGTCGCCGTGCGCCATGGCCTCGCTCCTCGCACTCCTGGAGGGCCCCCCGGGGTGGCAGGCCCGGAACCGGACAAGCGTAGGACCGGGAACGACGAGGACGACAGCCCGCGCGGGTTCACGCATCGACGGCCGTCGCAGGCGGATTCGGCGCACCCGCCGACCTCGGCTATCCTCAGTCGGCCGGGAGGATTCGCCTAGTGGCCTATGGCGCACGCTTGGAAAGCGTGTTGGGTGAAAGCCCTCGGGGGTTCGAATCCCCCATCCTCCGCGCACCGAAGGGCCCGTGAGCAGCTGCTCGCGGGCCCTTCGACTTGCCGCCACGACAGTGGCCGCGAGGTCAGCTGTCGGTGGGCGATCCTGTCGCAGGGCCCCACCGCCACGTGCGTCACTCGCTGACCAGGTGCACGACCGGGCGGGAGGGTGTCCCGACGCCGAGCGCCCCGTCAGGCACACCGCGCACGACGAACCTCGGCAGCACGAGCGCGATCATCACGATCAAGAACGCCAGCGCGATGGCGACGACCAGGCACCCGCACCCGAGACCTCGCCCAGCCGTCCAGGACCGCGACTCTCGGGCTGGTCGTGTCATTCGGTCGACGCCTGTCCGTGGGGTAGCTAGCTCGCCGCGAACGCGGCCGAGGCGAAGATGACCGCACCGAGCACGGCGACCGCGTACGCGACGGGGACCAGCCAGCGGCCGATAAGAGGAAAGCGTTGCTCGATGAGCCGTCGCCGCTTCCTGCGCTCTGCTTGATCGAGAGACCAACCGGTGAACGGCGCCCGTCCGCCGGTGGCCCACTGCGCCAGGCCGGCGCCGGCAAGCGCCATCACGGCGCCCACGACAAGGGCTGTCCGCTCCCAGCTCGACACGGCTCACCCCTTCCCGACGACGCTCGATCCGTTCGTCGTGGCGACACATGCTCGCAGACGAGCGGGTCCGCAAGGCGTCGGTTCGCCGGTCGATGTTCTTGCCCCCGGACACCGGAAACCCGACGTCGCGGGCCGCCTCGCGGGAGGCCAAACGGACGTCCACGACGGTCGGACCGGCACGGGCTATGGACCGATCACCCCCGGTCCGACGTACGCTCCTTCGTCGTGGCCACCTTCTCCTCCGTCTCGCGCCAGCACGTCCTCCAGGCGATCGCCGAGTACGACGAGCGCGGCGGCAGCGAGTTCCTCGACCTCTACGGGTTCACGCCGGCCGTGGGCTACCCGCTGGTCCACGAGGGCCGCAGCTACGACTCGAGGGCCGTCCTCGGCGTCGCGCACCGGTACGCGACCGGGCGTCTGGCGACGTCCGAGGAGTTCCACGGCGGCATGCAGAGCGCCGTCACGATCCTGCGCAAGCGCGGATTCGAGGTCACGGAGCCGGCCTCGGCCGTGCGCGCCGCCCCGGTCCGCGCCCCGCGTGCCACTCGCACGCCGGTCGTCCGGGCCACCCCGACCCGTGAGGCCGCACCGGCGATCTGCCCGACGTGCCTGATGACGCTCCCGGCGACGGGCATCTGCGACGACTGCGGCTGACCGTCGTCGCTCGACCGACTACCCCTCCAGCCAGGCCAGCGCCCCGCGCGCCGCGACCACGCCGGTGCTGAACGAGGCCTGCAGCAGGTAGCCGCCCGTCGGCGCCTCCCAGTCGAGCATCTCGCCGGCGACGAACGTGCCGGGCAGCCGGTGCAGCATTAGCGACTCGTCGACCTCCGACCACGCGATGCCGCCCGCCGTCGAGATCGCCCGCTCGATCGGCATCGTCGCGGTGACCACCACCGGCACCGCCTTGACCAGCGACGCCATGGCAGACACGTCGCTCGGCAGCGCCCCCGCCAGCCCCTCCCGCAGCAGCCCGATCGCGACCGGGTCCAGGGCGAGCGTCCGGCGCAGCCAGTTCGAGCCGGAGTCCTTCGGCCGACGACGCTCCAGCCGCTCGGCGACCTGCTCGTGGGACAGAGACGGACGCAGGTCGACCTCGATCACGCTGCGACCGTCGGTCTCGAGGTCATCGCGGATCGCGGCGCCGATCGCGTAGACCGGGCCGCCCTCGATGCCGGTCCGCGTGACCATCGCATCGCCGCGGGACCGGTGCCCACGCACCGACAGCCCGACGTGCTTGAGCGGCTCCCCCTCGAACCGGTCGGCGAACGTCCCGGTCCACTCGACGCGCATCCCGACGTTCGCGGGTCTCAGCGGCGTCGTCGTGACCCCTTGCTCGGAGAACGGGCCGACCCATCCGCCGTCCGCGCCGAGCCGCGGCCACGACGCGCCCCCGAGCGCGAAGACGGTCACGTCGCTGACGACCTCGCGCGTCACCTCGTCGGCACCCGTGAGCTGCAGCCCGCCGTCCGTCCACCCGGTCCAGCGCTGCCGCCGCTCGATCACGACCCCGAGATCGGCCAGGCGCGCCAGCCACGCGCGGACCAGCGGCGTCGCCCGGAACGATCGCGGGAACACCCGCCCGCTCGACCCGACGAACGTCTGCTCACCCAGGCCGGCGCACCAGGCCCGGAGGTCCTGCGGGCCGAAGCTCTCGAGCATCGGCGCGAGCCGGTCGGCGGAGGCGCCGTACCGCGCCAGGAACGGCTCGAGGTCCTCGGAGTGCGTGATGTTCAGCCCGCCGTGCCCCGCGAGGAGGAACTTGCGGGCGGGCGACGGCATCCGGTCGTAGACCGTCACCGCGACGCCGGCCCGGGCCAGCACCTCCGCGGCGATCAGTCCCGCCGGCCCGCCGCCGACCACGCTCGCCCTGCTCATCGGGCGAACGTATCCGACGTCGGCCAGGTCCTCAGACCCCGCGCTCGATCGGGAGCCGTCCCGCCGCCACGGCCCGGACCAGCGCGGCGTGGTCGGCCTCGGTCTGGTCGGCGTACGCGAGCGCGAACCTGGCCATCGCGGTGTCGAGCTTGTCCGACCGCCCCCCGTAGCCGGCGATCATCGACGCGCCGCTGGTCCGCGCGTGACCCTTGGCCAGCAGGCGCCCGACGATCCCCGCGTAGTCCCCCAGCGCGGCGGCGTCGATCGCGTCCAGGGCGACCGTGCCCTTCATGTTGCGGAACTGGCGCACGTAGAACTGCAGGCCGCCCACCGTCGTCCAGCCGAGCAGCGGGTCGCTCACGGTCTGCAGCGCCTGCTGGTACTCGACGACCCGCTGGCCCTGGTGCGCGTGCCAGGCGCTGTCTCCGTGGACGTGCTGGGCCAGCACCGACCGCCGCGCCTGCTTGAGCTGGAGGAAGACGACGTCGTCGGGACTCGATCCCTCGAGCAGCGCGATGTAGGCGCGCAGGCCGACCGAGCCGACGCCGACGACCTTCTGGGCGACGTCGACGAGGGTGTAGCCGCCGAGCGCCCGGCGCCAGTGCGGGGCGAGCGTGGCGAGGTAGTCGTCGAGACCTTCCGCGACGAGGTCCGCCTCACGGTCGGACAGTCGCGTGATGAGCGGCGGCTGCTCGACGATCCGGCGCTGGCCGCCCTCCGACGCGGTGAACTTCGGCAGCGCACGGTCGCTCGTGCGGGTCCGGGCGCGCTTCACGGCCCGGTCGATCTCGGCGGCCAGCGTGCCGTGCGGCGCCCGCTCGTGGATGCGGTCGACATCGAGCCGCTCGAACGAGCGCGCGAGCAGCGGCCGGTCGGCCAGGCGTCGGATCTCGTCGCGGTAGGCGGCGCTGCAGGAGACCGCGGCCGACTCGCACGCGTGCTCGGGCGCACCGTTCTGCCGTCCTGCCACCCAGATGCTGGCGACGAGCCGGCGCAGGTCCCACTCCCACGCGCCGGGATGGGCCTCGTCGAAGTCGTTCAGGTCGATGACCAGGTCGCGCTCGGGCGACGCGTAGAAGCCGAAGTTGCCCAGGTGCGCGTCGCCGCAGACCACGGGCGTGATGCCGGTGGCGGGCAGGGTCGCCAGGTCGTTGGCCATGACGACGGCCGACCCGCGCAGGAACCCGTACGGCGAGGCCGACATGCGTCCGACGCGGAGGGGGATCAGCGACTCCAGCCGCCCCTCGTGGCTCTCGATGATCTGCGCGACGGGGTCACGGTCCGTCGGAGACCAGTCCCCCAGCGACGAGCGCGGCACGGCCTCGCGCAGGGCGTGCCCGGTCCGGTAGCGCTCCTCGCGGGTGGCGGGCCGGCGCCGCAACGACGCGTAGTCGCTGCTGTCGGCGCTCTGGAGGACCACGTGGCCGGCGACAGGCCGTCCGTCCATCGATGCCCACCTCGGAGTCGGATGCCCTGACCTCCGGAGTCTCCCGCGCCTGTCAACCCGACGGGGATGGCGCCCCACTCCGCACCGGACCACACTGGACGCGCACGACACCCCTGCCACCGATGCCTGAGGGAGACGACGCCACCATGCGCAAGCCGCTCGCCGTCGTCCTGGGGGTCGTGCTGCTGGTCATCGGCACGATCTTCGCGCTCCAGGGGCTCGGCTACCTCGGCGGGAGCGCGATGACGGGGGTCACCCTGTGGGCGGTCGTCGGCCCGATCATCGCCGTCGTCGGGCTGGTCCTGATCGTCACGT
Organism: Cellulomonas sp. P2_F12; assembly: GCF_056403775.1. NCBI lineage: Bacteria > Bacillati > Actinomycetota > Actinomycetes > Micrococcales > Cellulomonadaceae > Cellulomonas > Cellulomonas sp. P2_F12. The sequence continues at coordinate 55,708 of NZ_JBFUEV010000012.1, read as the reverse complement.
CGGCCCGGCGTCCACGCAGCTGACCTGTCGGACCGCCGTGCTGGCCCGGCTCGCACGAGCGACGACGGGTTCTCCGACCAGCGCGCCAGCCGCGGCAGCCCTGGGCCGACGACGTCGACTGACGATGGAGCCCGTCAGGCGGTCGCTGCCTCGACGGTCGCGGCCGGCTTCTGGACCCGCCCCCGGACGAAGATCAGCGCCACGATCGCGAGGAGGATGAAGACGATGTTCGCCGGTCCGGCCAGGGTCAGCAGGACGCTCTGCGGCGCGGTCGCCGCCTCGTCGATGCCGCCCGTGGCCAGGAAGAGCGTCGGGTCGTACAGGCCGTGGATGAGCATCGGCCAGATGAGGTTGCCGGTCACGCGGAGCGTCAGGTACATGCAGATGCCGAACCCGAACGTGAACCCGACCGTCGCCAGCACGGTGCCGACGGCCTGCCCGCCGAGGATGTTGCTCGCGTGCAGCAGCGCGAAGATCAGCGACGACAGCACCATGACGACCCACTCGGACTTGCCCGAGTCCCGCAGCATCTTCACGGCGATGCCCCGGGTCAGGATCTCCTCGACGAACCCGACGAAGAGTCCGGCCACGAAGGTCACGGCGACCACACCGGCGGCATACGAGGCGTAGTCGATGCCGAGCAGCCGCAGCACGATCGCCGCGACCACGAAGACGGGCGCGAGCCACATCCACCACGAGCCACGGATCGGCTGTCGCGCGAACAGCAGCGGGAACCACCCGACCGACGCGACGAACGCGACGAGCACGACCGCTCCGAGAACCAGGGGCACGAGCAACCCGAAGAACACGCTCTGCGGCGTCGCGAAGATGTCGTCGGCGTTCACCTGGTCGCCGAACAGAGCCCCGACCAGCTGCCCGGCCCCGATGTAGAGCGCGAGGTACACGACGGCCACCAGGACCGCTCGCCACCAGCCCCCGCGGTCCCAGAAGGCCTTCCAGCGAGAGGGGGAGGTCGGGTCGAGCGAGGTCACGGGCGGCTCCTGTCGTAGCGGGTCGTCACGCGAGCAGCAACGTCTGCCTGCTCGCTGGACTCACACCATCGCTGACAAATCGCCCACAAACAAGCCGACCCCGGCGGGGGCCTCCCGGTCAGGAGAGCGTCGAGTGTCCCGCCCGCCAGACGCTCGGCGCGTCTCCGCGACTGCGCTTGAAGGCGCGGCTGAACGCCTCCTCCGAGTCGTAGCCCACGTGGTGCGCCACCGCGACCACCCCCAGGTCGGTCGTCGCCAGCAGGTCCTGCGCCACGTGCATGCGCCACTCGGTGAGGTAGCGGATCGGCGAGCGGCCGAGCACCTCACGGAACCGGGTGTCCAGCTGCGACCGGGACACCAGCGACTCCCGCGCCAGCAGCTCGACGGTCCACTTGCGCTCGGGCCGCCGGTGGATCGACGCCAGCGCGGGGGCCAGCACCGGATCCCGCAGAGCCGCGGTCCAGCCCCGGTCCACAGCCGGGGCGGTCGCCAGGTGCAGGCGCAGGACCTCCACCAGCAGCACCTCGGGCAGGCGGGTCGGGATGCCGAGGGTGCCCGCCGACGTCTGCTCGAGGGCGTACTCGATGTTGGCCTGCACCCACTGCGACGCCGGGCCGGTCGGATGGACGACGAACACGGGTGGCAATGCCCTCAGCTCCGGGTCGAACAGCGGGTCGAGGCTGTGCAGGTAGCCGCAGACGACGTCGGTCTCGGAGCCGTCCCGGCCGTACCGGAGCACCGGCATCTGCGCCCACGGGGCCGGCGGCATGAACGTCGTGATGGGCACGACGTCGGCGTCCTGCAGGCCGCCCATCCGGTGCTGGTCGCCGTACGGCAGCACGATGACGTCCCCCGGGCCTGCCCAGTGCTTCGCGCCATCACCGACCGCCACCCAGCACGACCCGGACGCGACGACGTGGAACAGCACCACCCGATCCGTGCCCGGTCGCAGCATGGCGGCGGTCACGGGGCCGGACATCGACTCGTACGTCCACGGCTCGCGGTACTCGGCCCGCAGGAAGACGGCGCCCTCGAGCCGGAGCCGTTCCAGCGCGGTCTGCAGCAGGACCGGGTACGTGGGGTCCCGATCAGGAAGGCCGGTGACGCGGTCATGGTCCGCGGACGTGCTCACCACGAGGCTGATCGTGTCATACCGACACATCACGCAAGGAGTACGACAATGCCGCTGTTCATGGACATCCACCACATCGACGGACCGGTCGGGATGGGCGATGTCGCCCAGGCTCACCAGGCCGACCTGCACACCCAGGGTTCCTACGACGTGAACTACCTGAAGTACTGGGTCGACGAGACGCAGGGCAAGATCTTCTGTCTGGTCGACGCCCCCGACGCCGAGACGGCCGCGACCGTCCACCGGCAGGCGCACGGCCTCGTCGCGGACGAGATCTACCGCGTGGACGAGGGCGTCTGAGCTCTCCACCGAAGGCTCGTGACCTGCAGCGATGCGAGGTCACGGGCCTTTCGCCTTTCCGTCCCGGTGCGGGGCGCCCTAGCGTGGCCAGGAGCGCCGGAAGGAGACACCGATGTCCGCACCCGAGACGCCCCCGACCCCGTCGCCGGCGGTCCGCGCCCAGATCCTCGCCACGGAGCACTGGAGCCTGCTCGCCACCCGCAGCACGCTCTGGTCCGAGGTGATGAGCCGCATCACCATCCACCTGACCGTCGTGTCGGCCTCGCTCGTGGTGCTGGCGCTCGTCGCCCAGGCGTCGGGCTTCGGCAGCCCGTTCACCGTCCTCTCGATCGGGCTCGCGTCCGCGGCCCTGATCCTGGGCACGCTGACCGGGGTGCGCGTGATGAACGCGAGCCACGACGACAGCGCCCTGATCCTCGGGATGAACCGGCTCCGCGCGGGCTACATCGCTCTCGACCCGGAGGTCGCCGACTACCTCATGACGTCGTGGCAGGAGGATCGCGCCGGCCTGATGCGCACCTACACGATGGGGCTGCCGCGCTCGACGTTCAGCCACGTGGCCGGCAGCACGGCCATGTTCGTCAACGTCGTGAACGCCCTCGTCGCGGGCACGCTCGGCGCGCTCGTCGCCGAGGCCGCGGGCGGGAATCCGGCGGTGACCGCCGTGGTGGGCGTGCTCACCGGGCTGGTCTACCTCGTCGTCTGGCTCGAGTACGGCCGCCGCTCGTTCGGGACCGTCGACTAGCGGCCGCCGCCCCGTCCCACTACCGGGTCGACGAGGGCGTCGGAGCCGTCCGGGCCGACGTCGTCGACCCTGCGGCGATGACCCCGTCTCGCAGGCCGCTCAGCAGGCCGCCGGGGAACAGCTGGATCGGCAGGATCGTGTAGCTGCCGCCCCGTCGGGCCCGCAGGAACACGAACTCGCCGCGCACCGAGACCGCGCGGTACGCGAACAGCCTCGTCTCGGCCGTCCCGCCGGGGCCGTCGAGCCACAGCGTGTGCGGACCGAGCGCGGCGCGATAGACGAATCCGACCGGGATCTGCCGCGTCAGCTGGCGGGTGACCGTGACGTGCCGTCTCCACGTGCTCCACACCATGAGCAACGAGAGGAGTCCGGCAACGACGAGGCCGCCGACGACGCTCTCCGCCTCGCCACCGGTGATGACCACGACCAGCACGGACGCCCCGCCGACGATCGCGGCGAGCATGCCGATGCGAGCCGGCGAGACGGTCACCTCACCGAAGTAGGCGGTCGCCATCCGAGCGACGAAGCCCGGGTCCGTCCGGAACCACGTCGTCCCGGTCGGCGGCGCGAGCGCAACGGCGTCCGGCGTCGCGTCGGCGGGCTCGTCCGCGGCGACCGGTGTCGCGACCTGGATCCGCTCCACCAGCTCGTCGAGGAAGGCCTCAGGGAACAGCTCCCGCGGGTACACGGTGAGGACCTTCGTCTTCCGGTTCTCCAGCGCGACGAGGTGTCGGCGCACGCTCACCCGGCGGTACGTCCCGAGCCGGACGGAGGCCCTCCCCAGCGGCCCCTCGGTGACGAGGCTGTCCGGACCGAGGGCCGCACTGATCCGCGTGCCCGGTGGGAACGACCGGGCGGCGCTCACCCGCCCGTAGACGTAGGCGGCCAGCATGAGCAGGACGAACACCGCGGGGAAGCCCACCACGAGCACGACGAACGGCGCGATGACCAGGGGATCGGCACCGCTGTCGCCGCCGACGACACCCGCCACCACCATCGCGACGAGGACGAGCTCGATCACGATCACGAAGGGCCGGCTGAGCATGCATCGCCACTGCGCGTTGACCACTCGCGGCACGTACGTCGCGTCGGTCGTGCACGTCAGCCAGACGAGGGGTTCGGGTGGCGCAGCGGGTTCCACGGGCCGAGGGTAGGGCCGAGCCGACCGCCCGGTCGGCCCGTCGGCACAGGTTCAGCCGGACGCGCGGGCTTCACGCCGTCGCGGACGAGAGCTACCGGGCCGAGGTAGCCGACCCGACCCTCTGCCTGAGCAGGTCGAGGTTCGCCCCGGGGAAGATCTGCGCGGGGTAGATCCAGTACAGGGGCGTGTCGCGGGCCCGCAGGAACACCAGCTCGTCGCGGACGGAGATCGACCGGTACGCCCCGTAGCTCGTCTCCCCCGTCACGGCCGGGCCCTCGACCCAGACGCCGTCCGGCAGGAGGGCAGCCCGGAAGGTCGACCCCACCGGGACCTGGCCCGCCAGCACGCGGGCGAACCGGTTGCGCTGACGCCGCATCGACCACGCCACCGCGGACGCGCCGAGACCGACGTAGACGAGGCCGGCGACCACACCGCCCGTCCCGCCGCCGGCGACCACGACGCCGGCCACGAACAGCCCGACGGCCATCACCACCTGGACGGTGACGCGCCGGGGCGCGAACGCGACCTCGCTCACATAGGCCCGCACCACCCGGTCGACGTAGCCGGGACCCGTGGTGTACGTCGCCACAGCACTCGGACGCGGGAGCCCCACCGGTGCCGAGGGCGCCGCCTGCGGAGCCCCGTCGATGCGCCTGCGGAGATCCTCGAGCACGTCGTCCGGGAAGAGCTCGCGCGGATACGCGACGAGGTAGGCGTTGGTGCGGTTCTCCAGCAGCACCACGTGCCGACCCGCGATCACGCGTCGAAAGGCCGCGAGCCGGACCGACGAGGTCCCGCGCGCCCCCTCGGCGACGAGCCGGTCCCCGTCGAGCGCGACCTTGAGCTGCGTGCCCGGCGGGACGCGGCGCCGCGAGCGGACCAACGCGCCGACGTACGCCAGCACCACCCCGCCGACGAGAACCGCCGCGACCACGAACGCGGTGCTGCGGACCTCGGGAGCGACCAGCGCGAGCACCAGCAGCAGCCCGACGAACACCTCCGCCGCGACCATCCGCGGGCGGACCAGCAGGCGACGCCACTGCGCGTCGACGGCCCGGCGCACGTACGACGGCCCGGTGGTGCACGTCAGCCAGACGAGCGACTCGGGCGGGGCGGCAGGTTCCACGGCCCGAGGCTAGGGGCGGCCTGCCGCGTTGGGGGAGCGGGTGGCGACAGGTTCAGCCGGACGCCACGCCGTCAGGCGTCCCGACGGCCGATCGCGACGACGTGCCGCCGCTCCAGCACGACCGGGTCCCCCGCGTGCAGCCCCCGCAGCTCGACCGGCTCGCTGTGCAGCAGACCCTCGAGCTCCACCTCCCCGACCTGCTCGAGCACCACCCACATCCGCTCCTCGAGACCCTGCTGCGGCACCACGACCACCTTGACCCGGTCGCCCACCTGCACGGCTGCCAAGGCCTCGTCGGTGGGGACCCGGAAGGTGTCGGGCGCGGCCGCGCGGCGCTCGGCGACGTCGGCAAGGCTCCAGCCGACCCGGCGACGGAACACGTCAGCCCGCGACCGTCGTCGGCGCTTGCGCGGCGGCGCACCCGGTGTCCGTGGGCACGCTGAGCTGCTCAGGGGTCAGTTCCACGCGCCGATCGTAGGTCCGGGCCGTCCCGCCTCTGCGCCCGGTCACTCGGCCAACGCCCGCACGGTGTCGATCGTGTCCGCCTCGGCTGCGGTCTTGTCCTCGCGGTACCGCACCACCCGCGCGAACCGCAGCGCCAGACCGCCCGGGTACCGCGTGGACCGCTGCAGCCCGTCGAACGCGATCTCCACCACCTGCTCCGGGCGCAGCTCGACCACCCAGCCGTCGAGCGGCGAGGTCGCGAGCGCCGTGAACCGTTCGGTCTGCCAGCGCAGCATCTCGTCGGTCATCCCCTTGAACGTCTTGCCGAGCATGACGAACCCGTCCCCGTCGCGGGCGCCGAGGTGGATGTTGGACAGCAGCCCCTTGCGCCGGCCCGACCCCCACTCCACGGCCAGGACGACGAGGTCGAGGGTGTTCCGCGGTTTCACCTTGATCCATCCCGCGCCACGGCGACCGGCCTCGTAGGGCGCGTCGGCGGCCTTGACGACGACGCCCTCCTGGCCGGCGCGGACCACCTCCGCGAAGTAGTCGCGGGCGGCCCCGGGATCGGACGTGACCAGCCTGTCCACCACGGACGACCCGGCGACCGCGTCGAGCGCCTCGAGCCGGCGCAGCAGCGACGCATCGAGCAGGTCGACACCGTCGACGTGCAGACAGTCGAAGAAGAACGGGGTCAGCGTGACCGCCGCAGCGACATCGGCGTCGCGGGTCGCCGAGCGCGACGCCGTCTCCTGGAACGGACGCGGCCGCCCGTCGGGACCGACCGCCAACGCCTCGCCGTCGAGCACCAGGTCGGTCGAGGGCATCGCCAGGACCGTCGCGACGATCTCCGGCACGCGGGACGTGATGTCGTCGAGGCTCCGCGTGAACACCCGCACCTCCGGTCCCTGCCGGTGCACCTGGATCCGGATGCCGTCGAGCTTCGAGTCCACGACGACCGGTCCGGGCGCGAGGCTTGCCCACGCGCTGTCGACGTCCGGAGCGGACTGCGCCAGCATCGGACGCACGGGCCGACCGACCACCAGCGTGAACTCGGCGAGTGCCCGTTCCGGGTCCGCCGACGTCAGCGCCGCGACCGCGACCGGCTCGGTGTCGCCCGCGAGCATCGCCGCCCGGCGCACCGCATCGGGCGGCACCCCGGCCGCCTCCGCGACGGCATCCAGCAGCAGCGCGTCCAACGACCCCTGGCGCAGCTCGCCGGTGACCAGACCCCGCAGGAGCCGCTGCTCGTCGGCGGTCGCCGCAGCGAACAGCCCGGCGGCGGCCGTGGTCCGTGCCGTCCCGGAACCGGGCCCGGCCAGCCGGGACATCGCTTCGAACGTGGCGTCGACCCCCGCGACCGTCAGCGTGGGCTCCTCCGCGGGCTCCGGCAGCGCCGTCATCGACCGCCAGCCGAGCCCCGTCCGCCGCTGGCGCAGCTGCCCGCCGAGGTATCGGGACACGACCGCGACGTCCCCGGGCGGCGTCCTGCGCAGCACGTCGACCAGCAGAGCCCGCTTGGCCAACCGCGACCGGGTGGTCGCGAGAGCCATGGAGGTCGCGGCGATCTCGGCGAGGCGCATGTCCGCATCTTGCCGCTCCGCTCCGACACCCGCCCGTAGCCTGCGTCCATGACCAGCTGGCGCGACACCACACCGGCCGACGTCCAGGACGATCTCGACGGCGTCGTGGGGGCCGCGCTGGATGCCGCCCAGGACCTCCTCGCCAAGAACGGGGAGTTCTTTCCCTTCGTCATCACCCTCGACAACGACGGCGCCCTCGCCCTGGCGGCCGGCGATCCTGGGCTGGGCGAGCGGCCCGAGTCACTGGCTGTCCTGGCTCACCTCTACGCCGGAGCGGCGCAGGAGCGTGCGGACCATCGGGCCTTCGGCTTCGTCGCCGACATCCTGTCGGACGGGGCGGACGCCGTCCGCGTCGAGGTCGAGCACCGCGACGGCGGACCCGCCCTCGCTGTTGTTGCCCCGTACGTGCGCAAGGGCCTCATCCGCAAGATCGTCACCTACACGGGCATGGGCCTCGAGCCGGGCGAGCGACGCATCTGGTCCTGACGGCCTACAGGAGCCGTTCGCCGGTTCAGCCCGCGCACGTCGACGCCCGACGCGACGTCGTCGACGCGACCATCGCTGCACGGCACGAGCCTCCGCAACGGTTGACGCCAGCAGACAGATCTGTCTACTCTTCCCGAGGCATTAGACAGACCGGTCTACCCAACGGAGTCCCTCGTGACCCAGCTCGCCGAACGGCCGACCACGATCACCCGCACCCGCACCCGGACCTGGCGCCTGTCGCCGCGGGTGTCCTTTGCCCTCCTGGCATCGATCGTCCTCGCGTTCCTCGGCGCCTCGAGCGCCCCGACCCCGCTCTACGCGATCTACCAGGCGGAGTGGGGCTTCTCCGCCACGACGACGACCATCGTCTTCGGCACGTACGCGATCGCGGTGCTGACCTCGCTCCTGGTCCTCGGGCGGTTGTCCGACCATGTCGGCCGCCGGCCCGTGCTGCTCGGCGCGCTCGCGCTGCAGGCGGTCGCGCTGGTGATCTTCACGACGGCCGACGGCGTCCCGATGCTGCTGCTGGCGCGCGTGGTCCAGGGGTTGTCGACCGGCGCGGCCGTCGCGGCGATCGGTGCCGGCATGCTGGACATCGACCGCGTCCGCGGCACCCTGGCCAACGCGGCCGTGCCGGCGATGGGGACCGCTCTCGGCGCGCTCGTCGCGTCGTTCGTCGTCGCCCTGCTGCCCGCACCGACCCACCTGATCTTCCTGGCGCTGCTGGGGGTCCTCGCGCTGCAGTCGGTCGGCGTCCTGCTGATGCCCGAGACCGTGACGCCGGAACCGGGTGCCGTCGCCAGCCTCCGGCCGACCGTCGCGCTCCCCCGCAGCGTCCGTCGACCGGCGGCCGTCGCGCTCCCGGTGCTGTTCGCCGTCTGGGCGCTCCCGGGCTTCTACGGCTCCCTCGGCCCCGCGCTGGTCGCGACGCTCGTCGGGTCGAGCTCGGCGATGTTCGCGGGGCTGGGGCTGTTCGTGCTCGCCGGCACCGCGGCCGTCACGGTCGTCGTGCTGCGCGACAAGCCCGCCCGGGACGTGCTGCTCGTCGGCATCGCGACACTCGTCGTCGGCCTGGCCGTCGTCCTCGTCGCGATCGGTCTGCTGGCCCCCGTCCTGTTCTTCGTCGGCACCGCGATCGCCGGCGTCGGCTTCGGCAGCGGGTTCCAGGGGGCGATCCGCCTGGTCGTGCCGCAGACGCTGCCCCACGAGCGGGCAGGCGTGCTGTCGCTGCTGTACGTCGTGTCGTACCTCGGCATGGGGTTGCCGGCCGTGATCGCCGGGATCGCTGTCGTCCACGACGGCGGGCTGCAGGTGACCGCGCAGGGCTACGGCGTCGCCGTGATCGCGTTCGCGCTGGTGGCCCTCGCGGGGCTGCTGCGACGTACAGTAGACAGACCTGTCTGACGAGGGAGAGAGCGATGACCAGGACCAGTGCGCGCGAGCGACTTCTGGACGCCGCGAACGAGCTGTTCTACGCCGAGGGCGTGCAGACGGTCGGCATCGACCGCGTCATCGAGCAGGCCGGCGTCGCCAAGGCGTCGCTGTACAACACCTTCGGCAGCAAGGACGAGCTGGTCACGGCGTACCTCGAGTCCCGGCACACCCGCATCGCCACCCGGATCGCGCGCCACGTCGAGGGCTGCACCGACCCGACCGACCGGCTCCTCGCGGTGTTCGAGGCCCTGGACGAGATGGTCCACGAGCCCACCTACCGCGGGTGCGCGTTCGCGGCGGCCAGCACCGAGGCCCGCCCGGACGGCGCCGTCGTCCACGCGGCGGAGGCGTACCGGCGCTGGGTCCGCGAGCTGCTGACGGACCTCGCCTCGAAGGTCGACGGGGTGCCCGATCCCGACCTCCTGGCGCGGCGCCTGCACCTGCTCTACGACGGCGTCGGCATCTCCGCCCGCATGGACCACGACCGCGAGGCAGCCCAGGCAGCCCGCGCCACCGCCGTGGTGCTGATCGCGGCCGCGACGCAGCGCTGACCTGCGCACCTACGCGCCGATGCCCCCGTCGACGTACAGCCAGCGGCCGCCCTCGCGCACGAACCGGCTGGTCTCGTGCAGGCGTCCGCGCTGCCCGATCGCGGAGCCGTCGTCGAGCCGGTAGTGCGCCACGAACTCGACCGTGCCGGCGTCGTCCCAGGGCCCGCCGGCGTCCGTCTGCAGCACGTCCAGCCGCCGCCAGACCATGTCCTCGTCCAGGTCGAGCTCGTCGGGACGCGTGCTGGGGTGCCACGTGGCGAGCAGGTAGTGGACCGCGTTCGTCGCGAATCCCGTGTAGCGCGAGCGCATGAGCGCCTCGGCCGTCGGAGCGATGCGCCCCTCGGCCAGGTAGCGCCCGCAGCAGTCGGCGAACGAGTCGCCGGACCCGCACGGACAGCGGTCGTCGTTGTCGTCCATCGGCTTCTCCCACCCTGTCGTCCGCGTGAACCTAGCAAGAGTTCCGGGGGCTCGCAGGGGCAGCCCGGACCCTCCGCGCCGCGGGTTCCGAGCAGACCGATTCGCTTCGTACGTTCCGGTCCAGCCCATAGTGCCGTACGGTTGTCCCTGTAGTCGCAGTGCATCGCTTGTCATGACGGCCACGGGGAGACCCTGGCAGGACGTTCTCGAGGACCACCTCGGAGACGGACGACGAACACCGTGAATACCGGTCCCGGTCATCCGGGAGTTGTCCATACCGCACGTGAGAGAAGAGAACATCATGCCTGTTGGCACCGTGAAGTGGTTCAACGCCGAGAAGGGCTTCGGCTTCATCGCCCCCGAGGACGGCGGCCCGGACGTGTTCGCGCACTACAGCGCCATCACGACGAGCGGCTACCGCACGCTCGAGGAGAACCAGAAGGTCCAGTTCGAGGTCACGCAGGGCCCCAAGGGCCCGCAGGCGTCGAACATCACGCCCCTCTGAGCTTCTTAGCTCCAGAGCACGAGACCCCGGCCGACTACCGGCCGGGGTCTCGTCGCATCCTCGACCAGGCGCCTCCGCTCCCGCTCATACCGACCGCACTCGCGCCGCGCACTGCACGACCGACAGGACGGACGCCATGAGCTCCCCGACGCTTACCGACACACCCACGCGACCTCGCGACCGAGCAGTCAGCGACTTCACCGAGCTGACCCGCACCGTCCAGGCCGCCGGCCTGATGAAGCGCCGCCCCGCGCACTACGCCGTGCGGCTCTCCGCCGCCGTGCTCGCCGTGCTGGGCCTGATCGCCACGATCATCCTGGTCGGCGACTCCTGGTGGCAGATCGCGGTCGCCTTCGCCGCCGCCGTGATCCTCACGCAGGTCGCCTTCCTCGGCCACGACGCCGCGCACCGGCAGATCTTCGCCGACGGACGCGCGAACAACTGGACCTCCCTCGTGCTCGCCGACCTCTTCGTCGGCCTGAGCCACGGCTGGTGGCAGCGCAAGCACACGCGCCACCACGCCAACCCGAACAAGATCGACGCCGACCCCGACATCGACCTCGAGGTCCTCTCCTTCACGCCCGAGCAGGCCGCGACGCGCACCTCGAAGCTGTCGATCTGGTTCCTGAACCACCAGGGCTGGTTCTTCTTCCCGCTCCTGCTGCTCGAAGGCGTCGCGCTGCACGTCGCCGCCGTCAAGCGCCTGTCGTCGCGGGAGAAGCTGGACCACCGTGCCGCCGAGATCGTCATGATGTCGATCCGCCTCGTGGGTGGCGCCGCCCTGGTCTTCCTCGTGATGTCCTGGCCGATCGCGCTCGTGTTCCTCGCCGTGCAGATGGGCGTCTTCGGGTTCTACATGGGCGCCTCGTTCGCCCCGAACCACAAGGGCATGCCGCTGATCCCCAAGGACTCGCGCCTCGACTTCCTACGCCGCCAGGTGCTGACCAGCCGGAACATCGGCGGCGGCAAGTGGGTCGACGTGCTCATGGGCGGGCTCAACCACCAGGTCGAGCACCACCTGTTCCCGTCGATGCCCCGCCCGTCCCTGCGTCGCGCCAAGCCGATCGTCGAGGCGTACTGCCGGGAGCACAACATCCCCTACGTCCAGGTCTCGCTGCCGCGCTCGTACGCGATCATCGTCACGTACCTGAACACGGTCGGGAAGCCCGACCGCGACCCGTTCAACTGCCCGATGACGGCGCTCTACCGCGTCTGACCCTCGGCACAGCGAAAGCCCCCGTCGTCCTTCTCAGGACGGCGGGGGCTTTTGCTGTGCTCAGGTCGTCAGGCTCAGCTGAGCATCGAGATCACCTGCTGCGCCTGGTACCCCAGAGCCGCCCGGGCGGCCGGCGAGACGGTCGAGAACCGCGTCTTCGGCGTGAGCAGCTCGACGTACGCGGTGAGCGACTTCGCCGCGACCTTCTCGTTCCCGCGGTCGGCCGCCTTGTCGGCCACCTCGATCGCCGCGAGCAGCCGCACGACCGCTACGCCCGTGATCGCGCCGGACGCGATCTGCGCCTTGGTCGCGTCCCGCAGGGCGTCGATGCTGCCCGGCGCGTAGTACGACGGCACCGGCACCTGCGTGAAGTCCGTGTCCGAGGCCAGGTAGAAGCCCACGTCCGACGGCTGGTTGTAGGTCGTCTGCTGCCGGGCGACCTCGACGCGGTACTGCGGGTCCTGCATGAGCGTGTACATCTTCTTGTGGCTCAGGGCCGTGCTCGTGAACACGCGGATCGCCGACGAGTCCGTGGTGCGGACCAGCAGCTCCTCGCGCGAGTCACCGAGGATGTCCGCCACCAGCGACGCGTTGCCCTTGGTGCCGTTGTTGGCCCGGGTGCCGGTCGCCGTGAGCTGGCGGCCGCGGGTCCAGTCGTCGATGGTGACGTCCTGGTCGCCCGAGCCGTTCACGATCTGCGTCGTGCCGTCCGGCAGCCACTTGATGCTTCCGTTGGTCCCGGGGATGGCGCCCGGCGTGAACTGCCCGGTCGCCGTGTAGAGGCCCAGCGAGCCGGAGCCGCCGGGCAGGCTGGCCCAGACCTCGAGCCCGCGCACGTCCGGCAGCACGTCGCCGATCATCGAGCGACCGGTGTCGGCGCCGGAGTACTTGCCGAACAGGACCTCGCCGGTCTTGGCGTCGCGCAGGGCCATGCCGTACGGCGCGCCCGTCGCGCCCTCGTGGCACGTGTAGATCTCCAGGCCCGGGCGGTCCGGGTCGATGTCGGTCACGTGGATCGCGTCGCCGTGGCCCAGTCGGGCCTCAGTGCCGGGGGCCGACGAACCCGCGGGGAGCGTGTCGAACGACGAGTACAGGACGGACCCGTCGTCGTCGATCGTCGCGCCGCCGTAGACGATCTCCTGCTTGCCGTCCCCGTCGACGTCCGCCGCCGACAGCGAGTGGAAGCCCTGCGTGGTGATCTTCCCGTAGACCGGGTCGGTGCCGTCACGGCCGTGCGGGCTGTCGTTGAACGGGTTCGTCATCGGCACGTGCCCCGAGTCGACGTACCACCGCTCCTTGAGCGCGGTCCCGTCCCAGTCGTAGGCCACGATCGTCGTGCGCGTGTAGTAGCCGCGGGCGAAGATCGCCGACGGCGTCGCCCCGTCGAGGTACGCGACGCCGGCCAGGAAGCGGTCGACGCGGTTGGCCGGCTCGATGCGGGCCATCGCGTAGTCGCCCCACATCAGACCGTCATCGCCACGGCCCGGCTTGTAGTCGACGGTCTGGAGCTCCTTGCCCGTCGCTCCCTCGAAGACCGTGAGGTACTCCGGCCCGTCGACGATGAAGCCCTCGAAGTTCCGCAGCTGGTTGCGGGTGCTGCGGCTGGGCGCGTAGACGTCGACGAAGTAGTTGGCCAGTGCCGTCGCGTCCTCGTGGCTCAGCGGGTAGGTGTACTGCTTCGCGATGCCGAGCGCTTCCTCGACCGTCGACGGCCAGTGGCCCGCGACGACCTCGGGGTGGCTGCTCCAGCCCTCGAGCATGCTGACCAGGTGCTCGAAGTAGCCGGTCTTGCTGAGCCGGTAGTCGGTCGTGTCGGTGACGCCGGCGTCGCGGTCGCGCTGGGGCAGGGTGACGTACTCCTGGCCGGTCACCGAGCCGTCCGCGGCGTAGTGCGTGATCGAGGTGCCGGGGGCCGTCTTGATCATCAGCTCGGCCTTGCCGTCGCCGTCGTAGTCGTAGACGGGGAACTGCGTGTAGTGCGCGCCGGCCCGGATGTTCACACCCAGGTCGATACGCCAGAGCTGAGTGCCGTCCTGCTCGTACGCGTCGAGGTAGACGTTGCCGGTATACCCGACCTGGCTCACGTCCTTCGAGTTCGACGGGTCCCACTTGACGAGGTACTCGTACTGCCCGTCGCCGTCGACGTCGCCGACCGACATGTCGTTGGCCGAGTACGTGTACGCCTCACCCACGGGCGTGACCCCGTCGGCGGGCTTGTGCAGCGGGATGTCGAGGCTCGGCTGCGCCCACGGCGTCGCGTCGGTGCCGTCGACCTCGACCCCGTCGACCACCGCCGAGACCCGGTACCGAGAGGTCGCCGTGCCGGCCGGGTCGACGAAGTTCGTCGAGTCGGTGATCGTGCCGAGCTTGGTGCCGTCGCGGTAGACCGCGAAGTCGGGGCCCGTCATGCCCGTCGCGGTGGCGCCGGTGACCTCGCTGGCGAGGAGGCGCCAGGAGAGGAAGACGCCCTCGTCCGTGACGGCCGCGACGAGCCCGCGGTCGAGGCGCTCGAGCGTGAGACCGTCGGGCCCTTGGGTCGCTCCCCGCGTGCCGGCGGTCGTCGTGCTGGCGGTGGAACCCGTGGGCGCCGAGCCCGGCTGGGCAGCGGTCGCCGGCGTCGCCGTCAGGGTGCCGACGAGCACCACCGACCCGGCGATCGCGGTGAGCGTGCGGCCCCGGGTCAGAGCCTGGCGCCCGTGCAACGGTCCTCGTGGGTGAATCAGACTCATCCTTGAATCCTTTCAATCGGTGAGGCTTCTCCCATGCCTGATCCAGGTGCCCGACATGAGGAAAGCCGGGGGCGCCATTGACCCCGACCACCTCGAACGTATCGCGTGGTTCACCCGAGTCAACCCGTCCTGCGACATTCGCCGGATTCCGTCGAGGGGAGCGCTCCCGCCAACGGAAACCGCTATCCGGTGATGCTCGGAGCCCCGGGCCGGCGACGGCCGCCCGCCGCGCGATCTCGTGAGTTTCGGCCGAGATCGGTCGTTGCAACTGCCGAACTCGTCGGAAACTCACGACCGGACGGCGCGATCCCCCGCGCGACGGAGCCGGTGTCTCCGGGCGCGGGTGCGGACGAGTTCGACGCGGATCGCCGGACACTGGCACCGACCGCTCGTCGAGAACGTCACTTTGCCGCGAGAACGTCACTTTGAACTGCCGTCCTCGTGACGAAGTGACGTTCTCAGGATCCCGACCCGGGGCACGGGGCCTCGCGGGCCAGTCGGGGCCGCGCGGCGAGCGGTCGGCGGGCCGGGCGGGCTCAGACCTCGAAGACGTAGCCCATGCCCGGTTGCGTGAGGATGTGCCGCGGGTGGGCCGGGTCGGCCTCGAGCTTGCGGCGGAGCTGGGCGGAGTAGACGCGCAGGTAGTGGGTCTCGTCGGAGTAGCCGGGGCCCCAGACGTCCTGCAGCAGCTGGCGACGACTCACGAGCCGGCCCCGGTTGCGGACCAGGACCTCGAGCATCGACCACTCGGTGGGGGTCAGCCGCACCTCGGCGCCGTCGCGCAGCACGCGGGAGCGCGCCAGGTCGATGGTGAGAGAGCCGGCGACGACGACGGCCTCCTCGGAGGGGTCGCCGGCCACCGACGAGCGCCGGACGGCGGCCCGCAGCCGCGCGAGCAGCTCGTTCATGGCGAACGGCTTGGTCACGTAGTCGTCGGCCCCCGCGTCCAGGGCGTCGACCTTGTCCTCGCCGTGCTGCCGGGCGGACAGTACGACGATCGGGACCCGGCTCCAGCCCCGGATCGCGGTGATGACGTCCAAGCCGCTCATGTCCGGCAGACCGAGGTCGAGCAGGACGACGTCGGGGGTCCGGGAGGCGGCGGCCGTGATGGCGGACGCGCCGTCGGCAGCCGTGGCGACGTCCCAGCCCGAGGCGCGCAGGGTGATCGCGAGGGCGTGGGCGAGGCCCGGTTCGTCGTCGACGACCAGGACGCGGTTGCCGGTCATGGCACGAGCCCGGGATCGGACGTGGTCGGAGCGTCGACGGCCGGAGCGTGGTCCGCATCGGCGACCGGACCAGGGGCGGCGTCGGCGGTCGGGGCGGGGGCCGCGGCGGCGACCGGAGCGTGGGCCGCGTCGGCGTCCCGAGCAGGGGGCGCGTCGGCCGCCGGAGCGGGGGCTGCGTCGGCCGCCGCGCCGCCGTCGAGGGCCGGAGCCGAGGACGGCGCGGTCGTCCCCGAACTGTCAGCCAACGGAACGGTGACCAGCATCGTCAGCCCACCTCCGGGCGTGTCCTCGGCCGTGAGCTCCGCGCCGACCGCCGTCGCCAAGCCGTCCGCGACCGCCAGACCCAGGCCGAGACCGGTTCCGGAGGTGTCGCCGAGGCGCTGGAACGGCGCGAACAGCCGACCCTTGAGCTCGTCCGGCACCCCCGGTCCCGCGTCCGCCACGCGCAGCACCATCCCACGCCCGACGACCGCCGCACTCACCCGGACCGGCCCACCGGCCGAGGCGTACCGGACCGCGTTGGACACCAGGTTCGCGACGACCCGTTCGAGCAGACCCGGGTCGGTGAGGACGTACGGCAGCTCCTCGGGCACGTCGAGCACCACGGCGCCGGGCGCGAAGCCCTCGACGGCGAGTGGCACGATCTCGTCGAGGCTGGTCTCGCGGAGCGCAGGGCGGACGCTGCCCGTCTGCAGCCGGGACAGGTCGAGCAGGTTGTCGATGAGCCGCTCGAGCCGGGCGGTGGACTCGGCCAGCGTGAGGACGAGGGCGGCACGGTCGGCCGGGTCGAGCTGGAGGGAGAGCCCGTCGACCGAGGCGCGGATGGTGGCCAGCGGGGTGCGCAGGTCGTGGGAGACGGCGGCGAGCAGGGCGGTCCGGGTGGCGTCGGCCTGCTCGAGCACCCGCGCCTGCTCGGCCTGGGCCTGCAGCCGCTCGTGCTCCAGCACGATGCCGACCTGCGACGCGAACGCCTCGAGCACGCGGCGGTCGCTGGCCGGCAGCACGCGGCCGGTGAGGGCGAGCACGCGGCGGTCGTCGACGGTCAGCACGGCGTCGGCGTCCTCGGGCCGCAGCGCCGGGTCCGTGCCGTCGGCCGCGAGCACGTCCCAGCCCGCGCCGTGGGCCGACAGGAGCGCGACGGCCGACAGCGTGAACGTCTCGCGCAGGCGGGCGACGAGGGCCGCCGCCGTGTCCTCGCCGGTGAGCACCGACCGGGAGACGGCCGCGAGCGCGGACGCCTCGGCCCGCGCGCGGAAGGCCTCCGCGGTGCGGCGGGCGGCGAGGTCGACGACGGACGCGACCCCCGCGGCGACCAGCACGAACACGCCCAGGGCCAGCGCGTTCTCCGGCTGATCGATGGTCAGGTGACCGGTCGGCACGGTGAAGAACCAGTTGAGCAGGAGGAAGCCGACCACCGCACTGACGATCGCGGGCCAGAGGCCGCCGACGAGCGCGACGAGCACGGTCAGCGCGAGGAACAGCATCAGCTCGGTCGGCAGGCTGACCACGTCCCGCAGGGCGCTGAGCAGCACGGTGAGGAGCACGGGGCCGAGCAGCGCGGTGGCCCACCCGGCGATCCTGCGCGTCCGCGACAGGGCGGAGCGGCGCGGTCGTCGTCGGCCCCCGCGCGCCTTCTCGTGCGTGACCAGGTGGACGTCGATGGTCCCCGCCAGCCGCGCGATCTCGGTGCCGTTGCCCTCGGCCAGCGCCTCGCGCCAGCGGCTCCGCCGGGACACCCCGACGACGATCATCGTGGCGTTCACGCCGCGGGCGAAGTCGACCACCGCGCTGCCCACGTCCTCGCCGACGACCGTGTGGAACGTGCCACCCAGCGACTCCACCAACCGTCGCTGCTCAGCGATCGCCCCCGGCGGCGCGCTCGGCAACCCGTCCGTGGCGAGCACGTGCACGGCGAGCAGCTCGGACCCCGCGGCCCGCTGGGCGATCCGGGCGCCGCGTCGCAGCAGGGTGTCCGCCTCGGGTCCGCCGGTGACCGCGACGACCACCCGCTCGCGGGCCGGCCAGGGCGCCTCGATGCGGTGGTCCCGGCGGTAGGTGGCCAGTGCGTCGTCCACGCGGTCCGCCAGCCAGAGCAGGGCGAGCTCGCGCAGGGCGGTGAGGTTGCCGACGCGGAAGTACTGCGAGAGGGACGCGTCGATCTGCTCGGCCCGGTACACGTTGCCGTGCGCGAGCCGCCGCCGCAGGGCCTCCGGCGCCAGGTCGACCAGCTGGATCTGCTCGGCGTCGCGCACCACGTGGTCCGGCACCGTCTCGCGCTGCCGGATGCCCGTGATGGCCTCGACGTCGTCGTTCAGCGACTCCAGGTGCTGCACGTTGACGGTCGTGACCACGTCGATGCCCGCGTCCAGCACGTCGCGCACGTCCTGCCACCGCTTGGCATGCACGCTGCCGGGCACGTTGGTGTGCGCGAGCTCGTCGATCATCACGACCTGCGGCGCCCGGGCCAGCACGGCATCGACGTCGAGCTCGGTGAACGTGACGTCGCGGTGCACCAGCGCCCGCCGCGGCAGCACCTCGAGCCCCACCAGCTGGGCGGCCGTGGCGGCGCGGCCGTGGTCCTCGACCAGCCCGACCACCACGTCCGTGCCGCGGGCGAGGCGACGGTGCGCCTCGTCGAGCATCGCGTACGTCTTCCCGACGCCTGGCGCCGCCCCGAGGTAGACGGTGAGGCGACCGCGCTTGGGACGTCCCTCGTCGCTGGTCACGAGCCCATTGTCTGCAGCCCGAGGTTGAGCCGCAGCACGTCGACCCGCGGCTCGCCGAGGAACCCCAGGTCACGGCCGACGATGGTCTCGTCGACCAGTCGCTGGACGGCGTCCGCGGACAGCCCGTTCTCGCGCGCCACGCGGGCCACCTGCAGGCGCGCGTAGGCCGGCGAGATGTCGGGGTCGAGGCCCGAGGCCGACGCGGTGATGGCGTCCACCGGCACGTCGGCGGGGTCGACGCCCTCGAGCGACGCGACGGCCGCGCGGCGCTCCTCGACAGTGGCCAGCAGGTCCGGGTTGAGGGGGCCGAGGTTGGACCCGGCCGAGGCGAGGGTGTCGTACCCGTCGCCGGCCGCCGAGGGCCGCGGGTGGAACCACTGCGGCCCGTCGAACGCCTGCCCGATCAGCAGCGAGCCGACGGCGTCGTCCCGCGCGGTGACCCGCTCGCCCGTGGCCGAGACCAACGACCCGTCGGCCTGCCAGCGCATCAGCAGCTGCGAGACCCCGGTGACGGCCAACGGGTAGGCGAACCCGAGCAGGACGGTGAGCACGACGAGCACCCGGAGCCCGGCCCAGGTCTGCCGCGCGAACGCGAGCGTGTCGGAGCCCGTGGAGGAGCCCGCGGAGTACGGCGGGCGTGCGGCGGTGGTCATCAGGACATCCCTAGGGCAGTGACGAGCAGGTCGATGAGCTTGATCCCGACGAACGGGGCGATGACGCCGCCGAGGCCGTAGACCAGCAGGTTGCGGCGCAGCAGGGCCGACGCCGACGACGGGGTGTACCGGACGCCGCGCAGGGCCAGGGGCAGCAGCGCGACGATGATCAGCGCGTTGAAGATGACGGCCGACAGGATGGCCGACTGCGGGCTGCTCAGGTGCATGACGTTGAGCACGCCGAGCTGCGGGAACGCGACGACGAACATGGCCGGCAGGATCGCGAAGTACTTGGCGACGTCGTTGGCCACGGAGAACGTGGTCAGGGCCCCGCGCGTGATCAGCAGCTGCTTGCCGATCTCCACGATCTCGAGCAGCTTGGTCGGGTTGGAGTCGAGGTCGACCATGTTGCCGGCCTCCTTCGCGGCGGTCGTACCCGTGTTCATGGCGACCCCGACGTCCGCCTGCGCGAGCGCGGGGGCGTCGTTGGTGCCGTCGCCGCACATCGCGACCAGCCGCCCGCCCTCCTGCTCGCGCCGGATGAGGGCGAGCTTGTCCTCCGGGGTTGCCTCGGCCAGGACGTCGTCCACCCCCGCCTCGGCGCCGATGGCCTTGGCCGTGAGCGGGTTGTCGCCGGTGACCATCACGGTCCGGATGCCCATGGCGCGCAGGGCGTCGAACCGCTCGCGCATGCCCTCCTTGACGACGTCCTTGAGGTGGATCACCCCGAGGACGCGGGCGGGCTGGTCACCCAGCTGCTCGGCGACCACCAGCGGCGTGCCGCCCGAGGCGGAGATCGCGTCGACGGTCGCGGCGACGTCGGGACCCGCGTGCCCCCCGGTCGTCCGCACCCAGTGCGTGACGGCGGCCGCGGCGCCCTTGCGCACCTGCCGCGACGGCCGGTCGACGGCGACGGGCAGGTCGACGCCGCTCATGCGGGTCCGGGCGGCGAACGGGACCAGCTCGGCGCCGACGAGGTCGCCCTCGGGTCGCTCGCGCAGCCCGAACCGCTCCTTGACCAGTACGAGGACCGAGCGTCCCTCCGGGGTCTCGTCGGCCATCGAGGAGAGCTGCGCGGCGTCGGCGAGCAGCGCGGCGTCGATGCCCGCGGCGGGCAGCAGGTCCGCCGCCTGCCGGTTGCCCAGCGTGATGGTCCCGGTCTTGTCCAGCAGCAGCACGTCGACGTCGCCGGCGGCCTCGACCGCACGGCCGGACATCGCGAGCACGTTGCGCCTGACCAGCCGGTCCATGCCGGCGATGCCGATGGCCGACAGGAGGGCGCCGATGGTCGTCGGGATGAGACAGACGAGCAGCGCGACGAGCACGATGAGCGTCTGCGGGGCGTCCGAGTAGACGGCGAACGGCTGCAGGGTCACCACGGCCAGCAGGAAGATGATCGTCAGCGTCGTGAGCAGGACGTTGAGAGCGACCTCGTTCGGCGTCTTCTGCCGCTCCGAGCCCTCCACCAGCGCGATCATCCGGTCGACGAAGGTGTGGCCCGCCGGCGCGGTGATGCGCACGACGATCCGGTCCGACAGCACGACGGTGCCGCCGGTGACGGCCGACCGGTCGCCGCCGGACTCGCGGATGACCGGGGCGGACTCGCCCGTGATCGCGGACTCGTCGACGCTCGCGACGCCCTCGATGACATCGCCGTCGCCGGGGATGGTCTCGCCGGCCACGACGATCACGACGTCACCGACCGTGAGGGAGGACGACGCGACCTGCACGGTGCCGTCGCCGGAGACCACCTTGCGGGCGGTGGTCTCGCGCTGCGTGGCCCGCAGGCTCGCCGCCTGCGCCTTGCCGCGGCCCTCGGCCACCGACTCGGCGAGCGTCGCGAACAGCGCGGTCAGCCACAACCACACGGCGATCGACCACGCGAACGCGCTGGGCTCGGCGATCGCGAGGACGGTCGAGAACGCGGCGCCCACCTCGACGACGAACATCACCGGCGAGTCCCACATCCGGCGCGGGTCCAGCCCGCGCAGGGCGCCGGGCAACGCGGCGAGGAGCTGCCGTCCGGACAGCGTCGAGGCGGCGGCGGGCACCTTGTGAGGCGTGGCCGTCGACTTCTCGAGAAGGGTGGTGCTCATGACAGGGACTCCACGACGGGACCGAGGGACAGGACGGGGACGAAGGTGAGGCCGACCACGACGAGGGTCACGGTCACCAGCAGGCCGACGAACAGGGGTGTGTGCGTCGGCAGGGTGCCGGCGCCCTCGGGCGTCTTGCGCTGCCGCGCGAGCCGCCCCGCCAGGGCCAGGACCAGCGCGATCGGCACGAACCGGCCGATCAGCATCGCCAGCCCGAGCAGCGTGTTGTAGAACGGCGTGCCGCTGGTCAGCCCGCCGAACGCGGAGCCGTTGTTGTTCCCGGCGGACGCGAACGCGTAGACGATCTCGGACAGCCCGTGCGGGCCGCCCTGCAGCTGACCCGCCAGGCCGGCCGGGGTGGAGATGGCGATCGCCGACCCGATCAGGACCACGGCGGGCATGGCCAGCACGTAGAGGGCGACGAGCGTGATCTCCCGCTGGCCGATCTTCTTGCCCAGGTACTCGGGCGTGCGCCCGACCATCAGGCCGGCCAGGAACACCGAGACGATGATCAGCACGACCATCCCGTACAGGCCGCTGCCGACGCCGCCGGGCGACACCTCGCCGAGCAGCATCCCGACGAGCGCGACGCCACCGCCTTGGGCGGTCAGCGAGTCGTGCAGGGAGTTGACCGCCCCGGTCGAGGTCATGGTCGTCGACGCGGCGAAGAGCGCCGAGGCCGCCTCACCGAACCGGAGCTCCTTGCCCTCCATGGCACCGCCCGCGGCTGCCGGGACCAGGCCCGGACCGGCCATCTCGGCCCAGGTCAGCAGGCCCACGGCCGCGATCCAGAGGGTCGACATGGCCGCGAGGATCGCCCAACCCTGCCGGCGGTCCCCCACCATCCGGCCGAACATGCGCGGCATGCTGAACGGGATGAGGAGCAGGAGCACCACCTCGAGGGCGTTGGTCCACGGAGTGGGGTTCTCGAACGGGTGGGCCGAGTTGGCGTTGAAGAAGCCGCCGCCGTTGGTGCCCAGCTCCTTGATCGCCTCCTGCGAGGCCACCGGGCCGCCGAGCACCGACTGCGTGCCGCCGGCGAGCGTGCTGATCGACGTGTGGGCGTCCAGGTTCTGGATCACGCCGGCCGCCACCAGCGCCAGCGCCGCGACGAACGCGAGCGGGAGCAGGACCCGCACCGTGGCGCGCACGAGGTCGGCCCAGAAGTTGCCGACCCGCCCGTCGGTGCCGGCCCGCGAGAAGCCCCGGGCCAGGGCCGCGACGACGGCGATGCCGACGGCCGCGGACAGGAAGTTCTGCACGGCGAACCCGGCCATCTGCAGCAGGTGGCCCGCGGCCGCCTCACCGGAGAACCACTGCCAGTTGGTGTTGGTGACGAACGAGACGGCCGCGTTCCACGCCCCCGCGGGGTCCATCGGAGCCATGCCGATGTCGAGGGGCAGCCGGTCCTGCAGCCGCGCCAGCCCGAACAGGACGAGCACCGAGGCGAGCGAGAAGCCGAGCAGCGAGAGCAGGTAGGTGCTCCAGCGCTGGTCCGCGTCGGGGTCCACGCGCATGAGCCGGTACCCGGCGCGCTCCACCGCGAGGTGCCGGGTCGAGGACATGGTCCGGTACAGGTAGTCACCGAGAGGCCTGTGCGCGGCGGCCAGGACCAGGACCACGATCCCGATCTGGGCGATCGCGATCCACGTGTCGCTCATCGGACCTTGTCCGATCGCAGCAGCTGGACCACCAGGTACACCAGCAGGGCGCCGGCGACGACGAGGCCGGCGACGTCGAACCCGCTCATGAGCGGTCCGTCCGACGGGCGAGGAGCGCGACGGCGGCGAAGAAGCCGACGGTGAGCGCGAGGAAGGCCAGATCGGCCATGGCGGTGACTTTCTTTCCGACGAGAAGGAAGGACATCCGCTGGTCTACGCCGCCCGCGGAGCCCCATCGCCGGTCTTGACGGAACCCTGACGCCCGCAGGCCCACTCCTGACGCGATGAGTCCACCCGCAGGATGAGCACGGGCGGACTGCCGGTCACCTAGACTCCGTCCGTGATCTTCAAGGCGGTGGGCGAGGGCAGGCCCTACCCGGACCACGGCTTGGAGACGACCAAGCAGTGGGCCGAGGTCCCGCCGCGCCAGGTCCGGCTCGACGAGCTGGTCACCACGAAGCGCACTCTCGACCTCGATGCCCTGCTGGCCGAGGACTCCACGTTCTACGGCGACCTGTTCGCGCACGTGGTGCAGTACCGCGGCGTCATGTACCTCGAGGACGGCCTGCACCGGGCCGTCCGGGCCGCCCTGCACCAGCGCGCACTGCTGCACGCCCGGGTGCTGGTGATCAAGTGACCGACGCCGACCGCGGTCGTCAGCTCCGTCGACGGCACATGCACGAGCGGCAGGCCGTGATCTTCGGCGTGCTCCTCGCCGTGCTGGCGCTGGCCGGGCTCGGCGCCGCGGCCGTGTTCACCGGCAGCCTGAACCTCCCGGTCTTCGCGCGCGAGTTCGCCAGCGAGCCCAGCCCGACGGCCTCGCAGGACCCGTACCCGTGCCCCCCGGCCGGCCAGCTGCCCGTGCCGTACGCCCAGGTCACCGTCAAGGTCTACAACGCGACCAACCGGGTCGGGCTCGCGGGCGCGACCGCGGCGGCGCTCAAGGACCGCGGGTTCGTCATCGGCGCCACCGAGAACTTCTCCGTCACGTACGACGGCATCGCGCGCATCGTCTTCGGCACCGCCGGCGTGGCCCAGGCGTACACGCTCGCGGCCCAGATGGACGGCGCCGTGCTGTTCCTCGACCCCCGCGCCGACCCGAGCGTCGATCTGGTCCTCGGCGGCCAGTTCCCGGAGCTCAAGCCCGTCGAGGCCGTCGTCCTCGACCCCGCCGCGCCCCTGGTCGCCCCGCCCGGTTGCACGCCGTTCGACCAGGTCGTCGCGCCGACCGCACCGGCCGCGCCCGCCCCGACTGACACCCCCGCCGCCGGCTGACCGATCTCACAGGGACCGGACGCGTGCGCCGACAGGCTCGCGGGCTAGCCTGAGGCCCTGCCTGTTCGTCGGCCTCGTCACGGGCCCCGCTCCCCGGAGGTCCAGCTGCTCCGCCGACTGCTGCACTCCACGACGGCCGTCTGGGTCGCCTTCGCGCTCGTGCACGGCTGGCTCGCCCTCGTCGGGCTGGTGCTGATCCCGCAACAGGCGTTCTGGGACCTGGACCTCTACCGGTACTGGATGTGGCTCGGCATCTACCGGGACCAGTGGCCCGTGCTCTCGGGCTCGTGGGTCTACCCCGCCGGGGCGATCGTGCCCATGCTCGTCGCGGCGGTCGGCGGGACCGGCGGCGTGTCCGGGTACGCGCCCGCGTGGTCGCTGATGATCACCCTCCTCGACGGGATCGCGCTCGCGGTCCTGCTCCGGGTGCGTCGGCCCGACCGGCCCGACGACGCGCCGACCACCTACGGCGCCTGGTGGTGGCTCGCCTTCCTGGTGCTGCTGGGGCCGGTCGCGATGGGTCGGCTCGACGCCGTCGTCGCCCCCGTGGTCGTCGTCGCCCTCGCGATCGCGCTGCGGCACCCCCGCATCACGTCAGCCCTGCTCACGGCCGCCGCCTGGATCAAGGTGGCGCCCGGCGCCCTCCTGATCGCCCTGTTCTTCGCCGTGAAGCGGCCCTGGCGCAGCGTCGTCGTGCCGGCGGCGATAGTCAGCACCGTGGTCGTCGGGACCGTCGCCGCGCTGGGGGGCTTCACGCACGTGGCGTCGTTCCTCACCGAGCAGGACCAGCGCGGGCTCCAGATCGAGGCGCCCGGCGCGACGCCGTGGCTGGTCGCGGGCCTGTGGGTGCCGTCGATCACGCGGGTGCTCAACCAGGCGATCGTCAGCTGGGAGATCCACGGGCCCGGGACGCAAGGCGTCGCCGACGTGCTGGGTGCCCTGTTCTTCCTGGCGATCGGCGCGTCGGCGCTCCTGCTCTGGTGGCGCCGGGAGCACCTGGGCTCGCGGATGTGGTCCGGCGGCATCGCGCGCACCGAGCTGCTGGTCCGCGGCGCGATGCTGCTCACGCTCGCCATGCTCGTCTTCAACAAGGTGGGCTCGCCGCAGTACATGGGGTGGCTGGCGCCGCCCGTCGCCGTCGCGCTCGCGCTGCGGCTGCCGGGCTGGCGCTTCACCGCGTGGCTGGTGGCGGGCATCGCCGGCGCCACGCAGGTGGTGTTCCCCTGGCTGTACAGCGAGGTGATCTACGGCGGCCCGGGCGTCACGTTCACGCTGGCCGCCCGGAACGTCGCCCTCGTCGTCCTGCTGGTGCACACGGTGGTCGCGCTGGTCAGGCCCGTGCCGCCGGAGGATCTCCCGGAGACGGTGTCGCGCGAAGAGCGCGTGACCAGCGCGACCCCCGCTGTCTAGCCCAGCTGCGAGGCGACCTCGGACGCCACGAGCTCCAGGTGGTCCAGGTCGTGCAGGTCGAGCACCTGCAGGTACACGCGCGTGATGCCGAGCTCGCGGTAGGAGCCGATCCGGTCGACCACGGCGCTCGGCGTCCCCGCGAAGCCGACGGCCCGCACCTCGGACACGTCACGACCGATCGCCGCCGCCCGCCGGTCCACCTCGGCGTCGTCGCGGCCGGCGCACAGCACCTGTGCCACGGAGAACGTGAGGGTCGACGGGTCCCGGCCGGCCTCGTCGCACGCCGCCCGGACCGTGGCCACCCGGCCCTCGACGTCGGCGGGGGCGGGGAACGACATGTTGAACTCGGCCGCGTACTTGGCGGCGAGCGCCGGCGTCCGCCTCGGGCCGCTGCCGCCGACGATCACCGGGACCCCCGGCCTGGTCGGGTCCAGGGGCGAGAACTGCACGGGCTTCGGCAGCGCCGGCGAATTGGTCAGCGTGTAGTGCGAGCCCTCGAACCCGTAGTGCGAGCCGACCGGCGTCCCCCACAGGCCCGTGATCAGCTCGAGCTGCTCGGTCAGCAGGTCGAACCGCTTCTCCGGGAACGGGATCCCGTAGGCGGCATGCTCCCGCGCGAACCAGCCGGCGCCCAGCCCGAGCTCGACCCGGCCGCCGGACATCTGGTCGACCTGCGCCACCTGGATCGCGAGCACGCCCGGGTGCCGGAAGGTGGCCGACGAGACCAACGTGCCCAGCCGGATCCGGCTGGTCTCCCGCGCCAGCCCCGCGAGCGTGGTCCAGGCGTCCGTCGGGCCGGGCAGACCGTCGCCGTCGCCCATGCTGAGGTAGTGGTCGGACCGGAAGAAGGCGTCGAAGCCGAGGTCCTCGGCGGCTTTGGCCACCGCGAGCAGGTCGTCGTAGGAAGCCCCCTGCTGGGGCTCGGTGAAGATGCGCAGGTCCATGCGGACAACCCTCACACAGGGTGCCGCCGGACTGCACGGCGTGCGACGGTGGACCGGTGACCCCTGGATTCCCCGTGATCGTGCCCGGCCGACATCCCGCCGAGGAGCCGTTCGCCGTCGCGGACTGGCGCCGCCGCGTGGCCCAGATGTACGCCGACGTCCGCCGGCTGGCGAAGTCCGACCCCGCCACGGCGCACGCGGTCTGGGTGCAGCGGCGC
Source organism: Cellulomonas sp. P2_F12 (assembly GCF_056403775.1). Taxonomy (NCBI): domain Bacteria; kingdom Bacillati; phylum Actinomycetota; class Actinomycetes; order Micrococcales; family Cellulomonadaceae; genus Cellulomonas; species Cellulomonas sp. P2_F12. The sequence continues at coordinate 28,698 of NZ_JBFUEV010000012.1, read as the reverse complement.
GACGAGCTGCTCGCGGACCACCCGGCCTCGCCGCTCGACGTCGTCGCCAAGGCCTCGTTCGAGGGGCTCGACATCCCCCACTACGACCCGGCGTACCGGTTCGAGTGCGAGGTGCTCCCGGCCACGCACCAGCGGCTCGACGTCAGCACCGGCACGGACGGCGTCGTGCCGTTCGAGCGCATCGGGACCGTGCAGGTGGGCGACCTCGGCAGCCTCGCGGTCTGGGTCCTGCGCGGCTACGCGGGCGGGCTGTTCGTGCCCGTCAAGGACGCGGCGGCCGACACGTACGGCGGCGGCCGCTACCTGCTGGACACCATCAAGGGCGCGGACCTCGGCATGGTCGGCGACCGCCTGGTGGTCGACCTCAACTTCGCCTACAACCCGTCGTGCGCCTACGACCCGGCGTGGGTGTGCCCCCTGGCCACCCGCGCCAACACCCTCTCCGTCGAGATCCCCGTCGGCGAGCGCGTGTTCGCGTGAGCGCCCTGACGTCGATGTGGGCGTGGGACAACCCCGTCCCGTCCTCCGTCGACGCCCGCGGCCGCGGCTACGCCCCCGCCGAGCCCGCCGCGCTGGTCGCGTTCTGCGGGGAGCGGGGGCTGCGCCGGGTGTTCCTGGCCGCTCCCTGGGCTGCCGACGAGGGCCCGGTGGGCGACTGGTTCCGCGCGGCGACCTCCGCCCTGCAGGCCGCGGGCGTGGCCGTCGGCCCGCTCGGCGGCGACCCCGGCTGGCTCGGTCAGCCGTCGCTCGCGGTGACGTGGGCGCTCGCGGCGTTGCGGTCCGGCCCCAGCGACAGCGTGCAGCTCGACGTCGAGCCGTGGGCGACACCGGGCTGGGCCACCCGGCGCGACAGCCTCTGCACCCAGTGGTTCGCGCTGCTCGACGCCGTGGTCGCGGCGCTGCCCGACGGCGTCGCGCTGGGCGTCGACGCCCCGTGGTGGCTCGCGCACGAGCCCTGGGGCGAGGGCTCGCTGCTCGACGCGGTGCTCGCCCGGGCCGACCGCGTCGGGGTCGTCGCGTTCAGCGACCACGCCCGCGGGTCCGACGGGATCATCGCGCTCGCCGCGCCCGCGGCCGTCGCGGCGTCGGCGGCGGGCCGGCCGTTCACCGTCGGCGTCGAGACCGACACGGCCGAGGTGGCCGGCGGCGCGCAGTACACGTTCGTCGACGAGGGGCCCGCGGTCCTCGAGCAGGAGACGGCGCGGGTCGAGGCGGCGTTCGGGGGACTGCCCGGCTACGAGGGCGTCACGGTCGAGCACCACCGCGCGTGGCGGTCGCTCCTCGGCCTGGACTCCTGACGCTCAGACCTGGCACGTCGGGCACCAGTAGAGCTTGCGGGCGGCCATCTCCTCGACCACCACCGGGTTCCCGGTGACCAGGCACGGCTCGCCGGTGCGGTGGTAGACCCAGTGACGCTCCGCGGGGTCCGCCAGGGCGCGCTCCCGGGCGGCGGGAGACAGGTCCTCGCGCGTGATCATCACGCCCGTGCGGATCCCGTCGGCCAGTAGCACGGCCCAGTCCTCCCAGATCGCCCTGGCCACCTCGCGCGGCACCCGGCGGCCCGGCGTGTGCGGGTCGAGGCGGGCGCGGAACAGCAGCTCCGCCCGGTAGATGTTGCCGATGCCGGCGACCACCGACTGGTCCATGAGCAGCTGGCCGACGGCGACGTTCCGCGCGGTCAACCGCGCGACCATGACGTCCCCGGCGCGGTCGAGGTCGTCGGTCGACGCCGGGTCGGGGCCCAGCCGGTCGATCGCCGCGGCCGCACCGACCGGGTCGAGCACCTCGCACGCCGACGGCCCACGCAGGTCGGCGACCGTCTCGGCCGACGCCAGCCGCACGCGCACCTGGCCCACCGGCTCGGGCGGGAACGCGGCCACCAGCCCGCCCTCGTCGGCGGGGCTCTCGCGCTCGTCCTCCCCCATCCGCACCGACCGCCGCAGCCGCGGCGCGCCCATGCTGCCGACCGCGAAGGCACCCTCGGTGACGGGGGTCAGCGCGCCGTAGAAGTCCCACGCGCCGTACAGCCCGAGGTGCACGCGCAGCACGTCGCCGCCCTCGAAGGTGCAGAACAGCTGCTTGCCGACGGCGTCGGCCGACACCATGACCTGACCGTCGAGCCGGGCGGCGCCGGCGCCGAACCGGCCCTGCGGCGAGCTCACCGCGAGGCGGCGACCGACCAGGTCCAGCGTGAGCTGACGGGCGATGCGGTGGACGGTATGACCCTCGGGCACGCCCCGAAGGCTAGGCCACCCGCAACCGCTCCGCCGCCGCGACCGCCTGGGCCGCCGCACCGGCGGCCACCGCCGCGGACTTCTCGTACTCCTCGCGCTCCAGCATCTGCTGCTGCGCGAGCGTCGCGGCCTCGAGGACGTCCGTGATCTCGGTGCCCAGGAGCTCGTACCGCTCGAGCAGGGCGTCGCGCAGCGCCTCGACGAGGTGGCGGTGCCGCGACAGCAGCCGGCGGACAGTGCTGCGGGCGTCGTCCAGGACGGCCTCCAGCTGGGCCCGCGCCTGGGCGTCGCTGAGCACGGCCGACACCAGGTCGTGCGGCGTCGCCGCGAACGAGATGAGCGAGCCGGTCATGCCCGCCGCGCCGACCATCTGCGCGGCGGTGCGGGTGGCCGACGCGAGGTCGCTGGCAGGGCCGGTGCTGGTCTGCCCGAAGAAGAGCTCCTCGGCCACCCAGCCGCCCATCGCGATCTGCACGAGCGCCCGCAGGTCGTAGTGCGAGTGGGTCCAGACCTCCTCGCAGTCGTCGTGCGCGAGCAGGCCGAGGGCGTCGCCGCGACGCACGATCGTGAGGACCTCGAGCGTGCGGTTCGGCGCCGCGAGCCAGGCCGTCACCGCGTGGCCGGCCTCGTGCGTGGCGATGAGCCGCTGCTCGGCCTCCGTGTAGCGGACCGGCTGGCCGATGCCGACCATCTCCGTGATCCGGGCGTGCTCGATGTCGGCGAACGACATGGCCAGCGACCCGCGACGCAGCGCGTTGACCAGCGCCTCGTCCAGCAGGTGCTCGATCATCACCGGCGTCCAGCCGTTGGTCGCGGCCGCGATCCGGTCCCGCAGCACCGGGTCGTCCAGCTCGTCCTGCGTCGAGCGGCGGGCCAGGAAGTGGTCCACCAGCGCCCGCCGGCCGATCGCGTCGGGGGTCGCGAACGTCAGGCGGCGGTCGAAGCGACCCGGGCGCAGCAGCGCGGGGTCCAGCGAGTCGGCGCGGTTGGTGGCGGCGATCAGCAGGATCGGGGCCTTGACCGGCTTGCGCTGCTGCAGCTGGCGGTTCGCCGGCAGCAGCAGGTTGATCCGGGCGAGGAAGAAGTTGACGAACTTGTCGGTCGTCGTCGGCTCGTCGAACGACTGCATCTGCACCAGCAGCTCGTTGACCACGCCGCCGGTGCCCTCGCTGACGACCGCGTTCTTGATGACGCCCGGCGTCCGGAACGCGTCGAACGGGCTCGCGGTCATCGACGACATGCCTCCGCGGGCCGTCGCGATGGCGTCGATCTCCTCGATGAAGCCGATCGCGCCGCCCTCCGTGCGGGCCGCCTTGCGCAGCGCCTTGAAGTACGCGCGGATCTTCTTCGCGGTGGCGCCGTAGTACATCGACTGGAACGACGTCGCGGACACGAAGAGGAACGGCACGCCCGCCTCGGCCGCCATCGCCTTGGCCGTCATCGTCTTGCCGGTGCCGGGCAGCCCCTCGAACAGCAGGCCGCGCCGGGGGGTGCCGCCCATCTGCTCGGCGAACTGCTTGTGCGTCTGGAACAGGTCGATCGACCGGCGCACGTCCTCCTTGACCGGGTCGATGCCGATGACGTCGTCGAGGTGCACGTCCACCTGCTCGGGCCGGTAGACCACGTGCGGCGACCGGGAGGTGCCCACCTGCGTGACCAGCAGCAGCGCCAGCAGCGAGACGAAGAACAGCACCGGGACCAGCACCAGCGGGTCGACCCGCGGCATCGGCGGCATAAGGTCGCGGCCCAGCAGCGAGCTGGCGATGACGTAGGTCTCGACGGCGAGGAGCACGAACGCGACGCGGTAGACGCGCTTGCGCCGGACCCGGTCCCGCTCGCGGGCGATGTCGTGCGCGCCTCGTCGGATGGGGGAGACGATCTCGTCGGCCACAGGCATGCCTTTCCCTCGGCGCCTGGGATCAGACGACGCTGCGTCGCGGGAGGTGCGATCAGCCCATCGTGGGTCCGACCGGGTGAGTCGGCAAGATCGGACATATCGGACCACCCGAACGGTCCAACGGGTCACCCGTCCGTGCGTAGCGTCCTGCGGAGCTCCTCGACCTCCTGGGGAGCGAGCCCGAGCCCGTCCCGGAGGTAACCGTCGAACGTGCCGAACTGCTCGCGCACGAGGTCCAGGGCCTCCCGGAGGTACTCGGGCCGGACCTCCAGCAGCGGGCGCAGGGTCTCGGGGTCACCGCCGGTGTCGGCGAACTGCTGGAGCAGCGGGGCGAACGTCTCGCGCACCGCCGGGTTGACCGCGAGAAACTCCTCCGTCACGCCCTGCTCGTCGACGCCCGCGGCGAGCAGCAGGATCGTCGCCGCCCAGCCGGTCCGGTCCTTGCCGGCCGTGCAGTGGAACAGGAGCGGTCGGCGCGCGGGGTCGATGACGGCCCGCACCAGCGCGGCGTACGCCGCCCGGGCACCCTCGCCGACGACGAACCGGCGGTAGACCACGAGCATCGACTCGACGGGGTCGGGGTCGGGGTCGGGCGTGGTCCGGCTCGTCCCGAGGGCCGCCACCTGCGCCGCGGCACCGCCGGGGAGATCCGCGAGCACGTCGAGGTCGAGCAGCGTCGCCCCGGCCGGCACGTGGTCCGGCCGTGCCGTCCGCTCGCCCTCGGTGCGCAGGTCGACCACGGTCCGGATGCCCAGACCGGCGAGGACCTCGTCGGTGGCGACCGCGTCGCCCGTCATCTCCGCTGAGCGGTACACGACCCCGGACGCGACGACGCCCCCGTCGGCCGTGCGCCGACCACCGAGATCGCGCAGGTTGGTCACGGCGGGCGAGAACAGGATGTGGGGATCGGGATCGGCCGGCACGGTGCTCAGCGTGTCAACCGTGCCGCAGGCGTGCCACCTGGAGCCGCAGGTAGTCGCGCTCCGCCAGGCTCGTGGTCTGCCGGGACGCCAGCAGCAGCTGCTCGGCCGCCTCCTCGGGCCGGCCTGCCCGCTCGAGCAGGTGACCCCGGACGGCGGCGAGCCGGTGATGGCCGGCGAGCGGCTGGTCCAGCGTGGCCAGCAGGGCGAGCCCGGCGTCGGGGCCGTGCACCATCGCGAGAGCGACCCCGCGGTTCAGCGTGACCATCGGGTTGCCGGTCATCCGCTCGAGCAGCCCGTACAGGGCGAGCAGCTGGGGCCAGTCCGTCTCGTCGGCCGTCGGCGCCTCGTCGTGCAGGGCCGCGATCGCCGCCTGCAGCTGGTACTCGCCGACCGCTCCGCGCACGAGCGCGTGCTCGACCAAGGCGACGCCCTCCGCGATCATCGCGGAGTCCCAGCGCTCACGGTCCTGCTCGTCCAGCGGGATCAGCTCGCCGCGCGGTCCCGTGCGCGCGGGACGCCGGGCATCGGTGAGCAGGATCAGCGCGAGCAGGCCGGCGACCTCGGGATCGTCGGGGAGGCTCAGTGACAGCGCGCGGGTGAGCCGGAGCGCCTCGGCCGCCAGGTCCGCCCGGGCCACCGACGCGCCCGAGGTGCTGGCGTAGCCCTCGTTGAAGATCAGGTACAGCACCCGCAGCACGGCGCGGAGCCGCTCGCCGTAGTCCGCCGCCGACGGCATCCGGAACGGGCCGTCCAGGTCGCGCAGGGTCCGGCGTGCCCGGCTGAGCCGCTGCGCCATCGTCGGCTCCGGCACCAGGAACGCCCGGGCGATCTCCGCGGTGGTCAGGCCACCGACCGACCGCAGGGTCAGCGAGATCGCCGACGCCGGGCTCAGCGCCGGGTGGCAGCAGCCGAAGAGCAGCAGCAGGGAGTCGTCGGACTGGAGCGCCTCGGCTCCCGGGTCCATCGTCGCGACGAGCTCTTCGCGCCGGCGTCGCGCGTCCTCGCTGCGGTACCGGTCCACCAGCTTGTTCTGGCCGACGACGACCAGCCACGCGTGCGGGTTGCCGGGCACGCCCGTCGACGGCCACTGCGTCGCCGCAGCCAGGAGCGCCTCCTGCAGGGCGTCCTCGGCGTCGGCGAGGTCCCCCGACCGCCGCACCAGCACGCCCAGGACCTGCGGCGCGAGGGTGCGCAGCAGGTCCTCGACGGGCGGGTCTGCCCGGTCAGTCGACAGGGGAGGGTGCCTCCATCAGCGCACGGACCTCGAACACCTGCTGGACCGGCACGCCGTCCGGCCCGGGTGCCGCCGACGCCTTCGCGGCGATGGCGATCGCCCGCGCCTCGTCCTCGACGTCGACCGTCCAGTAGCCGGCCAGGAACTCCTTCGACTCGGCGAACGGCCCGTCGACGACGACCGGGGCGGACACCCCGTCGCTGCGCACCAGCTTCGCCGTGTCCGGCCACGCGAGACCCTGGCCGTCGACGAACTCGCCGCTGGCCACCAGCTCCGCGCCGAGGTCGTGCTGGAACTGGATGTGCCGGCGCACGTCCTCGGGCGCCCAGGTGTCGATCGGGGGCACCCCCTCGATGTGGTAGTTCATCAGCAGCATGTACTTCACGGTGCGCTCCCGGTGTCTCGCGGTCCCCCAGCGGACCCTCTCACCCCGTGGTCGGTGCCGCTCGCGCGTTCTCGACACCGGCGTGTGTGTCCGTCATTCGGGATTCTCCAGCGAAGCCCTTGCCGGACGACACCCCCTTGCTACAACTCCGCCCAGGTCACGAGTGCCAGCGCGAAGCCCCGGCTCGCTGGTCAGCAACCCCTCCACGACGGGGTGCTCCGGGAGATGACCTGGCCGCACCGACCGGTGCGGCAAGCGTGCAGCGAGAAGGAGCTCCACCGTGGTCCAGCAGTCCGTGCCCGACGTCGTCGCCCTCGTCGGCAACCCGAAGCCCGGGTCCCGCACCTTGTCCGCGGCCGTGCAGGTCGCCGACCGGCTCGCCGACGGGGCCGACATCGCGACCGTCGACCTGGCGACGATCGGCCACCAGCTGTTCACCGCCGACCGCTCGCTCCTCGACCCCGCGCTCGCGACCGTGGCGGGCGCGCGGCTGCTCGTCGTCGCGACGCCCGTCTACAAGGCCACCTACACGGGCCTGCTCAAGTCGTTCCTCGACCTCTACGGCCCCGACGGTCTCGCCGGCGTGGTCGCGGTCCCTCTCGTCGTGTCCGGCGGCCCGGCCCACCTGCTCGCCGGCGAGGTGCACCTGCGGCCCCTGCTCGTCGAGCTCGGCGCCACCGTCCCCAGCCGCGCGCTGGCCGTCACGGAAGCGGACCTGGTGGACCTCGGCCCGGTGATCGACCGGTGGCTCGAGCGCGCCTTCGCTCCCCTGCACGCCGCCCTCGACGTCGCGGCGCTCTCCGCATGACCGCCGAGATCCTGCGCTCGCTGGACGCCGACCTCGTGGAGCAGGACGAGCCGCAGCTGAGCCCGCAGGCCTACAAGGAGGTGTTCCGCCGGCACCCCGCCGGGGTCGCGGTGGTGACACTCCTCGACGACGAGGGCCGGCCCGTCGGGTTCACGGCGACCTCCGTCATCTCCGTGTCCGCCGACCCGCCGCTGCTCGCGTTCTCGCTGGCGTCGACCTCGTCGTCGTGGCCCGCCCTGTCCCGGGCGCGCACGCTCGCGATCAGCTTCCTGTCCTCGGCGCAGGACGACGTGTCCGCCCGGTTCGCGACGAGCGGCATCGACCGGTTCGCGGCCGGCGGCTGGACGCCGCTGGAGACCGGCGAGCCGGTGATCGACGAGGCCGTGTCCTGGCTGCGCGGCCGGGTCGTGCAGCGGGTGCCGGTCGGCGGCTCGTACCTGGTGTCGGTCCGCGCCCTCGCGCACTCCGTCGACGACGACGCCCTCCCGCTCGTCTACCACGACCGCACCTACCACCGGATCGGCGACCACACGGCCGTCTGACCCGTCCGTCGCAGAAGGCCCCCGGCATCTCGACGCCGGGGGCCTTCCGCCGCGTGCACCCCCCGCAACGTCCGCGCTTGTGCGGGTCAGAACCCGTGTAAGCGCGGACGTCCGCCGTGTGAATCCACAACGTCCGCGCTTGTGCGGGTCGGAACCCGACTGAGCGCGGACGTCCCGCTGCCTGCATGCACAACGTCCGCACTCGTGGGGGTCGGAGGCCCATCGAGTGCGGACGTTGTGGGGCCGGCCGGAGGGCGCGGCGGCGGCGGGGCCGGCGAGAGGGCGCGGCGGGAGGGCGCGGCGGCGGTGGGGCCAGCGCGAGGGCGCGACCGCGCGGGCTAGCGGGTCGTCGCGGCCGTGCCTGCGCCGACCAGCTCGTCGTCGGCGAGGCCCCACGCGCGGGCGAGCAGCTCGTACGAGCGGGCCGTGTCCGCCGGGTCGTGCGTGATCGTGGTGATCAGCAGCTCGTCGGCGCCGGTCGCGCGCACCAGGGCGTCCAGACCGCGGGCCACCGACTCCGGGTCGCCGACGAGCCGCGTGTCGACCCGGTCCCGCAGCAGCGCACGCTCGGCGTCGTCGCGCAGCTCCCACGGCGTCGTCGTGCCCGGCCGTGGGTACTGGATCGCGCTCGCGCCGCTGCGGATCGAGAGCACCCACTCCGCGAACGGGTCGGCCAGCTCGGCCGCCCGGGACGACGTCTCCGCGACGAGCACGTCGGCCGACACGACGACGTACGGCTCGTCCAGCACCCCGGGGACGAAGGCGTCCCGGTACGCCGCGACCGTCTCCAGGACGGTCGCCGGGCTCACGTGGTAGTTCGCGGCCAGCGGCAGGCCCAGCTCGCCGGCCACGCGCGCGCTCTCCCCCGCGCTCGACGCGAGCACCCACAGGGCGATGTCCGAGCCCTCCACGGCGGGGCTGGTGACACCGCGCTCGCCGGCCCGGGCGGTCCCGGCCTGCAGCGCGAGGACCCTGGACAGCTCGTCCCGGAACGGCGCCGGCGTCCGGGACGCGCTGAGGAAGTCGAGGTGGGCGAGGAACCGCGAGCGCAGGTCGGGGTCGGCGAAGGTGAAGGGCGGCGCCGCGGGCACGAGCAGGCCGTCGACCACGCGGGCCTCGGTCGCCGTCGACGGGACCCGCCCGGCGGTCGGGGCGGACGCGTCGGGCGCAGCGGACTTGCTCGGCGGCGGGAACGACGCCCGGCCGAGCCCGAGGTCCACGCGCCCGGGGTGCAGGGCGGCGACGGTCCCGAACTGCTCGGCGGCAACGACGGGGCTGGTGGAACCGAGCAGCACGGCGGCGGACCCGACGCGGATGGTCGAGGTGGCGCTCGCGGTCAGGGCGGCGAGCACGCCGGGCGTGGACGACGCGACGCCCGGCGCCAGGTGGTGCTCGGCGTACCACACCCGGCGGTACCCGAGCCGCTCGACCAGCTGCGCGCGCTCGACGGCCGTCCGCAGGGCATCGGCGCCGCTGCTCCCCTCCGGGACGGGCGCGAGGTCGAGCACGGACAGGGGCACGGCACGGCGGGTCATCGGATCTCCTGCAGGGCGGGTCGGGACAGGTGGAAGGCGGGGTGCGACGCAGAGACGGGGTCGTCGGCGGACTCCCCGGCGAGGTCGGCCAGGACCCGCCCGATCGCGGGGGCGAACTTGAAGCCGTGGCCGGAGAAGCCCGCGGCGACCACCAGCGGCCCGCGGCGGTCGAGGACGAAGTCGTGGTCGGGGGTCGTCGTGTAGGTGCACGAGATCGGCGCGGGGACAGAGGCGTCGACGCCGGGCAGCCACTGCGCCGCGTACTCCTGCAACAGAGCGAGCTGCGCGGGCTCGGCGGTGAACGTGCGCCGGTCGGGGTCGGTCACGGGGCCGACGGCGTGGAACCCGACCTTGATCCCCTCCCCGGGCGTGCCCAGGCCGTAGGTGCCGCTGGGCCACGGGTGGTCCCCGAGCGGGCGGTGCGTGAAGCTCGGCCAGTCGTCGGGCGTCCCGGTGCGCAGCGAGAAGTGCGCGGGCTGCTCCTGCGTGACGACCAGCGGCGGCGCCCCGGCCCCGAGCAACGTCGAGGTCCACGCGCCGACGGCCAGGACGACGCTGCGAGCGCGGAACGGACCGACGGAGGTCTCGACGAGCACGCCGTCGGCACCGGCGGTCACGGACAGGGCCTGAACGCCGTGCCGCACGTCGGCACTGAGCGCGGCGGCGGCGGACTGGAACGCGGCGACCGCGCGGTCGGCGTGGATGCGGCCGGCGGTCCGGGTCTCGTGCAGCACGGGCCCCTCGAACCGCAGCCCCGGCCAGCGCTCGTGCGCGGCCTCGGGCGGGAGAATCTCGTGCGGGACGCCGCGGGCGACGAAGGCGTCGACCACGCCGGGCGCCGGCTCGCCGTGGCTCACGCCGCCGGTGAGGGTGAGCACCCCGTCGAACGACTGCCACAGCTCGAGCGCCTCTGCCGCGAGGTCGAGGTACTCGGGCCGGTCGTAGGTCTGCCGGTAGATCCGCGAGGCACCGTGGGAGGCGCCGCGCACGTGCCCTGGCTCGAACCGCTCGAGGAGCACGACGTCACGGCCGCGCCGCGCGAGCTGCCACGCGGCGGCGGAGCCCATCACGCCGCCTCCGACGACGAGGTGGTCGACGACCTGCACAGGTACCTCCAGAGATGGGGGACGAAAAACTGGTGGCCGGCCGGGCGTCCCCCGACCCCGACCGGCCACCGCGGACGCCCGTGCGAGAAGCACAGCATCCGGTCTGAGGGGTCAGCTCGTCTTGGGCAGACCCGGCGGGTTGGTCTCGGGCTTCTCGATGGCCTCGGCGGACAGGCCCCAGCGCGCGAGCACCTGGGCGTAGGTGCCGTCGTCGAACGCGTGCTGGAGCGCGGCCGTCACGGCCGGAGCGAGCTCGGAGCCCTTGAGCGTGGCCACGGCGATCTGCGCCGTCAGTGGCCAGCCGCCGTTGAGGGTGCCGACGACCTTGAACTGGTCGGGCGCGGTCGCCGCGCTGTAGGCGAGGCTCGCGTTCGGGCCGACGTAGGCGTCGACCCTGCCGGACTGCACGGCCAGCAGCACGTCCGAGTAGTTCTCGTAGTACTCCGGCTCGCCGCCCTTGATCGGCTCCAGGCCCTTGTCGATGTTCTCCTGGTTCCAGGCCAGCAGGATCTTCTCCTGGTTGGTGCCGGAGCCGACGCCGACCGTGAGGCCCGCGATGTCCTTGGGCTCCGTGATCTCCTTGACCTTGCTGGAGGCGCTGGTCAGCCAGCCGAGCTGGTCGTTGCGGTACGACGAGAAGTCGTAGAGCTCCTTGCGCTCCTCGGTCACCGTCACGTTCGAGATCACGGCGTTGACGTCGCCCGACTGCAGGGCGAGCGGCCAGTCGGCCCACGCCTTCTGCTCGAGCTCGAGCTTGAGCCCGAGGGCGTCGGCGACGAGGCTGGCGATGTCGGTCTCGTTGCCGATCGGCGTCTTCTCGTCGTCGGCGAGGAAGCCCAGCGGTGGCGCGGCACCGGCCGTCGTGGCGACCTTGAGGACACCTGACTCCTTGACGTCCGCCGGCAGCAGCGCGATGGCGTCCTCGGACTTCGTCGTGTGGATCCGGTCCTGGTCGGGACTCGTGCTGATGGTCAGACCGGCGGCGGTGGCCTCGGGGGTCGCCGCACCGTCGGTCTCGGCGGAGGCCGATCCGGCGCACGCGGCGAGCGCCAGCAGGGGCACGAAGGCCAGTGCGCTCACAGCACGTCGGAAGGTCGTAGTCACGGGAGGTCTCTCTCTCGGTCGGGAGCGCGACGGGGCGCGCTCGTCACGCCGTCCGCGGGGTGCGGGCGACGAAGAACTGGGGGGTCAGAGCACCTTGTCGAGGAAGGCGCGGGTGCGGGGGTGCTGCGGGTTGTCGAGCACCTGCGCGGGCGTGCCCTGCTCGAGGATCTGGCCGCCGTCGATGAAGACGACGCTCGTGGCCACCTCGCGGGCGAACCCGATCTCGTGCGTGACGACGATGAGCGTCGTGCCCGTCGCCGCGAGGTCCCGGATGACGTCGAGCACCTCGCCGACCAGCTCGGGGTCGAGCGCGGAGGTGGGCTCGTCGAAGAGCACGACCGCCGGCTTGACCGCGAGCGCCCGGGCGATCGCCACGCGCTGCTGCTGCCCGCCGGACAGCTGCCGGGGGTAGGCGTCGGCCTTGTCGGACAGCCCGACCCGGGCGAGCAGCTCGCGCGCCTCGGCCTCGACCTCGGCCCGCGGCCGCTTCTGCGCCGAGATGGGCGCCTCCACGACGTTCTCGAGCGCGGTGAGGTGCGGGAACAGGTTGAAGTTCTGGAACACGAACCCGATACGGGTCCGCTGCGCCAGGACGTCCTTCTCCTTGAGCTCCTGCAGCGCGCCGTCGGACCGGCGCCGGTAGCCGATGAGGTCGCCGTCCACGGAGATGGATCCGCGGTCGACCTTCTCGAGGTGATTGATGGCCCGCAGCAGGGTCGACTTGCCCGACCCCGACGGCCCGAGGATGACGGTGACCTCGCCCGGCTGGACCGTGAGGTCCACGCCGTCGAGCACCTCGAGCGTGCCGTAGGCCTTGTGCACGCCCCGCACCTCGACCAGTCCGGCGGCCATCAGAGGGCCCCGTCCGGCGCGGCGGTGGTGGTCCGGACCAGGACGCCACGAGATCGCCCGTAGCCGGGTGGGAGGTCGCCCGGCAGCGGTCGTCCGCTCACACGCGACCACCCGATCCCCACGCCCCAACGCGCCCGCTGCAGGGGCGTCGGCGGCAGCTGCCGCAGCGCACCCTTCGCGTAGTGCCGCTCCACGTAGTACTGGATGACGGTGATCACGGTGGTGACGACGAGATACCAGATGCCCGCGACGATGAGCAGCGGGACCACCCGCTGGTTGCGGCCGTAGATGACCCCGACGATGTAGAACAGCTCGCCGTACGCCAGCACATAGACCACGGACGTGCCCTTGACCAGGCCGATGATCTCGTTCACGGCCGTAGGCACGATAGTCCGCATGGCCTGCGGCAGGATGATCCGGCGCTGCTGACGCGACCGCGGGAGCCCGAGCGCGGCGGCCGCCTCGTGCTGACCCTGGTCGACGCCGAGGATTCCGCCGCGGACGATCTCGGCCGCGTACGCCGCCTGGGACAGCCCGAGCCCGAGCACCGCGGCGCCGAACTTGTCGATGACGTCGAGGGTGTCGAAGCCGACGAACGAGGGACCGAACGGCACCCCGAGCGTGAGGGTCGGGTACAGGTACGCGAGGTTGTACCAGAGCAGCAGCTGCAAGATCAGCGGCACGGACCTGAACACCCAGATGTAGGCCCACGACACCGACCGCAGCAGCGGCGAGCGGGAAAGCCGCATGAGCGCGAGCACGGCGCCCAGCCCGAAGCCGACGACGGCCGAGGCGGCGGTCAGCCGCAGGGTGCCCCACAGCCCGTCGAGCACGGACGGCCAGGTGAGGTACTGCCAGACGACGGACCACTCCCAGCGGGGGTTGGTCAGCAGCGAGCTCACGACCATCGCGAGCAGCACCGCGACCACGGCCGTGGCGATCCAACGGCCGGGGTGGCGGGCGGCGTACACGCGGGGCTCGTCGGCCGGCGGGCGGACGGGCGGCGGGGACAGGACGAGGGACTCGTCCTGGTGCAGGAAGGCGGTGGACACGGTCACTCCGGGGTGGTGAGGGACGGACGGGACGGGGGCGCGTCCGTACAGAGCCACTTCTCGAACGCCAGCGGCCCGATCTCCTCCGGGTCCGCGGCCGTGTCGAACAGGGGCGTGAAGCCGGTCGCCAGGTAGAGCGCGGCGGCTTCGGGCTGCCGCGGCCCGGTGGTCAGGTAGAGCCGCTGGTACCCGGCCGCGACGGCGCGGGTCTCCAGCTCGGCGAGCACCCGGCGCGAGAGCCCCTGCCGGCGGTGCGCCGTGCTGGTCCAGATCCGCTTGTACTCGGCGGTCCGCACGGTGGGCAGCCCGTCCGCGTCGCGCGTCCCGGGCCGGGTCAGCCGCGCGGCGTCCCCCAGCTCGGGCTCGGCGCGCAGCCGGAAGGCCCCGCCGGCCACGGCCACGCCGTCGTCGAGCAGCAGGATCAGGTCCCCGTCGGGGGCCGCGAACTGGTGGGCCGGGTAGCGCTCGAGCTCCTGGCGCAGGGCGTCGACGCCGAAGTGGTCGCCGTAGCGCGACGAGTACTCGTGCGCGAGCTCGTCCAGCAGCGGCCGGACCTCCTCGTCGAGCAGGCCGAACGAGCGGACGGTCAGCGTGGTGGTCGTCGTCATGTCAGGCCGTCGCGGCGTAGCTCGTGGTGGACAGCGGCAGGCCGAGCGTGTCGCGCAGCGTGCTGCCGGGGTAGCCCGCGCGGAACCGACCGGACGCGCGCAGCAGAGGCACGACGCCGTCGACCAGGGCGGGCAGGTCGGTGTGCACCGACGACGGCCGCACGACGAACCCGTCGGCGATCTCGTCGTCCACCCAGGTGGAGACCAGCTCGGCGAAGCCCGCGGTGGTGCCGACGAACGAGAGGGTGCCGGTGTCGACGCCCTCGAGCTCCGCGAGCATCTCGTGCCGGGCCTGCGCGCTCGCCCGGTCCGGGCCGATGACGAGGTGGGTGTCGACCAGCACGCGGACGTCGCGGGGGTCCCGGCCGGCGGCGGCGACGGCCGCGAGCACCCGGAGCCGGGCCTCCGCGGCCTCGTCGGGCCCGGTCGCCCGCACCCGCACGACGTCGGCGTGCCGACCCGCCAGGTCGAGGGCGGCGTGGCTGCCGAGCCGCACCACGACCGGCGGACGACCTTGCGGCGGGCGGGGCGCGGCCGTCGAGGGCTTCGAGGCGAAGTGCACGCCGTCGTGCGCGACGAACCGGGGCCGGTCCGGCGCCGTCTCGTCCCAGCGGTCCCAGTGCCGACCGACCACCGCGGCCGCGTCGGCCGCTGCCGCGACGGCGGAGGACTCGACGGTCGACGAGCGCGGCCCGGCGGTCGGCACCTCGTCGATCCGGGTGTCCCAGCCGACCTGCCACGCCGCGCGGCCGTGGCTCGCGTGGTCGATCGTGGCGATGGCCTTGGCCACGTGCGCCGGTGCGGTGTGCGTGGTGCCGACGGTCGAGACCAGGCCGATGCCGGCGGTGCGGGGCGCCAGCCGGGCGGCGACGAGCGCGGCGTCGAGCCGGCCCTGCAGGGTCGTGTTGCGGCTCGGGTGCAGGGCGAAGTCGTCGTCGAAGACCACGAAGTCGAGGGCTCCCCGCTGGGCGACGGCCACCAGCTCGAGCAGGCGGGCGGCGTCGAACAGCCGTTGCCCCTGCGAACCGTGGTCGCGCCACGCGGCGGCGTGGGCGCCGGTGTCGCTGAGATCGATGCCGAGATGGGCGTGGCGAGACATGGGTGTTCCGTTCTGGTGCTGGTTCAGGGCGCGCCTCACCGAGCGTCGAGCGCTTCGGGGTGCGCGTCGCGCGCCCCGGTCGCGGGGCGTGCGGAGGGTGGGTCAGCCGGTCAGCGGCGACAGAGGGCCGGACAGGAACGCGTCAGCATCGAACGGGTGGAGACCCCGGTCGCGTTCATGGTCTGTCCTCTCGTCCCGGCGGTTGCCGGGGCTCGCATGTTGTCGACGGCGGCGGTGCACTGCCGTGACCAGGTCCTCACCCGGGGCACCCCGCCATGCGGAGGGTTGCCATCCAGCTAGCCGGGGCTTCGCACTGGAAATCTTGACCTTATTGGTAGGGAATTTAGACAGGGACCGCGGGAGCGTCAAACACCCGACCACATCGTGAGATCAGGTGTCCGACAGCCGATCGCTTTGCCGGATCGCGCGCGGCAGGCGCACGATGACCTCTCACGACATCGGGACGGGGGTGGGGACGCGTGGCACGCACGAAGGTCGCGACCCTGCTCGCGACGTCGGTGCTCCTCCTGGTCGGGGCGTGCGCGGGCGACCCCAGCGCGGTCGAGGCGCACCCGGCGCCCGTCGTGAAGGTCGCCGCCCCGATCACCGTCTCGAAGGTGGCCGCGCCGGCCGTCGCCGCCGCGCCGGCCGCCGATCTCGCCGCGCTTCCCGTCACCGACCCCGTGCACGTCGTCGCCGGACTGCCCAGCACGGACGGGCTCACGCAGCGCGCGAGCGACGACCCGTCGCTCGGCCGCTGGCAGACCGCCGTCATCGTCCGGGACACGGCCGCCCGCGTCGCACCCGGCGGCGCGGCCGTCGGCGTCGTCCCCGCCCTGACGCTGCAGGTCCGCACCACCCTGCCCGTGATCGACCAGCGCGGACGCTGGCTCCGCGTCATGCTCGCCACCCGCGGCGCGCTGCCCAGCCAGGACGTCACGCAGGTCAACGACCGCAGCGCCTGGATCGACTCCGCCGACACCGAGACGGCTGGCACCAGCTGGTCGGTCCGGGTGGACACCGCCGCGCAGACCATCACCGTCGACGACGGGACCACGACGCACGTCATGCCGGTCAAGGCCACCGGCAGCCCCACCAAGCCGACTCCGCACGTGCCGGCCTTCATCGTGGGGACGCACTGGCTGGAACCCGGCACCACCACGCCGCGCGTGCTCCTGCTGTCGTCGCAGAGCGAGGTCATGGACGACTACGACAAGAAGTCGGGGACGTCGACGACGGCCATCCACACGACCACGCTGAGCGGTCGGGGTGAGGTCTCGAACGGCTGCGTGCGGGTCGCCGACGACGTGCTCGACCTCCTGTGGCAGGCGCCTGCCGGCACGGTCGTGACCACCGT
The DNA here is from genome assembly GCF_056403775.1 of Cellulomonas sp. P2_F12. Lineage (NCBI taxonomy): Bacteria > Bacillati > Actinomycetota > Actinomycetes > Micrococcales > Cellulomonadaceae > Cellulomonas > Cellulomonas sp. P2_F12. Next base: position 11,962 of record NZ_JBFUEV010000012.1, on the reverse strand, counting down.
CGGCTGACTCGTTCGACGCGCGAGCCGGCGGTCCTGCACCTAGCCTCCGGGGATGCGTCCGCTCCCGCTCCGCCGCCGAGCCCTGCTCCGCGCTGCGGTGTTCGGGGTCGCGCTGACCGTGCCGGTCGCCGTGCTCGCGTACGTCGTGCGCGCCCAGGTGGACGACGTCCTGCGCCTCGACCGACAGGCGATCCAGGGGGCGACGGACTTCACGCGTGCGCACCCCGCGCTCGAGCAGGCGCTCGTGCTCTGGCAGCAGGCCTTCCAGGCGAAGTGGGTCAACCTCGCGGCGACGCTGGTCTGCCTGTGGGTCTGGCGGCGCCACGGCCTGACCACCCGGGCGCTGTGGGCGTTCCTCACGATCATGGCCGCGTGGGCCGTGCAGCTGGGTGCCAAGGGGCTGGTGCAGCGGGCGCGGCCAGTGGTCGACGACGCCCTGGAGCATGCGCCCGGCTCGAGCTTCCCGTCCGGGCACGCGACGAACATCGCCGCGGTGGCCCTCACGCTGACCCTCCTGGTCTGGCCGCTGCTCGGGCGGCGCGGGCGGGTCGTCGTCCCCGTCGTCGCCGCGACGACCGTCCTGCTCACCGGCCTCGACCGAGTCCTGCTCGGCGTGCACTACCCCTCCGACGTCGTCGCAGGGTTCGCGCTCGGGACGGCCCTCGCGGGCGCGTCCTACCTGGGCTACAGCGGCTGGTCCGCGACGGCTCCCGATCCGGAGATCTGATGCACACCTTCCTGCACCGGTACGAGCTCGACACGTCCGCGCCCACGCGCAAGGAGGCCCTGCGGGACTTCGCGGTGCGCGTGCTGCTGCCGGCGGTCGGGCTGTGGGTCGTCGTCGTCGGCATCGGGTTCCTGATCACCGGCCCGCTGAACAGCCTGCCGAGCGAGACCGCGGTGAACCGGTGGTTCGTGTCGATCCGGACGCCGGCGCTCAACTCGCTCACCGCGATCCTCTCGGGGATCGGCACGACCGAGTTCATCATCGGCGCGTGCGTGCTGTTCACGGCGCTGTTCTGGTGGCGCACGAAGCAGTGGTGGCTGGCCATCGTCCCGGCGCAGGCGATCGCCGTGCAGGCGGCCGTCTTCATGACCGCCGCGCTGGTGGTGGGCCGCGAGCGCCCGGACGTCGAGCACCTCGACGACTCCCCGCCCACGTCCGCGTACCCGAGCGGCCACACCGGCGCCTCGACCGCCTTCTACGTCACCCTCGCGATGGTGGCCCAGCGCATCGGCAACCCGGTCCTGCGCGGCGTCGTGACCGTGCTGTGCCTGCTGGTCCCGATCTCCGTGGGCACCTCCCGGCTCTACCGCGGGATGCACAGCCCCACCGACGTGCTCATGGGGTGCCTCAACGGGCTGGTGTGCGCGTTCCTCGCGTGGAACTACCTGCGCCGCGACGTCTCCGGGTCGACCACGGGCACGGAGCCCCAGGAGCGCCTCAGCGCCCGCTGATCGCCGGGTGGCATCATCGCCACGTGCTCCAGAACCCCAAGTTCGCCACCGACGACCCCCGCGCGCTCCGGGCGCTGGTCGAGGGCTACCCGTGGGCCACGCTGGTGTCCTCGACCGACGGCGGCCTGGTCGCCAGCCACTACCCGATGCTCTGGGAGGAGACCACGGACGACTCGATGTCCCTGGTCACCCACCTCGGCCGCCCCGACGAGCTGAACCACCGCCTCGACGGCTCGGACGTGCTCGTCATCGTGCAGGGCCCCCACGCCTACATCTCGACCCGGTGGTACCCCGAGGGCCAGTTCGCCCCGACGTGGAACCACGTGACCGCCCACCTCACCTGCCGGCCCGAGGTGCTGTCCGCCGACGAGAACTTCGCCGTGCTCAGCCGGCTGGTCGAGCACTTCGAGGGGACCGGCGAGGGCGCGCGCCTCCTCCCGTCCTACGACGGACCGGCCCGGGCGATGGCCCGGGGCACCGTCGGCCTGCGCCTGCACGTCCGGAGCTTCCGCATGCTCGAGAAGCTGAGCCAGAACAAGCCGCCCGAGGTCGTCGCCACGGTGGCGGCCGAGCTGGAGCGCCGGCCGTTCGACCTGCACGCCGCGCTGGCGGCCGAGATGCGCCGGGTCAACCCCGCCTGAAGTCACCCGTTCGAGTGATGTTCACCCCGCGCCTCTCTTGTTCCCGATTCGGACATATGGGGCAATAGAGACACAGGTTCGACTGCCGACGAGGTCAGTGACCGGCATCGGACACCATCGGGAGCCCGCGACGGAGCGGGCCCGGTCAGCGGGGGGCTGCTGCCATGCCAGGTCCGATCGTCCATCTCCAGAACATCCAGAAGGTCCCGGGCTATCTGCGCGAGCTCGGGGGAGCGCGAGGCATCGAGCTCGCCGATCTCCTCGACAAGCAACCGTGCAGCCCGTACGCCAACTTCGGCGCCCAGGGGCCTGACTTCCTCGTCTTCTCGCTCAAGGAGTACGGGACCCCGCTCGACGAGTTCGCGAACTTCCTGTTCGGCGTCTTCGACGCGCTGAAGCCGTTCATCGACTTCTACGAGTCCGTGGTCGAGCCGGTCGAGGACGCGATCGACGACGCCGTCACGGCCGTCGACCAGGCGCTGTTCCAGGGCCTGCTCACCCAGGTCGGCGACACGTCCGCCCTGATCACGAGCGCGCTGCAGACGCAGCTGGCGGCGATCGTCACCAAGAACGTGGACCTGTTCTATGGGTTCTACCCCAAGCTCCAGCAGGGCAAGCCGGAGGACGAGTGGTACTGGTTCGACACGTGGCACTACCGCCGCACGGGCACCTTCGCGTCGACCATGTGGAAGCTCGCCCAGGGCGACGACGACCTCATGCGCTACGCGGTCGGCTACGGCAGCCACATCGGCGCCGACGTCGCGGGCCACCCCTTCGTCAACTCGATCGTCGGCGGCCCCTACCGGTCGCACTGGCACCGCCACCACCTGGTGGAGAACTGGATCGACGCGTACGCCCGCAAGGGCTACCCCGACAGCCGCCGGACCAAGCGCTGCCTCAACCTGACGTCCAAGGACACCTACGTCGCGGACGCGATCTCGGGCAGCTACTACTCGCGCCTGTGCGAGTTCCCCGGCGGGATGCTGCCCTCCAAGCTCGCGGACATGCTGGTCAAGGCCGTCGACCTGACGTACGACGCCGCGCCGGGCCGGCCGGTCCCGCCCAAGCTGACGGCGACCGACTACGACACCACGTACCGGCTCTGGCTGATGTGGTTCGAGCGCGCGACGTCCATCGGCAACGCCAAGAAGCCCACGCCCGTGCCGCCTCCCGGCTCGAGCACCGCGGCCCTCTTCACCGACTACGTCAGCGGCTTCCCCAGCCCGCCCAGCGCCGGCGGCGGGGGCGGCGGCTTCAGCGTCCTCGACATCTTCGCGGCGGTGCTGGCCTTCCTGAAGTGGGTCGCCGACTCGATCGCCTACACGGTCGACTGGACCCTCAACCACATCGCCGACATCTTCCTGCTGCCCGTCACCGAGGCGCTCGGCCTGGTCAAGTGGCTGCTCTACCAGATCCAGAAGGGCGTCTGGCAGATCTACGACGAGGGCCGGTTCGCCCTCGTCCTCGGCGGCTACCTCTCCCCGGAGCCGGGCGACTTCTCCCGCACCCCGTGGGGCACGGCGTTCATCAACACCGCCTCGGCGCACCTGACCGGCGGCCCGAGCCCGTCCGCCCACTCCTCCTACCCGCTGAAGCAGGAGTCCCACGGGATGTTCGGCCCGATGGAGCACCACCTGGTGTACCCGGGCACCCCGCCGGAGCTCCCCGCGTCGGAACCGGCGCCCGAGCCGTTCTTCGGGGCCAACCCCGACGTCGTCCTGACGGGCTTCCACCCGTACGGGTCGCAGATCGAGGACCTCTACACGGCGAAGGACCCGTACGGGCCGGGCTCGGCGTTCACCGACACGACCGACCAGGCGACCGTCTCCGGGTTCCAGTTCGGCAGCATCCCGGCGTTCACCGCCCGCCTGCTCTCCGGCCACATCGACGACCTGCCCAACTTCAACCTCGATGCGGACCGCGGCTACGGCTGGAAGGCATGGGAGCCGAAGCAGCCGGACATCGACGTGGTGAACCCGGTCGACACCAGCTACATCCCGTAGACGCGCACCACCTCAGGGGGACTGACGAGATGCCTGACGACCACGACAACGACAAGCCGTTCGACGCGATCACGCGGCTCTACATCCGCACCAACCCGGCCGACGACGGCACCGAGCCGCTGCCCGCCGCACTGCCCTTCTGGGTCAGCCCGGACATCTGGATCGTCAAGCCGGGCGGCGCGGTCGGTGGCGAGGCCGTCCCGCTGCAGCAGAACCAGGTGAAGGTCACCGTGACCAACGGCGGCGGCATCCCCGCGGTCGACGCCTACGTCGAGGCGTTCGTCGCGGACCCGTCGACCGTCATCACGCCGGCCACGGCGTTCCTGATCGGCGGCGCGTTCGTCACCGTCAACGGCTACTCGACCACGGACGTGCTGCTGCCGTGGACGCCGCAGGCGACCGACAGCGGGCACCGCTGCATCGTGGCCCGGGTCGCGTTGACGCTCCCGCTCGACACCTACGTCAACCCGTCGATCTTCGACGTGGTCGGCGACCGGCACGTGGCCCAGCGCAACATCCAGGTGCTGGAGGTCGCGCAGGGCAAGTCGATGACGTTCCGGTTCCTCATCGGCGCTCCGGCCGAGGGCCAGGCGGCCGCCACGGTCCGGGCCCTCGAGACGACGTTCGACATGGACGCCAGGGCGCTCACGAAGATGGGTGGCTGCGCGGGCGGCCTGCCGGCGACGCAACCTCTCGCCGAGCTGGGCGTCCGGGTGCTGAGCACGCGCGAGACCCGGCCGCTCGTCGACGACATCCGCCGACCGCTGGGGATCGCCGTCAAGCCCGAGGCCGTCCCCGAGCTGCGTGAGGTGGGTGCCCGGTTCGAGGGGACCAAGTCGCGGCACGCCGCGGTGACCTTCGCCGTCGCCGCCGACGAGGAGGTCGGGCGGCTGCACGCGTTCGACGTCGTCCAGCTCGACGACGCCGGCGTGGTGGTCGGCGGCCTCTCGTTCGTCGTCCGGGTGGTCTAGGCACGCTCGCCGACGACCGGCGCCCGGGTCCCCGCGAGGGGGTCCGGGCGCCGGCGAGCGTCATCGACCAGTTGATCGAGCACGCGGCTGTCGCTGAGATCCCGACTACGCGGGCTCGCCCAGCGCGCGGCGAAGGCGTTGATTGACCATTGTCAGCAGCTCATCGAGGGATGCGGAGGCGGCGACGCCGAGGTCGGCAGCCAGACGTCGTCGCAGGTGCGCCATCGCTTCTGGAGTCAGATCGCCGGCGGCCGCATGCCCAGCGATGTTCGCCAAGACTCCGATCAGCGCGGCGGCATCGGCCCGATCGATCGTGACGGTCGCTTCCTCAGCACTCACAGCACGATCATCGTGCCGCGCTCCCCCGCCGCGCCGGCTCTTCGGCGTATCCGGTGAGTTTCTGGTGACCTTGGAACGACAAAGGGCCCCACTCGCAGAATCCTGCGGGTGGGGCCCTTCGACTGGCGGTAGCGGTGGGATTTGAACCCACGGTGGACTTTCACCCACACACGCTTTCGAGGCGTGCTCCTTAGGCCGCTCGGACACGCTACCTCGGCGAGAAGGGTACCTGGTCGGGAGCCCGTCCTCCGAATCGGCGTCGTACCGTGGTCCGGTGAGCACGCCGAACGACGCCGTCCCGATGACCGCCGGCTCCCTGGCCGACGTGGTCGAGGTGCTCGCCGGCCACCGGATCGCGGCGCTCACGGGCGCCGGGGTCTCGACGGACTCCGGCATCCCCGACTACCGCGGCCCCGACTCCCCGCCGCGCACGCCGATGACGTTCCAGCAGTTCACGGGCGACGAGGGGTTCCGCCGGCACTACTGGGCGCGCAACCACGTCGGCTGGCGGCACGTGCACCGGACCATGCCGAACGCGGGGCACCGGGCGCTGGCGGCGCTCGAGCACCGCGGGGTCGTCACCGGGCTGATCACGCAGAACGTCGACCTGCTGCACGAGGCCGCGGGGTCGCGGCGCGTCATCGACCTGCACGGCCGCTACGACCGGGTCCGCTGCCTGTCCTGCGGCACGGTGATCTCGCGGGCCGAGCTGGCCACCCGGCTGGACACCCTCAACCCCGGGTTCGCCGCGGCGGTCGCGGACATCGAGATCGCCCCCGACGCCGACGCTGTCATCGAGCAGACCAGCGGCTTCGTCGTCGCCGCCTGCAGCGCGTGCGGCGGGATGCTCAAGCCCGACATCGTCTACTTCGGCGAGACGGTGCCGCGGGAGCGGGTCGAGCGGGCGTACGCGATGGTCGACGACGCCGACGCGCTGCTGGTGGCCGGGTCGTCGCTCACGGTGCAGTCGGGTCTGCGGTTCGTGCGGCACGCGGCACAGACCGGCAAGCCCGTCGTCGTGGTGAACCGGGGCGCCACGCGCGGGGACAAGTACGCGGCGGTGACGCTCGACGCGGGGACGTCCGAGACCCTGACGGACCTGGCCGAGACGCTGCCGACGCCGCGCTGAGTCAGTCCCGGTGGGCCTCGAAGAACCGCTGCAGCAGGAGGCCGCACTCGTCGGCACGCACGCCGCCCACCACCTCGACCCGGTGGTTGAGCCGCCGGTCGCGCACCACGTCCCACTGCGAGCCGCAGGCGCCCGCCTTCGGGTCCCACGCGCCCAGCACCAGCCGCGGGATCCGCGCGAGGACCGTCGCGCCCGCGCACATGAGGCAGGGCTCCAGGGTCACGACGAGGGTGCAGTCGTCCAGCCGCCACCGCCCGAGGTTCTCGGCAGCCGACCGCAGCGCCAGGATCTCCGCGTGCCCGGTCGGGTCGGCGTGGGCCTCCCGCGTGTTGCGGCCGCGCCCGACGACCTCACCGTGGGGTCCGACGACGACCGCGCCGACCGGGACGTCGTCCGTCTGCACCGCGCGGCGGGCCTCGTCGAGCGCCAGCCCCATCGCCCACGCGTCGGCCGCCTGCAGCGGGCGGAGGACCTCGGTCATGGGGGCATCATCGCGCACCGCGCGCCCGGTAGGTTGAGGCCATGCGCCTGCACGTCGCGGACCACCCCCTGGTCGCCCACAAGCTCACCGTCCTGCGCGACGAGAACACCGCGTCGCCCACCTTCCGCCTCCTGGTCGACGAGCTGGTCACCCTGCTCGCCTACGAGGCGACGCGCGAGGTGCACGTCGAGGCCGTCGACATCGTCACGCCGGTCACCGCGACCACGGGCGTGAAGCTGGCCGACCCCCGCCCGCTCGTCGTGCCCATCCTGCGCGCCGGCCTCGGCATGCTGGACGGGATGACCCGCCTGCTGCCGACCGCCGAGGTCGGGTTCCTGGGGATGCAGCGCGACGAGGAGACGCTGGAGGCCATCACCTACGCCAACCGGCTCCCCGACGACCTGTCGGGCCGCCAGTGCTTCCTGCTGGACCCCATGCTCGCCACGGGCGGCACGCTCGTCGCCGCCATCGACTTCCTGCTGGCGCGCGGCGCCCGCGACGTCACGGCCGTCTGCCTCCTGGCGGCGCCCGAGGGCCTCGCGGTGGTCGAGAAGGCCGTGGGTGACCGGGCCGACGTGTCCATCGTGGTCGCGGCCGTCGACGAGCGGCTCAACGACAAGGCGTACATCGTCCCCGGCCTCGGGGACGCGGGAGACCGGCTCTACGGCGTCGTCTGACCCGTCCCAGCACCTGGGACACGGACGAATCTCCCTTGGTGCCGACGAGCCGGCGTGCGACAGTCGCTCCATGACCACGTCTGCGCTGCGCCTCGTCGCCGCGTATCCGTGCGCGTGTCATCGGTCCTGATCCACCCCCAGGCCCCTCGACCAGACCGCCGCCCGTCCCTCGGGCACGGCGGACCGCGCACCCGGAGACGTCCATGGCAATCGCTGCCCCTCTGCCCCGCCCGCAACCCGGGCTGATCGTGTACGTGAGCCTGCCCGAGGGCTCCACCCGCGCACCGGGCGACCTCGCGGAGGTCGCCGAGGTGCTGCGCGAGTTCGCCTCCGAGTTGCTCCCCGGCGCCGACACGTACACCGCGCTCTCGCTGGCACCGGCGGGTTCCGACGACGTGCACCGCCTGGGCGACCGGCTGAGCCACCTGCGGCTCCTCGACGTCCTCGCCGACCCGGGGGATGTCGGCTGAGGACCAGCGCTGCCGGGCCCCACGCTCTGGGGGCTCAGGGCCCGGCAGCGTCCCCGGCTCGCCGGTCGTCGCGGCCGTGCCTACCGTGGGTGTCATGCGCATCGCCATCGCGGGCGGTCACGGGCAGATCGCGCGCCACCTCTCCCGCGCCCTCACCGCACGAGGGGACGTCGCCGTCGCCCTGATCCGGCAGCTCGGCCAGGTCGATGACGTCATCGCGGACGGCGCCGAGGCCGTCGTGCTGGACCTGGAACGGGCCAACGCCCGCGACGTCGCCGAGGCGATCGCGGGCGCCGACGCCGTGGTGTTCGCCGCCGGGGCGGGGCCCGGCAGCGGCGCGGCGCGCAAGGACACCGTCGACCGCGCGGCCGCCGGCCTGCTGGCCGAGGGCGCCGCGCAGGCAGGGGTGCGCCGCTACGTGCTGATCTCGTCGATGGGCGCCGGCGCGCCCCCGCCGGCGGGCGCGGACGAGGTGTTCGCCGCCTACCTCGTCGCCAAGCGCGCCGCCGAGCTCGACCTGCGCGCCCGCGACCTGGACTGGACGATCCTGCGCCCGGGCGGCCTCACCGACGCCGAGGCCCTCGGCACCGTCCGCCTCGAGAGCGCCGTGCCGCGCGGTTCGGTCCCGCGGGCCGACGTCGCGGCCGTGCTCGTCGCGCTGCTCCACGACCCGCGGACGGCCGGGCGGGTGCTCGAGCTCGTCGCCGGGGACGTGCCGGTGGCCGACGCGGTCGCCGCCGTCTGACCGGGCGGTCCGATCAGCGCGTCGCCGCGCTCCCGCCGCCGTCCGCGGGCGTCGACCGCAGCGTGATCGCCCCGATCAGGTACTGGTCGCCGGCGGTGGTCGCCGTCAGCGAGCTCACGTCGCACGCGAGCTTGACCGTCTGGAACGCCTTGGCGTCCGTGCCCAGCGAGTTGCCGGCCCGCCAGCCGGTCGCCGTGGAGTCGAACGCGTTGGTGTCGGAGCCGCTGCTGCCGTCCCAGCGCGTGGGCACCAGGGCGCGCTTCACGCTGGCGCCCGAGCTGGTGCCGCCCAGGCAGGTGTCGCCGAGCAGCAGCCGGTCGCCCGTGCCGGTCCGGTCGCCCTCCCACGCGACGACGCCGATCCGGGCGGTCGTGCCGGCGGTCGAGGCGAACTCGAACGCCAGCGGTGTCGCCGAGGTGCCGATCCACTGCCCGCCGTCGTACACGGTGACGGACGCGGCCGAACCCGGGTCCGAGTACACGACGACCAGCGACCAGCCCGCGTAGTACGTCCGGTCCTTGTCCTTGGCGGAGGCGCTCACGGCGACGTCGGCCACCGACCAATCCCCCGACCCGCCGGCCGCGACCTGCGCGGTGACGTCCGCGAACGACTGGTAGTACTTCCGGCCCGAGCTGTCGGTCGGCTGCGCGATCGGCTCACCCGTGACGTCCGTGTACGTGCCGCCGGGTCCCCGCAGGTGTGCCGACGTCAGCGGTCCGCTCCAGGCGTCGCCCGGACCGATGTTCGCGGACCAGTAGAGCCCCGCGAAGACGATCGAGCGGCCGGCCGGGACGTCGAGCCGCGCGGTCGACGAGACCGGCACGGAGGCACGAGGCGTCTTGGGAGCCGGTGGCGCCTCGTCCAGCGCCACCATGGCGAACGAGTTGTTGTCCCGGTCACCGGCCGCCAGCGCCGACGCGCACTCGGGCAGCGCGGAGTCGCAGGACAGCAGCGGTGCGCCGATCTCGGTCACGTCGGCATGCTCGAAGCTGTCGCGCGCGTTCAGCCCGGCCGACGAGGTCTGCACCGACCGCTGCGAGCTCACGGTCGCCCCGGGGGCGTCGACCACCACCGTCGCCGTGCCCTTCGCGCTGCCGGCCCAGCGGACGTTGACGAGCACCTGCTGGGAGCCCCCGGCGGGGATCGTCGCGAGCGCGCAGGTCACCGTGCGGCGGTCGTCGGACGCCGTGCAGCCGGGCGTCTGCGGGCCCGGACCCTCGGGATCGGCGCGCAGGTTCACGGGCAGCGTCAGGGTCGCCGTCGGCGTGACGGCGTCGGCGACGCTGGCGCTCACGGTGAACCGAGCCGTCCCCGTACCGTCGGAGTTGAGCAGGATGTACGGGTCGTAGCCGTCGAGGCCGAGCACCGGCGCCAGCGCCTCGACCTCGACCGGGAACGCCCCGGCGGGGTCGGCGTCGGGCGCCTCGGCGGACACCACGACCGCTCCCACGTCACCGATGGCTCCCGGGACCGCGCGCAGGTCCAGCGGCAGGTCGACGGTGCTGCCCGGATCGATCTGCGCCGCCGTGCACACGATGGTCGACCCGTCCGAGCAGGTCCACGTCTCGTCGGTCACCGCGGGGGACCCGAAGGCGAGGCTGTCCGGCCGCTGCACGGTGACCCGGACCCCGACGGCCGGCAGGTCGCCCGTGTTCGCGATGCTCAGCGGGACCGCGGTCGGGGTGCCGAGCGCGACGATCGCCGTGCTCGGCCCGTTGAGCGCGAGCGCGGCCGGGCTCTGCAGCGTGAACGGCACGGTGAGCGAATCCGCGGCCTGGCGCCCGCTCGGCGACAGCTGGATCGCGAGCGAGCGGTCCGTGACGACGTCGGCGGACCCGGCGGTGAGGAGCAGGGAGAGCGGGGCGTCGGCGCGGGCCCCGACGGCACCCGGGCGGCAGACCATCGGCTGCGTCCCGGCGCAGGTCCACGCGGATCCCGGAGCCGCGGCACCCGTGACCCCGGCCGGCAGAGCGACGGAGACCAGGCCCGCGCCCGCGGGGATCGCCGTGCCGCCGACGTTCGCGACCGCGAGATCGAGCTGGCGGGTCCGACCGCTGACCAGCGCGAGCGTCCCCGGCAGGCTGCGCAGCGTCAGGCGGGCCGGCGCAGCGGCGATGACGACGCGGATGGGCGGGGCGACGTAGTCGATGCCCGCGCCATGGACCCGCAGGCCCACCTCGCCGTCGGAGCGGTCGTAGGACTCGTCGATGGAGACCCGCAGCACGAGGGTCGACGTGGTCATGCCGGGGAGCTCGTCGAGCGTGCACCGCGCGACGCCGGTCCCGTCGCCGACGACGCACACCCAGCCGGCCGCGCCCATCACGGCGAACCGCCCGGCGCTGATCCCCGCGAACGCGGCCGCGGAGACGCCGTCGAGCGTCACGCCGTCGGGCAGCGTCACCTCGGCGACCAGGTTGGTCGCGGTCGTCTCGCCGCTGTTGCGCACGCCGACCGCCAGCTCCTGGGACGCCAGCCCCGCCTCGAGCGTCAGCCCGCCGGGCGGCAGGTCGATCGAGACGTCCGCGGGGGTGGGCTCGGGCGGCACCTCCGGCTCGGCCGGCACCTCCGGCTCGGCCGGCACCTCGGGCTCGGGCTCCGCGGCGAACGGCGCGTCGGCGGTCACGTCGCCCTCGGCGGAGAACGCCGAGGTCGTGGTGTCCAGCGGGGTGTCTTGCGGTGCCAGCTCGGTGGGCTCCGGCGTGGGGATGTCGGTGGGCTGCGGCGTGACCACAGCGCCGGCAGTCGAGGTGGGGGCAGGAGCGTCCGTGCTGGGGGCCACGCTCGAGGTGGGTTCGGCGCCGACGAGCGTGGAGTCGTCCGGCGAGCTGAGCAGGTTGACGATGCTGATCGCGGCCACCGCCGCGAGCGCGACGCTGCCCACCGCGATCGCCGCGGCACCGAGCGGGATCGACGCGAGGAACGCGGCAACACCGCCTGCCGCGGCCGCGCCGCCGGCGGCTCCGGCACCGACGACCCCGAGCGCGCTGGTCGCAGCCGCGGCCCCCGCCGCGGCAACCCCGCTGCCGCCGGCCGCGGCGACGCCGCCGC
>NZ_JBFUEV010000011.1:0-146191 GCF_056403775.1 Cellulomonas sp. P2_F12 | reverse complement strand
CCGCGAGCGCGGCCGGATCCCGCACGGCGGCCGAGTCGGTCACGAGCCCGCCGCGCCGCCGCCATCGCGCCACGGCGGCCGGGCCGAGCGCGAGCAGGGGCGCGACGAGGCCGGCCAGCGCCAGCAACGGCTGCCGCAGCGCGAGAGCGAGCGCGAGCGAGCCGACCAGCGGGGTAAACCAGGCCCCCGGCCGGACCGGGTCGGGCGGCGTCTCGGGCGCCGGGTCGTCGGTGCGGGAGGAGCGCAGCACGAGCGTCGTGCCGCCGGTCCGTACGGGCCGGTCCGGTCGCCACCGTCGCCAGCGGCGCTGGGTCCGGACCCGCACGCGGCCGTGGCGCAGGCGGACGCGGACCACCTCGAGCGCCGGGTCCTGCACCTCGAGGACCCTCGAGCTCGGCGCCGAGCCGGCGGGCGTGACGATCACCGTCGTGCCGTCGGCGAGCGCGACCAGCCCCCCGCAGTCCGGCCCGGCGACGACCGCGACGTGCCACGGCGCGTGCGCGGCCGCGGGCGCGGCTGGGCGCGGACCGACGCCCACGCGCAGGACGCAGCCCTCGACCAGCGGCGGCTGCCCGACGACGTGGTGCTCGTCCAGGGAGACGTCGTCGACGGCCACGACGGAGGAGCCGGCCCACCCGCCGTACCCGCTCACGTGGGACAACGCGGGCCGCAGGGCCGCCAGCGGCGTGCCGGCGTCCGCCTCGACGTCCGTGGTGACCAGACCGGGACCGCGCACGGGGTCGGGGTGGAGCAGGGTGAACCGCACCGGACGACCCTGCACGGCTGCGGTCGTGCCCGACGTCCCGGCGAGACGACCCGGGGACGCGCCGTGCCGCCCACAGGCCCAACGGTCGTCTCGGTGGGCCCGTGGGGTCGGTCAGTCGACCGCCAGCGCAGCGACCGGGGACGTGCGGGCGGCGGACCGGCCCGGCAGGACCGAGGCGAGCAGGCCCGCCGCGAGCGCCACGACCAGCAGCAGCGCGAGGTCGGTCCACGGGACCACCAGGACCACGTCGCCGATCTGCCCGAACACGATCACCGCGCCGGCCCAGCCGTAGAGCAGACCGAGCCCGGCGCCCAGCACGGCGCCGACGCCGGCGATGAGCATGCCCTCGACCGCGAGCATCCAGCGCAGCTGGCGGCGCGACAGCCCGATCGCCCGCAGGGTCGCCGACTCGCGGCGGCGTTCGAGGACGGACAGCGACAGCGTGTTGGCGACGCCGATCAGGGCGATGACCACCGCCACGCCGAGCAGGCCGACGACGACCGCGAGCAGCGTGTCGACCACCCGCTCGTACGAGGCCCGCTGGGCGCCGGCGCTGGTCACCTCCGCCGGGGTGTCGGGCAGGGCCGCTCGGACGTCCTGCAGGACGAGGGCCGCGTCCGCGCCGGGCTCGAGGCTCACCCAGAGCATCGAGACGGGCGCCGACGGGGCGAGGGCCTCCAGGGTGGCGGGCGTGACCAGGCCGTAGATCCCGCCCAGGTCGCTGGCCACCGGCACGAGGGAGACGGGCGTGCCACCGGGCGCGGTCACCGACTCGTCCCAGGGGCTCGCGAAGGCGGTGATCGGCAGGGCGCTGTCGGCGGCGGCGTCGGCCGAGATCTTCGGCAGCAGCACGGTGCCGTCCGTCAGGCCCTCGACCGTGCTCGGGTCGCTCACCACGTCCGCCGCGGACCCCTGCGCCGGTGCCGCGACCGTGATCCACGCGTCGCCGACCAGGACCGGCGCCGTGCGCATCTCGAGCACGGTGTCGACGCCGACCACCCCGGACACGGCGGTGGCGACGTCGGGCGACAGGGTCGGGTCGCCGTCCTGGACCGTGCCGTCGACCATCAGGTCCACCGGGTAGTGCTCGTCGAGCTCCTGGGCCAGCGACACCCGTGCGCTCGCGGCGCCGGTGCTCATCATGGCGACGAGCGTGACGCCGATGAGCAGCGCGGCGCTGGTGGCGGCGGTCCGGCGCGGGTTGCGCACCGTGTTCGCCGCCGCGAGCCGCGCGCTGGTCCCCGTGCGGGCCAGCAGGCGCCCGGTCAGCGAGACGACCTTCGGCACCCAGAACACGGCGCCGACCAGCACGCCCACGAACGACAGGGCGCCCGCCAGCACCCCGACGCTCAGCAGCATCGTCTGGTCGCCGCGCCCGGTGCGGGCCAGGACCGTCGTCGCCAGCATGACGCCGACGCCGCCGGCGGTGAGCGCGAGCGCGGCACCGAGGCGGAGCCGCCCCCCGCGTGCGCCGACCACCGGCGCGTCGGCGGGCCGCAGGGCGGCGATGGGGGAGACGCGCGTGGCCTCCCGGGCGGGCACCAGCGACGCGAGCACCGTCACCAGGGTGCCGACGAGCAGCGGCACGAGGACGACCGCGGGCGTCACCTGGATGGTGTCGGGCAGCGGGACGCCGAGGTCGAGCCGGCCGAGCACGACGAGCGCGCTCTGCGCGAGCAGGGCGCCGAACACGAGCCCGACGACGGAGGCCGCCGAGCCGAGGATCGCCGCCTCCAGCAGCACGGAGCGGCGCAGCTGACCCTTGCCGGCGCCGACGCACCGCAGCAGCGCGAGCGTCCGGGTCCGCTGGGCCACGAGCACCTGGAACGTGTTGGCGATGACCAGCGCGGCGACCAGCAGCGCGACGGCGGCGAACCCGAGCACGACGGTGACCAGGACGTTCCCGCCGTCGGAGAACTCGGCGACCGACTGGGCGGCTGCCTCGTCCTTGGCGAGCGCCTCGGCGCCGGGCACCAGCGGGCCCACCTGGTCGCGGAGGGCCTCCGCGCTCACCCCGGGCCGGGTCGCGACGAGCGTGTCGGTGCCCAGGGCCGTCAGGGAGTCCACGCCGCCCCAGCGCAGCGCGTCCTGCGGGGTCACCAGGCCGGCACCGCCCGACTGGGACCACGCGTCCGAGGGGTCGGTCGCGATCCCCGACACGATGACGTCTTCGTCGACGGTGCGCCACTCCTGGTCGGTCGAGTCGCTCGAGGCCGTCGCGGAGTCGCTGGGTACGGGAGCGGACCACCGGACCTGCACGTGGTCGCCGACGCCCACGCCCAGGGCGGTCGCGGTCGCCGCCGGCAGTGCGACCTCGCCGCTGCGGGTCGGGGTCGCGCCGTCCGACACCACGACGGACGCGAGGCGCGGCTCGTCCGACGTCGGCAGCATCAGCTGGTAACGGCTCTGGCCGCCCTGGCGGACCTCGACGCCGGTCGGGGCGAGGACCTCGGCCGCCTGCACGTCCGGGAGCGCGCGCACGGCGGCGAGCTGGGCGTCGGTGATCTCGCCGTCGACGACGATGTCGGCGTCGGCGTAGGTCGCGGTGATGGCGTCGTAGCCCGTGCGGGTCATGACGTTGCCGGCCAGCAGCGTGGTGGCCAGGAACGCCGTGCCGATGGCGATGGCGACGGCGGCCGCGGTCAGCCGGCCGAGGCTGCGGCGCATCTGCGCGAGGGTGAGGCGCAGCATCAGATCCCCGCCTGGTCGAGCGTGCGCAGGGCCTCCAGGCCGGTCAGCACCGACTCGGGAGTCGGGTCGGCGATGTCGCCCGCGATCCGCCCGTCGGCCAGCAGCACCACGCGGTCCGCGTACGCGGCGGCTGTCGGGTCGTGCGTGACCATGATGATCGTGCGGCCCAGCTCGCGCACCGAGCGGCGCAGGAAGCTGAGCACCTCGGCCCCCGAGCGCGAGTCGAGGTTCCCGGTCGGCTCGTCGGCGAAGACGACCTCCGGCTTTGCGATGAGCGCGCGGGCGATGGCCACCCGCTGCTGCTGGCCTCCGGACAGCTCGGACGGCCGGTGCGTCAGGCGCTGCCCGAGCCCGAGGGTGCCGACCAGCGTGTCGAACCACTCGCGGTCGACGGGGCTGCCCGCCAGCTCGAGCGGCAGCAGGATGTTCTGCTCGGCCGTGAACATCGGCAGCAGGTTGAAGCTCTGGAACACGAACCCGACCCGGTCGCGGCGCAGGCGGGTCAGCGCGCCGTCGTCGAGCGAGGTGATCTCGGTGGCGCCCAGCCGGGCGGTGCCCGAGGTCGCCTGGTCGAGGCCCGCCAGCACGTGCATGAGGGTCGACTTGCCGGAGCCCGACGGGCCCATGATCGCCGTGAACGCGCCTGCCGCGAAGTCGACGTCGACCCCGTCCAGGGCCCGGACCTCGGCGGCACCCTGCCCGTAGACCTTGGTCAGCGACCGCGCGCTCACGGCCACGGTGGCGGGTTCCTGCGGGGCGTCCGCGTCGATCGGGCGGAAGACGGTGGTGTCCACGAGATGGCTCCTTCGAGGGCGGTGATGACGCTCCCGACGCTACGGAGCCGACCCGACCGGCCGCATCAGGCCCCGGTCTGGTCGTCCGTCATCCCGTGGGCCCATCAGGCGCCCGGGCGGACCAGCCCCGTCTCGTACGCGACGACGACCGCCTGGACCCGGTCACGCGCGTGCAGCTTGGCCAGGATGCGGCCGACGTGCGTCTTGACCGTGGCCTCGGCGACGAAGAGGTCCGAGCCGATCTCGGTGTTGGAGCGGCCCCGCGCCATGAGCACGAGCACCTCGCGCTCGCGGTCGGTGAGGTCGGCGACGGCGAGCCGGGCGGGGTCGGTCGGCGTCCCCGGCTCGTCGGGCGGCAGCACCTCCACGAGGTGCTCGAGCAGCCGCCGGGTGCTCGACGGCGCGATGACCGCGTCGCCGCGGTGCACCGTGCGGATGGCGCCCAGCATCTCCTCGGGCGGCGCGTCCTTGAGCAGGAAGCCGCTGGCCCCCGCGCGGATGGCCGACAGCACGTACTCGTCGAGGTCGAACGTGGTCAGGACGATGACGCGGGGCGCCGGGCGGTCCTCCGTGGCGCGAGCGGTGATCTGCGCGGTCGCGGTCAACCCGTCCATCGTGGGCATCCGGACGTCCATGAGCACGACGTCGACCGGACCGGTCGCGGTCAGGGCCGCGGGGTCCAGGGCGCGCACCGCCTGGGCGCCGTCGCCGGCCTCGAGCACCACCTCGAGGTCGGGCTGCGAGTCGATGACCATCCGGAAGCCGGCGCGCACCAGCTGCTGGTCGTCGACGAGGGCCACGCGGATGCGGTCGTCGCTCATCGGGCGGCCTCGTCCTGGGTGGTGCTCGGCACGGCGGTGGTCCTCTCGTCAGGCGGGCTGGGGCTGTCGCCGGGGGTGGGCAGCTGGGCGCGGACCCGGAAGCCGCCGCCGGGGCGCGGTCCGGCGCTGACCGAGCCCCCGAACATCGTGGCCCGCTCGCGCATCCCGAGCAGGCCCTGCCCGAGCCCGTCGGAGTCCGCGGCGGCGCCCCGGCCGTCGTCGCTCACCTCGACGACGACGCTGCCGGGCAGCCACTGCACGAGCACCGTGACCAGGGGGTCGGGACCGGCGTGCTTGAGCACGTTGGTCAGCGCCTCCTGCGCGATCCGGTAGACCGTCAGCCCGGCCCCCGGCGGCAGGGTCCGGGGCTCCCCGAGACGGACGAGCGAGGCGCGCAGGCCGCTGGCCCGCAGCTGGTCCACCAGGGTGCCGACGTCCGACTCGGCGGGCTGCGGGGCGAAGCCCTGGCTCGTGGCGTGCCCGAGCCCGCCCGGTCCGGGGATGGTGGGCGTCGCGCCCGTGGCGGGGGCGGGGTCGGTGTTGCCGCGCAGCACGCCGAGCAGGCGGCGCATGTCCGTGAGGGCGGCGCGGCCCGTCTCGGCGATCGTGCCGAGCGCGCGGGTCGCCGCCGCGGGGTCGGCGTCGGCGGCGTACCGGCCGCCGTCGGCCTGGGCGATCATGACGGTCAACGAGTGGGCCACGATGTCGTGCATCTCCCGCGCGATGCGCGCGCGCTCGGCCGCCGTCGCGATCTGGGTCTGCTGGTCGCGCTCGACCTCGAGCCGCTGCGCCCGGTCGACCAGCGCCTCGATGGTCTCCCGCCGCGACCGCCGGACCAGCCCGAACGCCCACACGGACAGCGCGACGACGGCGGTGAAGACGGTGGTCGCCGCGGCCCCCGGGGCGTCGAACCACCCGTTCATCCGGATGCCGAGCAGGACCGAGCCGACCAGCGCGCCGACGATCGCGACGCGGTGCGCCCAGCGGGGGCCGTGCACGGTGACGGAGTACAGCGCCACGAGCACGGCGATGTCGGCGGGCAGGATCAGCGGCGTGAAGACGAGCACCTGCAGCAGCGCCGCGGTGTACACGGCGGCGGCCGACGCGGTGGGTCGCACGCGGCGCCAGGCCAGGGGCGCGACGACCGCGATCGACACGAGCGCGCTGGCGAACGTCCGGGTCGCGCCGAGCATCGTGCCCGAGACGTCGGTGGCGGTCGCGACCATGGGGAGAAGCAGGAACCCGGTGCCGGTGGCGTCGACGGCGAACCGGTGCGCCTCCTCCCAGCGCAGCAGCCGTTCCCATCTGGTCACCAGACGAGGGTAGGTGCGGGCGACGACGGCGGCGTGCCCCCGGGGGACGACCTACGCCTCCCGGCCGTCCTCCCGCAGGCGCAGATGGTTACGGGAACCTGTAGGCGCGCCCCCCTGGCGGTCAAGACCGTCCCATGACCTAGCATGGGCGAATGACCCAGGTGCTGCTGGCCGAGGACGATCCCGCGATTGCCGAGCCTTTGGCCCGCGCCCTCGGGCGTGAAGGTTATGACGTGCGCGTGCAAGGTACGGGTCAAGGTGCGATCGACGGTGCTGCGGCGGCGGATCTGGTCGTCCTCGACCTCGGTCTGCCGGACATGGACGGCCTCGACGTGGCTCGCGCCATCCGGAACCTGGGCCTGACCACGCCGGTGCTGGTGCTCACGGCCCGCGCCGACGAGGTGGACCTCGTCGTCGGGCTCGACGCGGGTGCCGACGACTACGTGACCAAGCCGTTCCGCCTCGCGGAGCTTCTGGCGCGTGTGCGGGCCCTGCTGCGCCGCAGCGTCGGCGACCCGGGCGACGAGGACGAGCTGCACGCCCAGAACGTGCGCGTGGACGTGGCCGCGCACCGGGCGTTCCAGGGCGAGCGCGAGCTGCACCTGACGGCCAAGGAGTTCGACCTGCTGCGCGTCCTGGTCGGCGCGGCCGGCACGGTCGTCGCCCGCGAGACCCTCATGCGCGAGGTCTGGGGCTCGGACCCGACCGGCTCGACCAAGACGCTCGACATGCACGTCTCGTGGCTGCGCCGCAAGCTCGGCGACGACGCCAACGCGCCGCGCTACGTCACGACGGTGCGGGGCATGGGCTTCCGCTTCGAGACGGGCGGCGCCAGCGCCGAGCGGGCCTGACCTTTGCGTCGTCGCGTCCTGCAGGCGACGATCGCGGCCGTCACGGTCGCGGTGGTCCTGCTCGGCTTCCCCCTGGCGTTCCTCGGCGCCCAGCTGGTCCGCGAGAACGAGATGCAGTCCCTGCAGTCGCGCGCGGAGTCGGTCGCGCGGGCGGTCGACTTCCGCGTCGAGCAGGACATCCCGCTGACGGACCGGATGCTCGAGAACGCGACGGGCGACGCCGGCGACATCCAGGCCTCGGTGATCGTCCGCGCGCCCGACGGGGAGCTCTACCAGGCCGGCGACCGCATCCACGGCCGCAGCCTGTCCGTGCAGGTCGCGTCGGACACGGGCGCCACGGTCCTGCTCTACGTGTCGTGGTGGGACGTCTTCTGGCTCAGTGCTCGGGTCATCCTGCTGGTCGTCGTCGCGGCCGTCGTCGCCTTCGCCGCGGGCATCGCGATGGCGATCTGGCAGGCCAACCGGCTGACCGCGCCGCTGGTGTACCTCGCCGCGTCCGCCGAGCAGCTCGGTGCGGGCCAGGTGCGCCCGCGCCTCGAGCCGTCGGGCGTCGAGGAGATCGACCTCGTGGCCGCCGAGCTCGCCCGCAGCGCCGACCGGATGGCCGGCCGGCTGGCAGCCGAGCGGCAGTTCGCGTCGGACGCCTCCCACCAGCTCCGCACCCCGCTGACGGCCCTGTCGATGCGGCTCGAGGAGATCATGGTCGCCACCGACGACCCGTCCGTGAGCGAGGAGGCCCGCATCTCGCTCGAGCAGGTGGAGCGGCTCGTCCGGGTCGTCGACGACCTCCTGGCCAGCTCGCGACGCCTCGCCGGGGGGACCACCGAGGCGGTCCGGCTGCTCGAGGTGGTGCACCAGCAGGAGGAGGAGTGGCAGCCCACGTTCGAGGCGAACGGTCGGCGGCTCGTCGTGGACGTCGACCGCAGCACCCAGGTGCTCGCGACGCCGGGCGCCCTCGCGCAGGTCATCGCCACGCTGATCGAGAACTCCCTGCGGCACGGGGCCGGCACCACGACCGTGCGGTCGCGCCCGGGCGGGCCGTCCGGCGCGATCGTGGTCGAGGTGGCCGACGAGGGCGCGGGCGTCCCCGACGAGCTGGCGCCGCGGATCTTCGAGCGCGAGGTGACGTCGGGCAAGGGCACGGGGCTCGGCCTCGCCCTGGCGCGCGACCTGGCCTCGGCCGACGGCGGGCGCCTGGAGCTGGCACAGCGCCGACCTGCGGTGTTCGCGCTGTTCCTGTCCGGCGTGCCGGCGTCGCTGCGGCCGGACGTGGTGCTGCCGCTGGGTGCGGTCGTGTCGTCCCGGATGGACCGCCGCCGCCGCTGAGGCCTCAGGCGGGGTAGGTCTGGCCCGTGAACACCCAGCGCTTGTACCCGACGTACCGCAGGACCGTGCCGATCGCGATGCCCAGCACCGTGGCGATGTTGTCCGCGAGGGGGGTGGTCAGGCCGAGCGTGTAGTGCGAGAACGCGAGCGTGAGGATCGGGACGACCGCGCCGACCAGGTTGACCCCGGTGAACACGACGAGCTCGCGGGCGCGACGCTCGGTGCGCTGCCCGGAGAAGGTCCAGTGACGGTTGCCCACCCAGCTGACCAGCGTCGCCGCGATGACCGAGATGACCTTGGCGGTGATCGGCTTGTGCTCGAGAAGGTGGCCGGGGCCGAACCGCAGCAGGTTAAAGAGCCCCAGGTCGACGATGAACGCGATGCCACCGACCGAGAGGAACCGGGCGATCTCGTAGCCCCGCGCGCGCAGGGCGGCGATGCGGGACGCGGACGCGACCGGGACCTCGGCGACGGCCGGTCCGGCGGTCAGCTCGTCGCTCACGGAGCTCCTCGGGTGTCGACGGACCAGTCGGTCCCGTGAGGATAGCCCGCGATCCTGGACGTCACCTGACAGTCCCCCGGCCGAAGCGTTTCGGGGTGCCGGGGGCGCTCGACTAGTGTCGTCGCCCGTGACAGCACCCGTGGTGGCAGTGGTCGGCGGTGGGCAGCTGGCCCGCATGATGGCGCCCGCGGCGACCGCGCTGGGGCTGCACCTGCGGGTCCTGGTCGAGAGCCCGACGTCGTCGGCAGCCCAGGTCGTGGTCGACGCCCCCGTCGGCGCCGCCTCCGACGAGGACGCCATCACCCGCCTCGCCGACGGCGCGGACGCGCTGACCTTCGAGCACGAGCACGTGCCCAACGCGCTGCTGGACCGGCTGGAGGCCGCCGGCGTCGCCGTCCACCCCGACGCGGCCGCGCTGGTGCACGCGCAGGACAAGATCGTCATGCGGACCCGGCTCACCGCCCTGGGCGTGCCCGTGCCGGCCTGGAGCACGCTGCCGTCCGCGGCCGACCTTGCCGCGTTCCTCGCCGACCACGACGGCGTCGCGGTGGTGAAGACGTCGCGCGGCGGCTACGACGGCAAGGGCGTGCGCGTGGTGCGCGACGCGGCCGACGTCGCGGACTGGTTCGCCGCCGCCGACCAGGGCACCGGGGTGCCGCTGCTGGCGGAGGAGAAGGTGCCGTTCACCCGCGAGCTCGCGGTCCTGGTGGCACGTCGGCCGTCGGGGGAGATGCGGACGTGGCCCGTCGTCGAGTCGGTGCAGCGGGACGGGGTGTGCGCCGAGGTCGTCGCCCCGGCCCCGGACCTCGATCCGGCCACCCGGGCGGAGGCGCTCGACGTCGCCACCCGGATCGCCGAGGGCCTGGCCGTGACCGGGGTGCTGGCGGTCGAGCTCTTCGAGGTGCCCGGCACCGCCGGCGGACCCCCGCGCGTGCTGGTCAACGAGCTCGCGATGCGCCCGCACAACTCGGGCCACTGGACCATCGACGGCTCGGTGACCAGCCAGTTCGAGCAGCACCTGCGCGCCGTGCTCGACCTGCCGCTGGGCGACACCGAGCCCCGGTCCGCCTGGACCGTGATGGCGAACGTCCTGGGCAGCGCGCTGCCGGACCCGACCGACGCGCTGGCCGACGTGGCCCGCACGGACCCGGCGGCCAAGGTGCACCTGTACGGCAAGGAGGTGCGCGCCGGCCGCAAGCTCGGGCACGTGAACGTCAGCGGCGACGACCTCGACGACGTCCGTCGGCGCGCGGTCGCCGCGGCTGCGCTGCTGCGGGGCGACGCGTCCGCCTGACGCGAACACCGCGCCGGTCCGGGCACCCGCTGGGACATGATGGGCGCGGCGTCGCAGTGGCGGCGTCGGGGCGGGCGGACGGAGACGGTGATGGCAGCGCAGGCACTCGTGGGGATCGTCATGGGGTCCGACTCGGACTGGCCCGTGATGAAGGCCGCCGCCGACGCTCTCGCGGAGTTCGACGTCCCCGTCGAGATCGACGTCGTCTCGGCGCACCGCCAGCCCGAGAAGATGATCGCGTACGGCCGGTCCGCGGCCGACCGCGGCCTGCGCGTGGTGATCGCGGGAGCCGGCGGAGCGGCCCACCTGCCGGGCATGCTCGCGGCCGTCACCACGCTGCCGGTGGTCGGCGTGCCGGTCCCGCTGGCGTACCTCGACGGCATGGACTCGCTGCTGTCGATCGTGCAGATGCCCGCGGGCGTCCCGGTGGCGACGGTGTCGATCGGCGGGGCGCGCAACGCCGGCCTGCTCGCCGTGCGCATCCTCGCGTCGGGCGAGGGGGAGCAGGCCGCCCGCCTGCGCGCCGCGATGGCGACGTTCCAGGAGAACCTGCAGGGCCAGGCCGACGGCAAGGGCGAGCGGCTGCGGGCGCAGACGACGTCGCGGCCGAGCGTGGGGTTCAGCGTCTGACCGTGTGAAGGGCTCGTGGGGGTGGCTCCCTCGGCGTGCGGGTTCGGCAGCGCCTGCCTAGCGTCGAGCGGATGACCACCGGCTCCCGACCGCGCCTCGCTGCCCTCGACGCGCTCCGCTTCGCCGCCGCCGCGGCCGTGGTGCTCTACCACTTCACCGGCCGGACGAGCAGCGCGTGGGGCCCCGGGCAGACCGAGCAGCTGGCTGGGGTGGGGCGATGGACCGGGTACGGCTCGCTCGGCCCGGAGCTGTTCTTCGTGATCAGCGGCTTCGTCATCCTCATGACGGCGTGGGGCCGGCCCACCGCGCAGATCGTGGCCTCGCGCGTCGCCCGGCTGTACCCCGCCTACTGGGTCGCCGTGCTGGCCACGGGCGTGCTGCTGCTGGTCGTGTGGCCGCAGGGCAAGGCGATCACCGTGCACCAGGTGCTGGTGAACCTCACGATGCTGCAGTCCGCCGTGGGGGTCGACCACGTCGACGGCGTCTACTGGACCCTCTGGACCGAGCTGCGGTTCTACCTGCTGCTCGGGGTGTTCTCGCTGGTCGGCATCACGCGTCGGCGGGTGCTCGGTGTCGCGCTGCTGTGGCCGTGGCTGGCGCTGCTCGCCGAGCGAGCGGGCGCCGACGGCCTGGCGACGGCGCTGATCTCGGACTACGCGCCGCTGTTCGCCGCGGGCATGGCCCTCTTCGTGCTGCTCCGCGACCGCGAGTCGGGACGTCGGTCGGTGCTCCCGTGGGTGGCGGTCGCGACGAGCTCGGGCCTGGCCGTCGCCCTCGTCGTGCCGTCCCGCGCGGCCGTCCTCGAGCGGACCACCGGGTACGCGCCGTCGACCTGGCTGCTCGCCGCCGCGGTGCTCGGCTGCGTGGCCGCCGTGGCGGTCGTGGCGCTCACGCGGGTGTCGCGCTGGGAGCACCCCGGCCTCGTGGCGCTCGGCACGCTGACGTACCCGCTGTACCTCGTGCACGAGTACTGGGGGCTCGCGGTGATCGGCTCGCTCGCGCACCGGGTGCCCGCCGCCGTCGCGCTGGCCGCGGCGCTCGTCGTCGTGACCGCGCTGGCCTGGCTGGTGCACCGGTTCGTCGAGGTGCCGTGCGGCCCGCGCCTGCGCCGGGCGACGCTCGCCGCCCTCGAGCGGCCGCGCGCCGTGGTGCTCGACCGCGTGATGCGCGGCCCGCGCCTGCTGCAGGCGATGCAATGACGCGTCAGGCGCCGGGCATCCCGCCGACGGGACCGGCCGGCAGGGACCCGTCCCGGATCGCCGCGAAGAACGCCGGGGTCGTGTCGGGGTCGAGCTGCACGGTCGAGCCGACGCCGCCGGGGCGGTAGTCGAGGCTCGCGATCGGGGGAGTGCCCGTGATGCCGTCGGCGCCGTTGGCGGCGCGGAACGCGAGCGCCAGCTTGGCCATGTCGACGATGCCGGTCTCGTCGCTCACCGTCAGCGCCGCCGTGCCGGCGTCGATGAGCGCGACCTGCTGGGACGGGTGGACCAGCAGCTGGCTGGGCCGGATCTTGCCCATGACGGCGCTGATGAGCTGGCGCTGGCGCTGTGCACGGCCGACGTCGCCCGTCGGGTCGGACTTGCGCATGCGGGCGAACGCGAGGGCCTGGACGCCGTCGACGTCGTGGCACCCGGGCGTCCAGACCATGCCCGAGTCGACGTCGTTGACCTCCGCGTCGTAGCAGAGGTTCACGCCGCCGACCGCGGTGACGATCTGCTCGACGCCGGCCATGCCGATCTCCGCGTAGTGGTCGACCGTGAGGCCCGTCAGCCCCTCGACGGTCTGCACCAGCAGCGGGGCGCCGCCCCAGGAGAAGGCCGCGTTGAGCTTCGCCGCGTCGTGGCCGGGAATCTGCACGTAGGTGTCGCGCGGCAGCGAGATGAGCGCCGTCGGACCGTGGTCGGGCACGTGCAGCAGCAGGATCGAGTCGGTGCGGGCGCCCTCGGTGCCGTCGGCCTCGATGCCGCCGTCCGCGCGCGAGTCCGAGCCCGTGAGCAGGTAGGTGGTACCGGGGGTGTTCGGCGCGCCGCTGAGGGCGGAGGTGTGCTGGACCTTGCCGTTGGCCCACACCAGCAGGCCGACGGGCCAGGCGAGCAGGGCCGCGAGGACCAGGACCGCGACGAGGGCGATCACGGGGCCGCGGCGGCGGCGGGTCGTGGGCGGCGCGGTCGGGGCGGTCCCCGTGGTGCGGGGCGGCGCCGAGGCCGGACGGGCGGTGCCGGGCCGCGACGACGCGCTGCGCGGCAGCGCCGTGGGAGCCGGTGCGGGCGCGGCCGCGGGTGCTGCGGCGCTCTTCGGGCGGTCCCGGCCGGGCACCTCGATGGCGGCCGGCACGGTGGGACGCCCGGTGCGAGCCGACGGCGCGATCGACGCGGGCCGTCCCTGGACGGGGGGCGCGGCCTTCGTGGTCGGCCGGGCCGGCGGGAGCGGCGGGCGGGTGGGCTCGGGCGTCGGCGGGCGCTGGCCCGACGGCGGCGCGGACGGCCGCGCGGGCCGCCCGACGACGATGGGCTCGGCCGTCTCGGGACGCGCCGGTCGCTGCGGGGCGCCCGGCGCGAAGCTCGGCGGCGGCGTGCGCGCGGTGCGCTCGTCGGAGGTCACGCGGAGCCCGTCAGCACGTGCCGGTCGTGTCGTCGACGGTGAACGCCTCTTTCCCGGGGACCTTCGTCTCGGCGGGGGTGGGCGTCGCGGCGGGCGCGGTGGCACCCGGGTCCGGCGTCGCGGTCGTCGGCGCGGTGGTCGGCGTCGCGCTGGCCGAGGGCTCCGGCTCGCCCAGGGCGGGCACGTCGTTCGCCATGTTCGACCAGACCTGCGCGGCGTCGTCGGTCCACACGACCCGGTTCGGGTCCGAGGGTGCGGGGGCCCACGGGATCGTCATGAACGTGATGTTGCCACGGCTGATGTTGCGAAGGTTGTAGGCGAGGCCGGTCATGTTGGCGATCGACATGTCGTCGTCCGTCGTCAGAGAGCTGGTCGCCGCGCTGAGGAACGCGACCAGCTTGCCCGGGTCGGTCAGCACGTCGCGGGACAGGACCTCGCGCACCATGGCCGCGACGAGCTTCTGCTGGTTGCCGATGCGGTTGGTGTCCGAGCCGTCGCCGACGCCCTTGCCCTTGCGGGCCCGGGCGTACGCCAGCGCCGTGGGGCCGTCGAGCGTCTGCATGCCCGCCTTGATGTCGAGGCCCGCGTCCGCGGAGTACATGTCGTTGTCGATGCAGACCGGCACGCCGCCGATCGCGTCGACCATCTGCTGGAACCCGGCGAAGTCGACGACGACGAAGTGGTCGATCTTGATGCCGGTGTTCTGTTGCACGGTCTTCCAGGTGCAGGCGGCCGCGGAGGCCATGTCGCCGCCGGTGTCCCAGCCGACCGCGAAGGCCGAGTTGAACATGCCGTGCGTCGCCTTGCTCGTCTTGCCGTTGGTCATCGTGCAGGACGGGATGTCGACCAGGGAGTCGCGGGGGATCGAGACGAGCTCGACGCGGGAGCGGTCGGCCGAGATGTGCAGGACCATCGTGGTGTCCGAGCGCATGCCCTCGGCCTTGCCGCCGATCTGGGCGTTCACGCCGTCGCGCTGGTCGGAGCCCAGCAGCAGGATGTTGACCGCCTGGCCGG
Organism: Cellulomonas sp. P2_F12; assembly: GCF_056403775.1. Lineage (NCBI taxonomy): Bacteria > Bacillati > Actinomycetota > Actinomycetes > Micrococcales > Cellulomonadaceae > Cellulomonas > Cellulomonas sp. P2_F12. The sequence continues at coordinate 131,588 of NZ_JBFUEV010000011.1, read as the reverse complement.
CGTTCGGGTCGTTCGGGTCCGGCGCCTTCGACGGGGACGGTGCGGGTCCGGTGAGGGCCGAGACGTCGACCTGGTCGATGTTGCCCTGGAACTTCGCCACCGTCGCGGCGGCCCCCGCGGCGCCGAACGCGATGAGCGCGACGGTGCACAGGGCGATGCCGCGGATCACGCCGTGGGTCCGCAGACGTCGGGCGTGCCGGGCGGCACGGGGGCGCAGGACAGCGGCGTGGCGGGAGGTCACGCGACGATCGTAGGAGAGCGACCTGGCCGTGGAGCGGAGCGCGCGCAGGGGCGTGGTGGAGGATCTGTGCAGATCAGCGTCCTGCTCGGTCGGAGGGGCTCCGGGGGGCGGTCGGGCGGCCGTGTAAAGTTCGCGTCCGAGCGCGCCGGCGCCGGTGTGCGCCCTCGTCGCCCGAGCTCCGCTCGGTGCCGCCGACGGTCCCGGTCCCACGGGGCACCCGATCACCGCCTGAACCACTGAAGGGGACGCCCTGTGTCCAGACGCGCCCGCATCGTCCTCGCCGCTGTCGCCGTGCTGACGGCAGCCCTCGCGCACCTCGTGCTGCAGGCCGGGATGATGCTGCGCTGGGCCGGCTGGAACCTGTCGTCGTTCCGCAACTACTTCTGGTCGGACCAGCTGGCCTACCTGTCGATCGTCCGGAACGTCTCGCAGGGCGAGTCGTGGGGCGTCGAGCCGTTCACGCTGACCGGCAGCAACTTCTACCCCCGCGCCTGGTACATCCTGCTGGGCACGGTGGCCCGGTGGACCCACACCGACCCCGCGACCATGTGGACGCTCGGCGGGCTCGCCGCCCAGGTGCTGCTGGTCTGCGCGATCGGTGGGGCGTGCGTGCTGCTCACCCGGCGCTGGTGGGCCGGGTTCCTCGGGTTCGTGCCGTTCCTGCTGGGCACGGGCAGCTGGATGTTCGGGGCCCACGACTCGTGGATGACGCTGCTGAGCTCGCACGCCGTGCTCTGGGGACCGTTCGGCGTCCTGTTCACGCTCAACGGGGAGACCGTCGCCCTCTCGCTCGGCGGCACCGCGCTCATCGCGCTGCTGCTGGTCGCCGCCGGCCGTGTGCCGGCCCGGGCCGTGTGGCCCGTCGCGCTGGGCGCCAGCCTGCTGGTCGGCATCCTGGCGAACATCCAGACGTACTCGTTCCTGACCACCAGCTACACGCTCGTCGCCGCGACGGCGGCCATCGGGCTGGCGCGCTCGCGGTCGTGGAAGATGCTCGCGCTCACCGGCGCCCTGCTCGTCCTCGTGCTGGCGACCGGGCCGCTCGTCGCCGACGCCGTCGGGCAGCTCGCCGTGCTGGTGTACGGCATGGTGCCCGCGCTGCCGGGGCTCGTCCTGGTGCTGCGCGCGACGCGCTGGCGCGGGCTCTGGTGCCTCGCGCTCGTGGCTCTCGGGGCGCTGCCGCAGGTCGGTGCGACCGCCCTGGGCCTGGCGAACGAGGACCCGTTCCTGGTCTACCGGGAGGCGTCGTCCTCGCAGCTCGGGGTGCCGCTGGGTGCCGGGCTGTTCGCCGCGCTCGCCGTCGTTCCCGCGCTGGTGGTCGTGATCGTGGCCGGCGTCCGTCGTCGGCGCGTCGTCTGGATCGCCGTCCCGTCCGCGCTGGTCGTGCTCTGGGTGTTCCTGGCCGCCAACGACAAGTGGGGCGCCAACCAGGAGCCGTACCGGTTCTGGCTGGACCTGTACGTGCTGGTGGCCACGCTGATCGTGCCGCTGCTGGCGTGGGTGGTCGCGGACGCCCTTACGGACCGGGCGGCCGTGCGCAGCCTCGCGGACCGGCCCGTCGAGCCGGCGGCCGTCGCCCCGGTGCTCGGCCCGTGGTCCCGGCCCGGCCGGCTCGCCCTCGTCGGCGGCCTCGTCGTCTCGCTCGTGGTGGCCGGGGTGTGGAGCTACGACTTCCGGCTGTTCCGGACCTCCGTCACCGCGGCCGGCTACATCCCGCTGCAGGGCCCGGCGTACCGGGCGCAGGTCGCGCTGGCGGACCAGACCGACGGCGCCCTGGTGCTGCCCGACGCGTGCGTCGACCCGATGATCTTCAAGTCCACCTGGGGCGGACCGGTGGCGTACTACAACCGCGGGCTCGCGTGGCCGGACAACAAGGCCGACCTCGACATCGCGATCGACGCCCGCGCGCCGGGCAACCTCGACCAGGAGGCGGCGATGCGCGCCGGCATCGGCTGGATCCTGGTCGACCCGAACTGCGCGACCGACCTCACCGCGGGCCTCGACGCCCACCGCGTGGCCACCCAGGACTACGAGGGCGGCGGCAGCTGGGAGCTGTGGAAGCTCGACAAGTGAACAGAAGGGCCCGGCCGGTGGCCGGGCCCTACTGCTCTGCTCAGCGTCCGAGCTGCGCGTACTTCGCCTCGGTGGCGTCCTTCTGTGGCCGCCACCACGCCTCGTTCGCGCGGTACCAGTCGACCGTGGCCTCGAGGCCGGCCCGGAAGTTCTCGTACTGCGGCACCCAGCCGAGCTCCTCGCGCAGCTTGGTGGAGTCGATCGCGTAGCGCAGGTCGTGGCCGGGACGGTCGCTGACCAGGTCGTACGCGTCCTTCTCCAGGCCCATGATCTCGAGGATGTCCTCGACGACCGTCTTGTTGTTCTCCTCGCCGTCCGCGCCGATGAGGTAGGTCTCGCCCAGGCGGCCGCGCTCGATGATGGCCCACACCGCGCTGTTGTGGTCCTCGACGTGGATCCAGTCGCGCACGTTCTCGCCCGAGCCGTACAGCTTGGGGCGGACGCCGTCGATCACGTTGGTGATCTGGCGCGGGATGAACTTCTCCACGTGCTGGTACGGCCCGTAGTTGTTCGAGCAGTTGGAGATCGTGGCGCGCACGCCGAAGCTGCGGGCCCACGCGCGCACCAGCAGGTCCGAGGCCGCCTTGGTCGAGGAGTACGGGCTGGACGGGTTGTACGGGGTGTCCGGCGTGAACTTGGCCGGGTCGTCCAGCTCGAGGTCGCCGTAGACCTCGTCGGTGGAGATGTGGTGGTAGCGCACGTCGTGGCGGCGGACGGCCTCGAGCAGCTGGTACGTGCCGATCACGTTGGTGCGCACGAACGGCCACGGGTCGTGCAGCGAGTTGTCGTTGTGCGACTCGGCGGCGAAGTGGACCACCAGGTCGACGTCCTTGACCAGGGCGTCGACGATGTCGGGGTCCGCGATGTCGCCCTTGGCGAAGACGACACGGCCCTCGACCGGGTCCAGGCTGCGCTCGTCACCCGCGTAGGTCAGGGCGTCGAGCACCGTGACCTGGACGTCGGGGCGCTCGCGAACGGTCTGGTGAACGAAGTTGGAGCCGATGAAGCCGGCGCCGCCGGTCACGAGCAGGTGCACGACGAGTTACCTCCGAGGCGTGGGATGACGCAGCAGTCTAGCGAGCGTGGTTCGCGCGGGCGTACTCGCCCAGCCCGGCGAGCAGGCTCTGGGACGTGGCGTGGATGCCGTGCACCAGCGTGGTCATCGACCGGCGGTCGAGCTCAGGCCAGACGACCGAGCGCAGCCGCAGGTCCCGGGCCTGCTGGGTGGCCAGGGGCGAGGACGCCATCCGGACCAGCACCTTGCGGCCGAACACCCGGCGGCACTCGCCCAGCAGGTGCGCGATCGAGGCGGGCTGCTGGGAGGCGAGGATCTTGACGACGGCGCCGCCGGGCTCGGTGTCCTGCTCGACGCGGTCGAGGGCGTCGCACACCAGGGCCGCGCAGTCGTCGACGAACACGTAGTCGCGGATGGTGTCCAGCGAGACGTAGACGCCGACGGGCTCGTGCAGCAGGTTCGACAGGCAGAGCCGCGAGATCAGGCCCTGGTTCTTGGCCAGGTCCTGGCCGGGGCCGTAGAGGTTCGAGATGCGGCCCACCACCACGCGGCTGGCGGCGGCGAGCCGGGTCACCTCCGCCTCGGCGCGCAGCTTGGCGTGGCCGTACCCGCCGAGCGGGACCGGGACCGAGGCCTCGGTGAACGGCGGCAGGTCGCTCCCGCCGTACACCGCGCCGGCCGACGAGGCGAAGAACGCGCTGCGCGGCGCCGACGTCGCCAGCAGCCGGTCGACGACGCCCGCGATCGTGGCGACCTCGGCGTCGAGGATCTCGGGCGTCGCGCCGACGACCCCGGCGCCGGCGCACCAGACCAGGGACCAGTCGCCGTCCGAGTCGGCGTCGACCTGCGCGGCAGCGGCGGCGAGCGCCTCGACGGCCCGCTCGGGGTCGGACCAGGGCACGACCGGGTGCGTGATCGTCGTGCCGCGGGCCTCCAGGGCACGCCGGACCGCCGAGCCGAGCAGCCCGCCGCCCCCGACGACGAGCGCGTGCCCGGTGCTCACCGGGTGCGGGGCGCGCGCCCGAGCGGACCCGAGCCCGGGTCGCTCACGATCAGGTACGCCGGCTTGCCCATGGCCATGTTCACGGCGACGCCGATGTACTCGGCGATGATCCCCAGCGAGAAGAGGATGGCGCCGGTGCCGACGAGCACGATGACGATCAGCGACGTCCAGCCGGCGGGGACCGACTCGCCGCCGGCGATGCGCATGATCGCCAGACCGAGGGCGAACAGCAGGCCGACCGCCGCGAACGTCACGCCGAGGAAGCTCACGGCCCGCAGCCCGCGCGTGCCGCTGGACAGGACCATGCGCCAGAAGTGCGAGAGCAGCCGGCGCGTGGAGTAGCCGGACGCCCGGCCGAGCTCCTGGCGCGACGTCACCGGGCAGGTGCCGGCCTCGCCCGAGACCCAACCGAGGGCGACGTCGAGGTAGACGCCCGCGCCCGCGAACGCCGCGGTGCTGCGGGCGACCTCGCCCAGCACGAGCCGGTAGCTCTGGTACTTCGAGGTGTCGGTGCCGCCCAGGCCCAGCTCGATCAGCCGCTTGGAGCCGCGGGAGGCGGCGTTGCGGAGCGCGCCGTGCGGCGGCGGGTTGGTGGGCTGGGCGTAGACCACCGACGCCTGCTGACGCATCGCCGCGTCGAGCAGGTCGCCGATGAAGGCGGGGTCGTGCTGACCGTCCTCGTCCATGGTCAGCACCCAGTCGCCGCCGCTGGACGCCATGCCCGCGAGGGTCGCCGCGTGCTGCCCGTAGTTGCGGCTGAGCCAGAGCGTGCGGACCCAGGAGTACTTCTCACCGAGCTCGCGCATGACCGCGGGGGAGTCGTCCGGCCCGTGGTCGTGGACCAGCAGGACCTCCGCGACGACCGCGCGGTGACCGTCCGTCGTACCGAACTCCTCGGTGTACTGCTCGAGCTCCGAGACCACCTCGGTGAGGGTCTTCGCGCCCTGGTACACGGGGACGACGACCGAGAGCCGGTGCGTCGTCGACAAGGGGGAGACGGAGGGGGAGGTCACTGCAACGACTATAGTCGTGGGGCGTTGCGTGCAGGGACGCCCCCACGAGCGTCGGTCCACAGGAAGAGAGCAGGGTGCAGGAGAACACGTCAGCCACCCCCGCGGAGCCGGAGACGGAACCCCCCGCAGGGATGCACGGCGACCTCGGCCCGCTGTTCCGGCTGGTCCGCGACCGCCGGGTCGCCTTCCTCATCGTCGGCGGCATCAACACGCTGATGGGGACCTTCTGGTTCATCCTCTACCAGTCGCTGCTGGGTGACCGGTTCGGTCAGTACACGTACATGCTCAGCCTGCTCTGCGCCCACGTGTGCGCGGTGCTCACGGCGTTCGTGCTCTACCGCCGGTTCGTCTTCCGTGTCCGCGGGCACGTGTGGCTGGACCTGTGGCGGTTCGAGGTGGTGAACCTCGGCGCCCTCGGCATCAACGCGCTCGCGCTGCCGTTCGTCGTCCAGGTGGTCGGCCTGCCGCCCATCCCGGCGCAGCTGGCCGTGACGTGCGTCACCGCCCTGATCACCTACTTCGGCCACCGCGACTTCTCGTTCCGGCGCAAGCACGCGCACGACGCCGCCGCGCCGGAGCCGGTCGAGCCGCCGCCCGTCGTCGCCCCCGTCACCGCGCCCGAGAGCGCGACACCTCGAGAGGGTGTGGCATGACCCCCACCGTGTCGGTCGTCGTCCCGGCCTACAACAACGCCGAGTTCGTCGCCGAGACCGTGCGCTCGGTGCTCGGGCAGACGTACCAGGACTTCGAGCTCATCGTCGCGGACCACGCCTCGAGCGACGCCACGTGGGAGGTGCTCCAGGAGTTCGCCGACGACAGCCGGGTCCAGCTGCTGCGCACGCCCGCGGGCGGCGGCGCCAAGGCCAACTGGGACGCCGTGAGCAAGGCCGCGTCGGGCGAGCTGATCAAGCTCGTCTGCGGCGACGACGTCCTCTACCCGCAGATGCTCGAGCGTCAGGTCGCGCAGTTCGAGGACCACCCCGAGGCGCAGGTCGTGGCCTCGCGCCGGGACATCGTCGACGCGCACGGCACGGTGCTGGTCAAGGGCCGCGGGCTCGGCCGCATGAAGGGCGAGCTGTCCGGCGCGAAGGCGCTGCGCAAGTCGATCCTGGCGGGCGGCAACCTGTTCGGCGAGCCGATGTGCGTGATGCTGCGCCGCGAGACGCTCGAGCAGGTGGGCTGGTGGGACGACAGCCAGCCGTACTACATCGACCTCGGCACCTACGCGCACGCCCTGGTGCGGGGCACGTTCGTCGCCGTGCCCGAGACGCTGGCCGGCTTCCGCGTCAGCAGCTCCCAGTGGAGCGTCCGGCTGACCGACGAGCAGAGCTCGCAGGCGGCGCAGTTCCACGCCCGCGTGCACGACGCGCACCCCGACGTGGTGTCCAGGGCCGACGTGGTCGTCGGGAACGTCATGGCCCGCGTCGCCGCCCTGCGCCGGCGGCTCGCCTACGCCTGGCTCGGCCGCCGCATGCAGGCGCCCGCCGCGAGCGCCGCCACGACGACCGCGGCCTGACTCAGCCCTCGCCGAGCACGGCGGCCGACGCCTGGGCCCACCGGTCCCGCCAGTCGCCGATCGGCGTGAGGCCGGCCGCGGTGCTGGCAGCGTGGTCCAGGACCGACCACGCCGGGCGCTTCGCCGGGCGGTCTAGGGTGCCGCTGGTGGTCGCCGTGACGATCTGCGGGTCCAGCCCGCCGGCCTCGACCACGGCGCGCGCGAACTCGTACCAGGACGCCTGGCCCGCCGACGTCGCGTGGTAGGTCCCCGACGGGACGCCCGCCAGCACGGCGTCCACCGCCTGCACGGCCACGTCGCGCGTCCATGTGGGCTGGCCGACCTGGTCGTCGACCACCCCGATCGCGCCGCGCTCGCGGGCGACGCGCAGGATCGTCTTGGGGAAGCACGGGCCGCCGGCGCCGTACAGCCACGCGGTGCGCAGGATCAGGTGCCGGCCCGGTGCCTCGGCGCGCACGGCCCACTCGCCGGCCAGCTTGGTGCGGCCGTACGCGGACAGCGGGTGCGGCACGGCGTCCTCGGGGATCGGGTCCGGGGCGGCGCCCTCGACTACATAGTCGGTGGAGACGTGGACTAGGGTCGCGCCGTGGATCCGAGCGGCGCGCGCGAGGTACCCCGCGGCCAGAGCGTTGGTCGCGAAGGCCTCGGGCTCGCGCGACTCGGCGTCGTCCACGGCCGTCCAGGCGGCGCAGTTCACGATGACGTCGTGGCCTGACGTGGCCTGCTCGACCGCGGCGGCGTCGGTGACGTCCAGCGAGCGGCGGTCCGTGGTGGTCACCGCCTCGCCGCGAGCCGTCAGCACGTCCACCACGTCGGACCCGAGCATGCCGGCCGCGCCGGTCACCAGCCATCGCACCCGTACAGCGTACGGGCCCGCACGACAGAGCCTCGCCCAGAGCCCTCCGGAGGGAACACCCATGAAGGTCAGTCCGCTCGACATCGACGGGGCGTGGCTGGTCGAGCCCGTGCAGCACCGCGACGGCCGGGGCGTGTTCCTCGAGTCGTTCCGCGCGGACGTGCTGCTGCGGGAGACCGGTCGCCCCTTCCCGGTCCTGCAGACCAACACCTCCGTGTCCGACGCCGGCGTCGTGCGCGGCGTGCACTTCGCCGACGTGCCGCCGTCGCAGGCCAAGTACGTGACGTGCGTGAGCGGCGCGGTCCTCGACGTGGTCGTCGACATCCGGGTGGGCTCGCCGACGTTCGGCCGGTGGACGTCCGTGCTGCTCGACTCGGTCGACCGGCGCGCCGTGCTGCTCTCGGAGGGCCTCGGGCACGCGTTCATGGCGCTCGAGGACCAGTCGATCGTCAGCTACCTGTGCACCGCGCCGTACGCGCCGGGTCGGGAGCACGGGGTGCACCCGCTGGACCCTCAGCTCGCGATCGCGTGGCCGGACACGGACCCGTCGGGCCGACCGCTGACCCCGTCGTTCTCGGCCAAGGACGAGGCGGCGCCGACCCTGCAGGAGGCGCTCGACTCCGGCCTGCTGCCGCGGCTCGAGGACGTCCAGGCCTTCGTCGCCTCGTTGACCTGAGCCGCCCCGGGCGGCGCGTCGGCTCCCGCCAGGGACGCTGACAGGGCGATCCTGGTCCGATGCTCAGCCAGACCGCACGTGCCACTGTCGTCGCGCTCGCCGTGCTCGGGTGCGGCCTGCTGCCCGCGCAGACCGCCCAGGCCGCCCCCGTGGCGGTCGCGGTCCCGGTCGTCGCCCCCGCCGCGGCGGCTGCGCCGGACGTGTCCGTCGACGAGGTGCCGGTCGACCTGACCGAGCCGGCCGCGCCGGCGCCGGAGCCCGCCCGCGTCGTCAGCGACGTCATCGAGTCGGACACGTTCCAGACGGTGGGCGTCACGTGGGCCGCGGGCAGCGCGGTCGGGGACGTGGCGCCGCAGGTCCGGACGCGCGACGGCGACGCGTGGAGCTCCTGGGTGCCTCTGGGCACCGCGGACGAGAGCCCCGACAGCGGCACGGTCGAGGACCGGCGCCAGGTGCGGGACGGCACGCCCTCGCTCTGGGTCGGTGACGCCGACGCCGTGCAGGTCTCGCTGGTCGTCGCCCCCGACGCGGCGCCCGCCGACCTCCAGGTCACCCTCGTCGCGTCCGACCCGGTGCCGGCGAGCGCGGCGCCGCTGTCCGGCGGGCACGCGAGCGTCCCGGGCGCGGGCACCGTGCAGGCCGCCGCGCTGCCGACGGCGGTCTCGTCGCAGCCCGCCATCATCAGCCGGGCCGCCTGGGGTGCCCGTGCCCCGGCGTGCGCACCGGACGTCGCCTCGCGGCTGGTCGGTGCCGTGGTGCACCACACCGCCGACGGCGACTACGGCACGGTCGCCGACGCGATGCAGGCGCTGCGCAACGACCAGCGGTACCACATCGAGTCCCGCGGCTGGTGCGACATCGGCTACAACTTCGTCGTCGACAAGTGGGGAAACATCTACGAGGGCCGCGAGGGCTCGCTGACCAAGGCGGTCATCGGCGTGCACGCCGGCGGCTTCAACACCGCGACGGTCGGCATCTCGATGCTCGGCAACTACACCTCGCAGGCCCCCACCGGCGCGCAGCTCGACGCCGTGGCCCGGGTCGCGGCGTGGCGGCTGGGCGCCTACGGCGTCGACCCCACCGGATCGGTCACGTACTACACGCTGGGCGGGGAGAACTCGAAGTACCCCGCCGGCACGACGCTGACGCTGCCGACGATCTTCGCGCACCGGGACGTGGCCTTCACGGCATGCCCGGGCGACATCGGCTACCAGTACATGAACACGATCCGCAGCCTGGCGCGGCAGTACTGGGACGCGTACGGCGCGAGCGGGCTGGGCGCGAACCTGGTGAAGTCGGCGGCGAGCCCGTCGGTCTACCTGGCGACCGCGCACTTCAAGTACCGGCTCACGGACGTGAACGTGCTCGCCGCGTTCGCGCCGCTCGGCCCGGTCGCGGTGGTCGACCAGGGCGCGCTCGACGCCCGGACCAGCGGCGTCGAGCTCGGGCGCTTCATCCGCGACCAGTCCGGGGAGATCGATCTGGTCGACTCCGGCACGGTGCACCGCGCCGGCGACTGCGCCGAGCTCGCGGCCTGGGGGGCCAGCTGCGCGGACTTCCCGACGATGGCCCTGCCCGACCCGATGGTCGCGCTGCTGGCCCGCGGGCCCGAGCTCACCACCGCCTTCGTCACGCCGACCGGACGGCAGTTCGTCGTGTCCGGCGGGACGCGGTACGAGATCGCCGACGCCGTCGCGCTGCAGGCGTCGCCGGTCCAGCCGAACGGGGCCGCGATCACCCTCGGGGAGAACGTCGCCGACAACCTCCCGCTCGGCGCACCGATCGTGCGGACCGGGATCGTCGTCCAGGGCCGGGGCAGCGGCGCCGGCGTGCTGCTCGACCGGGCCGCCGGGCTGCGGATGTCCGCGGCCTACATCGCCACGGCGCGGATCGGCCAGGCGCTGCCGCTGCGACCGCTCGACGACGCCAGCGTGGCCCTGCTGCCCGCGCCGCGCGGCGACCTCACGGGCGTCCTGCGGGCGCCCGACGGGCGGCGGGTCGCGCTGACCATGGGCGGCTCGGTGGTCCTCGCCGCCGACCAGGTGCCGGGAGACCCCGGGGTCGCGGTCGACGCCGGGCTGATCACCGCGCTGGCCCCCGGCGGACCGGTCAACCCGCTGTTCGTCCGGTCCGTCGAGTCGACCGACCTGTTCGTGCTCGCCGCCGGCGTGAAGCGCCCGGTGCCGACGATGGAGGTGGCCTACGCCCTCGCGGCCGGATCCCCGCTGGTCGTCGCGCTGGTGCCGCAGGCCGCGCTCGACGCCGTGACGTCCGGTCCGCCGCTCCTGGCGCCGGCCACGCTGGTCAAGGTCGCCGGTGCGCCCTCTGTCTACGTCGTCGACGGGCTCTCGCGGCTCGTCCACCTCCCGTCCTTCGAGATGGCGCGCTCGGTCGGTCTCCCGACCGGGTACACCGAGATCCCGTCGGCGTCGACGACCGGGTACACGGTGGCCGCGCAGCCGCTCGGCACGATCTGGCGCTGCGGGACGCAGGACGCCGTGGCCCTCGACGGCCGGATGGCGCCGATCCCGGCCGGGATGGTCGCGAGCGGCAGCGCGCCCGCGACCACGATGGACCCGCTGACCTGCGCGCACACGCTCTCGGCGACATCCTGGACCGGCCCGGTCTTCGTCCGGGCGACCGGGTCGACCGCGCTGTTCGTGCTCGCCGGCGGCGTGAAGCGCCCGGTGCCGACGATGGCCGTCGCCTACGCGGTCGCGGCCGGCTCGCGGTTCGTCCTGGAGGAGGTGCCCGCCGCCGGGCTCGCGGCCGTGCCGACCGGCGCGACCCTGCTGGCGCCGGGCTCGCTGGTGAAGGTGACCGGCGCGGCCCCCGTGTACGTGGTCGACGGGCTGTCCGGGTTGGTGCACCTGCCCTCGTTCGACGTCGCACGGGCGGTCGGGATCTCGACGGCGTTCACCGAGGTCGCCTCCGTGACGGGCTACACCGTCGCGGCGCAGCCGCTGGGCACCCTGTGGCGCAGCGGCGGCCGGGACTACGTGGCCGTCGGCGGGAGCATGGCGCCGATCCCGGCGGGCGTCGTCGCCTCGAGCGGGGCGCCGGCGACGGCCGTCGACCCGCTGACGCTCGGCGTGGTGCCGCGCGGCGGGGCGTGGGGCGGCCCGGTGTTCGTGCGGTCCACGGGCGCGCCGGCGCTGTACGTGCTGAGCGGGGGGACGAAGCGGCCCGTGGCGACGATGGACCGCGCGTACGCGCTCGCCGCCGGCTCCGGTCTCGTCGTCGCCCTGGTGTCGCAGGCCTCGCTCGACCTCGTCCCCGCGGGCCCGGCGGCGTGACGGCCGCAGCCTGAGCGAACGGTACGCTCGCACCTGCTCGTCACCGGATCGCAGGGAGTGAAGCAGTCGTGTCCACCGTTCGCAACGTCGAGGTGAGCGGCGCCGACGGCACCGCGCCCGCCGCCGACCGGACCCCGCGCCGCAGCTGGTGGCTCGGCGACCAGGGACGCAGCGTCCTCGCCTACCTCGCCGCGGTGCTGGGCACCATCGGGTTCACGGCGTGGGCCGAGCGGCTCTGGCTCGCCGACCTGCACGTGCCGTTCCGCTACTACGGCGACGCGATCGCGGTGTCCGCGCACGTCAAGACCACGCTGCAGACCGGCTGGTACGAGTACCAGCCCCTGCTGGGCGCCCCGGCCGGGCAGAGCTATCACGACTATCCGGCGGCCGACAACCTGCACCTGCTGATCATGAAGATGATGGGCTGGGTGCTGCAGGACTGGGCCGTCACGCTCAACGTCTACTTCCTCATCGGCTTCCCGCTCGCCGCGCTCACCGGCATGGTGTTCTTCCGGGCGGTCCGCGTCGGGCGCATCTCGTCGGCCGCTCTCGCCATCCTGTTCGCGCTCGCGCCCTACCACTTCATGCGCAGCGAGGACCACCTGTTCCTGGCGTCGTACTACCCGGTCCCGCTCGGCCTGATCCTCGTCGTGCGGGTGCTGCGTGGTCAGCCGCTGTGGACCCTGAACCGGGGGAGCGTGCGCGCGGTGCTCACCAGCCCCGCGCTGGCCACGCTCGCGATCACGGCGCTGGTCTCCTCGGGCGCGTCCTACTACGGCGTGTTCATGGTCGTGCTGCTCGCCGTGTGCGGGCTCGCGTCGCTGGTGCACCGCCGCGACTGGCGACGGTTCGGCGGCGCCGTCATGGCCGGCATCGCGTTCCTGGGCTTCATCGTCACCAACATGCTCCCGGACCTCCTGTGGCAGCACAGCCACGGCGACAACGCCGGCTCGCTGGTCCGCAGCGCCGGCGACGCCGAGTTCTACGCGCTCAAGATCACGTCGTTGCTGCTGCCCCAGCCGGGCCACGCGATCTCGTTCCTCTCGACCGTGCGGGCCTGGTACGACGGGAGCTACCCCCTCGCCTCCGAGCAGCCCGTGCTCGGGGCAGTCGGCGCGTTCGGCCTGGTCGCACTCATCGCGATCGCCGTGCTGCGGGTGCTGCGCCCGATGGACAGCGTCGTGCGGGTCGGCTGGCGGCTGACCACGCTGGTCGAGCTGGCCGGCATCACGCTCATCGCGCTGCTGTTCTCGACGGTCGGCGGCCTGGCCACGATCATCTCGTTCGTCTCGCCGGTGGTGCGCGGCTGGAACCGGATGGCGATCCTCATCTCGGCCCTGACCCTCGCGGCGGTCGGCCTCATGCTCGACGGCGCCCGCGAGTGGTTCGCGCGCCGGTCCGGTGCCCGCGCGGCGACGGCGGTCGCCGCCCTCGTGGCGGTCCTGATGGTGCTCGGCGGCGTGTACGACCAGGTCGCCCCGATCCGGCGGCCCGACCACGCGGCGAACCAGGCCGCGTTCGCCGCGGACGGGGCCTGGGTCGCGGACGTCGAAGCGGAGTTCGGCGCCGGCACGATGGTCGCCCAGCTGCCGCACGCCGGCTTCCCCGAGACCGCGCCGGTCAACGGGGTCCTCGACTCCGACCAGCTGCGGCCGTTCCTGCACTCCGACACGCTGCGCTGGACCGGCGGCGGCATCAAGGGCCGCTCCGTGAGCGACTGGATGACGGTCCCCGACGTGGCCGACCCGACGACGGCGGCCGCGCTCCTCGCTGCGGCCGACGCCGGCGCCGCCGTCCTGGACCGTCAGGCGCTGGGCGACACCGCGAGCACGGTGTCGGACGCCTGGCGCGCGGCCGTCGGCGACCCCGTGGTGGTGAGCGCCGACGGGCGGTTCGAGGTCTACGACCTGCGACCCCTGCGCGCCACGCTGATCGCGACCGACGGTCAGGACCAGGTCGACGCGGCCGGGGACGGCGCCGTGCACCCGACGCTGCCGTACCCGGGCGACGGCGTGCAGGTGGGCACCGCCGACGGGGGCAGCCTCTGGGTGGGCCCCGGTGACGGGCTGGACCTGGTGCTCGACAACGCGCGGTCGGCCGAGGCGCGGGTGCGGCTCACGTTCCGGACGGACCCGAACGAGGGTCCGGTGCACGTCAGCTGGGACGGTGGCTCGCTCGACGTCACGCCCGGCGGGCTCGTGGACGCGCAGGTCCTGGCGCCGTCTGGGCACTCGACCGTCACCGTCCGGCACGTCGACCGGACCGACCTGTCGGGCATCCAGCTGTTCGGCGTGCGCACCGCGCTGCTCGACCGTCCCACCCTGACGATCCCGAGCAGCTGACCGGCGGCGACCCGCCTGCCCGGGTGCGCCGATCGCTAGGCAATCCGGGGTAGCCTGCCCGCGCACCGGCGCACGCCCGGAGCGCGACACGATGGGGGTCCGGTGATGGCGCGGCGTTCGTGGTGGGTGGCGATGATGATGGTCGTCGCCGTGCTCACGGGGGGACTCGTCGCCGTCGACGTGGCGACCGCCCCACCCTCGTCGGCAGCCGCCGCGAGCGACTTCCGTCCGGGCAACATCATCAGCGACGCCCTCTTCTTCGACGGCTCGGCGATGGGCGAGGGGGACGTCCAGGCGTTCCTCAACGTCAAGCGGCCCACCTGCACCGCCGGCTACACGTGCCTCAAGGACTACGTCACGGCGACGACCAGCCAGGCCGCCGAGGCCGGGCTCTGTGGGGCGTACACGGGCCGGGCCGCCGAGACGGCGGCGCAGGTCATCGCGCACGTCGGCGCCGCCTGCGGGATCAGCCAGAAGGTGCTGCTCGTGCTCCTGCAGAAGGAGCAGGGGCTGGTCACCGCGTCCGCGCCGACCGACGCCCGCTACCGCTCCGCCACCGGCTTCGCGTGCCCCGACTCCGCGCCCTGCGACGCGCAGTACTACGGGTTCTTCAACCAGGTGTACCGGGCCGCGCGCCAGTTCAAGAAGTACGCGCTGACCCCCCAGAACTACACGTACCGCGTCGGTCGGACGGTGAACGTCCTGTACAACCCGGACGCGGCCCGGTGCGGCAGCAGCCCGGTCTTCATCGAGAACCAGGCCACCGCCGGGCTCTACACGTACACGCCGTACCAGCCGAACGCCTCGGCGCTGGCCAACATGTACACGACCGGCGACTCGTGCTCGTCGTACGGCAACCGCAACTTCTTCCGCGAGTTCAGCGACTGGTTCGGCTCGACGCAGTTCGGCGCCAACCTGGTGAAGGCGGCGGGCGACCCGACCGTCTACCTGCTGACGATCGACGGCAAGCACCCGGTGGCGAACCCGGTGATCCTCGACTCGCTGAGCTCCCTGGGCGGGGTCGCGACGATCTCGCAGTCGGTTCTCGACATGCGCACCACGGGCGTCACGCTCGGCCGGTTCATCCGGGACCGCACCGGCACGATCTCGCTGTTCGACCGCGGCTACCTGTTCCACGTCCCGGACTGCGCGATGCTGGCCGACTGGGGCGCCGCGTGCGACAGCTACGGCTCCCTCGTGCTCTCCGACGCGCAGATGGCCGGGTTCACCTACGGCGGGCTGCTCTCGCAGTCGTACACGACCGTCGAGGGCTCGTGGTTCTACGTGCACGCGGGCAAGCGCAGCGAGGTCTTCGACGACGCGTCGCTGGCGCTCGCACCCGCCGCGCCGACGACGCCGACCACGCACCTCAACGACGCCGCCGGCTCCGACCTGCCGATCACCGCGCCCCTGGTGCGGCCGGGCGTCGTGGTGCGCAGCGCGGCCACCGGTGCCGGCGTGCTCGTGGACTCCTCCGGGTCGACCCCGGTCAGCGCGGCGCTGCTCGGGCAGACAGCCCTGACGCGGGTGCTGCCGACGCGGACGTTCGACAGCCGCAGCGTCTCCGCCATCACCACGACCGGGTCGACGCTGTCCGGCGTGGTCAAGGGCGCCGACGGGGCCCGGTACGGGCTGACCGGCTCCGGTGCGGTCCGCCTGGGCGCCGAGCTGCCGGCCTCCGTGACGGGCCCCGTGGTCTCCGCGGCCGTCCTGTCCGCGCTGGCGCCCATCACCCCGCCCGGCCCGGTGTTCGTCCGCTCGGCGCAGTCGTCGGCCCTGTTCCTGGCGACCGCCGGGACGCGCAGGCCGGTCGCCAGCATGGACACCGTCTACGCCCTCGCCGCCGGGACGCCCCTGACGGTCGTCGTGCTGGAGCAGGCGTCGCTCGACGCGATCCCGCAGGGCGGTCCGGTGCTCACGCCCGGCCGCGTCGTGAAGTCGTCGACGGGGGCCGACCTGTTCCTGGTCGACGGCCTGACCGTGACCCGGCACGTGCCGTCGTTCGCGCTGCTCGCGCAGCTCGGGCTGAGCGGCTACACCGAGGTCCCGGCCGCGTCCCTCGCCGGGTACACGGCAGCGCCCGGGCAGCTGGGCACGCTGTGGGCCTGCGGCTCCCAGAAGTACGTCGCCATCGGCGGCGCGCTGCAGCCGATCACGTCCGCGGCCGCCGACGCGACCGGCCTGGCGTTCGTGGCCACCGACCCGATGACGTGCGCGGCGGTCCCCCGATCGAGCACGCAGATCGCCGGGCCGCTGTTCGTCCGCTCCGCGCAGTCGCCGGCCCTCTACCTGGCCAGCGGCGGCAAGCGTCGAGCCGTGAGCAGCATGAGCACGGTCTACGGCCTGGCCGCCGGCGCGCCCGTCGTCATCGCGACGTTCGAGCAGGCGGCGCTGGACGCCCTCCCGCTGGGCGCTCCGGTGCTCGACCCGGGCCGGGCCGTGAAGTCCTCGACCGGCGCCGACATCTACCTGGTCGACGGCCCGTCCACCCTGCGCCACGTGCCGTCGTTCGCGGTGCTGTCCGAGCTCGGCGTCAGCGGCTACACCGAGGTGCCCGCGGCCTCGCTGACCGGGTACACCGTCGCCCCGGGGGAGCTCGGCACGCTCTGGGCCTGCGGCGCGCAGCGCTACGTCGGCACCGGCGGGTCGCTGCGACCGCTGTCGGCGCCGGCGGCGGATGCGACCGGCCTGCCGTTCGTGGCCATGGACGCCATGACCTGCGCGGCGGTGCCCCGCTCGACGCAGCAGCTCACGGGTCCGCTGTTCGTCCGCTCCGCCCAGTCTCCGGCGCTGTTCCTCGCCGCCGGCGGGACGCGTCGCCCGATCACCACCATGGACACGGCCTACGCACTGGCCGCCGGCGGCCCGGTCGTCATCGCGACCGTCGAGCAGGGCATGCTGGACGCCCTGCCCCTGGGGTCCGCCGTGCTGACGCCCGGCCGCGTGGTCAAGTCGGTGGCCGGCCCGGACGTCTTCCTCGTGGACGGCGCCTCGACGCTGCGGCACGTGCCGTCGTTCACGGTGCTCTCCGAGCTCGGTGCCGGCGCCCTGACCGAGCTTCCCGCCGCGTCGTTGACGGGCTACACCACCGCCGCCGGCCAGCTGGGCACGCTCTGGTCCTGCGGCGGGCAGGCGTACGTCGGCACCGGCGGCTCGCTGCGCCCCCTGTCGGCCGCCGCCGCGTCCGCGACGGGGCTGACCTTTGTCGTGACCGACCCGTCGACGTGCGCGGGCCTGCCCCGGGCGGCCGCGGTCCTCACGGGTCCGCTGTTCGTCCGGTCCGCGGGCTCGCCGGCGATCTACCTGGCCTCGGGCGGGCAGCGCAGGCCCGTGACCAGCATGAGCACGGTCTACGCGCTGGCGGGCGGTGGTCCCGTGGTCATCGCGACGCTCGAGCAGGCCGTGCTGGACGCCCTGCCCGTCGGCCCGGCGGTCTGACCCCGTGGCCTGAGCTGACGGCCTGAGCCGACGGCTTGAACTGACCGCCTGAGCCGACTGCTCAGCCGACGGCGACGACGGCGGAGCGGGCGATCGTGATGCTCTCGGCGATCGTCGTGGAGCAGAGCACCACGAGCACGACCGTCCCGATGCCGAGCAGGACGGCGCGGGTGCGGGACGGCCTGTCGACGTGCAGCTTGGCGAGCGCGAGCCAGGCGCAGGCGCCGAGCAGTGCCAGGCCGACGTAGCCCCAGACGACGCTCACGTAGCCCTGGCCGGGCGGCAGCTCGTTCTGCCAGCCGAGGCTGATCGCCACGAGCGCGGGCGGGGCCAGCCAGAACGCGGCGCCGAGGAAGCTGACGATCCCCAGCGCGCCCCACGTCAGGGCGGGCCTGGCGCGCACGACGCAGAGCAGGGCGACCGCGGCGGGGACACCGGCGACGACGAGCATGAGCACCGCGAGGTGGGGATCGAACTCCTGGGGCGCGACGGCGCCGGGGTACCAGACCTGCGAGAGGGGGAGCGCGGCGACGGTCTGCTTCACGTAGGTGACGAACACCCGCCACCACTCGAGGTTGATGACGTAGGCGTTGCCGACGGGCGTGCCCACCCGGCTGCGCAGGACGGCGACGATCGCCCCGATGACCGCGGTCGGCCACAGCAGCGCGGTCGACCGGCTCCACGAGCGACGGGTGAACCACACGACGAGGCAGACCACCGGCGTGAAGGTGATGACCGACTCGTAGGTGGTCAGCGCGTACGCCCACATGAGCATGGCCAGCGCGATCGACACCCAGCGCTTCCCCCGGATCAGGAGCAGCGTCGCGCCGAGGGCGAGACAGACGGTCAGGGGCAGGACGCCCGAGAAGCTGTCGAGGCCGTCGAACCACGCCCGCATCGTGATCGTGGAGCCGAGCGCGATGACGACCACGGGGACGACGAGCGCCGTCCGGGCGACGGTGGCGACCAGCCAGGCCGTGAGCGCGACCATCGTCAGGACCAGCGCCCCGATGAAGATCTTGTACGACGCGAGGGTGGGGAACACCGTGAAGATGATGAGCGTCCAGAGCGTCGAGCCGGGGAAGAACCGGCCCTCGTGGACGACCCACCAGCTGACGGTCTCGTGGAACGACTGCCACGCCGCGTGCAGGGTGGCCAGAGGCGTGTCCCGTGCGAGCTGGCCGGGCTCGAGGGCGTGGATCTTGTCGTCGGACCGGTACGGCGACGTGGTGACCGGAGCGACCGTGAGCAGCGCGATCCACAGCGTGATCGTGGACAGGACCGTGGTCCGGTGGGCGTCGAGGAACGCGAGCGCGGCGCGCCGCCGGCTCGGCACGGGGGCCGTCGACCCGTGCGCGGGTTCGCCCTCCTCGAGCGTCGTGTCGATCATGCGGTGCGTGGCTCCGGTCAGGGGATCGTGACGGTGAGCGGCTCTGACCGGGCGGTGTCCCAGACCAGTCGCGCCTCGTACGTGCCGGACGCGAGCCCGGCGGACGCGATCGTCCCCCAGGGGCACGTCGTCACGCTCGCGTCGGCGAGCGACCGGGTGGAGACGGTGGTGGTCCCGCCCGGACCGGTCAGCTCGTAGCTGCACGTGCCGCCGTCGACGATGACGCCCTGCACGTAGCCGGACATCTCCACGCCGTCGGCCTCGAGGGACGCCGCGGCGAGCACGGGGACCGCGTCGGTGGCTGGCGCGGGTGCGTCCGTCGTCGGGGTCGCGTCCGGCGCGCCCGGCGTCGCCGCGGGCGCGCTCGACGGCGTCGTGCCGGTGCCGGTCGTCGGCGTCGAGGCGACCTGGGTGCCCCCGGCGGTCGGGGTGCTGCGCGGGATGGCCGTGGGGTTGCCGCCCGTGCAGGCGGCGAGGGTCAGCGCCCCGAGGACGCCGAGCAGCGCGACCCCCCGGGCGTGGTGCGCGTTCAGCTCGCGGCCTTGGTCGCGACGATCGTGTAGTCCTGCGGACCGAACAGCACGTCGTTGAGGCGCGTGAAGCCCTCGTTGACCACGCGCGCCAGGTCGCCCAGCTGCGGCTCCGCCTTGGGCAGGTGGTAGCCGGTGGCCGGGGCGTGGAACGCCAGGTGGATGTCCCGGAAGCCGGCGCTCTCGCAGAGGAACGACGTCAGCGACGGGTGCAGGGGCCAGACGTGCGTGGGGTCGAGGATGTAGCTGTTGCCCAGGACGATCAGCGAGGCGGGGTTCGGGGTCTCCGCGACGAAGATGCCGCCCGGCCGCAGCCGGGACAGGGACAGCTGGATGAACTCGAGCAGGTAGTCGAGCTCGAGGTGCTCGAGCACGTGGGCGGAGAACACGGCACCCAGCGAGCCGGGCTCCTGGGCCCGCAGGAAGCCGAGCGCGTCGGTCTGCTCGACCACGAGGCCGCGTGCGCGGGCCTCGGCGGCCATGCCGGGCTCGGGCTCGACGCCGATGCCGTCGATCCCCGCCTCCCGCAGCGCGTCGAGGAGCTCGCCGCGGCCGCAGCCGATGTCGACCACGGGGCCGTGACCGGTGAGGATCGGGATGTACCGCTCGCGCTGCACGCGAAGGATCTCGTCCGGCTCGCCGCGGAAGCGGCCCTCGAACCCGACGTAGTCGAAGCCCGCGGAGTGGGCGTCCGCGTCCGGCTCGACGGTCGTGGCCACCGGTGCCTCGGTCGGCGCCGTCGGCGCGGGCGTGCCGGCCGGCGGCAGCGGGGGAGCGCCCTCGGGGGCGACGAGCGCGGAGTTCACGCGCGAGTCGAGCACCCGCAGGCGGCGGTCGAGCGAGTGCAGCTGCTCGCGCTGCTCCGCCAGCCGGATCGCGGCGGCGTGGATGCCCGCGCCGGGTGCGATCGCGTCGCCGAGCGCCTCGAAACGACGCACCACGTCGCCGAAGTCGGCCTTCTGGAGTGTCTGGTTGATCTCGTTGGCCTGCAGGCGCTGCTGCATCAGGGCGAGGTCGACCCGGCCGCCGGCGGCGTCGAACAAGCGGCGCTCGAGCTCGTCGATCCGGCGGTTCGCCTCGTCGAGGGCGTGCCGCTGGCTCTCGGTGCCCCGCAGCCCGCGCTGCAGCACGGGCTGGATCCGGTTGAGGGCCGGGCGCGCCACGCGACCGACCGACGACCGGACCTTGCGCTTGAGCGACACGGGGGCCGGGGCGACGGGCGGCGCGGGCCGGGCCTCCACCACAGGCTGCTGGTCGGTGACGGTGCGCAACGCCTGCGTCGCGCCGGAACGAAGCTCGGGGGGGAGCGTCATGACGTACTCCTGAGGGTGTCGAGCACGCTGCTCGCGCGGTGACGGACCACACTGTCCGCCGGCGTGCCGAGGAGATCGAGGGGTTGGGCGAAGCCGTCACGCGGACGGTGCCGTCCGGCGGTCCCGAGGATCTCCTCGAGCTGCAGGACGACGTGGTCCGGGCTGTGCTCGCGCGTGTACAGCGCGCGGCAGGCCTGAGCGTGCTCGGCGAGGGCGGCGGGGTCGGCCAGCAGCCGCTCCGCCTCCTCGTCCGAGGTGGCGGACGCTCTCTCCTTCGGGAGGGGGAGGTCGAGCTCGCGAGCGAGCTCCACCGGAGCCACGACGGGTGCCCCCCATGCCGCGCCGAGCACGGCTGTCGTGGCGTCGTCCGTCACGAGGACGCTGGCGAGCGCCACGGCGGTGACCGCCGTGGCCTCTTCCACCGGCTCGTGGTCCCACGACCACGCACCGGCGACGTGTCGGGTGACCGCGCGCGCGCCCTCGAGCCCACGCGCGCGGCGGATCCGCGAACGCGTGAACGGGGCGACGGGGCGGGCGGCGCCGTGGGCCTCCTGCGGCCCGAGCGCGAGAACGGGGGCGCTGACCTGCGCGCGGACCTCGCGGGCGACGTCCGGGGCGGCGATCACGACCGTCGCCGCGGCGACCGCCGGCGCGGACAGGTCGGTCGCGGCGTCGACCCACACGGTCGTGCGCTCGCCGAAGGGACCGGGCGCCTCGGCGGTCCGGACCACGGTGTCGAACCGGCCTCCATCGACCACAGCACGCACATCGGCACGCTCGGCCAGTCGCGTGAGCGCGGCGCGCAGATCGTCCCCGACCGGCGCACGGGTGGCGATGCCGATACGCAGACGGTTCATGCGAGCAGCTGCTCGACGACCGCCGGCCAGGACAGCTCGGCGGCCCGTCGGCGGCCCTCCATACCCATCTCGGCGGCGGCGGCCTTGTCCGAGGAGAGCCGGTCGATGGCGTCGGCGAGACCCTCGGGCGTGCCGTCGGTGACCAGGCCGGTGACGCCGTCCTCGACCCACTCGAGCACGCCGCCCGCGTCCTGCGACGTGATGACGGGCTTGCCCGCCAGGAACGCCTGCAGGGTCACGTAGCCGTAGTCCTCGTCGTGCGGGTCGTAGATCACGCCCAGCGAGTCGGCGAACAGGTCCACCAGCGCCTCGTCGGTGACGAACCCGGGCAGCTCGACCCGGTCGGCCAGGTCGTGCTTCTCCACCTGCTGCGCCAGCTGCGCGGCCATGGAGCCGCGGCCGGCGACGACCGCGCGCACGCCCGAGGTCACGTACGGCATCGCCGCGACGATCCGCTCCGGGCGCTTGTTGGCCTCGAGCCGGGTGGGCGTGAAGACGTAGTCGCCGTACTCGCCGGTGCGCAGGTCCTCCGACAGGGGCGGCGGGTGGTAGAGCGTCACGCCCTCGAGCCCGTTGTACCGGGCGAGGCGGTCGGCCACCACGTCGGAGATCGTGTGGATGCGCTGCGCCTCGAGGAGCGCGTTGGTGTCCCACTCGGTCAGCTGGCGCTGGATCTCGAGCGACTCGTCGTCCAGGCCCATGTCCGACCAGGCGGCGTCCGCACCGTCGTACGCGCCCCGGTGCTGGTGGAACAGCCAGACGATCTTGCGCGGGTGGCGCGCGTAGTACGAGGGGAAGTTGGTGGTGATGACCGCGTCGGCGTCCATCGGGAGCATCCGCCAGGCGAGCGGGGCGTCGAACACCCGCTCCTTCTCCCACGCCGTCGGCAGGTGGACCAGCTCGGCGCGGTGTCCGTTCTCCTGCAGTGCACGGACG
This sequence comes from Cellulomonas sp. P2_F12, assembly GCF_056403775.1. Taxonomy (NCBI): domain Bacteria; kingdom Bacillati; phylum Actinomycetota; class Actinomycetes; order Micrococcales; family Cellulomonadaceae; genus Cellulomonas; species Cellulomonas sp. P2_F12. The sequence goes on along the minus strand of NZ_JBFUEV010000011.1, from coordinate 109,093 downwards.
AGGTTGGCCGTCGCGAGCTCAGCCCCTCCACGCACGAAGGGCACCTGGGCGCCGCACACGATCACATCCATCGGGGTGGTTCCTCGTTCCGGTCGGCGGTCCAGCGGCGCGCTACATGCTAGCCGCCCGCGACCACCCGCCCGGAGCCGCGGGTGTGGCTGTCCCGGTACGCTCTGACGTTCGTGAGCAACTGCAGGAACGCCCGATGAGCGGACTCGAGCAAGCCTTGGGGGCCGACGCCGCGCCGGAGGACCGGCGACGTCACGTGTCGGGCGAGATGACGCGGGTGTTCTCGCAGGCCCGGTGGTTCCACGGATTCTGGGCGGACGTGCGCGAGGTCGTCCACTACCGCGAGCTTCTCGGCAACCTTGTCCGCAAGGAGCTCAAGGTCAAGTACAAGGACTCGTTCCTCGGCTTCTTCTGGACCCTCGTCCGCCCCCTGCTGCAGCTGATCGTCTACTCGGTCGCCATCGGCTTCTTCCTGGGGTCCGGCAAGACGATCCCCGAGTTCGGCGTCTACCTCTTCACCGGCCTGCTGGCCTGGTCGCTGTTCACCGACATCATCGGCGGGTCTACCGGCTCGATCATCAGCAACGCGGGCCTGGTCAAGAAGGTCTACATGCCGCGCGAGCTGTTCCCGCTCTCGGTCGTCGGCGCCTCCGCGGTGAACTTCGCCATCCAGCTCGTGGTCCTCCTCGCTGCGTACGTGGTGACCGGGTCCTGGCCGGCTCCGAGCAACCTGCTCCTCGTCCCGCTGGCGCTGCTCACCCTGATCCTCTTCGCGACGTCGCTGGGCCTGATGCTTGCGGCCGCGAACGTGTTCCTGCGCGACGTGCAGTACCTGGTCGAGGTCGGCCTGTTGCTGTGGTTCTGGATGACGCCGATCGTCTACGACTGGACGAAGGTGCAGTCGACGCTGACCGAGGCCGGGTACCCCTGGCTGTTCGACGTGTACATGCTCAACCCGATGGCGAACGTGGTGCTGGCGTTCCAGCGCGCGCTGTGGCCGGGCGGGCTGACCGAGCAGGGCGCGCCGTTCTACTACGACGGCCCCCTGGCAGTCCGGCTCCTGGCCATCAGCGGCGCGAGCCTCGTCCTCCTGTGGTTCGCCCAGCGCGTGTTCGCGCGGGCCCAGGGCAACTTCGCACAGGAGCTGTGACAGTGAGCGACATCATCCGCCTCGAGGGCGTGTCCAAGCAGTTCCGGCTGCGCAACGACAAGAGCCTCAAGGAGCGCCTGGTCAACCGGCGCGCCTCGAAGGAGAACGAGACCAGCTTCTGGGCGCTCAAGGACATCGACCTGACGGTGGCCGAGGGCTCGACGATCGGCCTGGTCGGCCACAACGGCTCCGGCAAGAGCACGCTGCTCAAGGTCATCGGCGGCGTCCTGACGCCGTCCGCGGGCATCGTCGAGCGACGAGGCCGGCTCGCGGCCCTGCTCGAGCTCGGTGCGGGCTTCCACGGCGACCTCACGGGCCGCGAGAACGTCTTCCTCAACGCCTCGCTGCTCGGCCTGACCAAGAAGCAGACCGAGCGGTACTTCGACGCGATCGTCGACTTCTCGGGCATCGAGGAGTTCATCGACACCCAGGTGAAGTTCTACTCGAGCGGCATGTACGTCCGGCTCGCGTTCGCCGTCGCGGTGCACGTCGACCCGGACATCCTGCTGGTGGACGAGGTCCTCGCGGTGGGCGACGAGCCGTTCCAGCGCAAGTGCATCGAGCGGATCCGCCAGTTCCAGGGCGAGGGGCGCACCATCGTGCTGGTCACCCACTCGCTGGACCAGGTACGCGAGATGTGCGATCACGCCGTCATGCTCGATCGCGGCCGGACCGTCGTCGAGGGGACTGCCGTCGAGGTGATCCGGGCGTTCCGTGAGGCGAACGACGACGCGGCTCTGGTGGTCGCCGAGGAGGCCGGCCCGCGGCCGGCCACGATCACCGAGGTCGCCATCACGGACCTCGCGGGCGCCCCCCTCGTCACCGTCGGCCCGGACCAGCCGGTCCGGTTCCGGGTGGCGATCGACGCTCACCGGCGCGTCGAGGACTACGTCGTGGGACTCGCCCTCACGGACAACATGGAGCGGTTGGTGTACGGCACGAACACGGAGATGCTCGGGATCGTGCCGCCCTCGGTCGAGGGCAAGCACTGGATGGAGTTCACGGTCGACCGGCTCCCGGTGGTCGAGGGTCAGTACTACGTCACGGCCGCGGTGCACCCGCAGCGTGGGGCCGAGTGGCACCGCGTCGACCGTGCCGCGGTCGTGCGCGTGCGCACCACGGCCACCGAGGTGGGCGTCGTCCACCTCGCCCCCCGGTTCTCAGTCGAGGCGGTGTCATGAGCAGTCGTCAGGGCAAGATCGCGTTCGTCCCGGCGCGCTACGGCGACCGGATCGTCGGTGGTGCGGAGATCGTGCTGCGCCACATGGCGTTCGGCCTGCAGAAGCGGGGCTGGGACGTCGAGATCCTCACGACGACGGCCCTCGACCACCACACGTGGAAGAACGAGACCGAGCCGGGCGTCACCGTCGAGGACGGCATGCCGGTGCGCCGGTTCACGGTGGACGGCGACGCGCTGCCCGAGCGGGGGGTCCTCGAGCACCGGATCCTCACGGGCGACCCGCTGACCATCTCCGAGCAGCAGCGCTGGATGAACTCCGGCATGCGGGCACCGGACCTGTATCACTACATCCTCGACAGCTCGGACGAGTACCGGGCCTTCGTGTTCACGCCGTACCCGTTCTGGGTGACGTTCGCGTGCTCGCAGATCGTGCCGCACAAGAGCGTGCTGTGGACCTGCCTGCACGACGAGCCGTACGCGTACCTCGAGCTCTTCCAGCCGGTGTTCACCGGCAGCGCCGGGCTGCTGTTCCAGTCCGACCCCGAGCAGGACCTGGCGGAGCGGATCACCTCGAAGCTCGCGCCGCACAAGGTGGTCGGCTGCGGGGTGGAGGTGCCGGCGTCGTACGACCCCGACGGGTTCCGCGAGCGGTATGGCATCGAGGGCCGCTTCCTGCTCTACGCCGGCCGGCGCGAGGGCGCGAAGGGGTGGGACGAGCTCCTCGAGATCCTCGCCGACATCGACGCGCGCGGGCAGTTCCCGTTCACGCTGGTCACCATGGGTGGCGGCGAGGTCCGGCCGCCGGTCGGGTTCGAGGGCAAGGTGATCGACGTGGGCTTCCTCGACGACGACGAGCGCGACAACGCGTTCGCGGCCGCCGACGCCTACATCCAGCCCAGCCGGTTCGAGGCGTTCTCGCGCACGATCATGGAGGCGTGGCTGGCGGGCACGCCGGTCATCGCCAACGGGGGCAGCGACGTCGTGAAGTGGCACTGCGAGCGATCCGGCGCGGGTCTGACGTACGACGACGCGCTCGAGCTCGAGGAGGCGCTCCGCTTCGTCGCCGAGGCTCCCGAGGAGGCCGCGGCGCTGGCCGTCAGCGGCCGTGAGTACGTGCTGTCCCACTACCAGTGGGAGACCGTGCTCGACGCGGTCGAGGCGCAGATCGAGGCGTGGACGGGGGTCGACGCATGAGGATCCTGATGGTCTCGCCCTACCCGCCGCTGCGGGACGGCATCGCCGCGTACGCCCAGCAGCAGGTGGCGTCGCTGCGCCGCGAGGGTCACGACGTCGAGGTCCTCTCGCCGGGCCCGTCGGCCGCGCACTACCACCTCGACCTGGTCGGGCCGCGGGGGGCGCTGGCGCTCGCCAAGCGCGTCGCCGGCTACGACCTGGTGATCGTGCAGTTCCACCCGGACTTCTTCTACCCGCCGGGCGCCGGGCAGTCGGACCGGGCCGCCGTGGGGCTGGCCCTGAGCGCCGCGTTCGCCCGCGCCAAGCGGGTCGAGGTCGTCGTGCACGAGGTCGACTACCGGTATGGCCGCGGAACCAGCCCGGCGGCCCTGATCACGCGCCAGCTGTGGCGGCGGGTCGACCAGATCAGCGTGCACTCCCAGAGCGAGGTCGACTCGTTCCGCGAGGCGTTCGGCGTGCAGTCCTCCCACATCCGGGTGGTCGACCCCGGCGCCACGTTCGTCGCGCACACCCCGCTGGACCAGGCGCAGGCCCGGGCGAGCCTGGGCATCGCGCAGGACGCCACGGTGTTCCTGTCGATCGGCTTCATCCAGCCGCACAAGGGCTTCGACCGCGCCGTCCGGGCCTTCTCGGGCATGGGGCGCGGCGGCGTGCGGCTCGACGTCGTCGGCTCGGTGCGCGTCGAGGACCCCGCGTTCGTCCGCTACGCCGACGACCTCGAGGGGCTCGCCGCCCGTATCCCCGGCGCGCACGTGCACCTGGGGTTCGTCAGCGACGAGCTGTTCGACCGGTGGATCGTCGCCTCCGACGTCGTGGTGCTGCCGTACCGCGAGATCTGGTCCTCCAGCGTGATGGAGCGGGCCCTGCTGTTCGGGCGCCGCGTCATCGCGACCCGGGTGGGTGCCCTCGTGGAGCAGGCGCACGAGGAGGACGGCGTCACGATCGTCGACGACGACGCGGGCCTGCGCAAGGCCATGCGCCGCGAGGCCGGCGGGTCCGAGCCGGTGGTCGAGGTGCAGCCGTGGCCCAGCGCCGACGCCGGCCGCGACGCGATCCAGGCCCAGGTGGTGCTGCGCGCCGCGCGGCGTCGCGGGCACGCCGTCCCGCTCGACGGGCACGGCACGCCGGGTCCGAGCGCCGTCGGGACGGGCGCCGTCTCGGCCCCGCTGCGGCGGCTGGGCGACGTGCACCTGCCGGACCCGGGTCAGGGCCGCGGGCTGCGCGTGCTGGTGCGCAAGGCGGTCCGCAAGGTGACGGCGTGGCAGGTGCAGCCGGTGGTCGACCAGGTCAACGCCATGCGGCGCGCCTCGGTCGAGTCCGTGGAGCGTGCGTCGGAGACCGGCCCGGAGGCGGGTCCGGACGCGGGGCCCGGTGCCGTGCCTGCTCCCACCGGGCGCCGGCCGGGTGCCTGAGCCGCTGCGGGTCGCGCTCGACGCGACGCCGCTGGTCGGCCCCCGGACCGGCGTCGGCACCTACGTGCAGCACCTGGTCTCGGGCCTGGCCGCGCGCGGCGACGTCTCTGTGGACCTCACCGCGTTCTCGGGTCGCGCCCAGCGGCCGATCGACCTGCCCGCAGCCGTGGGCTGGCGGCACCGGGCCGTGCCGGCGCGGGCCCTGCGGGCGTCGTGGCTGCGCACGCCGCTGCCGCGGGTGGAGTGGCTGGCCGGGCGGCACGACGTCTTCCACGGCACCAACTTCGTGCAGCCGCCGTCCGGCGCGGCCGGCGTGGTGATGATCCACGACCTCAGCTACGAGAGGTACCCGGAGCTCGTCTCCGCGGCGTCGCGCCAGTACCGGACCCTCGTGCCTCGCGGCCTGCGCTACGCGGACGTCGTCGTCACGCCGTCGGCGGCGATCCGCGACGAGGTGGTCGAGCACTACGGCGTCGCCGCCGACCGGGTCGTGGCGACCCCCCTGGGCGTGGCGCCCGAGTGGTTCGCGGCCGAGCCGCTCGATCCCGCGCGGGCCTCCGAGCTCGGCCTGCCCGACGAGTACGTCGTCTTCGTCGGCACGCGTGAGCCCCGCAAGAACCTGTCGACGCTGCTGGCCGGCTTCGCGGCCTACCGCGCGGCCGGCGGCACGCTCGGGCTGGTGCTCGTGGGCGCCTCCGGGTGGGCCGACCTGTCTCCCGGACCCGGCACCGTCGTGCTGCCGCACCTGCCGGGGGCCGAGGTCCGTGGCCTGGTCGCCGGGGCCCGGGCGCTGGCGATGCCGTCGCTCTACGAGGGGTTCGGCCTGCCCGTCCTCGAGGCGCTCGCCGCCGGCACGCCGGTGCTCTGCAGCGACATCCCCGTGCTCCGCGAGGTCGGCGGGACCCACGTCCGCCTGGTCGCGCCGACGGACGTCGACGCCTGGGCCGACGCCCTGGTCACCGTGCCCGCGCGCGACCCGGACGCGGGCCGGCCCTGGGCCGGGACGTTCACCTGGGAGCGCTGCGTGGACGCGACCGTGGGTGCCTACCGTCAGGCCGTCGCCGCCCACTGACGGCCGGTGATCGCGGCGTACACCTCGACGGTGCGCTCCGCCGCGGCCGCCCACGAGAACTCGGCGGCCCGCGCCAGGCCCGCCGCGGCCAGCGCCGGCCCGTCGCTCCCGCACGCCACCTCGAGCGCGCCCGCGAGGGCGTCGTGGTCGGTGGGGTCGACCAGCAGGCCCGCGGTCCCGGCGACCTCGGCGCAGGCGGTGCCCGCGGACGTGACCACGGGGACGCCCGCGCTCATCGCCTCCAGCACGGGCAGGCCGAAGCCCTCGCGCAGCGACGGGAAGCAGAACACCGCCGCGCCCGCGTAGGCCCGGGCCAGGTCGACGCGGGAGAGCAGGCCGAGCCGGTGCACGGACTCGTCGGTCGGGATGTCGACGTCCCCCCAGCCGCTAGGACCGACCAGGACGAGGTCGACGTCCGGGCGCGTCCGGCGCAGCGTCGCGTACGCGGCGAGGACCGCGGGCAGGTTCTTGCGGGGTTCGACCGTGCCGGCCCAGAGCACGTACGGCCGGGTCAGGCCGTTCCGGGAGCGGAACTCGGCCACGTCCTGCGGCGTGGTGGCGGGCAGGCGGCTGCCGAGCGGCACGACGTGCAGCCGCTCGGCGGGGATGCCGGCGTCGACGCACTCGTCGCGGGTGTGCAGGGACGGCACGACGACGGCGTCGGCACGGCGTCGGACGTGCTCGAGCGCCCGACCGAAGAAGCCGATCCCGCGGGCGGTGAAGTGGTCCGGCTCGACCAGGAAGGCGAGGTCGTGCACGGTCGCCACCAGCGGCTTCGTGGTGGGCGGCACGGCCCACGTCGAGGCGTGCACGACGTCGACCGCGCCGGCGCTCCACTCGATCCGAGGCAGGCCCACGCGCTGCCACGCCTCGTACATCGCCGTGCGGGGCAGCGGGACCCGCCGCCGGCGGCCGGACGGCGCCCAGTCGGGGGGTGCCGGCTGCCGGTGCCACGCCGAGACCGCCGTCAGCTCGACCCGCGTGGCCAGCTCGCGCGACATCTCCGAGACGTAGGTGCCGGAGCCGCCCGGCACCGGCTGCCAGGCCTGCTCCACCGTCATGGCGACACGCAGCGGCGGAGGGTCGAGCGGCATGGGTGAGAGACTACGGCGTGCCCACGCCCCACAGCTCCGTGCCCGTCGCGAAGCCCGGAGCAGGGCGGGTGCTCCTCGACGCGACGGCCGTCCCGGCCGACCGAGGGGGCGTCGGACGGTACGTCGACGAGCTGGCCCCGGCCCTGGTGCGCGCGGGCGTCGACCTCACGGTCGTGTGCCAGGCCCGTGACACGGGTGTCTTCGAGGGCACCGGCGCGACCGTCGTGGCGGCGCCGGGCTGGATCGCGCGGCGACCCGCGCGCATGCTCTGGGAGCAGGTGGGCCTGCCGCTCCTCGCCCGCCGCGTCCGCGCCGACGTGCTGCACAGCCCGCACTACACGATGCCGCTGGTCAGCCCCGTGCCCGTCGTGGTGACTCTGCACGACGCGACGTTCTTCACCGCCCCCGAGTGGCACCTGCGCAGCAAGGCCGTGTTCTTCCGCGCCGCCACCCGGCTCGCGGTCCGGCGTGCCCGCGGGCTCGTCGTGCCGTCGGCCGCGACGCGCGACGAGGTGCTGCGCGAGGCGGGCGGCGACCCGGACCGGTTCCACGTCGCCTACCACGGGGTCGACGCCGCCGTCTTCCGCCCGGTCGAGCCGGTCGAGTCGCGGCGCGTCGCGGACGGGCTCGGCGTCCACGGGCGCTACGTCGCGTTCCTCGGCACGCTGGAGCCGCGCAAGAACGTCGTCGCCCTGGTCGAGGGCTGGGCCGCGGCCGTGGCGGACGACGACGACCCGCCGGCGCTCGTGCTCGCCGGCGCGCGCGGGTGGGACGAGCAGCTCGACGGGGCCGTCGCGCGCGTGCCGGACCGCCTGCGGGTCGTGGTGCCGGGCTACGTGCCGCTCGGCGACCTGGCCGGGCTGCTCGCGGGCGCGGACGTCGTGGCCTACCCGAGCCTCGGCGAGGGGTTCGGCCTGCCCGTGCTCGAGGCCATGGCCTGCGGTTCGACGGTGCTGACCACGCGTCGGCTCTCGCTGCCCGAGGTCGGCGGCGACGCGGTCGCGTACTGCGGGACCGACGCCGCCGACATCGCGACCGCCCTGCGCGAGCTGCTCGACGACCCCGCGCGACGAGCCGTCCTGGGCGCCGCCGCGGCCCGCCGCGCTGCCGGTTTCACCTGGGACGCGGCCGCACGGGTGCACGTCGACGCCTACTCGGCGGCCCGGTAGACGTCCCGGTCGGGCGGCCGCCCCCGCTAAGGTTGGCGGCATGCCACGCGCTCTCATCACCGGAATCACCGGTCAGGACGGTCTGTATCTCGCCGAGCTGCTGCTCGCCAAGGGCTACGACGTCTTCGGCCTCATCCGCGGACAGAACAACCCGAAGCGATCCCTCGTCGAGGAGACGGTGCCGGGCGTCCAGCTCCTCACCGGCGACCTCGGCGACCTCTCGTCCCTGCTGCGGGCGCTCGAGATCGCCCAGCCGGACGAGGTCTACAACCTCGGCGCCATCTCGTTCGTCGCGTACTCGTGGGAGAACGCCCGCGTGACCTCGGAGGTCACCGGCATGGGCGTGCTGAACATCCTCGAGGCCGTCCGCCTGTACTCGCACGACGACCCGGCGCGGGTCCGCTTCTACCAGGCCTCCAGCTCGGAGATGTTCGGCAAGGTGCAGGAGGTGCCCCAGCGCGAGTCCACGCTGCTGTGGCCCCGCTCGCCGTACGGCGTGGCCAAGGTCTTCGGCCACTACATGACGATCAACTACCGCGAGTCCTACGGGATGCACGCCTCGTCGGGCATCCTCTTCAACCACGAGTCGCCGCGTCGCGGCCCGGAGTTCGTCACCCGCAAGATCTCGATCGCCGTGGCGCGCATCGCCCTCGGCCTGCAGGACGACGTGGTGCTCGGCAACCTCGACGCCAAGCGCGACTGGGGCTTCGCCGGTGACTACGTCGAGGCGATGTGGCGCATGCTGCAGCAGCCCGAGGCGGACGACTACGTCGTGGCGACGGGGGAGACCCACTCGATCGGCGAGCTGCTGGACCTCGCGTTCCACGCCGTCGGCATCGACGACTGGTCGCGCTACGTCAAGCAGAACCCGGCGTTCATGCGCCCCGCCGAGGTCGACCTGCTGGTCGGCGACCCGTCCAAGGCGCAGGACGTGCTCGGCTGGAAGCGAGAGGTCGACTTCCAGGGCCTCGTGAAGATGATGGTCGAGAACGACCTCGAGGAGCAGCGCCTGCTCGCGGGGAAGTGAGTCGGTGACGACAGCTTTCGTCACCGGGGTCACCGGGCAGGACGGCACGCTGCTGGCGCGCCGGCTGCTGGCCGAGGGCGTCGAGGTGCACGGGCTCGTGCGCAACGAGGACGACGTCACGGCGTCGCGCGGCGAGCGGCCGTCCGAGGTCGTCGTGCACGTCGCCGACCTGCGGGACGCCGCGGCGCTGAGCCGGATCGTCGCCGACGTCGCGCCCGACGAGATCTACAACCTCGCGGGCATCTCCTCGGTGGCCTACTCGTGGGACCACCCGGTGCTCACGGGCGAGATCACCGGGGTCGGTGCCGTGGCGCTGTTCGAGGCCGCGTGGCGGGCTCAGGAGTCCACGGGCCGGGCGGTCCGGGTGGTCCAGGCGTCGTCCGCGGAGATCTTCGGCCTGCCCGACCGGTCGCCGCAGGACGAGGGCACCGCGATCCGGCCCGTCTCCCCGTACGGGGCTGCGAAGGCGTACGCGCACCAGATGGCGTCCGTGTACCGCTCGCGCGGCCTGCACGTGTCGGCGTGCGTGCTCTACAACCACGAGTCGCCGCTGCGCCCGACGTCGTTCGTCACCCGCAAGATCACCGCGGCCGCCGCGCAGATCGCGGTGGACGGCTCGGGGGTGCTGGCGCTGGGCAACCTGGACGCGCGGCGCGACTGGGGCTGGGCGGACGACTACGTCGACGCGATGGTCCGGGCCGCGCGGCACGCCGTGGCCGACGACTTCGTCGTCGCGACGGGCCGCACCCACTCCGTGGCGGAGTTCGCCGCAGCAGCGTTCGCGCGGGCCGGCATCGAGGACTGGCAGCCGCACGTGCGCGTCGACCCGCGCTTCGTGCGGCCGGTCGACGCGTCCGAGATCGTCGGCGACGCCCGCAAGGCCGCCGCGGAGCTCGACTGGCGACCGACGGTCGCGTTCGAGGAGGTCGTCGGCCGCATGGTCGACCACGACCTCGCCCTGCTGCGCCCGTCCTGACGCACGCACGCTCGCCCGCGATGCCGCGACCCCGACGAGGGGTCGCGGCATCCGGCGTCTCAGGCCAGGAGGCTGAGCAGGTAGCTGCCGTACCCCGACTTGACCAGGGCGCTCGCCCGCTCGGCCAGCTGCTCGTCGGACAGGAAGCCCCGTCGCCAGGCGACCTCCTCCGGGCACCCGACCTTCAGGCCCTGGCGGTGCTCGATGGTCCGCACGTAGTCGGACGCCTCGAGCAGGGAGTCGAACGTGCCGGTGTCGAGCCAGGCCGTCCCGCGGGGGAGCACCTCGACCTGCAGGCGGCCCCGCTCGAGGTACGTCCGGTTGACGTCGGTGATCTCGTACTCGCCGCGCGGCGACGGCTTCAGGTCCCGGGCGATCTGCACGACGTCGTTGTCGTAGAAGTACAGCCCGGGGACCGCGTAGGAGCTCTTGGGGGCGGCCGGCTTCTCCTCGAGCGAGAGCGCCTTGCCGTCCGCGTCGAACTCCACCACGCCGTAGGCCGTCGGGTCGGCCACCCGGTAGGCGAACACGGCGGCGCCGTCGATCTGGTCGAACCGCTGCAGCTGGGAGCCCAGCCCGGGCCCGTAGAAGATGTTGTCGCCCAGCACCAGCGCGGCCGAGTCGGTGCCGACGAAGTCCGCGCCGAGCACGAACGCCTGCGCCAGCCCGTTGGGCTCGGCCTGGACGGTGTAGCTGATGGAGATGCCGAACTGGGACCCGTCGCCCAGCAGCCGCTGGAACTGCTCGGCGTCGTGCGGCGTCGTGATGATCAGCACGTCCTGGATCCCCGCGAGGATCAGCGTGGAGAGCGGGTAGTAGATCATCGGTTTGTCGTACACCGGCACGAGCTGCTTGCTCACGCCGAGGGTGATGGGGTGCAGTCGGGTACCGGATCCACCGGCGAGGATGATGCCGCGCATGGTCACACAGTCTGGCCTATGTCGGGTGTGGCCCGACACACAGCCGCCCTGGCGCCGTCGGCCGGTAGGATTCGGGCAGCCCCGCCCCCGACAGACGAGGTGCCCGTGATCCGGATCAGCCACGCCCTGCAGAGCTACGCATGGGGATCGCGCGACGCCATCCCGGACCTGCTCGGCGTCGCTGCGACCGACGGCGTCCTCGCGGAGGCCTGGATGGGCGCCCACCCGTCGGCCCCGTCGATCACCCAGGACGAGGCGGCGCAGCCGCTGCACGCGTTCATCGCGGGGGACCCGGACGGCATCCTGGGCGAGGACGTGGTGGCTCGCTTCGGCGCCGAGCTGCCGTACCTGCTCAAGATCATCGCGGCCGAGCAGCCGCTCTCGCTGCAGGTGCACCCGAACATCGCGCGGGCCCGTGCCGGGTTCGCCGACGAGGAGCGTGCGGGCGTCCCGGTCACGGCCCCGCACCGGAACTTCCGCGACGCCAACCACAAGCCCGAGCTCGTCTACGCGCTGACCCGCTTCGAGGCCGTCTGCGGCTTCCGGGCCCCGCGCCGCGCGGCCGAGCTGCTCGCCGGCCTGGACGCGCCGCTGGCCAAGGAGCTCTGCGACGTCCTGCGGGCGCAGCCGACCGCCGACGGCATCCGCGCCGCGTTCACGCAGCTGCTCGAGCCGGCTACCCGGCCGTCCGCGCGCGATGTCCAGGACGTGGTCGACGCCTGCGCCGCCCGGCTGGCCATCGGCTCCCCGTCGCCGCGCGCCGACCGCACGGTGGTCGAGCTCGCCGCCGCGTACCCGGGCGACCCGGGGATCGTCACGTCGCTGCTGCTCAACCCGGTGACGCTCGAGCCCGGCGACGCGATGTTCGTGCCGGCCGGTGGCGTGCACGCGTACCTGCGCGGCGTCGCGGTCGAGATCATGGCCAGCTCGGACAACGTGCTGCGCGCCGGGCTGACCCCCAAGCACGTCGACGTCCCCGAGCTGCTGCGCAACGTCGACTACGTCGCCGCGCCGCCCATCCGCGTCGCGCCCGAGACCTTCCACGGCGCGACCCGGGTGTTCTACGCGCCGGTCGACGACTTCGAGCTGTCGATCACCGAGATCGCCGACGACGGCTCGCACCCGCTGCCGGGCCGCGGCCCGCGCGTCCTGCTCTGCCTCTCCGGCGAGGTCACGGTCAGCAGCACGGGCGACGGCTCGCTGACCCTGACGCAGGGCGACGCGGCGTTCGTGCCCGCGCGCGACGGGGAGCTCACGGTGTGCGGCGCCGGCGTCGTGGTGCAGGCAGACGTCCCCTGACGGGGGCGCTGCCGGTCGGCCCGAGTCAGGAACGCAGCTTGCGGTACAGCTCTCGCGGGCCTCGCAGGTAGCGGAACGTACGGGTCCCGTAGAGAGCGTCACGCTCTGCCTCGAGGGCCCGCACCGTCGGGAGGTCGCGCGACCACTGCACCAGCGGCCGGAGCTCCGTCGACAGCAGCTCGTGGGCAGCGCGCGCGGAGATGCGGAGAGTCTCGATCTCGTCCAGCGCATCAGCCAGCCGGCTCGAGAGCGCCGCCGCCTCCAGCTCGAGCTCGTCCACGCGCGCCTGCACGTGTGCTTCGTCGTACACGGCTGCGCTGGCAAGCGCTGAGCCGACGATGCGGGTCGAGATGGCGTCGCTCCATGAGCGCAGGACGTGGGCCGTCGCGGTCCAGCTCGAACCGGCGAACTCCTCGACCTCGCGAAGGCGCCCGTGAGCGGCCACGTCACCCGTCGTCAGGGCACCGACGGCCGTGTCCCACCACGCCGCGTTCTCGTGGCGGCGCACCTCGTTGACGCGCTCGAGATGGCTGCGGATCTCGGTGGCGCGTTCGCGCAGATCCTCGGCGGCGGCGAGGGCTCCGCCGTCCGTGAGGGACGCGACGGAGAGCGCGTAGTCCCCCATGCCGTAGTTGCTCAGCGCGCCACGGATCTTGGTGGACGTGTACACGTCGACGCCCAGTCCGATCGCCGGGACCGAGCCTGCCATCGCGAAGACGACGGGGTGGTACCGCGAGCTGATCACGAGCGCTGCGTCCTGGGTCACCCGCACCGCACGACGCGACGAGACGACGCCGAGTGCCGTCACCGGCGCAGAGGAGCACGCGTCCACGATGCTCTGGTGCATCGCAAGGTCCCCAGTGAGCTCGCCGTCGTGCGCCGTGCCCTGGTGCGGGACCAGGACGACGGGGTACCCGGTGGCGCGGTGCACGTCGTCGAGCAGCGCCGCGATCCCGGTGACGTAGCGGTCGTGGTCGAGCAAGCCGCCGTGCGGGGAGAACGTCGCGGCGACATATGGCTGGGACAGTGCCTCCCGATCGCCCTCGCCGGCGAGGTACGCGGCGTCGTCGACCGTCTGCACGAGCCGCTCGGGCGGGACGCCGAGCTGGAGGGCGGTCTCGTACGTGGCTGCCTCGCGAGCACCCACGGCGGCTGCCGACGTGAGGATGCCGCCCACGATCTCGCCGTGCCGCCGGGTCAGGTGCGGGCCGACCGTCTGTCCCGTGACGACGTGTCGCTTGCCGAACAGCGCGGAGAGCGAGGCCAGCGCGGCGCGCTCGTACACGTGCTCGGGCCAGCTGGAGTTGAGGTTTCCACCGCCCGAGATCACCACGGCGTCGCACGCCGCGACTGCGTGGATCACGTGCCATGCCGGGTCGGACCACGGGAGGGCGTGCGGGTCGCCGGAGGCCGCCGCGAGCACCCGATCGAGGCGCGCCTCGGACTGCTCGTCGCCGTCGGCGGAGAAGCCGATCCTCGGTACGACCTCCCAGCCGTATCGTTCTGCGGTGTCCACCGGGTCGCCGCTCACGGCGACGACAGACAGCGGCGTCCGAGCACCGAGCTCGGCGACGACGGCCTCCGCCATCGCCTCGTCGCCCAGGTGGAAGCCACCCGTCGATCCGACATCTCCCAGCAGGACGATCTTCATGGGGGCCTTACCTGGTCGAAGGGGAGAAGAGAGGGACGTCCCAGAGCAGCGGGCCGACTGACGCAGCGACCCGCTCGACGGAGAACTGCTCGATGTGGGCCCGTGCTCGCGCGGCGGTCTCGCGGGCGGCGTCGGGGTTGTCGTGGACGGAGCGCAGCGAAGACGACGCTGCGTGCAGGTCCGGCTCGGCCCAGCGAGCGCGGGCGTCGTACGGAGCTGCACCCGGGCCGATCTCGGTCAGCGCATACGGGACCAGGTACGACGTGCCGGACGTCATGAACTCCATGTTGCCCGAGTAGGCGGTGGCCACCACGGGCGTCCCCGCCGCCATCGCGTCAGCGAGGTTGAGGCCGAACCCTTCGGAACGGTGCAGCGACACCACGCAGTCCACGAGCTCGACGAGCGCGCGCATCTCGTGAGCAGCGAGGTAGCCATCGCGGATGAGCACATCGGGACGTCCCCGTGCCGCGTAGCGGAGTCGCTCGAGCTCGGTCGGTCGCAGATGGCCGTTGATCGACTTGACCACCAGTACGGCGCCGTCGTCGGGCCCGAAGGCCTGGGTGTACGCCTCGATGGCGCCGAGGGGGTTCTTGCGCTCCATGACGGAGAGAAAGTCGAGGTTGGCCAGGAAGACGAACCTGCCCTCCGGCAGACCGAGGTGCCGACGGCTGAGGGTGGTCGGCGCGCGCGGGACGGTGATCGGGACCGGGACGACGCGCACGGGCTTGTCCGTGCGTGCCGCGACGGCCCTCCGGGTGAACTCAGTCGACACCCACACCTCGTCGAGCAGGTCGAACGCCGGCCCGTGGTGCTCGGGGAAGTCCTCGAGCTCCCAGAACCAGTAGCCGACGCGCTTGCCCGCACTGCCCGCGAGACCCAGGTTCTCGACCAGCTGTGGGGTCTGGTCCGCGTTGACGCACAGGAGCACGTTCGCGTAGCCCGGCTCGTCGACGAGCTCACCGCTGTATTGATGCTGCTGGCGCGACTGGGGGCCCCTCGTGATGCCGACCATCTCCCACGGCATGCCGGTGCGTGCCACCGCTCGGGCGATGCGGCGGCCGGCCTCTCCGACGCCCAGCTCCGCTCGGGCGTAGCCGGCGATGCTCCAGCCGTACTCGGGCGCGGGCGTCGGGCCCGAGTGTGGCCGGGGCTGCCGCACGCCGATGTCCTGGTAGCGACCGAGGGCGACGGGGTCGTGCTCCAGCCACCAGCGGAAGTGGCGCGCTGACGGGCCGAGCGGCTCCGGGAAGGCGTTCTGCAGGTCCGGACGTTGCAGCCACATCGCGTACTCGAACCGACTGAACATCGTCGGGCCGGCGGCGAGCGTCGGCTCGAGGAGCCACCGGCGGAACTCCGGGGCATCACGCAGCGGGTTCGGCGCGCCCCGCAGGTTCTCGTCGAGCCCGAGCGTGGCGACCCGGTAGAGGCGGCGGACGAACGGGGTGAGCTCCAGGCCGTCGGCTGTCCGCGAGTTGCGGTACGGGTTCTTCCGCAGCTCGACGTGGCCCTGCTCGACCAGCTCGCGCCCGTAGGCGTCGCAGAGCTCCGTCAACCCCGGGTGCGCGCTGAGCAGCGTCCGCGGCTGCCCGCCGAAGTGTTTCGACAGGAGCCAGGGCTTGGCGGGGTCGTAGCCGCTGAAGTGGAAGAACCGCAGGGGGCGGTCGCCTGCGAACCACTGCCCCGCGGCGTCCCGCGTGATCGTCCGCTCGTGCAGGTTCCAGTACGCGGCGTTCAGCCCTGTGTCCTTGGTGATCTGCGGTCGCGCGAACGAGGGTGCCCAGTCGACCCACCGCTGGTCGGTGAACAGTGCGTTCGGAAGGTCCACGACGGCCTCGGTGGTGAGCCGGCCGTGCCACCAGGAGAGGAAGCGGTAGGCGGTGGGGCCGGTGGCGATGAACCCGAGGTTGTACATGCCGGAGTGCATGACGTCGGAGTCGGTGAGGCGTCGGTCGTCGCGCGGGAACGGCTCGAGCGTGTGCGGCGTGAGGACGAGCGCGTGGCGCTCGGCATCCTCGAACACGTCGTCGAGGGGTCCGTACGCGCGGATGTCGGGATCGAAGTAGCTGGCTGTGCGGGCGCCGCGCCGATACAGGTACATCAGCAGGGCGGGCTTGAGCGCGGTCGCGTACTCCATCACGTCGTACATGACGTGCATCGAGTCGAGGACGTCGGGTTCGACGCCCAGGTCGGCAGGGAGGACCACGGTGCCGAGGCCGGTGAGGGTCCGGTCGTCCTCGTCGGCGTCGATGATCAGCGTCGAGAACTGCACGCCCGGGTTGTGCTCGACGAACGAGCGGGCGAGCACGCGAGCCTGTGCGATGTAGTTGCGGGCGACGATCGTGCAGACGGCATGCGCGCGGGGCATCGGCGCCCTCCTCGAACTTGTCTCTGCACGGCCTCGTCGGATCGACGCGCGCAACGCGTGGCCCGGAACGGTTCGCGGAGCCGGAAGAGTCTATCGCGGCGCTCCTGCGTGGCGGCGCGTGTGCCCGGCCGGTGCCGACCACGGGTATCCTCGCAGCCGCCACCTCGTGGCGCGGGGATTTCAGCGACACAAGGGGGTGCCACTCGTGTCGACGCAGCGGCCGCGGCAGGCGGCGGGCTACTTCTCGCTGGTCAACCAGCTGCGCGGGATCGCGGCCTTGCTCGTGGTCTGGGACCACCTCGTCGGGGAGTGGCTCGAGCGGCACGCCCTTGACTGGGGTCCGGACACGCTCGTCACCCGCTTCGTCACAGGTCCGCTCAACCTGATCCAGCACACCGGCTTCCTCGGCGTCGCGCTGTTCTTCCTGATCAGCGGATTCGTCGTGACGCGGGCCGGCTCCCTCGAACCGGGCTGGACGTTCGTCGTGCGCCGCGTGCTGCGGATCTACCCACCCCTGGTGGCCGCAGTCCTGCTCTCGGTCGGCACCGCCTACGTGCTGCACCGCACGGGTCTGGGGTCGCAGATGTGGGAGCAGCTGAGCCCGGCCGCACTCCTGAAGGCGATGACGCTGGCGACCTATGTCTCGGTACCGCAGGTCGTCATCGTCGCCGTCGCGTGGACGCTCGTGATCGAGGTCGTCTTCTACGCGCTCGTGTGGGCCACGGCACCGCTGCTCAAGGGCTCGCTCCCGGACCTGCTCGCACCCGTGGCCATCCTGACTCTGCTCGCCCTGGTGGCGCTCCTCGACCGCTCGCTCGGAGACGCCTTCTTCCTGCTGAGCGTCTCGGCGTCGTACGTCCCCATCCTCGTCCTCGGTCAGGTCGTCTTCCTGGTGACCCAGCGCGGCGCCTCGGTGCTCGCTGGTGCGGGGGTCGCGGTGGGCGCCTGGGTGGTCCTCGTGTGGAGCCTGGAACGCACCCAGCCGGGCTTCCTCACGCCCGCGCAGTCCTATGGCTCGAGCCTCAGCGTCGCCCTGGCAGGCTTCGTCGCGGCGGTGCTCGCCGAGCGTCGGGTCCGGCCCGCGGCGTGGCTCGACCTCGTCGCGCGCCGGAGCTACTCGCTCTACCTCACGCACGGCATCGTCGGTGTCCTGGTGCTCGACGTCGCCTGGTCGCGGGGCGTGATCTACCGATGGGCGCTCCTGCTGGCGCTCGTCGCCGTCGCGATCGCGACCGAGCTCATGTACCGGTTCGTGGAGACACCATCGATCACCTTGGCCCGGCGCCTCACGCGCGGCCGGCCGGCCGGCGTCGCGCAGGAGGCGCTGCCGGCCGCCTCGGACGCAGCGCACGAGGACGCCCCGACGTCGCGGGACGTGACCTCGAGCGAGGCGCCTGTGTCCCGCTGACCTGCCGACGAGCCGTCAGACCGGCTTGCGGGCCAGCAGGACGAACTCGTTGTAGACGAACGCCTTGCCGGCCCAGCGCGGGAACGGGAACGACGCGTTCCGCACCGTGATCAGGCCGAGGTCGTCGGCCAGCGCGCGCAGCTCCTCGAACCCCGTGAACGTGATGTGCGTGTGGTCGCTGGCGTACCCGCGCTCCTGCGGCGTGATGAACGCGATGCGGCCGCCCGGGTGCACGAGCGGCAGGTACATCCCGAGGATGGAGCGCGCCTCCTGTGGCGTCAGGTGCTCGATGACGTGCGCGACGAGCATGCCGTCGAAGCTGTCGGGCCGGGCGAGGTCCGGATCGGCGAAGAACTCGTCGTCGGTGTAGGCCGCCACCCCCGTGCGGCGCGCGACCTCGATCGCGTACGGGTTGTGGTCGACGCCGACCGAGCCCGGTGCGAGCGTCTTGAGGTTGCGGCCGATGCCGCAGCCGACGTCGATGGTGCGGCCGAGGTCGAAGCGCCGGATGTTGGCCTGGTAGGGCGCCTGGACGTGGAGCAGCCGCTTCCACCAGACGTTGCTGATGTCGTAGAGCCGCTCCGCGTAGTCGAGACCGGCGGTGGCAGCGAGCTCAGGTTCTTCCGGCAGTTCCGGCGCCATTGCGTGACCCTAGCCGAGCCGTCGGGTGACGCGCTCGGTGGACACGAGCCGGTCCGCCCGGGCAGGGTCGTCGCCCAGCGCGTGGGCGAGGGCGTCGTCGACCAGCACCACCGACCCGTCCGCGGCCAGCAGCCCGAGGACCTGCGCGAGGGCCGTCGCGTCCACGCGGCCGGCGCCGGCGGCGAGGAGGGCGCGAGCGGTCTCCTGCGGGCCGGCCCAGGCGAACAGGTCCGCGTGCGGGACCTGCGCGCCGGCCGCGTCGACCGCGGGGGAGGCGGGGTCGGTCGGCGGCACCCAGCCGATCACGTCGGCGTAGGTCATGACGGCGGACGCCGCGTCGAGGGCGCCCGGCGGCAGCGCACCGGCGTAGCGGCGGGCGAGGGCGGGCAGGCTCACGACGACCAGCTGAGCCGAGGTGTCGCGGGGCTCCTCGGGACGGTCGGTCACGACGACGTCGGCGCCGACGGTCCGCTCGGCGTCCGGCAGGACCAGCGTGGCGCCGGAGCGCCAGGCGGCCATGGCCCAGACGACGGTGCGCCAGTGCGTCGGCAGGTCGAGCAGCACGCGGGAACCGGGGCCGACGTCGAGCTCCTCCACCAGGAGGTTGGTCGTCTTGGACACCCAGTTGTCGAGCACGGCGCCGGACAGCTCCACGCGGTCTCCGTCGGCCGCGTACCAGGTGAGCCGGGGCCGACCGGGCTCCCGTCGCAGGAGGGTCAGCAGGTCGGCGGTGGTGGTGGGGAGCACCCGGCCAGCGTAGGGACGACACGCCCGGATCACCCATCCGCACCAAGTTCACCCGGCAAAACCGGACAACTACCACGCTCCCGCTTGACCAACGCGAACGACACGCGTGTAATTCCTTAGAACGGATTCATGAGCGAGCACCACCCGCGACGCCTCGACAGAGCAGTCCAGAGACCGTCGCACGCCGAGCCCCTGAACGAGCAGAAGAACCAGCACGAGGACCGCACGGAGGCACGCATGTGGAACCTGCTCGACAACGACGAGATCTTCCCGTCGGACGCACGCACGAGTGCACAGACGCACGCGTCCAACGTCCTGCCGATCTTCGGCGCCCTCGAGGACGAGGGCCCGATGGGCTGGCAGGAGCGCGCCCTGTGCGCGCAGACCGACCCCGAGGCGTTCTTCCCCGAGAAGGGCGGCTCGACGCGTGAGGCCAAGAAGGTGTGCACGGGTTGCGACGTGCGCTCCGAGTGCCTCGAGTACGCGCTGCAGAACGACGAGCGCTTCGGCATCTGGGGCGGGCTGTCCGAGCGGGAGCGGCGCAAGCTCAAGCGGCGTGTCGTCTGACGTCCTGCCCCGGGCGGGAGTGTCGCGCGCGGGCCTCGTCCCGCGCGACGGCATGATGTTCCGAGCATGACTGACACGCTCCAGCCGGTGGGCATCTCCACCGCGACCTCCTCGACACCGGTGACGACGCCGGTGTGCGCGGTCGTCGTCACCCGCGGGCGCACCCCGTACCTCGCCCCGACGCTCACGGCGCTCGCGGCGCAGACCCGCCGACCGCTGCGGGTCCTCCTGGTGGACGTCTCCGACGGCACCGACGACACCCTCGAGCGGCTGCTGACCAGCACGTTCGCCGCGGCGGGCGGCTCGCCGACCCCCACGCTGCGGTTCGTGCACGCGCCGGGCGCCCGGACGTTCGGGCACGCGGTCCGCCGTGCGGTCGAGTCCGACCAGGGGCTCGCGACCAGCTGGCTGTGGCTGCTGCACGACGACAGCGCGCCCGCCCCCACGGCGCTCGCGGAGCTGGTCCGTGCGGTCGGCCACGCCCGGTCCGTCGGCGTCGCGGGCGTCAAGCAGCGCACCTGGACCGATCCGGAGCGCCTGCTCGAGGTCGGCGTCCGCACGTCCCGGTCCGGCCGGCGGATGACCGACGTCGAGCCGGGCGAGCTCGACCAGGGCCAGCACGACGGCCGCGAGGACGTGCTCGGCGTCGGGATCGCCGGTGCCCTCGTGCGGCGCGACGTCTGGGACGAGCTGGGCGGCACGGACCCGCTGCTCGGGCCCTTCGGCGACGGCTTCGACCTGTCCCGCCGCGCGCGGCTGGCCGGCCACCGGGTGATCGTCGTCCCGTCGGCCGTGGTCCGGCACGCGCAGGCGGGGTACCTCGGGCTGCGCTCCGTCGCGCTCGAGAGCGACCCGGTCGACCGCGACGGCGACGGCGAGGACGACCGCGCCGACCCGCGCCGGTCGTTCGCGGCCCGTCGGCGCGCGCTCGTGCACACCCGGCTGGTGTCCGCGCCGGTCGTGCTGGTGCCGGTGGTCGCCGTCCTGGCCCTGCTCGGGGCCGTGGTCCGCGGGTTCGTCCAGCTCGCCGTCAAGCAGCCCGGGCTGGCCGTCGACGAGGTGCGGGCGGCGCTCGTCGCACTCGCGCGGCCCGACGGCATCCTGCGCGCCCGCCTCGGTGCCACCCGCAGCCGCCGCCTGCCCCGCCGTGCGCTGCGGCCCCTGCAGGCCGGCTGGCGCGACGTCTGGTCGCAGGCCCGGGACCGTCGTCTGGCGCGGGCCGAGGCGCGCCGGGTGGTCCAGGCGCCCAGCGAGCTCGAGCTGCGGGAGCTGGCCGGTCTGGCCACGCGCCGCCGGGCCACCCTCGCGCTCGTCGTCGGCGTGCTCGTCGTGCTGGCCGCGGTCGCCCTGGGGCCGCTCGTGGCGCCGGTCCTCGGTGGCGCGCGGCTCGTCGGCGAGGCCCTGCTGCCGGTCTCCGCCCGGCTGGGCGACCTCTGGGCGGCCGCGACGTCCGGCTGGGTCGCCGACGGCCTCGGCGGTCCCGGTCCCGCGGACGCCCTGCTCAGCGCGCTCGCCGTCCCGACGATCCTGGTCGGGGGGTCCGCGTCCGGCGCTGTCGCGCTGCTCCTGCTCGGCTCGGTCGTGCTCGCGGGCGTCGGCGCCTGGGCCGCGGCGGGCGCCGCGACGCGCTCGGTGGGCGTGCGCGCCTGGGCCGCGATCGTCTGGGCCGGCGCGCCGGCCCTGCTCCTCGGGCTCGGCGGCGGACGGCTCGGCGCCGTCGTCGCCCACGTGGCGCTGCCCTGGGTCGCGCTCGGGCTGGCGCGCGCCGTGGGTGTGCAGCGCGTCGACCAGGTGCTCTCCGGCCTCGCGACCGCGCAGCGCGACGACGACGAGGTGCTCGACGAGGGCGAGGTGTCCGCGCCGGTCCGCGGCACGCCGACGGTGCCCACGCCGCGGACCTCCGGCGACGCCGACCCCGCTCCGGAGGCCGACGAGGCTCCTGCCGAGCGTGTCGGCGCCCCCGACCCCACCGGCTCCATCTCCGCGGCCGCGGCGGCCGCGATCGCGTTCGCCGTGGTGGTCGCCGGCGCGCCGAGCCTGCTCGTGCCGGGGCTCCTGGCCCTGTGCGTCGTGGCACTCTGCGCGCCGCGCCGGCGCGGCCGGGTGCTCCTGGTCGCCGTCCCCGCTCTCGCTCTGCTCGGGCCCACGCTCCTCGAGGCGGGAAGCCGCGGCCTCGAGGGCTGGCGGCTCCTGTTCGCCGACCCGGGGATGCCGGCCGTGTCGACGGCCTCGGACCCCGTGAGCCGGCTGCTCGGCGTGCCGGCCGACCCGTCCTCGCTCGTCCCCGCCGGCCTGCCGACCGCGGTCGCGGCCGCGTGGCCGCTCTCGCTGGGCGCGGTCGTGCTGGCGCTGGCGGTCCTCGCGCTGCTGCGCGGCGCGCCGGTCGCGCGGGCCGTGCGCGGTGCCTGGGTGGTCGCCGCGCTCGGTGTGGCCGCCGCGTCGGTGGCCGTCGCCGTCCCCGTCGCGGTCGCCGACGGCGTGGTCGTGCACGGGTGGGCCGGCCCCGCGACGTCGCTCGCCGGCGCCGGGCTGCTGACTGCGGCCGTCATCGGCACGGACCGGCTGCGTGAGCGGCTCATGCGCTACACGTTCGGCTGGCGCCAGGCGCTGGTCGCCGTCGTGACGCTGCTGGCCGTCGCGGTCCCCGTGGCCTGGCTCGGCACGTGGACCTGGCAGGCCCGCAGCGGCGACGCGGTCTCGCTGCGCCCCGTCGACCGCGTGATCGTCCCGGCGGTCGGCCAGCAGGCGCAGGGCTCCGACCTCGCGTCGCGGGTCCTCGCGGTGAGCCTGGAGCCCGCCGGCGACACGACGACCGCCACGTGGCAGCTGATGCGTGGCGACGGACCGCAGCAGCTGGACCAGGCCGCCGCGGCCTGGACGCGCACCGTCGGAGGCGACCTGCTGACCCCGGACCCGACCGCCGACGACGCCGCGACCAGCGAGGTCGACGCCCTCGTCGCGCGCCTGGCGACCGCGGCCACCGGCGACGTCTCCGGGGAGCTCGCGTCGCTCGCCGTGGCCGACGTGCTCGTCCCGCCGCTGCCCACCGACCTCGGCGGCGTCGAGCCCGCGGTGGCCGCGGCGCAGCGCGAGGAGCTGGTCAGCAGGCTCGACTCGACCGCCGGGCTCGAGCGCGTGACGGAGAACGCGTCCGGCACCATCTGGCGGGTGCAGGCGACGGCGCCGGGTGCCGGCGTGGCCGCCCCGACCGTCGTGCCGGCATGGGCCCGGCTGGTGCCGGCCGGCGCCGACGTCACGGACCCGACGGTCGTGGCGTCGCCGGTCGCGTCGAGCGACCGCACCGTGGGCACGCCCGTCGCCGCGGGGGAGGGCGACCGGCTGCTCGTGCTGGCCGAGCGCGCCGACCCGCACTGGCACGCGTGGCTCGACGGCGCTCCGCTGCGGGCGGTCGACGACGGGTGGCGGCAGACGTTCGCGGTCGGCGCTGCCGGCGGCGACCTGGTGGTCCGGTTCGACAGCCCGGACCGCACGCCCTGGCTCGCCGTGCAGGGCCTGGTCGCCCTGATCACCCTGCTGCTCGCGGTGCCGGTGCGCCGCCGCCGGGGGGTGCGGACATGAGCGAGCCGACGCGCAAGCAGGTCTGGCTCGGCCGGTCCGCCCGAGCCGTGTCCGGCCTGGCCGTGCTGGGGCTGGCGGCCGTGGTCGTGGTCGCCGGCGCGCGGCTGCCGGGCGCCACGGCCACCGACGTCCCGCCCGCGCTGGTCTCGGTGCCACCCTCGGCGTCGACGATGGTCTGCCCGGGACCCCTGATCCAGCCCGACGACACGGGCCGCGGCGACTCCGCGTTCGACCCGACTCCCGTCGACCCCGTCACCACGGTCACCGCCGTGACCTCCGTGCCGGACTCGGACGGCAGCGCCGCCGGGACGGTCGGACCGCTCGATCGCTCGAGCACCACCGCGACGCTCACCGCGGGCGGCGACTCGGCCGTCGTCGCCGGCGTGACCGGTCCGCAGATCGTGCGCGCCGAGCCGGGCGCCGCCCCGGCTCGCGTCGCCGCGGCCACCGGGGGGCTGGTGACGGCGGGCGACCTGCGCGGGCTGTCAGCCGCCTCGTGCCAGCAGCCCGTCGCCGCCGCCTGGCTGCTCGGCGGCGCCACCGACCTGTCCAGCACCGCGCAGCTCGTCCTGGACAACGCCGGCACCACTCCGGCCGAGGTCACCATCGAGATCTGGGGCCCGTCCGGGCCGGTCGACCTGACCGGCGAGCGGTACCTGGTCGCCCCCGGGGCCGAGCGCGTCGTCGTGCTGGGCGGGATCGCCGCCGAGCAGCGGCGCCTCGCCGTGCACGTGACCGCCACCGGCGGTCGCGTCGGGGTGCACGTCCAGGACTCGGCCATCGACGGCTTCACCCCGGCCGGGACCGACCTGGTCGTCCCGGGCGCGGCGCCGGCGCGGCGGCAGGTGGTGCCCGGGGTGTCGGTGGTGGCGTCGGCCGTCGGCGACGCGACCGCGCCCGCCCTTCGGCTGCTCGCCCCCGGCACGCGGGGCACCACCGCTCACGTCACCCTGCTCGGACCCGCCGGTGTGGTGGAGCTCCCCGGGGCTGACTCGGTGGCGCTCGCCGCCGGAGAGGTCACCGACGTGACGCTGGGCGGGCTCCCCGCCGGCGCCTACACGGTGGTCGTCGACGCCGACCAGCCGGTCCTGGCCTCCGCGGTCGTGACCCGGCCCGGTGCCGTCGGCGAGCTGGACGACGTGCCGAGCTCCGAGCGCGGCTGGGCGGCGTCCACCTCCGTCGGTCGCAGCGGTGTCGTCGCCGTCCCGACCGGCACCCGCGGGGTCCTGGTGATCGGCGCCGTCTCGGAGCACGCGGACCCGACGTCCGGCCGCGACGCGACCGCGACCCTGCGCCTGCTGGGCCCCGACGGTGCGGTGATCGTCGAGCGGACCGTGCGCCTCGGCGCGGGGACCACCGGCGCCTGGAGCGTCGACGAGCTCGCCGCGGGCACCGGGGACGTCGTCGTGCCCGACCCGGCAGCCCCTGCCGCCGCGGCTCCGGCGCCCGGCGGGGTGGTCGGGGTGGACCTCGTCACCGACGACGGCGCGGACGTCGCGGTCGCGTGGGCGCTGGTGTCCGAGGTCGACCGGCCCGACGGCATGCTCGTCTCCGTGCTGGACCCGGTGCCCGTGCCGCGCTCGACGGCCGACGTGGCCGTCCGCGAGGACCCGCGCCTCGGGACGCGCTGACGCGCTCCTCGGGACCGTCAAGCCCCGGTCAGCTCGCGGCGCGGAGCTCCGAGCGCTCGCGCAGCCGAAGCCCCAGGGCCGCCCCCTGCCGGACCGGCCACTGGTACCAGTGCGGGTACCGCCGTCCGACGTACCGGGCCGCGCTGGCGTGGTGCGCCGAGATCATCGGCGCCGGCTTCGCCCGCCAGGACGTGCCGCCCACGTGCGTGACCTGCACCTGCGGCACGTAGAGGTTGGTCCAGCCCGCCCGGCCGAGGCGTTCGCCCAGGTCGACGTCCTCGAAGAACATGAAGTAGCCGTCGTCGAAGCCGCCGACCGCCTCGAACGCCTCGCGGCGCAGCAGCAGGCAGGCGCCGGACAGCCAGCCGGCCGGGCGCTGCCCTCCGGTGCTCTGCTGCCGGGCCTGGTACCGGCGGGTCCACGGGTTGCCGGGCCACAGCCGCACGAACACGGCGTGCCCGGCGCCCTGGGTCAGCGACGGCAGCTCGCGCGCGGAGGGGTAGACGGTGCCGTCGGTGTTCAGCAGCGCGGGACCGACGGACCCGGCGGTCGGGTGGGCCTCCGCGGCGGCGACGAGCTGGTCCAGCGACCCGGGCTGCCACTCGATGTCGGAGTTGGCGACGACGATCCACGGCGTCTGCGCGCCCTGCGCGCCGAGGTTGGCGCCGCGTCCGTACCCGAGGTTCTCGCCGGAGGCGATGAGTCGCGCGCCGTACTCGTCGGCCACCTGGCGGGCGACGGTGGGGTCGGTGCCGTTGTCGACGATCACGAGCTCGGCGGGCTGCACGGAGGCGGCGCGCAGGGTCCGCGCGAACGTCATCAGCTCGTCGCCGGGGTGGTAGACGACGCAGACGACTCGGACGGCGGGCACGGAGGGGGAGGGACTGGCGGGGCTCATCGTCCGGACAGGGTAGTGGGAATCAATGAGCATCCCCGTACTGCGGGTCCACGTCGTCGGGCGACCGGCCGAGCATGTGGGCCACCTGCTCGACGACGACGTCGCGCACCAGGTCTGCCATGTCGAGCGGGTCGGCCGCGCGCGACTCGACGGGACGGCGGTAGACGACGATGCGCGCCGGGAGCCCGGCGTCGGCGGGGAAGTAGCGCCCGAGCGGCACCCCGCCGCGCTCCCACGGCGCCGGGTTGGACGGCGGCACGTCCTCGACGGCGAACTCGGTGCCCTGCAGCTGGCGCGCCCAGGTCCGCTCGATCCGCTCGACCGCGTCGAGGACGAGGTCGTCGAACCGCTCGGCGCGGGTGCGATAGGCGGGCATGGAGCTGGGCAGCAGGGGCCCCCGGGGTCCGCGCCCGCGGCGGTCGCGACGCCGGACCGGGGCCACCGTCGTGGTGGGCAGCGCGAGCGTGCGGCGGCCGATGCCGGGCGTGCGGCGGGCGGGCGGCGGGGGCGTGGAGCTCACCACTGCACTGTAGATCGCACCCGAGCGACGGCGTGGGGAGGCACGGCTGTGGGCGCCCGGGGGTACGGTCAGCGCGTGAGATCCGTGAGGCAGTGCACGCGCACGGCGTGTGGCCGTGCAGCTGTGGCCACCCTGACCTATGTGTACGCCGACTCGACCGCCGTGCTCGGTCCCCTCGCGCAGCAGGCCGAGCCCCACTCGTACGACCTGTGCGTGGAGCACGCGGAGCGTCTGACCGCACCGCGCGGCTGGGAGGTCGTCCGGCTCACGCCTGAGTTCGCCGCAGCCCCGCCCAGCCAGGACGACCTGCTCGCCCTGGCCGACGCGGTCCGCGAGGCCGGCCGTCGCCCGGAGCCCGAGCAGGTAGCGCTGCCCGAGGCGGTCGGCGCGGCCCTCAGCGAGGCGCCGCGGCGCGGGCACCTGCGGGTGCTGCGGGGCGAGGGCTGACGTGGCCCGCCGCAAGGGGGAGGCTGCTCGCGCCCGTGCCGAGCGCGCGGGGGAGCCGCTGGGGTCGATCAGCCAGCCCACCGGACCCGTCGTGCCGGGCTCGGAGGCGTGCCTGCAGTGCGGCGAGACGGACCTGACCCGCATCCGCATGGCCCTCACCAACGGCCGCCAGGTCGTCTTCGTCTCGTGCCCGTCGTGCGAGCAGCGCAACTGGTTCGCCCTCGACGGCGACGGCACGCCGCTGGCCCGCGACGAGGTCGTCGGCGGCTGACGTGTGACGGTTCCCACCTCGGCAGCGTGGGAGCCCCGGGTACGATGACCCGCGTGACCTCCCCTGCAGCCGACCGTGTCGATCTGACTGCCCTCATCAAGGCCTACGACGTCCGGGGTGTCGTCCCCGACGAGCTGAACCCCGCGGTCGCCCGTGCGATCGGCGCGGCGTTCGCGGACGTCGTGGTCCTCCCCGAAGCCACCGGCCGCCCGCGGGTGGTCATCGCCAACGACATGCGCCCCTCCGGCCCGGAGCTCGTCGCAGCGTTCGCCGACGGCCTGGCCGTGCGCGGCGTCGACGTCCTGCGGATCGGCCTGGCGTCGACGGACGGCCTCTACTTCGCCTCGGGCGCGCTGGGCATCCCGGGCGCCATGTTCACCGCCAGCCACAACCCCGCGCAGTACAACGGCATCAAGCTGTGCCGGGCGGGTGCGCGACCGGTGGGCCAGGACAGCGGCCTGACGACGGTGCGGGAGCTCGCCGGTGACTACCTCGCCGGTGCGGTCCCCGAGGTCGACGCCGCACAGCGCGGCACGGTCGAGGACGGCGACATGCTCGCCGAGTACGCCTCGTTCCTGCGCTCGCTGGTGGACCTGTCGGGGATCCGGCCGCTCAAGGTCGTCGTCGACGCCGGCAACGGCATGGGCGGGTTCACCGCGCCGGCCGTCCTGGGCACGGGCGCGGGTCTGCCCGGCCTGCCGCTCGACGTCGTGCCCCTGTACTTCGAGCTGGACGGCACGTTCCCCAACCACGAGGCCAACCCGCTGGAGCCCGAGAACCTGCGGGACCTGCAGGCGGCCGTCGTCGAGCACGACGCCGACCTGGGTCTGGCCTTCGACGGCGACGCGGACCGGTGCTTCGTCATCGACGAGCACGGCGACCCCGTCAGCCCGTCCGCGATCACGGCGCTGGTCGGGCTGCGTGAGGTGCAGCGCGAGCTGGCCGCGGGCCGCACGCCGACCGTCATCCACAACCTGATCACGTCGCAGGTGGTCCCGGACCTGCTGAGCGCGGCGGGCGCCACGACGGTGCGCACGCGCGTGGGGCACTCGTTCATCAAGGCGCAGATGGCCGAGAACGACGCGGTCTTCGGCGGGGAGCACAGCGCGCACTACTACTTCCGCGACTTCTTCTTCGCGGACACGGGCATGCTCGCGGCGATGCACGTGCTCGCCGCGCTCGGCGGCCAGCCGCACCCGCTGTCGGCGCTGTCCGAGCAGTACCAGCCGTACTCCGCGAGCGGGGAGATCAACTCCCGGGTCGCCGACGTGGCGGCCGCGCGCGACCGGGTCATCGAGGCGTACGTGACCCAGCAGGGCGCGGGTCCGGTGTCCGTCGACGAGATGGACGGCCTCACCGTGTCGCACTGGGACGGCCAGCCGCAGTGGTGGTTCAACCTGCGCGCGTCCAACACGGAGCCGCTGCTGCGGCTCAACGTCGAGGCCGCCGACGAGGACGTCATGGAGAAGGTCCGCGACGACGTGCTCGCGCTGGTCCGGCAGGACGGGGAGTCCTGATGACCTCCGGTCGTTCCCTGGAGCCGTGGGCGCGCGAGCTCCTGCGCTGCCCGGTGACCGGCGCGACGCTGGTGGACGGGGTCGGCCCGGACGGCGAGCCGACGCTCGTCTCCACGGACCCCGAGAACCCGCTGGCGTACCCGGTCCGCGACGGCATCCCCGTCCTGCTCGTCGGCGAGGGCGTGCCGGTCGGCCGCGGCTGACCCCCTCTCGTCCCCCGATCTGATCCCAGGAGCACGAGTGGCGCACGACGGCGGCAACAAGGCGATCGTGGCGGCACTGGCCGCCAACCTCGGCATCGCGGTGACCAAGTTCATCGCGTACCTGCTCACGCTCTCGAGCTCGATGCTGGCCGAGTCGGTGCACTCGCTGGCGGACTCCGGCAACCAGCTGCTGCTGCTGGTCGGTGGCAAGCGGGCGCGTCGGGACGCCGACGTGGAGCACCCGTTCGGCTACGGCCGTGAGCGGTACGTCTACGCGTTCATCGTGTCGATCATCCTGTTCTCGCTCGGTGGCCTGTTCGCGCTGTACGAGGCGTGGCACAAGTGGCAGGACCCGCACCCCATCGAGGGGCGCTGGTGGTGGGTGCCGCTCGTCGTCCTCGTGGTCGCCCTGGCGCTCGAGGGGTTCTCGTTCCGCACAGCCATCCACGAGTCGAACGAGGTCCGCGGCGACCAGTCGTGGGTCTCGTTCATCCGCACCGCCAAGGCCCCCGAGCTGCCCGTGGTGCTGCTGGAGGACTTCGGCGCGCTGATCGGCCTGGTCCTGGCGCTGTTCGGCGTCGGGATGACCCTGATCACCGGCAACGGGAAGTTCGACGCCCTGGGCACTGCCGGCATCGGGATCCTGCTCGTGCTCATCGCGATCGTGCTGGCGCTGGAGACGAAGTCGCTGCTGCTCGGCGAGTCGGCGTCGGCCAAGGACGTCGTCGCGATCGAGACCGCGCTGGTCGGCGAGGGCGTCGAGTCCGTGATCCACCTGCGCACGCTCCACCTCGGTCCGGAGGAGCTGCTGGTGGCCGCCAAGATCGAGGTCTCGGCGGCGGTGAGCGCCGCCGACGTGGCCGCCGCGATCGACGCGGCGGAGGTCCGGGTGCGTGCGGCGGTGCCCATCGCGACCGTCATCTACCTCGAGCCGGACCTGCGCCGCGCGGTCGCCGAACCCGGTGTGGCGGGCGCGACCCAGGTCTAGCATGGCCCGGACGGCGTGGGTGATGCCCGCAGACCGAGAGGGGTCGCGCCGGCGCGAACGACGACGGGCTCGACGCCGTCCGCTCGCGCCTGCCCACCGCACGCGCACCCCTCAGGAGTGAGATGTCCACGTTCTCCGAGCTTTCCGGTACGTACAAGGTCCGCGACCTGTCCCTCGCCGAGGCCGGCCGTCACCAGATCCGCCTGGCCGAGCACGAGATGCCGGGGCTCATGGCCCTGCGCGCCGAGTTCGGCCCCTCGCAGCCGCTCGCCGGCGCGCGCATCGCCGGCTCCTTGCACATGACCGTGCAGACCGCGGTGCTGATCGAGACCCTCGTCGCGCTCGGCGCGGACGTCCGCTGGGCGTCCTGCAACATCTTCTCGACGCAGGACGAGGCCGCCGCGGCGATCGTCGTCGGCCCCGGCGGCACGGTCGACGCGCCCGCCGGCGTGCCGGTGTTCGCGTGGAAGGGCGAGTCGCTCGAGGAGTACTGGGAGTGCACCGAGCAGATCCTCGTGTGGCCGGGCGGCACCGGCCCGAACATGATCCTCGACGACGGCGGCGACGCGACCCTGCTGGTGCACAAGGGCGTCGAGTACGAGGCCGCGGGCGCCGTGCCGGCGGACCCGCAGCCCGGCGAGGACGGTTACTCCGAGGAGTACCTGGTCATCCTCGGCACGCTGCGCCGCTCGCTCGCGGCCGACGCGCAGCGGTGGACCACGATCGCCGCGGACATCAAGGGCGTCACCGAGGAGACGACCACGGGCGTGCACCGGCTGTACCAGCTGGCGGAGGCCGGCGGGCTGCTGTTCCCCGCCATCAACGTGAACGACTCGGTGACCAAGTCGAAGTTCGACAACAAGTACGGCATCCGGCACTCGCTGCCCGACGGCATCAACCGGGCCACCGACGTGCTGATGGGAGGCAAGGTGGCGTTCGTCGCGGGCTACGGCGACGTCGGCAAGGGCGCGGCCGAGGCGTTCCGCGGCCAGGGTGCCCGCGTGATCGTGTCCGAGGTCGACCCGATCTGCGCGCTGCAGGCGGCGATGGACGGGTACCAGGTGGCCCTGCTCGACGACGTGCTGGGCTCGGCGGACTTCTTCATCACGACGACCGGCAACAAGGACGTCATCTCGGCCGCGCAGATGGCCCGCATGAAGAACAAGGCCGTCGTCGGCAACATCGGGCACTTCGACAACGAGATCGACATGGCCGGCCTGGCCGCGGTCCCGGGCATCACGCGCACCGAGATCAAGCCGCAGGTGCACGAGTGGACGTTCCCGGCCGATGCGTCCGGGGCGGAGCGGTCGATCATCGTGCTGTCCGAGGGGCGCCTGCTCAACCTCGGCAACGCGACCGGGCATCCGTCGTTCGTCATGAGCAACTCGTTCTCCAACCAGGTGATCGGCCAGATCGAGCTGTTCACCAAGCCCGGCGACTACGCCCGCGAGGTCTACCGCCTGCCCAAGGTGCTCGACGAGAAGGTGGCGCGCCTGCACCTGGACGCGCTGGGCGTGCGGCTCACCGAGCTCACCAAGACCCAGGCCGAGTACCTGGGCGTGGACGTGGCCGGCCCGTACAAGCCGGAGCACTACCGGTACTGACGCCCTAGTCCACCGGGTCCGGGACGCCGTGGGGGAGCCGCTGCAGCAGCGACGACTCCGCGGCGTCCCGCGCTCCGGCGCGCAGCCGGGCTGCGAGCTCGCGGTCCCGCCGCTCGGCGAGCACCGCGGCGAGGAACGCCTCGGGGTGGGTGCCCAGGGGCGGCAGCGGGTTGACGTAACGCTGCACCTCGGCGGTGAGCTGCGAGCCCAGCTGCACGCGTGAGGCCGGGTGCAGCTTCGTGGCCCGGCCGAGGAACTGGCGGACCGACAGCGCGAGCCCGTCCGGCAGGCGCGCGAGATCGGCGGACCGCGCCCAGCCGGCGAGCGCGGGCGGCATGACGACGGGGGTGCGGACGCGCGCGGCGCCGCGGACGCGCAGCGCGTACGTCCCCGCGAGGATGTCGCCGATCCGTTTGCCCTGCGGGTGCACGATCGAGCAGATCAGCGCCACGCTGCCGAACGTCAGCCACAGCTCACCCACCCCGACGAGCGCGCGGACGAACGACTGCCGGAACACGATGGGCCCGCCGTCGTCGCGCACGATCCGGATGCCGAGCGCGAGCTTGCCCAGCGAGCGCCCGCGGGTCAGGGTGTCCACGGTCGTCGGCACGACGACCGTCACCGTGGCGAAGAGCACGACCACGAGGATCCGGACGACGTCCTCGGAGGGGCTGGGCAGCAGCGCGCCGAGCGCGATGAAGACGACCACGAGCACCGACCCGAGCACGAGCAGGTCGAGCAGGGCGGCCAGCAGCCGGCTCGCCGCGGAAGCCGGTCGTGAGTCGAGGACGACACCTTCGCCCGTGATGTTGCCGTCCATGCGGGCAGGGTAACGGCTGCGGGGCGCAGCGAGATGGCAGGCTGTGCCGCATGGATCTCGACGCCTTCGAGCGGGCCCGCTCGGCCGACTGGGCACGGCTCGACGAGCTGGTGCGGCAGCGCCGCCGCACGGGTGCGGAGGCCGACGAGCTGGTGCGGCTCTACCAGGCCGTGGCCACCGACCTGTCGGCGGTCCGGTCCGCCGCACCCGACCCGGAGATGGTGACGCGCCTGTCGATGCTCGTCGGGCGCGCGCGGGCCGCGGTCGCCGGAACCCACGAGCCCGCCTGGCGTGACGTCACCGCCTTCGTGGTCGTCTCGCTGCCGGCGGCCCTGTACCGGATCCGGTGGTGGACCGTCGGCGTCGCCACGGCGTTCATCCTCCTCGCCGTGACGTCGGGCATCTGGGTGGCCACGCAGCCGGACGTGCTCGGGTCCCTGATGACGCCGAGCCAGCAGCAGGAGTACGTCGACAAGTCCTTCGCCGAGTACTACGACCCCGGGGCAGGTTTCGCGGCCGTCGTCTGGACCAACAACGCCCTGCTCACCGCCGTCAGCATCGGGACCGGCATCACCGGGGTGTTGCCCGTCTGGTTCCAGGCGAACAACGCGATCAGCGTCGGCGCGATGGGCGGGCTGATGGCGGCGCACGACAGCCTGGGCCTGTTCCTCCAGCTCATCGCGCCGCACGGGCTGCTCGAGCTGACGGCGGTGTTCGTCGCGGGAGCTGCCGGTCTGCGGATCTTCTGGACCTGGGTGGACCCGGGTCCGCGCCCGCGCGGGCGCGCCCTGGCCGAGGAGGCGCGCGCGCTGTTCACGGTCGCGATCGGCCTGGTCGGCGTGCTCGCGGTCTCCGGCCTGATCGAGGGGTTCGTGACCGGCTCCGGGCTGCCGTGGGTGGTCAAGGTGAGCATCGGCATCGTGGCGCTGGCGGCGTTCTGGACCTACGTGCTCGTCCTCGGGCGCCGCGCGGTGCGCGCGGGGGAGACGGGCGACCTCGAGGCCGACCGGGGGGGCTACAGCCTGGCGACCGCGGGCTAGGGCTCGACCACGGCGACGCGGCGGTCGTCGACCTCGGCCGCCATCAGCGCGACGAGCCCCTCCGCCTCGGCCACCAGTGCGTCCCGCTGCTCGGCCGTCGTCGGCGCGAACGGCCGCACCGTGAGCGTGACGGGCCCTCGACCCTTGTGGTCCCGCGGCACGTGCCATGTCCCCGCCATGCGCCCGTCCAGCAGGAACGTCGCCGGCACGACGCCGTTGGGGCTGGCCAGGAACGCGCGGTGCTCGGGGGACAGGATCCGCGTGCGGTCGGCGTGGCCCAGCAGCACGTTGTCGTAGTCGGGCAGGAAGCGCACCGGCGCGGGGACGTCGGGGTCCGGCAGCGGCATGCCGGGCAGGTCGAGCAGCTCGCGCTCGCGGACCGCACCCGGCGAGGGCTCCGCGCGGTACCGGACGAGGTCGAGCCGGTCCACCACGGCGCGCAGCCCGGTGAGCCCCGACCAGCTCTGCACGTCCGCCACCGACGCGGGTCCGAACGCGGCCAGGTAGCGCCGCACCAGCCGCTCCTGCTCGGCGGCGAGCACGGACGGGTCGGACAGGTCGGGCGCCGCGGCCGTGAGCTCGGGCCCGAACCAGGCCCAGGCGGTCGTCCACGTCGTCGCGCCGGACCGGCCCCAGACGCCCCGCGGGGGCACCTGGACCATCGGGAGGGTGCCGCGCGCGCCGTAGGCCAGCGTGCTCGGGCCGACGTCAGGCCAGCGCTCCGCGAGCAGCCGCCCGAGCTCCGTGGTCGCGCGGGGCTCGGCCTCGACGAGCTCGCGCGCGGCGGCGGTCAGCGCGGGGACGTCCAGGGTGCGCAGCCCGGCAGCGTGCGCGACGTTGACCAGCAGGTCCTTGGCGTACAGGGGCGCGATCAACCCGGGCAGCAGCAGCGCGTCGGGGGCGGTGACCAGGTGGATGGTGCCGCGCATCACCGCGATCCGGGCGACGGTCCGGTCCCAGAACGCGTCGCCAAGCTCCTCGGTCCGGAACCCGGCGACCCGGCTCCACAGCCCGACGTACGGCGACCACGCGTTCTGGGCCTGCAGCCCGACCAGGTGGTCGATCACGTCGATCGCGGGGCCGTCGCGGCGCGCGAGGAGGTGCTGCCGCGCCAGCAGGGCGCGGTTGAGGTGGGCGCGGGTGAGCAGCTCGGTCACAGCCGCCCCGCGGCCTTGAGGGCGAGGTACGTGTCGGCGAGCCGGGGGGCCAGGTCGTCGGGCAGCGCGTCGAGGACCTCCGCGCCCCGCTGCCGCAGCCGCTGGGTCACCGCGGCCCGCTCCAGCCCCACGCGCTCGGCGGCGGCGGCGTCGAACACGGCCGCGGCGCCGTCCCGGCCGGTGCGCAGCGCGTCCACCTCCGGGTCCGCCACCGACGCGAGGACCACCTGGTGCCGCTCGGTGAGCTGGCCGACGACGCCGAGCAGCCCCTGCTCGACCGCGGCCGGGTCGAGGGCGGTGAGCAGGACGACGAGCGCGCGCTGGCTGAGCCGGTCGCGCACCTGGGCGACCACGCCGGGCCAGTCCGTCTCGACCAGGACCGGCTCGGCGAGCGCGAGCGTGTCGGCGAACGCGGCCATCACCCGCGGACCGGTGGCACCGGCCACCCGCCCGCGGACGCGCCGGTCGAACAGGATGAGCTCGACCCGGTCGCCGGCCTTCGTGGCCAGCGCGGCGAGCAGCAGCGCCGCCTCGATCGACGCGTCCATCCGGGGGGCGTCCAGCACCCGCACCGCCGACGTCCGCCCGGTGTCGAGCACGATGAGCACCCGCCGGTCACGCTCCGGGCGCCAGGTCCGCACGACGACGTCCGAGCGCCGGGCCGTCGCCCGCCAGTCGATCGAGCGCACGTCGTCGCCGATGACGTACTCGCGCAGGGAGTCGAACTCGGTGCCGGGGCCGCGCACCTGCACGGCCGCCCGGCCGTCGAGCTCCTTGAGCCGGGCCAGCCGGCTGGGCAGGTGCCGTCGCGACGCGAACTCCGGGAGCACGCGCAGGCGCCCGGGCACGGTCAGGGAGGCCTGTCGACCCGCGAGGCCCAGCGGTCCCGCGGTCCGGACGGTCACGCGGTCGGCGTGGGTGTCCCCGCGGCGGGTCGGCAGCAGCACGGTGCGCACCCGCGTCCCCTCACCGGGCGCCACGTCCAGCTTGTGCCGGTCGACCCGCGCCCCCGCCGACGGCGGCCACGCGTCGCGCACGAGCCCCCGCAGGCGTCGTCGGCCCAGGTGGGACAGCGTGAGCGTGGAGGTCGCGGGCTCCGTGAGCCGGACGGACGCCGGCACCTCCCGCCGCACGCCGACCTGCCGGGGCGACGCGGCGAGCGCCACGTCGATCGCGCAGGCGACCACGACGAGCAGCGTCCACAGCAGCACGGTCCCGGTGGCGGGCACGACGAGCACCACCGGCAGGCCGAGCGCGGCGAGGACGACCGCGCGCCACGTGACCGCCATGTCAGCGGGGGACGGGTACGGACGCGAGCACGGTGTCGAGCACGCTCTCCGTGCTGACGCCCTCGAGCTCGGCCTCGGCCCGGAGCTGGACGCGGTGGCGCAGCGTCGGGTGGGCCAGCGCCTTGACGTCGTCGGGCGTGACGTAGCTGCGGCCCGAGAGCCAGGCCCACGCGCGCGACGTCGCCAGCAGCGCGGTGGCGCCACGCGGGGAGACACCCAGGGACAGCGACGGCGACCGCCGGGTGGCCCGGCAGACGTCGACCGCGTACCCGAGCACCTCGGGCGCGACCTGGACGCGGGCGACCTCGGCCCGGGCGCGCGCCAGCATCTCCGCGTTCGCCACGGGCCGCAGCCCGGCGCCGGCGAGGTCGCGCGGGTCGAAGCCCGCGGCGTGCCGGGCCAGCACCTCGATCTCCTCGTCGCGCTCGGGCAGCGGCAGCACGAGCTTGAGCAGGAACCGGTCGAGCTGGGCCTCGGGGAGCGTGTACGTGCCCTCGTACTCGACCGGGTTCTGCGTCGCGATGACCAGGAACGGGTCGGGCAGCGGGCGGGGCGTGCCGTCGACGGAGACCTGCCGCTCCTCCATCGCCTCCAGGAGCGAGGCCTGGGTCTTGGGAGGGGTCCGGTTGATCTCGTCGGCGAGCAGCAGGTTGGTGAAGACCGGGCCCTCGCGGAACGAGAACTCGGCGGTGCGCGCGTCGTACACCAGCGAGCCGGTCACG
Organism: Cellulomonas sp. P2_F12; assembly: GCF_056403775.1. Classification (NCBI taxonomy): domain Bacteria; kingdom Bacillati; phylum Actinomycetota; class Actinomycetes; order Micrococcales; family Cellulomonadaceae; genus Cellulomonas; species Cellulomonas sp. P2_F12. The sequence goes on along the minus strand of NZ_JBFUEV010000011.1, from coordinate 72,525 downwards.
TCGCCGGGCATGAGGTCCGGCGTGAACTGCACGCGCTTGGTCTGCAGGTCCAGGGCCGCGGACAGGGCGCGGACCAGCAGTGTCTTGGCCACGCCGGGCACGCCCTCGAGCAGCACGTGCCCGCGGCACAGCAGCGCGATGACCAGGCCGCTCACGGCGGCGTCCTGGCCGACCACGGCCTTGGCCACCTCGGCGCGCACGGCGCCGAGGGCCATCCGCAGCTCGTGCGAGGGCTCCGTCGCCGGCGGGGTCGCCGTCGTCGTCCACTGGGGGCTGTCGTCGCTCACGTTCGGTGAACCTCGCTCTCGAGATGGTCCAGGTCGCGGGCCAGCTGGGCCAGCCCCCGGTCGTCGGTGGGTGGTGGTCCGTAGAGCAGGGCCTCGACGTCCGACGGCCGCCGGGACGTCGCACGCGCGACGGCGTCGACGACCAGGGGTGCCGGCGCCGAGCGCGGGAGGCCGAGCCGGGCGGCGCTGCGGGAGGCAGCACCGGCACGCAGGGCGGCCGCCGCGTGGCCGTAGGAGCGTCCGCGGCGGTAGAGCCGGCCGCGTCCGCGGGTGGTCTCGCCGGCCCGCACGACGACGGGCATCGGCTCGGTGACCAGCCGGCCGAGGCGGCGGCCGCGCCACAGGGCGGTCACGACGACGACGAGCAGGAGCTGCAGCGCCAGGATCGGGACCACGGGCGGCACCAGCGGGGCCGTGTCAATTCCGGTGGCGCCGTCGTCCGCGGAGGCGGTGTCGTCGAGCGACGGGATGAACCAGACGAGGCGCTCGTGGCGGCCGAGGGCGCGCAGCACCAGCGCGGCGTTGCCCTGCTCCGCGAGGTGCTCGTTGGTGAGCGGCGCGTAGTCGGTGAGGGCCGCGATCCGGCGGCCGTCGGCGTCCTCGACCACCGCGTACGCCCCGCCGCCGTCGGTGCCGGCGCCGGGGGACGGGAAGCACACGACCGCGTCGGGACCCGTGGCCACGACCGAGCCCGTGGCGGTGATCGTGCCCGCGGCGACCGCGTCGGGGTCGTCGCACTCGGCCGAGCGCACCTCGGGGGTGCTCGAGAGGCCGCCCTGCGGGGAGAGCGCGTCGGTGAGCCGCTGCAGCGCCCACCCTCCGTCGACGACCACGAGGTCCGCGCCCGTGGCGCCGATCGCGTCGATCTGGTCGTCGTCGAGCAGGTAGTCGCCGACGACGAGGACCGTCGTGCCCGGGCCGGCGAGCGCGCGCACGTCGGCGAGGTGCCGCACGTACCGGACGTCCACGCCCTGCCGCCCGAGGATCTGCGCGGCCGCGCGGGCGCCGGCGGGTGCGGGGTTGTCGGGGGCGAGCGTGAGGGTCGAGGTCTGCGGCTCGGGCAGCGCGGACAGGATGGCCGCGACGACGGCGAGCCCGAGCAGGCCCAGCGGCCAGCGGGCCTTGCGCCAGCGCCGCGAGGACCTGCTGCGCGTGGTGGTTCCGTCGCCGACGACGACGTCCGTCGCCGCGCTCATCGGGGGGCCGCCGCGAGGTCGGTCGGGGCGCTCGAGGCTGCCGGGCGGGTGCCGCGCACGCGGGCGTCGAGCCCGCGCAGCCGGGCGTCGTCGTCGGCGGTCCCGTGCACGTCGCCGAAGGCCACGTCGTCGAACGTGCGCCCCGCGGCGACCAGGTCGGCGCCGAGGTCCGGCAGCCGGGCGGCCGCGGTCAGCGCCGCCTCGTGGGCGGTCCGCGCCGCCCGCTCGTCCAGGATCGTGCGCTCCTCGAGGCCCCGGACGATCGCCCGGTACCGCTCGAGAACGGCGAGGGACCAGTCGGCGCGCGCGGCGGCGGCGTCGGCGGCCGCGCGGATCTGCTCGGCGGTCCGGTCGTCGTCGGCGTCGAGGACCCGGCGCTCCGAGGTCACCCGGCCGGCGCGCCGCACGGGCCCGGCGACGAGGAACGCGACGACGACGACCCCCACCACGATCGCGACGACGACGAGCACGGCCCACGGGTCGATCGCCGCGGGCGTGCGCAGGCTCGAGAGCTGCTCGGACAGCCAGGTCAGCAGCCGGCGCAGCAGCGAGCCCTGCTGGTGGTAGACGGGGTCGGCCAGCTCCTCGCGGGCCCAGCGGCGCGCGGTCGCGGCGTCCGGGTCGACCGGCACGCCGGCCGGCACCCGGGCCGCGAGGTTCACGCGGTGGTCTCCGCGGCCCGGGCCAGCTCGACGTCGAGGCCCTCACGGCGCATCCGCACGTCGATGTAGAGCAGCGCGACGACGGCCGACAGGAACGTCGTGGACAGCGTGGACGCGATGATGTTGGCGACGCCGGTCACCACGATCGACAGGAACGACGTCCCCGCTGGGTCCCGCAGCACCAACGCCGCGACCTCGCCGGCCGGGACCGTGATGATGAACGAGATGATCCCGGCGAGGATCGCCGTGAGCAGGTAGATCCCGAAGAGGCGCCAGAAGCTCCCGCGCGTGAGCCGCCACGCGCGGGCGACGGTCGGCCAGAAGCGCTTGCCCTCGAGCATCAGCGCGGGCGGGACCAGCAGCGTGCGGGTGATCACCCAGATCGCCGCGACGAACAGCACCAGGCCACCGGCCAGCGCCACCAGCACGGCCAGCGCCACCTGGTTGTTCACGGCGAGGAGCGTGACGCTGCCGACGACGACGGCGGCCGCGACGATCGAGACGATCGACGTGAGGAAAGTGAAGCCGACGACGAGCCAGACGCGCCACGACCGCAGCACCTCGCCGACGCTGGCGACCTGCCCGAGCACGGACCGGCTGACGGACACGATGAGCAGGCCTGTGAGCACGGTCGTCGCGATCGACGTGAACGGCGCCGCGATCAGGGAGCCGACGGACGCGCCGAGGGCGTCGCCCAGCTCCATCTGCCCGGACGGGTCGATCTCGGAGACCAGGTCCGCCATCTGCGCCGACAGCACCCCGCGGACGTACCAGACGATGACCGACTGGAGCACGACGGCGAGCGTCACCACGAGAGCGGCGAGCCCGAACATGACGCGCGGGTTCGCGCGGACCGCCCGGAAGGCGCCGTCGTAGATCTCGCCCATGCCGAGCGGTCGCAGCGGGATGATCCCGGGCTGCAGGGCGGGCGGCCGCCACGCGACCCCGGGGGGCGGCGGCGAGGCGGGACCCCACGCACCCGGAGGCTGCGGCGCGCCCCACCCAGGCGGCGGGGGAGGGACGGGTGCTCCGGGCGGCGCCGGCGGTGGCGTACCCGCTCCCGCGGGCGCGGCCCACGTCGGCGTCTGCGGCACGTCGTCGTGCGGGCTCGTCATGCGAGCGCGGCTCCCTCGGCTGTGGTCGACCCGGTGGTCCGGGCGCCGTCACGTGGCCCCCGCGGAGGAATCATCGTGCCACGACGGCCGTGGCCGCCGACGCGCGTCCGGGTGATGTGTCGGCCCCGAATCACGTCGGACGGGCGTGTGGCCCGGGTCCGGGCGTTCACGGTGCGAGAATGCCGCCATGAAGGGACGCGTGCTGGTGGTCGACGACGACACCGCGCTGGCCGAGATGATCGGCATCGTGCTGCGCTCGGAGGGTTTCGACCCGGTGTTCTGCGAGGACGGTGACGAGGCGATCGGGGTGTTCCGCGCCACGCAGCCGGATCTCGTCCTGCTCGACCTCATGCTGCCCGGCAAGGACGGCAACGAGGTCTGTCGGCAGATCCGCGCCGAGTCGGGCGTGCCCATCGTCATGCTCACGGCCAAGAGCGACACGGTCGACGTCGTGCTGGGCCTCGAGTCGGGCGCCGACGACTACATCTCCAAGCCGTTCAAGCCCAAGGAGCTCGTGGCCCGCGTGCGCGCCCGGCTGCGCCGCAGCGACGAGCCGGCCCCGGAGCACCTGACCATCGGCGACGTGACCATCGACGTGCCCGGCCACCGGGTCGCCCGCGCGGGCCGACCGGTCTCGCTCACGCCGCTCGAGTTCGACCTGTTGGTGGCCCTCGCCCGCAAGCCGTGGCAGGTGTTCACCCGTGAGGTCCTGCTGGAGAAGGTGTGGGGCTACCGGCACGCGGCCGACACCCGCCTGGTGAACGTGCACGTGCAGCGTCTGCGCTCCAAGATCGAGAACGACCCGGAGCAGCCCGAGATCGTCGTGACGGTCCGCGGCGTCGGCTACAAGGCGGGCGTGGCCTCGACGTGAGGTGGTCTGGAGCAGGCTCGTGCGGGTGAGCGGGGCCTGGCGGCTGGTCAGGGCACGCTCGCGGCGCCGGGTCCGCTCGTGGGCACGGGCGTGGCGGTCGTCGCTGCAGGTCCGCGTCATCACGTCGACCATGGCCATCGGCCTGGTCGCGCTCACCCTCGTCGGCGCCTACGTCAGCGCCCGGATGGCGGACGGGCTGTTCAACGCGCGGCTCGAGCAGGTGCTCCAGGAGAGCGCCCGGTCGACCCAGCAGGCGCAGGCGACCCTCGACGCGTCGACGGCGACCGCGGGCACCGACGTGCAGCGGCTCCTGCGGGACGTGGCGCTCGCCCAGCGCACCGGTGGTTCCGACCGGCGCGAGGTCTTCCTGCTGCGTGCTCCCGGCCAGAAGGGCGGCGGCGTGACGGTCACGGGTGCGGCCTCGGACCGCTCGCTGCTCTCCCTGGTGAGCCCCGAGCTGCGGCTCGCGACGGCCGGCGGCGGCCAGCACTGGCAGTCCGTGGCCATCGAGCAGGAGAGCGGCGGGGTGTCGCCCGGCGTGATCGTCGGCCAGGACGTGACCGTGCCGGTCGAGGGCACCTACCAGCTGTTCTTCCTCTACAGCCTGCAGTCCGAGCAGGACCGGCTCGACTTCCTCCAGCGCACCCTCGCGCTCGCTGCGGCCGCCCTCGTCGTGCTGCTCGGCAGCATGACGTGGCTGGTCACGCGGCAGACCGTGCGTCCCGTCCGGCGCGCGGCGGAGGTGGCCGAGCGGCTCGCCGACGGGCACCTGTCCGAGCGGATGCCCGAGAAGGGCGAGGACGAGATGGCGACGCTGGCCCGCTCGTTCAACGAGATGGCGGACAGCCTCCAGGACCAGATCCATCGCATGGAGGAGCTGTCGACCCTCCAGCGTCGGTTCGTCTCCGACGTCTCGCACGAGCTGCGCACCCCGCTGACCACCATCCGCATGGCCGGCGAGGTCATCCACGCCTCCCGCGACGACTTCGACCCCGCGGCCAAGCGCTCCGCGGAGCTGCTGCAGACCCAGCTCGACCGGTTCGAGGACCTGCTGGCGGACCTGCTCGAGATCAGCCGGTTCGACGCCGGAGCGGCCGTGCTCGACGCCGAGGGCCGGGACGTGAACGACGTCGTCATCCAGGCCGTCGACCACGCCTCCCCGCTGGCCGAGCGGCGAGGCGCGTGGCTGCACGTCGTCGTGCCCGAGGAGCGCTGCGTCGCGGACATCGACCCCCGCCGGGTCGAGCGCATCCTGCGCAACCTGCTGGTGAACGCCGTCGAGCACGCGGAGGGCAGCACGGTCGAGGTGACGGTGGGTGCCGACGCGCACGCCGTGGCGGTCACGGTCCGCGACCGCGGCGTCGGCATGACCCCCGACGAGGCGGCCCACGTGTTCGACCGGTTCTGGCGCGCCGACCCCGCGCGAGCCCGCACGACGGGCGGCACCGGGCTCGGGCTGGCGATCTCGCTGGAGGACGCGCACCTGCACGGCGGCTGGCTCGAGGCGTGGGGCCGTCCCGGGCGGGGCGCGAGCTTCCGGCTCACGCTGCCGCGCCGCGCGGGCATCCGGCTCACCGGGTCGCCCCTGCCGCTGGCCCCCGACGAGTCACCGATCACCGGCGCCCTGCGCATCCCCGTGGTCCGGCCGAACACCGATCCCGCGGCCCTGCCGGACATGACGTCCGACGAGCACGGCGCGGTCGACCGGCAGGGGGTCCGATGAGCGCGCGCGGGCTCCGCCGGACGGCGATGGCCGCCCTGACCGTGGCCGTGCTGGCGGCGTGCTCGGCGATCCCGACCTCGGGACCGGTCCAGGAGGGGAACGCCGAGGTCAGCGAGCCGACCGACATCGACGTGCTGGCCCCCGGGCCGCAGCCGGGAGCCAGCCCGACGGAGATCGTCGACGGCTTCCTCGCGGCCGGCGCCGCCGGGTTCAGCGACCAGTTCGTGACCGCGCGGGAGTACCTCGCGGGCGAGGCGAAGGCCACCTGGCAGCCCCTCGCGACCGTCGCGGTCTCCGGTCCGCTCGAGTACGAGCCGTCGACCACCGACACCGAGGTCACCATCGACGTCCCGGTGAAGGCACGCGTGGACGAGGGTGGCCGCTACGCCGAGGCGGCGCCGGAGGGCAGCGAGTCGGTCACGTTCAACATGGTCCAGGACGACGACGACCAGTGGCGGATCGGCAAGCTGGCCGACGGGCTGATCCTGCAGCAGGAGGACTTCACCAGGAACTACCGGCCGGCGTCGCTCTACTTCCTGTCCCCGGACGACACGTTCCTGGTGCCGGAGTCGCGGTGGTTCCCGGCGAAGAACCTGCCGACGTCGATCATGACGGAGCTGCTCGGCGGCCCGTCGCCGTGGCTGCAGGACGCGGTCAGCACCGCGGTGCCGGACGGCGTGGAGCTGAACCCGCAGTCCGTGACCGTCGACGAGGACGGCGTGGCCCACGTCAGCCTCGCCCCGGCGCTGGCGGTCACCCGCGCCGACCGCGACCTCCTGCTCCAGCAGATCGACGCGAGCCTGCGCCCGGTGCCCGGCATCGGCTCGGTCCAGGTGGACGCGGGCGGCGTCATCCTGGAGCCGGGTCCGACGACGCTGGAGCGGGGCAACCCGCCGCCCAGCAACCTGGAGCTCCTCCAGGGCGACCGGATCGTCGCGCTGGTCGACGGCGAGGTCACCGCGGTGCCCGGCCTCGAGTCGCTCGCCGGCCTCGACGCGCGCAGCCCCGCGCGGAACGAGGACGCCTCGGTCCGCGTGATGCTCTCGGGGACGACCACGCTGAGCACCGTGCCGACCGGCTCGGCGCCCGCGCGTGACCTGTTCACCGGGTCGGGACTGGTCGCACCGTCCGTCGACCGCTTCGGCTGGGCCTGGACCGCGGAGTCGTCGAGCGGGCTCGTCGCGGCGCCCACCGACGGCGACCCCGTGCACGTCAGTGCGGAGTGGCTCGACGGCCGGACGGTGCGCGCCGTGCGCGTCGCCCGCGACGGGGTCCGGGTCGCGATCGTGTCCGCCGGTGCCGACGGCGTGAACATCGATGTCGCGGCGATCACCCGGGACGAGTCGGGCACGCCGCAGCAGCTGGGCATCCCGGTCCGCGCGGGTGCCTCGCTCGTGGACGCCACGTCGGTCGTCTGGTCCGACGAGTCCACGCTCGCGGTCATCGGGCGCTCGACCGGCAACCCGGCCGTCCACCTGGTCCCGGTCGCCGGCCCCACGAGGGCGCTGCCCGAGGTGGCCAAGCTGGCGGCGGAGGCCGGGGGTTCGGTCATCTACGTCACGACGACGGACGGCGAGCTGCGCAGGTTCGTCGGCTCCACGTGGGCGCAGGTCAAGGGGGTCGCGGGGGCGTCCGACCCGTCGTTCCCCGGCTGACTCGGCCACCCACAGCCCCGGGGCTCCACTGGCCCGTCCGCGTCCGCGCGCGGGACCGGGCAGCCTCGGGCCCATGTCGTTCGCCCGAGAGCTCCTGGGACTGCTGCTGCCCGTCGCGTGCGGTGGCTGCGGGGCCGACGACGTCGCCTGGTGCCCGACCTGCGCGGCGCGGCTGTCGGGGCGTCCGTGGCGGTGCGAGGACCGCGCCCCCCGGCTCGACCGGCTGGACGGGTCGCCGCCGCCGGTGTGGACCCTGGCGGACTGCACCGGCGACGTCCGGCGCGGCATCGTCGCGTGGAAGGACCGCGGGCGTCTCGACCTGACACGCCCGTTCGCGCTCGCCTCCGAGGTCGCCGCGCACCGGATCGCGCCGCAGCTGCGCGACCGTCCGCTGCTGGTCGTCCCCGCGCCGTCGACCGCCGCGACCCGCCGTCGCCGGGGTGCCGACCTGGCCGGCGCGCTCGCGGCTGCCGTGGCCCGCGGCCTGTGCGACGCCGGTCTGCCGGCGCAGTCGGCACCGGTCCTCGTGCGCGACGGCGGTCGGGACCAGGTCGGTCTCGGCGCGCGGGCGCGGGCCCGGAACCTCGCCGGGCAGGTCCGGGTGCCGCCCTCACGAGCACCGCGCGCGCACGGGTCAGTGGTGCTGCTCGTCGACGACGTCCTCACCACGGGTGCCACGTTCGCCGCGTCCCGCGCCGCGCTCGAGAGGGCCGGGGCACGGGTCGTCGGGGGCGTCACGCTGGCGTCGACACCCGGGCCGACCGCGCCGCCACGACTCCCTCCCGGGCGGCCGGTGTCCACAGGGTGATCCCTGCGCGGTGCGAGTGGTTCGACGGGTCCCGCGGGGTTAGCGTGGGGGCCTGAGCCGACGGCGCCGCGCGGAGCCGACCCCCACGGGGTCGTCCGGGTAGGCCGCGGGAGGAGGTGACGCCGCCCGACTGCCCCTGGGGCAGCCCATCGTCTGTCACCTGGGCGGGCACGACCCGCCCCTGACCTCGCAGGAGGCTCACATGGAGATCGTGGTTGCCGGCCGGCACACCGAGGTGCTTCCGAAGTACCGGACGCACGTCGAGCAGAAGCTCGCGAAAGTCGAGCAGCTGGCCCCCCGCGCGCAGCGGATCGACGTCCTCGTGTCGCACGAGACGAACCCCCGACAGTCCGGCAGCTGTGAGCGCGTCGAGCTCACCGTCGTCGACCGGGGGCCCGTGATCCGCGCCGAAGCGTGCGCAGACGACCGGTACGCAGCGCTGGACCTGGCGCTCGGGAAGCTTCTCGAGCGGCTGCGTCGCACGCGTGACCGGCGCAAGGACCACCGCAACCACACTCCTATCGCCCCCGTCGACGTCCGTCCGCCCGAGCCCGAGCCGGAGGAGCCCGCGCCGGTGGACCCCGACGCGGCCGTCGAGACGACCCTCGGCGACTCGCCCGTGATCATCCGCGAGAAGGTGCACCAGGCGCAGCCGATGACGGTCGACGACGCGCTCTACGAGATGGAGCTCGTGGGGCACGACTTCTTCCTGTTCATCGACGCCGAGACCGCGCAGCCGTCGGTGGCGTACCGCCGCCGTGGCTGGAGCTACGGGATCATCAAGCTCGACACGCCCGTCACGGCGACCGTCGGCGGCTGACCACCCGCACGCCCGACGCCCGCCCGGTCCTCGTGACCCGGCGGGCGTCGTCGTGTCGGTGGCGCACGGCAGGATGAGCGGGTGCCGCTCGAACGCCTCTCCCTGTCGCAGGCCCGCCGCATCACCCTGCGCGCCCAGGGTCTGGACCGGCCCCGCCCGGCGCGTGGCGCCGATCCGACGATGCGTCAGTTCCAGCAGGTCGTCGACAGGCTGGGCCTGCTGCAGATCGACTCGGTCAACGTGCTCGCCCGCGCGCACCTCATGCCGGTGTTCTCCCGGATCGGTCCGTACGACCCGGCGCTGCTGGACCGGGCCGCGGGCCGGTCGCCACGCCGGCTGGTGGAGACGTGGGCCCACATGGCGTCGTTCGTGCCGCCCGAGACCTTCCGGCTGCTCGGCTGGCGGCAGCGCGCGTACCAGGACGAGGCGTGGGGCGGGATCGCCGAGGTGCCGCTGAAGCACTCGCCGGTGCTCGCGGAGATCCGCGCGATCATCGACCACCGCGGCCCGGTCACCGCGCGCGAGGTGCAGCAGGGGTTCGAGGCGGAGCACCCGACCACCCGGGGCGAGTGGGGGTGGAACTGGTCGGTGGCCAAGCGCGTGCTCGAGTTCCTCTTCTTCACGGGCGAGATCACGTCGGCGGGACGCAACGGCGCGTTCGAGCGGCGGTACGACCTGACGTCCCGCGTCCTGCCGGCCGACGTCCTCGCCCGCCCCGAGCCGTCCGACGAGGACGCGGTCCGGGCCCTGATCGAGATCGGCGCCCGGGCGCACGGCATCGGCACGCTGCGCAGCATCGCCGACTACTTCCGGATCAAGGAGGCGCGGGTCGCGTCGGCCATCACCGACCTGGTCGAGGACGGTGTGCTGCACCAGGTCGAGGTCGACGGCTGGAAGCAGGGCCCGGTCTACCGGCATCGCGACGCCGACCTGCCCCGCCGGGCCGCCGGGCGCGCCCTGCTCAACCCGTTCGACCCGCTCGTCTTCGAGCGCCGCCGGGTCGAGGCGTTGTTCGACCTGCGCTACCGCATCGAGATCTACGTGCCCGAGCCGCAGCGGGTGTGGGGCTACTACGTGCTCCCGTTCCTGCTGGGGGAGTCGCTGCCGGCGCTGGTGGACCTCAAGGCCGACCGGCAGGCCGGGATCCTGCGCGTGCATGCGGCGCACCGGGCGCCGGGTTCCACCACGCCTGACGCCGACGTGATCGACCCGCTCGCCGCCGAGCTGCGCGACCTCGCGGGCTGGCTCGGCCTGGGCGACATCGTCGTCGGCGACCGCGAGGGCTCCCTGCGCGGCGACCTCGCGGCCGACCTCACCCACGCGCTGCGGTCGGCGGGATGACCCCGCAGACCCGGTCGCGCGACTTCGCCTTGGTCGCGCTGGGTGGCGTGCTGTGGGGCACCGGCGGGCTCGCGGGCGCGGCGCTGGCCGACGTCGCCGGCCTCCCTCCGCTGACGGTGGCCTCGTACCGGCTCCTGGGCGGTGGGGGAGTCCTGCTGCTGGGCCTCGCGGTGGCGGGGGCGCTGCGCGGTCTCGCCCGGACGCGGCCCGTGGTCGTGCGGGTGGTCGAGACGGCGCTGCTCGCCGCCGTGTACCAGGCCGCCTACTTCGCGGCCGTGCAACGGGCCGGCGTCGCGGTCGCCACGCTCGTCGCGCTCGGTGCCGCGCCGCTGCTGGTGGCCGTGGGGACCGCGGTGTCCGCCCGCCGGCTGCCGTCGGCCCGCACCCTCGTGGCCCTCGGCCTCGCACTGGTCGGGCTCGTGCTGCTCGTCGGCCCGTCGGACGCCGCCGGGCCGGGCACGGCGGCGGGCGCGCTGCTCGCCCTCGTCGCCGCCGCGGCTTTCGCGACGATGACCGGGCTGAACCGCCGCAGCGTCGCCGGGCTCGGTCCGCTGCCCCTCACCGCGACCGCGTTCACGCTCGGCGGAATCGTGCTCCTGCCGGTCGCCGCGGTGGCCGGTGCCGGGCTCACCGTGCCGGACGACCCGCAGGGCTGGGCGCTGCTGGCCTACCTGGCCGTCGTGCCCACCGCGGCCGCGTACAGCGCGTACTTCACCGGGCTGCGGCACGTCCCGGCGACGACTGCGGCGCTCCTCGCCCTGCTCGAACCGCTGACCGCCACGGTCGGCGCCGTGATCCTGCGGGGCGAGCGGCTGGGGGTGACCGGCGTCGTCGGGGCGGTCCTGCTCGGCGCCGCGGTGGTCGTTCTTCGCCCACGCCGTGCAGGCTCGCCTACGATGGACGCGCCCGGCCGTGCGGCCGGTCACCTCAGCCGCTCCGACGCCGCGCGCGCCCGGAGTGCGAACACGTCGGGAGTAGTGCGTGCCAGCGATCCTCGAGAAGGTCCTGCGCCTCGGTGAAGGCCGGATCGTCAAGAAGCTGTCGGGCATCGCCCAGCAGGTCAACGCCCTGGAGGACAGCTTCGTCGCGCTGTCGGACGCCGAGCTGCGCGAGGAGACGGACCGCTTCCGGGCCCGCCTCGCCGACGGCGAGAAGCTCGACGACATCCTCGCGGAGGCGTTCGCCACCGTGCGTGAGGCCTCCCGTCGCACCCTCGGCCAGCGACACTTCGACGTCCAGCTCATGGGCGGCGCGGCGCTGCACCTGGGCAACATCGCCGAGATGAAGACCGGTGAGGGCAAGACCCTCGTCGCCACCGCCCCGGCCTACCTCAACGCGCTGTCGGGCGACGGCGTGCACGTCGTCACCGTCAACGACTACCTGGCCAGCTACCAGGCGGAGCTGATGGGGCGCGTCTACCGCTTCCTCGGCCTGACCAGCGGCGTGATCCTCTCCTCCCAGGACCCGGCCGAGCGTCGGCGGCAGTACGCCTGCGACATCACGTACGGCACCAACAACGAGTTCGGCTTCGACTACCTGCGCGACAACATGGCGTGGAGCACGGACGAGCTGGTGCAGCGCGGCCACAACTTCGCCATCGTCGACGAGGTGGACTCGATCCTCATCGACGAGGCACGCACCCCGCTGATCATCTCGGGCCCCGCGTCGGGCGACACCAACCGCTGGTACGCCGAGTTCGCCAAGGTCGTCCGGCGGCTGCAGGCCGAGCGCGACTACGAGGTCGACGAGAAGAAGCGCACGGTCGGCGTCCTCGAGCCGGGCATCGAGCGCGTCGAGGACTACCTCGGCATCGAGAACCTCTACGAGTCCCTCAACACGCCCCTCATCGGGTTCCTCAACAACGCCATCAAGGCGCAGGAGCTGTTCAAGCGCGACAAGGACTACGTCGTGATGAACGGCGAGGTGCTCATCGTCGACGAGCACACGGGCCGCATCCTGCCGGGGCGTCGCTACAACGAGGGCATGCACCAGGCGATCGAGGCCAAGGAGGGCGTGGCGATCAAGGCCGAGAACCAGACCCTCGCCACGATCACGCTGCAGAACTACTTCCGCCTCTACGGCAAGCTCTCCGGCATGACCGGTACGGCCGAGACCGAGGCCGCCGAGTTCCAGGGCACGTACAACCTGGGCGTCGTGCCCATCCCCACCAACCGCAACATGCAGCGCATCGACCAGCGCGACTTCGTCTACAAGAGCGAGGACGGCAAGTTCGACGCCGTCGTCGCGGACATCGTCGAGCGGCACGCGCAGGGCCAGCCGGTGCTCGTGGGCACCACCAGCGTCGAGAAGAGCGAGCTGCTCTCCTCCAAGCTGAAGAAGCAGGGCGTCCCGCACGAGGTCCTCAACGCCAAGCAGCACGCCCGCGAGGCCTCGATCGTCGCCCAGGCGGGCCGCAAGGGCGCCGTCACGGTCGCGACGAACATGGCCGGCCGCGGCACCGACATCATGCTCGGCGGCAACGCGGAGTTCATGGCCGTCGAGGACCTCGCCGCTCGCGGCCTGGACCCCGCCGAGAACGCGGAGGAGTACGAGGCGGCCTGGCCGCTCGCGCTCGAGAAGGCCAAGGAGTCGGTCGCGGCCGAGCACGACGAGGTCGTCGAGCTGGGCGGCCTGTACGTCCTCGGCACCGAGCGGCACGAGTCGCGCCGCATCGACAACCAGCTGCGTGGTCGATCCGGCCGACAGGGTGACCCGGGCGAGTCGCGGTTCTACCTGTCGATGCAGGACGACCTGATGCGCCTGTTCAACTCGAGCCTGGCCGAGTCGATGATGACGCGCGCGGGCTTCCCGGAGGACATGCCGCTCGAGTCGAAGATCGTCACGCGCGGCATCCAGTCGGCGCAGTCGCAGGTCGAGGCGCGCAACTTCGAGATCCGCAAGAACGTCCTCAAGTACGACGACGTGATGTCCCGCCAGCGCGTCGTGATCTACGAGCAGCGCCGCCGGGTGCTGGAGGGCGAGGACCTGCACGAGCAGGTCAAGCACTTCCGCTCCGACGTGCTCACGGCGTACATCACGGGCGCCGCCGCCGAGGGGCGTCCGGAGGACTGGGACCTCGACGCGCTGTGGACGGCGCTCAAGGCCGTCTACCCGGTGTCGATCACGCCCGACGAGGTCGTCGAGCAGGCCGGCGGGGCCACGCGCCTGTCGGCGGAGCTCATCGAGCGCGAGATCCTCTCCGACGCCGAGCACGCGTACGCCGCGCGCGAGGAGGAGATCGGTTCGGAGAACATGCGCCAGCTGGAGCGGCGCGTGACCCTCTCGGTGCTCGACCGCAAGTGGCGCGAGCACCTCTACGAGATGGACTACCTCAAGGAGGGCATCGGCCTGCGGGCGATGGCTCAGCGCGACCCGCTGGTCGAGTACCAGCGCGAGGGCTACCAGCTGTTCAACGCGATGACCGACGCCATCAAGGAGGAGACGGTCGGCTTCCTGTACAACCTGGAGGTCCAGGTGGCGCAGCCGGAGGCACCCGCCGTGACGGCCGACTCCGCGGTCGCGGCAGCGGCCAGCGCCGGTGCGCAGGCGGCCACGCGCTCGGTGTCCGACGGCCCGACCCCGGGCAAGCTCGTCGCCAAGGGCATCGACGGGCCGGCCGAGCGCGCACCGCTGCAGTACACGGCCCCGTCGGTGGACGGTGACGGTGGCGTGGTCACCCGCGGTGACGCGGGGGGCCGCAGCGCGGGTGCGCGTCCGGCAGTCGCGGCCGGCGAGGACGGCACGGCCAACCGCGAGGCGCGTCGTAAGGCGGCCAAGCAGCAGCGCAAGCGCTGACGAGCACGACGGAGGCCCGCCCCGACCACCTCGGGGCGGGCTTCCGTGCGTCCGGGGTCAGCCGATCTCGAGCGCGGTGGCGCGCCAGGCGCCCCGGTGACCCTCCAGCCGGATCGCGACGGCCCGGACACGAGCGCCGTCGTCGGCGATCACGCTGGCCTCCAACGCGTGCGTCCCGACGCGGCACGCGCGCGCCCGGCGGATGACCGGCGGCCGCCCGTTCCGGGCATCGCCGAGCACCCGCTGCGTCAGGCCGGCGCGGACCTGTAGCGAGTCGTAGACGCCGGGCGTGAGCCAGCGGGCGAGCTGGGCGGCCGACCGCCGGCCGGCGAGGACCTCGAGCGCGGCGAGCGCGATGGTGCGGGCGACGACGGCCGGATCGCCGTCGGGGAGCGGACCGGGCTCGTCGTCGGCCTCGTCCACCGGTGGCCGGTCTCGCGCGCGCAGGACGGCGATCCGGGCCGCGGCGGTCAACGGGACCGCGTGCACCGGTCCGGCGGCCTCCTCGACCGTGGCCGGCGGCGGCGCGGCGACCAGCCGGGCCTGCGGGCGACGTGGAGGCTCGTGCGGCACGACCGGGTCCGCGGTGCCGCGCACCTGCGCGAACGCCTCCTCCGCGGCGGTGCCGGACCGGGCGAGCACCGCCGCGCTCACGACGACATCCCGGCGCCGGTGGTCGGCACGGCCAGGACCTGTCCGGGCAGGATGCGGCCGGGGTCCGCGCCGATCGTCGCGGTGTTGGCGTCGTACCACTGCGGCCATGCCTCGGCGATCTGCGCGTCCGTCGACTCCGGAGGCAGGTGGCGCGCGGCGATGGCCCAGAGGCTGTCGCCCGCGACGACGACGACGGTGTCGGCTGTCGTCGGTGTCGTCGGTGTCGTCGGTGTCGCCTGTGTCTCCATGGCGAGCGCCGGTGCGCTCGCTGCCGCCGGTTGACCGGCCGGGGTCCCTGCGCCGGTCGGGGCGAGTTGCTCGGCTTGCGGGAAGGGTGCGTCGGTGGCGGCCGCGACCGGACCCGAGCCCTCGGCGGGGCCGCTCGCAACGTCGGGACCGGTCACGGCCCACCCGAGGTCGTCGGCACCCGCGACGACGCCCACCGAGGCCGACGGCGCCGGCGCCGGGGAGGCAGCGGACGCCCCCGAGGCGAGACCGAGCCCGACGCCCGCCCCCACGACGACCACCAGGGCTATGCGGACGACCCTAGGCGCGCACCGGGCCACCAGCGACTCCCCGGCCTCCCAGCTCGCGCCGGCCACCCGGGCGAGGACGCACACGGCGGCGACGGACGCGGACACCGCGAGCCAGAGCGCGACGAGCCCGCCGACGACGAGCACACAGGCCTCGACCGCCGAGTCCACCCGCCACACGCCGGACCGCCCGCTCAGCACGACCTCCAGCCGCAGCCCCAGCAGCCCGGCCAGCGCCACCGC
Organism: Cellulomonas sp. P2_F12; assembly: GCF_056403775.1. Taxonomy (NCBI): domain Bacteria; kingdom Bacillati; phylum Actinomycetota; class Actinomycetes; order Micrococcales; family Cellulomonadaceae; genus Cellulomonas; species Cellulomonas sp. P2_F12. The sequence continues at coordinate 56,822 of NZ_JBFUEV010000011.1, read as the reverse complement.
CGTCGCCGCCCCCACGAGCAGCGCGCCGAACGCCCCGCCTGCGGACCGGCGGCGCCCGATCCTCTCGCCCTCGATCGCCATGTCGGCTCCCTGATCGTGTCGTTTGATGCAGTTTGATAAATCTTGAGTGGCATAGATGTACCTGAATGTCCGTTGTCATGTCCAGCGATGTCTGCGATCTGGTGGCCGACCCGACCTGCCCCTTGCGGTCCGGTGCGCCGAACGGGTGCCTGACGCGCCGCAGCGGCTCCGTCGTCGCCGGGCGCTGCCACGATCGGGCTGTGCCAGCTCCCGGACGCCCCACGTCACCGGACGAACCGACGCACCCGTCCCTCGGTGCGCGCGTGCTGGTGCTGGGCGCGGCGCTGGCCGTCGCGGCCGTCGTGTCGGTGTGGGCCATCGGTCAGGCCCAGCGGGCGAACGTCCCGTACATGGGTCTGCCGCCGGCACCCGAGTACAACCCGGCCGGTGCGGTGTGGTTCGTCATCGCCTACCTGCCCTGGCTGGCGCCTGCGATCCTCGCCGTCCGGTCGTGGCGCGGGTGGACGGGCTGGGGCCTGGCGCTTCTCGTCGGAGGACTCGCAGCCTGGTTCGTGCCCTGGGTGACCCACGCCACGCGGCTCATTGCCTGAGGCGCGGCGCCGACCCACGACCTCCCGGGGCTCCGGGGGCGCCGGTGCGAGAGTGATGACCAGGGAGGGCGCGACGTCATCGACCGACGAGCGCATCGACGTGTGCCCGCCCGACCACCCCGACGCGCGGGTGACGATGGAGCGGTACGCCGCCGAGCTGGCCTCGCGTCTCGACACCGGGTTCGACCCGGCGCGCAGCCACGTGGCCCTCGACGCCGAGCTGTCACCGCCGGCCGGTCTGCTGCTCGTCGCCCGGCGGGGTCATGAGCCGGTCGGCTGCGGGGCGCTCCGCTTCGTCGACGACGAGACGGCCGAGGTCACGCGCGTCTGGGTCGACCCCTCGGCGCGCGCCCGTGGCCTGGCGCGGAGGCTGCCGGTCGAGCTCGAGGCTCACGCCCGGCGGCGCGGGGTACGGACGCTGCGGCTCGAGACGAACGAGACGCTCCACGTGGCCATCGCTCTGGACCGGAGCGCGGGCTACGTCGAGGTCGCGCCTTTCAACGACGAGCCGTACGCGCACCACTGGTTCGCCAAAACGCTGTCGCCGGACGGCTGACGTGCGTGAACCTGTCGAGCCGGCACATCAGCGCGACCCGCGACACTACGGTGCTCCCATGCGGTGGGAGGCGCTCTTCGCGGACATGGAAGCCCAGCTGGCGGCGGGCCGGCTCGCGGACGTGCGGGCGGACGTCGCCGAGCTCGCGCGGGCCGAGCGTGCCTCGGTGGGGCTCGACGCGCGGGTGCTCTCGTCGGTGGGGCGGCCGGTGCGCGTGCTCGTCGTCGGCGGCGACACCGTCGAGGGCGACCTCGTGGACGCGACCACCGAGTGGCTCCTCGTGGCGACGTCACCGGTGCGTCGGGCGCTGGTCCCGCTCGGTGCCGTGGCGGCCGTCGACGGCCTCGCGGAGCACGCCGCCCCGGCCACGGGCACGGTCGGGGCGCGACTGAGGCTGGGTCATGCTCTGCGCGCGCTCGCGCGCGACCGCGTCGTCGTCCGGGTGGACGCCGGAGGGGCGGAGCTCACCGGCCGGATCGAGCGCGTGGGTGCCGACCACCTCGACCTCGCCGACGTCGGCGGAGCCGGTCGCGGCGCGTGGGCGGTCACGTTCGCCACGCTCCGGGTGGTCCGGTCGGGCGCCTGACGCGCGGTCAGTCCGAGGCGTCGTCGGCGGCGTCGGTCGCGCGGCCGTCGCTCGCGATGCGGGCGCGGGTCTGCTCGTACATCCGCTGGATGTACTTCTCCAGCTCGGTGGACTCGACGCGCCACTGCAGCCGACCACCGATCTGGATGGCGGGCAGCTCACCGGACCGGACGAGCGCATAGGCCTGCGGCGCCGAGATGTTGAGCTCCTCGGTGACGTCCGCGAGGGTCAGGAACCTCGAAGGCATGCTCGAAGTGTGGCACGCGCTGGCGCCCGGACCGGTTTGTCCACAATGCTCCCTCCGCCGGGTCCTGGACGCGGCAGGATGGCCGTCCGAGCCTGCGCGCGACGAACCTGGAGAGTCGATGGACACGAGCGTGATCGACCTGCCCGCTCCGGTGGCGGCGCGCTTGCGGCGGCCCGGCTGGCGCGACCCGCGGCTGCTGGCGGGGATCGCGATGGTCGCGGCGTCGGTGCTGCTGGGCTCGTGGGCGGTCCGGACGGCCCAGGCGACGGTCCCCGTCTACGTGACGCGGGCCGCGCTGGTGCCGGGAGACACGGTCTCCGCCGACGAGCTCGCGGTCGTCGACGTGCGGCTGGGCACCGTGAACCTCGACCACTACCTGCGGGCGGACCGGCCGACGGCCGCGGACGTCGTGGTCGTGCGGGCCGTCGGACGCGGCGAGCTGGTGCCCGCCTCCGCGGTCGGCTCGGCCGCCGACCTGGACCTTCGCCCGGTCTCGATCACCCTGACGCGCGCGCCGTCGCGGGAGGTCGCACCGGGTGCGCTCGTCGACGTGTGGTTCACGCCGCCGGCCCCGGACGACGACGCGGCGCCGGGGGAGCCCCGGCAGCTGGCCGGGGGGCTCACGGTGGCGGAGGTGACGACGCCGACCGGGGCGTTCCGGGCCTCGGGCGGGAGCTCGGTCCAGGTGCTGGTCCCCACGGACGTCCTGCCGGTGATCCTGACCGCCCTCGCCGCGGACGGCACCGTCGACGTGGTGCCCGTCCCGGGTACGGGAGGCTGACGTGACGTTCGGGGTGCTGTGCGCCGTGCGGGGCCCTGCCGAGTCGATCATCGTGCAGGCCGTCGAGCGGACCGGAGGCCGGCTGAGCGTGACCCGCCGCTGCGCCGACCTCACCGAGCTGCTCGCGGCGGCCGAGGCCGGGCTCGGCAGGCTGGCGGTGGTCTCGGGGGACCTCGACCTCCTCGACCGCGAGGCCGTCGAGCTCCTGCACCGTTCGGGGGTCCGCGTGGTCGGGATCGGCGACGCGGCACGCCCGTGGCTCGGCGAGCGGCTCGCTGCCCTGGGCGCCGATGTCGTGGCCGTGGCGCCGCACGACGACGACTCCGCCCAGGCGATGCTGCGCGACGCGCTCGCGGTCCTCGGCAGCGCGCCCGACGACGGGACACCGGCACCGGCGTTCCCCGACGAGCAGACCGTCCGACGTCCCGCTCGCGGGCTCGTCGTGGCGGTGTGGGGTCCGACGGGCGCGCCGGGCCGGACGACCGTCGCGGTGAACCTGGCCGCCGAGCTGGCTGCCGCGGGTCGCCGGACGCTGCTGGTCGACGCCGACACGTACGGCGGGTGCGTCGCGCAGGTGGTCGGCATGCTCGACGAGGCACCGGGCCTCGCGGCGGCGGCCCGCGCGGCGGGTCAGGGGACGCTCGACCTGACCACGCTGGCCCGGCTGACCCCGACGATCGCCTCCAACCTGCGCGTGCTCTCGGGCATCTCGCGGGCGGACCGCTGGCCCGAGCTCCCGTCGTCGTCGCTCGACGCGGTCTGGTCGGTCGCGCGCGGGCTCGCGCAGTGGACCGTGGTCGACTGCGGCTTCTGCCTCGAGCAGGACGAGGTGCTGAGCTACGACACGAGGGCTCCGCGCCGCAACGCGGCCACGCTGAGCGCCCTCGAGGCCGCGGACGCCGTCGTGGTGGTCGGCGCGGCGGACCCGGTGGGGATCCAGCGGCTCGTGCGGGGCCTGGGGGAGCTGTCCGACCTCGGCCTCGACGGGACCCGGCTGGTGCTGGTCAACCGCGTCCGGGCGACCGTCGCGGGTCCCAAGCCGGCCGAGGCCGTGGGTCGGGCCCTCGCACGGTACGCGGGGGTCACGGACGCGCTCCTCGTGCCCGAGGACCGCGCGGCCGTGGACACGGCGCTGCTCGAGGCGCGCACGGTGCGTGAGGTCGCACCGGGGTCGCCCGTCCGCCGTGCGCTGGCCGGCGTGGCAGCCCGCGTCGACGCGCTCCTGGTGGGGGAGCCCGCGCGCGTCTGACCGGCCGGGCGACGTCGCGGGCGGCACACTGGCCACGTGCGCATCTATCTCCCGGCCTCGCTGGACCAGCTCGACCCCGCGGCAGGACCGCTGTCGGCGCGCCGCGCGCACGCCGTGACGCCAGCCCTGCGCGCGCTGTTCCCCGACGAGGACGACGAGGGCCTGGAGTTCGCGGCGCAGCTCGCGGCGGCCGACGACTCGCTCGAGCACCTCGCGACGCATCGGGCCGCGCCGCAGCTGCGCCTGGTCGTGTCCGTCGACGTCGCGGACTCGGCCATCGAGCCGGTGACCGACGACGAGGACGTGCCGAGCGCGGTCGAGCTGGTGCGGTCGGTCGAGCAGTCCGACGTCATCTGCGTGCACGTCGACGAGCCGGGTGCGGCGCCCGACGTCGTGCTCGCGGCCGGTGGGGACGAGGCCGCCGTCGACCGCCTCGACGAGCGTGACCTGCTCTGGTACGACGCGTCCGAGCTGGCGGGCATCCCGCGCTGAGCCGGTCCGTCCGTGGCCTTCGTCACGAACGGGCCCCAGCGGCGGAGCCAGTTGGACCCGGCCCCGACGCTCGGGTAGTGTTCACCGCCGGTACGACGTCCGGATGCACGAAGGTCCGCCCCGCCAGGCGACTCTCGAGCTCCGGGGGTCATACCCCCATGGGGTATGGTGTAATTGGCAGCACGACTGATTCTGGTTCAGTTAGTCTAGGTTCGAGTCCTGGTACCCCAGCGCGAGCACCGCTGGTCCGACCTCCTCGGAGGATCGGGTAGAGTGTTCACTCGCAAGCGAGGCCCCAGGGCCTCGCAGCGTATAGGCCCCCGTTGTGTAGCGGCCTAGCACGCCGCCCTCTCACGGCGGTAGCGCCGGTTCGAATCCGGTCGGGGGTACGTACACGAAGGCCCGGTCACCACGGTGACCGGGCCTTCTGCGTTCCTGGATCAGTGCTGCCCGGGCGGGCCGTGGCTCGACGTCGGCAGCACGGCGACGACGATCGAGCCGATCACCGCCGCGAGCGCGCCGATGAAGAGGCCGGTGATGACGGCATCGACCGCGCTGCCCCCGCCCAGCAGGGCGAGGACCGCGCCGACGACGAGCCCGACGACGAAGCAGATGACGGCCACGCGACGGCGCAGGCGGCGTCGCGCGGCGGCGGCACCCCGCACGGCCATCAGTCGGCCGTGCGGCGCAGGACCTCGGTCAGCCGGTTGGCCGCCGAGACGACCGCGGCGGCGTGCAGCCGGCCCGGCTGCCGGGAGAGCCGCTCGAGCGGTCCGGACACGGACACGGCGGCGACGATCCGGCCCGACGGTCCGCGCACGGGGGCGGACACCGACGCGACGCCGACCTCGCGCTCCGAGACCGACTGCGCCCAGCCGCGGCGACGGACGCCGGAGAGGATCGTGGCCGTGAACTTGGCGCCCTGCAGGCCGCGGTGCAGGCGGTCCGGCTCCTCCCACGCGAGCAGGATCTGCGCCGCGGAGCCCGCGTGCATCGTCAGCGTGGCGCCGACCGGGATCGAGTCGCGCAGGCCGATGGGCCGCTCGGCCGCGGCGACGCAGATGCGCTGGTCGCCCTGGCGCCGGTAGAGCTGTGCGCTCTCGCCGGTGTGGTCGCGCAGCGCGGCCAGCACGGGGCCGGCGGCGGCGAGCAGGCGGTCCTCGCCGGCGGCCGTCGCGAGCTCCGAGAGGCGCGGTCCGAGCACGAACCGACCCTGCATGTCGCGGGCGACCAGTCGGTGGTGCTCGAGCGCCACGGCCAGCCGGTGGGCCGTCGGGCGAGCAAGATGGGTGGCGGTGACGAGCTGTGCGAGGGTGGCCGGTCCCGCCTCGAGAGCGCTGAGAACGGACGCGGCCTTGTCCAGCACGCCGACTCCGCTAGAGTTGTCCATAGGTCGATATTGGCGTCTCGAAGGCTGAGATGCAAGTACGACGGCAGACGAGCCGGGAAAACCACACTCCTGGCCGAGAGATCGAACGAGAGAACGGACCGAGAAGATGGCCGGCACGTTGGCGGAGAAGGTCTGGGACGCGCACGTCGTGCGACGGGGCACGGACGGCGCGCCTGACCTCCTCTACATCGACCTCCACCTCGTGCACGAGGTGACGAGCCCGCAGGCGTTCGAGGGCCTGCGCCTCGCGGGTCGCCCGGTCCGCCGCCCGGACCTGACGCTGGCGACCGAGGACCACAACACCCCCACGCTCGACATCGACCGGCCGATCGCCGACGAGACGAGCCGCACGCAGATCCAGACGCTGCGCAACAACGCCGCCGAGTTCGGCGTCCGCATCCACTCGCTCGGCGACGCCGACCAGGGGATCGTCCACCAGGTGGGACCGCAGCTGGGCCTGACGCAGCCGGGCCTGACCGTCGTGTGCGGTGACTCGCACACGTCGACGCACGGCGCGTTCGGCGCCCTCGCGTTCGGCATCGGCACCAGCGAGGTCGAGCACGTGCTGGCCACGCAGACGCTGCCGCTGGCCCCGTTCAAGACGATGGCCATCACGGTCGACGGCGAGCTGCCCGCGGGCGCCACCAGCAAGGACATCATCCTGGCGATCATCGCCAAGATCGGCACCGGTGGCGGTCAGGGCTACGTGCTCGAGTACCGCGGCGAGGCCATCCGCGCGCTGTCGATGGAAGCCCGCATGACCGTCTGCAACATGTCGATCGAGGCCGGCGCCCGCGCGGGCATGATCGCGCCCGACCAGACCACGTTCGACTACCTCCAGGGCCGCCCGCACGCGCCCGAGGGTGCCGACTGGGACGCCGCGGTGGCGTACTGGAGCACGCTGAGGACCGACGACGACGCCGAGTTCGACGTCGAGGTCGTGCTCAAGGCGGAGGACCTCGAGCCGTTCGTCACGTGGGGCACCAACCCCGGGCAGGGCCTGCCGCTGTCGGGCTCGGTGCCGGTGCCGGAGGAGATCGCCGACGCCGACGAGCGCGGCGCCGCCGAGCGGGCCATCGAGTACATGGGCCTGACGCCCGGCCAGCCGCTGCGCGAGATCAAGGTCGACACGGTCTTCATCGGCTCGTGCACCAACGGCCGCATCGAGGACCTGCGCTCCGTCGCCAAGGTCGTCCAGGGCAAGCACAAGGCCGAGGACGTCCGCGTCCTGGTGGTGCCCGCCTCGGCTCGCGTGCGCCTGCAGGCCGAGGCCGAGGGGCTCGACAAGATCTTCCTCGACTTCGGTGCGGAGTGGCGCAACGCCGGCTGCTCCATGTGTCTGGGCATGAACCCCGACCAGCTCGCCCCGGGGGAGCGCTCGGCGTCGACGTCGAACCGCAACTTCGAGGGTCGGCAGGGCAAGGGCGGCCGCACGCACCTGGTCTCGCCGCTCGTCGCCGCCGCGACCGCCATCCGCGGCACGCTCTCGTCGTACGCCGACCTCGCCACGGGGGCGCCCACGCCCGACGGCAGCCCCCTCACCGACCTCCAGACGGTCTGACCACGGAACTCGGGAACCGAGAAAGAGACACAGCCATGGAGAAGTTCAGTCAGCACACCGGCGTCGGCGTCCCGCTGCGGCGCAGCAACGTGGACACCGACCAGATCATCCCGGCCGTCTACCTCAAGCGCGTGACGCGCACGGGGTTCGAGGACGCGCTGTTCGCCGCCTGGCGCGGTGACCCGGCGTTCATCCTCAACCAGGACGCCTACAGGTCCGGCTCGGTGCTCGTCGCCGGTCCCGACTTCGGCACCGGCTCGTCGCGCGAGCACGCCGTCTGGGCGCTCAAGGACTACGGCTTCAAGGTCGTCATCTCGAACCGCTTCGCGGACATCTTCCGCGGCAACTCCGGCAAGCAGGGGCTGCTCGCGGCGCAGGCGTCGCAGGAGGACATCGAGCTGATCTGGAAGATCCTCGAGACCCGTCCGGGCACCGAGGTCACGGTCGACCTCGAGTCGAAGACGATCACGTGCGACGACGTCGTGGTGCCGTTCCAGGTCGACGACTACACGCGCTGGCGCCTGATGGAGGGTCTCGACGACATCGGCCTGACGCTCGAGCACGCCGACGAGATCTCGGCCTTCGAGGCCCGTCGCGAGGCGTGGCGCCCGGCGACGCTGCCCGCCAAGCACCTGCCGCCCGTCGAGATCGTGGCCGCCCGGCCGGCCGGCGTGCCGGTCGAGATCGGCCGCCGCGCCTGACGTCGGTCCGGCGGGTCGCCTCCGAGGGGACCCGCCGGACGGCCGCAGTCGATAGCGTGTCTGCGGGCCACGGCGCACCGGAGCGCCGGCCGAGAGAGGACGACCATGCCGGGCAAGTCGCAGATCGCTGACCGGATCGCCGCTCGGGGGGCGACCAAGACCGCCGCGCTCGCCGCCGTCGAGGCGGTGCTCGACGAGATCACGTCGGCCCTGGCCGCCGGGGAGCGGGTGACGCTGACCGGGTTCGGCACGTTCGAGGCCGCCGGCCGCGCGGCCCGCACCGCGCGCAACCCCCGCACGGGGGAGACGCTGGAGGTGGCGGCGACGACCGTCGCCCGGTTCCACCCCGGCGCCGGCCTGCGGGCACGGGTGGCCGCCGGATCCGGCGAGCCGCTCGGCGCCGTCGCGGACCTGGGCTCGCTGCAGGGCCTCGCCGCGGCAGAGGCGCCCGCGCCGACAGCCCCCGCCCCCGCCGCGGCTCCGTCGACGGCGGCCGTGAAGCCGAAGGCCACGACCAAGGCGTCGGCGAAGACGAAGGCCACACCGAAGGCCAAGGCGAAGGCCGAGGCGAAGAAGGCCGACGTCAAGAAGCGGGCCGACGCCGCGAAGAAGGCCGACGCGAAGAAGCGGGCCGACGCCAAGAAGGCCAAGGCGAAGGCCGCAGCCAAGAAGAAGTCCGGCAAGGGCCACACCAAGAAGAAGTAATCCCGACGGCGGACCGTGTGAAGGTTCCGCACGGCCTCGGCGCGCCGGAGCCCGGACGGTCGGGAGCACCCCAGCGCGTGGGAGACGATGGTTCGATGACCGACCTTTCCATGACGGATCTGCTGTACGTCAACGGTGGCAACCCCCTCTCGGGCGAGATCACCGTGCGCGGCGCCAAGAACTTCGTCTCCAAGGCGATGGTCGCGGCGCTGCTGGGGGAGACGCCCAGCGTGCTGCGCAACGTGCCGCAGATCCGCGACGTCGCCGTGGTGACGGGCCTGCTCGAGCTCCACGGGGTCAAGGTCGACGCGGACGCCGAGGCCGGGGTCCTGCACCTCGACCCGACGGACGTCGAGTCGGCCCACGTCGCGGACATCGACACGCACGCGGGCTCGAGCCGCATCCCGATCCTGTTCTGCGGCCCGCTGCTGCACCGGCTGGGCGAGGCGTTCATCCCCGACCTCGGCGGCTGCAGGATCGGCGACCGGCCGATCAACTACCACCTCGACATCCTGCGGCAGTTCGGCGCGGTCGTGGAGAAGACCGACAACGGCATCCACATCCGCGCGCCGCGGCGCCTCCAGGGCACCAAGATCGCGCTGCCGTACCCCAGCGTCGGGGCCACCGAGCAGCTGCTGCTCACCGCCGTGCGCGCCGAGGGCATCACCGAGCTGTCCAACGCGGCGATCGAGCCCGAGATCATGGATCTCATCAACGTGCTGCAGAAGATGGGCGCGATGATCTCCGTCGACACCGACCGGGTGATCCGGATCGAGGGCGTCGACCGGCTGGTCGGGTTCCGGCACACGGCGCTGTCGGACCGCATCGAGGCGGCGTCCTGGGCATCGGCGGCCCTGGCGACGGGCGGCGACATCTTCGTCCGCGGCGCCACGCAGCCCGAGATGACGACGTTCCTCAACACGTTCCGCAAGGTGGGCGGCGAGTTCGCCATCGACGACGACGGGATCCGGTTCTTCCACCCCGGCGGCGACCTGCGCTCGATCACGCTCGAGACTGACGTGCACCCGGGGTTCATGACGGACTGGCAGCAGCCGCTGGTCGTCGCGCTCACGCAGGCCAAGGGCCTGTCGATCGTGCACGAGACCGTCTACGAGAACCGCTTCGGCTTCGCGGACGCGCTGGTGGGCATGGGCGCGACGATCCAGGTCTACAAGGAGTGCCTGGGGGGCCGGCCGTGCCGGTTCGGGCAGCGCAACTTCTACCACTCGGCGGTCATCTCCGGGCCGACGCCGTTGTCCGCGGCCGACATCGAGGTGCCGGACCTGCGCGGCGGGTTCAGCCATCTCATCGCCGCCCTGACGGCCAAGGGCACCTCGTCCGTGCGGGGGATCAGCCTGATCGACCGCGGCTACGAGCGGTTCACGCAGAAGCTCGAGGCCCTGGGCGCCGAGTTCAGCCGCGAGCTCACGCGGGCGTGAGCGTCCGGTCCGCGCCGGCCGCCCGGTAGCATCTGCTCCCGTGCATCCGCCGGCCAGATCCAATCGCGCCTACCGCAACGTCGCGCGCATCGTGCGTCCCCTGATGCTCGCCATGACGCGCCGCGACTGGAGCGGCACCGAGAACCTCCCGACCGAGGGCGGGTTCATCGTCGCGTCGAACCACATGACGAACATCGATCCGCTGACGTTCGCGCACTTCCTGTGGGACAACGGGTACGCCCCGAAGATCCTGGCCAAGGCGCCGCTGTTCAAGGTGCCCGTGCTCGGCGGAGTCCTGCGCGCGACCGGGCAGATCCCGGTGTACCGGAACACGACGTCGGCCGGGGACTCGCTCAACGCGGGGATCGCGGCGATCGAGGCCGGCGACGCGGTCGCGGTCTTCCCGGAGGGGACCCTGACGCGCGACCCGGACCTGTGGCCGATGGTCGGCAAGACGGGCATCGCCCGCCTGGCGCTCAGCACCCGGGCGCCCGTCGTCCCGGTGGCCCAGTGGGGCGCGCAGACGCTGCTGCCCCGCTACGGGAAGCTGCTCAGGCCCATCCCGCGCAAGCTGGTGACGGTCGTGGCGGGCCCGCCGGTGTACCTCGACGACCTGTACGACCGCCCGCAGGACACCAAGACGCTGCGCGAGGCCACCGAGCGCGTCATGGCAGCGATCACCGCGCAGCTGCAGGAGATCCGCGGCGAGGAACCGCCGACGGTCCGGTACGACATGCGCAAGCCGCCCGCGCCGGGCGAGAAGAGGGTCGGCGGCGACCACGCGACCCACCCCGAGCTGCCGTGACGGCGGACCAGGTGGCCGAGGAGCGGCCCGCAGTCCCCGGCGCTCCCCGGTTGCGCGCCGCCGTGCTGGGCGCCGGCGCGTGGGGCACCACGTTCGCGGCCGTCATGGCCGACGCCGGCTGCGACGTCACGGTCTGGGGTCGCGACGAGGCGGTCTGCCGGCAGATCGCCGACGAGCACCGCAACGAGGCGTACCTGCCAGGTGTCGCGCTCCCGGCGCGGGTCACGGCGACCCACGACGTCCGGGCCGCGCTGGCGGGCGCCGACATCGTCGCGGTCGCGATCCCGTCGCAGAGCGCCCGAGCCACCCTCACCCCGCTGGCCGACGCCGTCGCCCCGCACGCCGTCGCCGTCTCCCTGATGAAGGGCGTCGAGCTGTCGACCGACCGCCGCATGAGCGAGGTCGTCGCGGAGTCCCTCGGCATCCCGGCGGGCCGCGTCGCCGTGGTCTCGGGCCCCAACCTCGCCCTGGAGATCGCGCACCGCCAGCCGACCGCCACCGTGGTGGCCTCGACGGACGAGGCGACCGCGCAGCTGGTGGCCCGCGCGTGCGCGTCCGCCTACTTCCGCCCGTACACGAACGACGACGTCGTCGGCGTGGAGCTCTGCGGTGCCGTGAAGAACGTCATCGCGCTGGCCGTCGGCATCTCGCAGGGCCGCGGCCTGGGCTACAACACGATGGCCACGGTCATCACCCGCGGCCTGGTCGAGATCACGCGGCTCGGCCTGGCGCTCGGCGCCGACGCCGACACGTTCCCGGGCCTCGCGGGCCTGGGAGACCTCATGGCGACCTGCGCGTCGCCCGACTCACGCAACCACACGCTGGGCGGGCACATCGGCCGCGGCATGACCCTGGACGAGGCGATCGCCGCCACCGGGGGCACGGCCGAGGGCGTGAAGTCGAGCCGCTCCGTGCTGGAGCTGGCGACGACCCTGGGCGTCGAGATGCCGATCACGTCCGCCGTGGTCAAGGTGCTGCACGAGGGGCTGCCGGTCGACCAGCTCGCCTCCCTGCTGCTCGCCCGGCCGCACAAGGCCGAGGGCGTCTAGAGGGTCCCTCTCGACCGGGTCAGCGCTTGGTCGAGGTCGCGCCAGAGGTCCTCGACGTCCTCGATGCCGACCGACATCCGCAGCAGGTCCTCGGGGACGGTGACGGACTCGGTGGCGAACCGGCGGCGACGCTCGAGGCTCGACTCCACCCCGCCGAGGCTGGTCGCCGGCACCCACAGCCGCAGCGCCGCGACCACCGCGTCGGCGGCCTCGGGTCCGCCGACGGGCCGCAGGCCGATGATCGCGCCGAAGCCGTCCATCAGCCGCGCCGCGCGCTCGTGGCCCGGGTCGGCGGGCAGGCTCGGGTGCCGGACCTCGGCGACGGCCGGGTGCTCGCTGAGCCGGCGCGCCAGCTCGGCGGCGTTGGCCTGCGCGCGCTCCACGCGCAGCGACAGGGTGCGCAGGCCGCGCAGCGCGAGCCAGACCTCGAACGGTCCGGCGATCGACCCGTGCAGGGTGCGGTACGCGTGGAGCCGGGCGTGCAGGTCGTCGTCGTCGGCCAGGGCGGCGCCGAGCACGACGTCCGTGTGGCCCGCCAGGTACTTGGTCACCGAGTGCACGACGACGTCCGCGCCGTGCTCGAACGGCCGCTGCACCAGGGGCGTCGCGAACGTGTTGTCGACGCCCACCAGCGCGCCCGCCGCGTGCGCTGCCTCGACCAGCACCGGGAGGTCCGCGACCTCGAGCATGGGGTTGGTCGGCGTCTCGACCCAGAGCATCGACGTGGGCTGCCGCAGCGCGGCGAGCACCGCGTCGGTGTCGTCGATGTCCACCAGCTCGACGTCGACCCCGAGGCGCTCCCGCAGGTCGTGGGCGTACCCGAGGGTGACCTGGTAGGAGTGGCGCGGCAGCACGAGCCGGCCGCCCGGGGGCACCAGCGAGAGGGCCGCGGCGATGGCCGCCATGCCCGACCCGAACACCAGCGCGGGGTGCGTCGACCCCTCGAGCGTGCCGAGCGCCTGCTCGAACGGGTGCCACGCGTCGGCGTCCATGCGGCCGTAGAGCAGCTCGCCCGGACCGGGGACGCCCTGGGAGACGAACGTCGACGACAGGATGACGGGCGGGTTCACCGCGGCGCCCTGGGTGCGCGGGGGCCGCCCGGCGGACACGACGAGCGTCGCGGGGGAGAGGTCGTCGGTGCTCTCGGAGGTCACCGCCGCAGAATATCCGTCGGGTGCTGCGGTGGTCGCCCACCGGGCGGTCCGTGGGCAGCCCCACGGATGTCCCGGCGACGCCCCGGACGTGCCGGGCCGAGGCCCCGCCGCCAGGTAGGGTCGGGCGCGATGGACGCCACCTCCCAGCCCTCGGGCCACGACCACACCGCCGCGCCGACCCCCGAGGTCGGTCGCCGCCCTCGCGTGATGGTCCTGTTCGGCGGCCGCTCCGGCGAGCACGCGATCAGCTGCGCCACGGCCGGCGGCGTGCTGCGCGCGATCGACCGCGACCGCTACGACGTGCTGGCCGTCGGCATCACGCCCGCGGGCCGCTGGGTGCTGGCGGACGACGATCCCGACCGCTGGGCCATCGTCGACGGGCGCCTGCCGCAGGTCGAGGACACCGCCGCGCACGTGCTGCTGCCGCAGGCCGTCGACGACCGCGACGTGCAGGTGCTCGAGCCGGGCCACCTGCCCCGCGTGCTCGGCGAGGTCGACGTCGTCTTCCCGCTGCTGCACGGTCCGTTCGGCGAGGACGGCACGCTGCAGGGGCTGCTCGAGCTGGCCGACGTGCGCTACGTCGGCGCCGGGGTGCTCGCGTCGGCGGTCGGCATGGACAAGCACATGATGAAGCTGGTGCTGGCGGGTCACGGGCTGCCGGTCGGGCCGTTCCGGGTGGTCCAGCCCGGTGAGCTCGACCGCGACCCCGACGGGGTGGCGGCGCGGCTCGCCGAGCTCGGGCTGCCGATGTTCGTCAAGCCCGCGCGCGCGGGATCCAGCCTGGGCATCTCGCGGGTCACCGATCTCCCGGACCTGCCGGCGGCCATCCGCGCGGCGGCCGAGCACGACCCGAAGGTCATCGTCGAGGCCGCGATCGTCGGGCGCGAGATCGAGTGCGGCGTGCTCGGCGGGCACGACGGGGACCGGGCGCGTGCGTCGCTGCCGGGCGAGATCCTGGTCGTCGACCCCCGGCACGCGTTCTACGACTTCGAGGCCAAGTACCTCGACGAGGCCGGCGTGACGCTGTCCTGTCCCGCCGACCTGCCCGAGGGCATCGTCGCGGCCGTGCAGGACGCCGCGGTGCGGACGTTCGAGGCGGTCGGGTGCGAGGGGCTCGCGCGGGTGGACGTCTTCGTCACCCCGGACGGCGGCGTGGTGGTCAATGAGATCAACACGATGCCCGGCTTCACGCCGTACTCCATGTACCCGCGTCTCTGGGAGGCGTCCGGGGTCGGCTACGCCGAGCTCGTGGACGAGCTGCTGCGGCTCGCGCTCGCGCGTCCGACCGGCCTGCGGTGAACGTTCCCTCGATGTACGTCGGCAGGGGGCGTGGGCGTACGCCCAAAATCAGCGCGCCAGGCTACCCTCAGGGCATTCGTGGTGGACCGCGACCGACAACGACGTCGTCCGCGGTGGTCGTCCCCCCATCACCGTCGGGACGCTCCGCGCCCCTCCGCACCCCGGAACGGGGTGTGCCGCACGGCCGGCAGGCAGCGTCGGCTCACGTAGATCGCTGGTGAACTCCATGCTCGTCCCGCAGGCCGAAACTACCCGCGAGGCGAGCGCATGAGCGCCACTGTGTCGCCCGGGGCACCCATTCCGGCGCGTGCCGCCACCACGCAGGACTACTCGGCCCTGGCCGCCTACGTCCGCGAGTCGGGCCTCCTGGGCCGCCGCTACGTCTACTACTGGACGCGCCTCGTCGCCGCCGTGCTGGCGTTCGCCGGCGTGTGGGTGGCCGTCGTCCTCGTCGGCAACTCGTGGTGGCAGCTGGCCGTCGCCGCCGTGCTCGCGATCGTGCTCACGCAGATCGCCTTCCTCGGGCACGACAGCGCGCACCGCCAGATCTTCAAGTCCGGGCCCTGGAACGACTGGACCTCCCGCATCCTGGCCGGCGGGTTCGTCGGCCTGAGCCACACGTGGTGGCGCAACAAGCACAACCGGCACCACGCGTCGCCCAACCAGGTGGGGGCGGACCCGGACATCGCGCCCGGCGTCGTCGTCTGGACCCAGGACGCGCTCGAGACCCGCAGCGGCTGGCGCGCCTGGTTCGGCCGCAACCAGGGCTGGTTCTTCTTCCCGCTCCTCACGCTCGAGGGCATGAGCCTGCACCTGTCGAGCGTCCGGCTGCTGCTGGCCAAGGGGACCGTGCCGCACCGGTGGGTCGAGGCGCCGATCGTCCTGACGCGTCTGGTGGTGTACGTCGGGCTGCTGTTCTGGCTGCTGCCTCCCGGCAAGGCCGCGGCGTTCATCGGGGTGCAGATGGCCCTGTTCGGCGTGCTGCTGGGCGGGTCGTTCGCGCCCAACCACAAGGGCATGCCGATCATCCCCGCCGGGCTCAAGGTCGACTTCCTGCGTCGGCAGGTGCTGACGTCGCGGAACATCCGGGGCGGGCTGGCCGTCGACTTCATGATGGGCGGGCTCAACTACCAGGTCGAGCACCACCTCTTCCCCAGCATGCCGCGCCCGAACCTCAAGCACGTGCAGCCGGTCGTCCGGGACTACTGCGAGAAGCTCGACGTCAAGTACACCGAGGTCGGGTTCTTCCGGTCGTACAAGATCGTCGTCGACTACCTCAACCGCGTCGGCCTGGCGGACCGTGCGGCGTTCGACTGCCCGGTCGCGGCGCAGTACGGGCGCTGACGGGCGGGCGCTTCCCTACAGGCAGGTCCTGACCTGCTCGGTCATGGCCACCGCGGGTCCCAGCTGGTCCACGAAGGACGTCGAGCGCTCCGTCGCGACCGCGGCCGGGATGTGCAGCTCGACCGCGGGCTCGCGGCCGTAGGTGGTGAACGTCCAGTCGCCGTCGTCACCCTCGACGACCACCCAGTCGATGCTGGGGCCGCCGGGGGTCTCGACGGTCTGGCAGTGGTCCGTCGTCGGCCCCAGGGGCTCGACGCCGCAGCGCAGCACGATCGGGGTCGCCGGGTCCCCCCACGCCGTCGTCGCCTGCGCCGTGGTGTCCCGCTGGGGGAGGCCCTCGCCCAGCGAGTCGGGCATGGCCAGCACCACGGACGCGCACACGGGGTCCGTCGCGTGCGGGGCCACCTGCGCCGGGACGGTGCTCGCACAGCCGGCGAGGAGCGTCAGCCCGAGCACCGAGGCGGCGGCGGGCAGGCGTCGGCTCGGGGGCAGCAGGGGCACCCGGTCACGGTAACCCGAGCGGGGCGCCGAACCTCTACCGTGTCCGGGTGACCGGCGACACCCCGACCGACCGCCCGCTCGTCTCCGAGCTGTCCGAGGAGGCGCTGCTCGCCCGCATCTTCCCGCTGCTGCCCGCGGGGGCCGACACGCTCGTGCCGCCCGGGGACGACGCCGCCGTCCTGGCCGCCCCCGACGGCCGGGTCGTGGTGACCACGGACGTCCTGGTCGAGGACCGGCACTTCCGGCGCTCGTGGTCGTCGGGAGACGACGTCGGGCGCCGGGCGGCCGTGCAGAACCTCGCCGACGTCGCCGCGATGGGTGCCCGACCGACGGGGATCGTCGTCGCGCTGGTGATCCCCGGCGACCTGCCCGTCTCGTGGGTGGAAGGCCTCGCGCGCGGGCTCGCCGCGGAGTGCGAGCCCTTGCGGGTGGGCGTGGTCGGCGGCGACCTGTCGGGCGGCCCGCTCGTCGTCGTGGCGGTGACCGCGCACGGCGACCTCGAGGGGCGTGCGCCGGTGCTGCGCTCAGGCGCCCAGCCCGGGGACGTCGTCGCGCACGCCGGCGTGATCGGGTGGTCCGCCGCGGGCCTCGCGCTGCTCGAGGCGGGGCGGACCGACCTGGACCCCGAGCTCGTCGGGTCGTTCCTGCGCCCGGCTTCCCCGCTCGCAGCCGGTCCGGCCGCCGCCCGGGCGGGCGCCACGGCGATGCTCGACGTGTCGGACGGGCTGCTGCGGGACGCGGGCCGGCTCGCCCGCGCGAGCGGCGTCCGGGTCGACCTGGAGACGTCGGCCCTGGTCGACGACCTGGGCCGCCTGGCTGGCCCGGCCGAGGCGCTCGGCGAGCCGGCGCTGCGGTGGGCGCTCGACGGGGGAGAGGACCACGGCCTGCTGGCGACGTTCCCGGCCGGGACCGTGCTGCCGGCGCCGTTCCGCGCGGTCGGTCGCGTCCACGACGTCGCCGACGGAGACGTGCCGGGCGTGCGCGTCGACGGCGTGGCCGCACCCGCACGGTCCGGCTGGGACCACTTCGGCGGCTGAGGGTCAGCCGCGGCGGTAGCGGACCTCGAGCAGGCTCTCGCCGCCGATGTCGTCGTACCGCTCGACGCCGTCCGCCTGGAAGCCGTGCCGCCGGTAGAAGTGCCGCGCACGCTCGTTGTCCGCGAGCACCCAGAGCGTGATGGTCGTCTTGTCCCCGACCTCTCCGATGACCGTCCGCATGAGGTCACGAGCCACCCCGTGCCCCCAGGTTCCGGGGTCGAGGTAGATGGAGAAGATCTCCCGGTCGCCGCGCCGCGCGTCCTCGTCGCGGCTGGGCCCGACGGTGACGAAGCCGACCAGCCGGTCGGGGACCGCGGCGACCCAGGTGCGGATCTCGTCCGCGGGCCCCTCGCGCAGGTACTTCGTCCATTGGGCGGTGCGCGCGTTCGCGTCGAGGGAGGCGAGGTACGCGTCGGGCACGATGCCGGCGTACGCCTCCTGCCACGACCGCACGTGCACCCGGGCGATACCCGCGGCGTCCCCCTCGGAGGCTGTGCGGATCGTCACCTCGTCCAGCTGCTCGACCATGGAGGTCACCATGCCACACGATTCGGACATGACGAAGGGCCATGAGGTGACAACCTCACGGCCCTTCGGATGAGACTGGGTACGTCAGATGGCGCGCTGCACCTTGCCGGCCTTGAGGCACGACGTGCACACGTTGAGACGCTTGGGCGTCCCCGCGACGACGGCACGCACGCGCTGGATGTTCGGGTTCCAGCGACGCTTCGTGCGCACGTGCGAGTGCGAGATGCTGTGCCCGAAGCTCGGGCCCTTGGCGCAGACGTCGCAGTTGGCAGCCACGATCTTCTCCTGTTGCTCTGTACGGATCATCTGCCGCGTGTGCGGCGAAGTCATGTGGTCTTTCGTGGGTAAGAGCGCACGAGCGACGCCGACTCCGAGAGAGGATTCGGGGGCCGCTTCGGGGCACCACCAGTGCCCAGCAAGGCCGGGCAACCGGTCAAGACTAGCCCATCGGGCACGTCGACCCAAATGTGGGTGCGATGAGGCAGGGTGGTGCCGCGGAGGTGCAGGTCGACGCCGGTACGACGGCGGGACGCTGTGACAGAGCCCAGCGGTGGACGTCGGAGGTGCGGTGGATCTGCTCGAGGCAGCGACGGTTCGGTCGTGGGCCGACGCCGCGCTCACCGCGCTGGAGGGGGCGCGGGACCGGATCGACGCCGTCAACGTGTTCCCGGTCGCGGACTCCGACACCGGCACGAACGTGCTGCTGACCGTCGCGGGCGGCCGCGACGCGGTCGAGCTCGTCGGGCCGGAGGCTGGCGCTCCCGAGGTCGCCCGTGCGTTCGCCCGTGGAGCCCTGCTCGCGGCGCACGGGAACTCCGGGGTCATCGTCAGCCAGTACCTGACCGGGTTCGCCCGCGGCCTGCCGGCCGGCGCGGGGGCGCACGAGGTCGCGCGGTGCCTGGCGGTCGCCGCGCGGGCCGCGCGGGAGGCGACGGTCGAGCCGCAGGAGGGCACGGTGCTGACGCTCGCCGACGTCGTCGCCGGCGCAGCCCGGACCGCCGCCGACGCGGGCGCCGACCTGCCGACCATGCTCGCGGAGGCCGTGGCGGAGGCCCTGCGGGCCCTGGGGCGCATCAGCGCGGTGCACCCCGTGCTGCGCGCCGCCCGCGTGCTCGACTCGGGCGCCTGCGCCCTGCTCGTCGTGCTGGACGCGCTGGCGCGGTCGGCGGCCGACGAGCGACCGGTGGTCGTGCCGCTGGACTGGCTGCCGACGGCCCCGGCGCACCTCGCGTCGGTCGAGCCGTCCGGCGGCGCGTTCGAGGTCATGCTGCTGGTGAGCGACGACCACCCACAGGTCGACACGGGTGCGGAGCTGCGCCGGCGGATGGGTGCGCTCGGCGACTCCGTCGCGGTCGTGGGCGGCGACGGCTGGTGGCACGTGCACGTCCACACCGACGACCCTGCGGCGGCGATCGAGGGGGCCGCGCTCGGCCGGCGCGAGCAGGTGCTCGTCCGGCTCCTGTCCGGCGCGCACGCGGGCGGGTCCGCGCTGGACGGCGGGCCGGAGCGCTGGGGCGTCGTGGTCTGCACGGCCGCGCCGGGCCTGGCCGCCTGGTACGCCTCCGCCGGTGCGGTCACGCTCGTGCAGTGCCCGGAGGCGCCCGTCCGGGCGGTGCACCTCGAGCGGGCGGTCACGGACTCGGGCGCCGCGCGCGTGGTGCTGCTCCCGGGCGCGGCAGGCGCCGTCGGCCCGCTGACCACGCCCGGCGTGCTCGTCGACGTGCTCGACGCCGCGGACGAGGTCCGGCTCGTGGTCGGCGCGCTCGCGCTCGCGGGCGCCGGGCCGACGGCCGAGGGCCGAGCCGCGGCGGACGCGGCCCTGGGCCGGCTCGGCGTGGCCGAGGTCGACGACGGTACGGTGCGGTCCGCCTGCGACGCGGCCGACGCGCTCCTGGGCACCCCGCGCGCGGTGCCCGCCGAGAGTCTCACCCTGTTGGTGCGGGACGTGCCCGGCGACGGCCTCGTCGACGGGGTGGTCGAGCACCTGGCCGCGCACCATCCCGGCGTCGAGGCGACGGCGGTCGGTCCGACGGGTCACGGGCCCGCGCTCGTGCTCGGGCTGGACTGATCGTGTCCGGCGGCCTGGTGTACCCGGACAGCGTCCCCACGCGCGCCGACGCCCTCGAGCGACGGGCGCCCGGCACGCCCGCCCAGCAGAAGAAGCTGGCGGGGCTCGGCATCGAGACGGCCGGCGACCTGCTCGCGCACTACCCGTGGCGGTACGCGGACACGCGCGAGGTGACCGACATCGCCAGCCTGGCGGTGGGCCACAACGTGTCGCTGGTCGCCCGTGTGCGCAGCGCGGAGATCAAGACCGCGATGAAGACCGGCAAGCCGCGGGTCGAGGCGAAGATCACCGACGGCACGCGCACGCTCGACCTGGTCATCTTCATGCCCAACCACGGCGCGGCCGGGTATCACCTCAAGCGGCTGGTGCCGGGGGAGCTCGGGCTCTTCTCGGGCCAGATCAACCTCTTCAACGGGCGGTTGCAGCTGGCCAACCCGACCTACTCGATCTTCGGGCTCGAGGTCGACGAGGAGGTGGCGCTCGAAGAGGCCGAGTGGCCGATCCCGATCTACCCGGCGACGGCCGGTCTGGAGACCGACAAGATCCGCCTGCTGGTCCGCAAGGCGCTCGACCCGCTGACCGAGAGCGATGTGCCCGACCCGGTCCCGGACCTCGTCCGCGCGGAGCGGCACCTCGCGTCGCGCTGGTCCGCGCTGCGCAACGTGCACGTCCCGCGCACCGAGGAGGACTGGCGCAAGGGGCAGGCGCGCCTGCGGTACGAGGAGGCGTTCGTCCTGCAGGCCGAGCTGGCCCGCCGGCGCGCGCACGCGCAGCGCGAGGAGTCCACCGCGCGACCTGTCCGGGCCGGGGGACTGCTCGACGCGTTCGACGCACGCCTGCCGTTCACGCTGACCGAGGGCCAGGTGGCGGCGGGGGAGCAGATCGCCGACGACCTCGCCCGGCCGCACCCGATGCAGCGCCTGCTCCAGGGCGAGGTCGGGTCCGGCAAGACGGTCGTCGCGCTGCGGGCGATGCTGCAGGTGGTCGACGCCGGCGGTCAGGCGGCCCTGCTCGCGCCCACGTCGGTGCTCGCGGCGCAGCACGTGCGGACGCTGCGCGCGCTGCTCGGCGACCTGGCCGAGGGCGGGCTGCTGGGCGGCTCGGAGATCGGGACTCGCGTCGCGCTGGTCACCGGCGCACAGTCCACGGCGGAGCGGCGCAGCAACCTGCTGGAGGCGGCGAGCGGGCAGGCGGGGATCGTCGTCGGCACGCACGCGCTGCTGTCCGACCCCGTGCAGTTCGCCGACCTCGGGCTCGTGGTCATCGACGAGCAGCACAAGTTCGGCGTCGAGCAGCGGGGGCGGCTGCAGGCCAAGGCGGCGAACGCCCCGCACCTGCTGGTGACGACGGCGACGCCGATCCCGCGCACCGTGGCGATGACCGTGTTCGGGGAGCTCGAGATCTCCGAGCTGCGGCACGTCCCCGCCGGGCGCAGCGGCATCACCACGCACGTCGTCCCCGCCGACAACCGGGTGTGGATGGACCGGACGTGGAGCCGCGTGCGCGAGGAGGTCGAGAAGGGTGGCAGGGCGTTCGTCGTGTGCGCGCGGATCGACGAGGACACCGAGGGCGCGGGCGACGCCGACGACGGCGTGGAGCTGGTGCCGGACGAGCCCGCGACCGTCGGCGAGGCGCAGGCCGCGGCGCAGCGCGCCCCGAAGAAGCCGCTGCGGGCCGTCCTGGAGGTGGCCGAGACGCTGCGCGGCGACGCGCGGCTCGGGGGCGCGGCGGTCGGCCTCCTGCACGGCCGGATGTCGAGCGAGGAGAAGGACCGGGCGATCGCCGACTTCGCCTCGGGCCGCACCCCCGTGCTCGTGTCGACGACCGTGATCGAGGTCGGCGTGGACGTGCCGGCTGCCACGGTCATGGTGATCTTCGACGCGCACGTGTTCGGGCTGTCCCAGCTCCACCAGCTGCGGGGGCGGGTGGGCCGGGGCAGCGCGCCCGGGCTCTGCCTGCTCGTCGCGGACGCGCCCGAGGGCACGGTCGCGGCGCAGCGGCTCGGCGCGCTCGCGGCCACCACGGACGGGTTCGAGCTGGCGCGGGTCGACCTCGAGCTGCGGCGCGAGGGCGACGTGCTGGGCTCGGCGCAGTCCGGACGCCGCGGGACCCTGCGGTTCCTGCGCATCGTCAGCGACGGCGCCGTCATCGACCGGGCCCGCGACGACGCCCGCGCGCTGGTCGAGGTCGACCCCGAGCTGGCCGCGTGGCCGGCGCTGCAGGCGGCGATCGCGACGCAGCTGGCGGGCGGGCGCGAGGAGTTCCTCGGCCAGAGCTGACGACGGGCCGCAGCACCCACCTGCCGCAGATACCCTGACGCTCGTGTCCAAGCCCGTCATCAGCGCCAAGGATCTTCTCGTCGGCTACGGCGGGGCGCCCGTGTGCGCACCCGTGACGTTCACGCTGGCGCCGGGCAAGGTGGTCGCCCTCGTCGGCGCCAACGGCTCCGGCAAGTCGACGGTGCTCCGCGCGGTCATCGGCCTGCTCGAGCCGTCGGGCGGGACGCTGCAGGTGTTCGGCGCCCCCGTGGACGAGCGGGAGGTCGCCTTCCGCACCAAGGTCGCCAGCGTCCTGGACGACGACGCGTACTTCCCGGCGCTCACGGTCTCGGAGCACCTCTACCTGACCGCCCGCGGGCACGGCGTGCACGGCGCCCAGGAGCTGGTGGCCGAGCTGCTCGCCGAGTTCGGCCTGTCGGACCACGCCCGCTCGCTGCCCGTCGCCCTGTCGTCCGGCCAGCGTCGGCGCCTGCTCCTCGCCGCCGGCTTCGTGCGGCCGCGGTCGCTGCTGGTGCTCGACGAGCCCGAGCAGCGCCTCGACCGGGCCATGCGGGACCGGCTGGCGGACCGGATCGTCGCCGAGAAGAAGGCCGGGGGCGCGGTCCTGCTGGCCACGCACGACCCGGACCTCCTGCGCGCGGTCGCGGACCGGGCGGTGCACGTCTCGGACAGCGTGACGCGGGTGCTGCCCCCGGACCAGGCCGCCGACCTGATCTCGCGGGAGAACCCGTGACCGACCTGCCGGCCGACGTGCAGGACGACGAGCCCGCGGTCCAGCCGTTCGAGGTCGGCGAGGTCCCGTCGGCCAAGAGCATCCGGCGGTTCACGTCCCAGGCCGCCAACGCGCGCGGCGGCGCGAGCATCGGCTCGCTGCTCTCGAGCGTCTACTACGCCGTCATCAGCATCGCGATCAGCATCGGCATCGCCCTCGGCGCCGCCCAGGCCATGCGCGTCGCCCTGCCCCCGGCCCCGGACGTGCAGGCGCCGGTCTCGCTGAGCCTGGCCACCCTGGTCGTCGTGGTCCTGGTCGCGCTCGCGGGCGTCCTGCTGTCCCTCGCCGGACGCCTGGGCCCGGTCGGCGCGGGCGGGGCCGAGGCCGCGTGGTGGCTGGGCCTGCCGGTCGACCGGCGTGGGCTGCTGCGGCCCGCCGCGCGACGGCTGCCGCTGCTCGCCGGGTTCGTCGGCGCCGTCATCGTGGCCCTCCTCGACGCGGGCCTGCTGGCCGACGCCGGGCACCGCGTGGTGCGGGTCGCCGGCACCGCCGCCGTCGTGGCAGCCGGGATCGTGCTGCTCGCGGCCGTCGGGCAGTCCGCCAGCGTCTCGCGGCGCGCCATCGCCCTCGTCGGCGACGTGCTGCTCTTCCTCGCCCCGGTCGCCGCCGTCGTGCTCTCGCTCGTCGGGTGGTCCGTCGACGAGGTCCCCGGGCCGCCGTGGTGGCTGCTCGCGTCGCTCGCCGTCGTGGTCGCCGCCCTGGCGTTCCTGGTGGACAACCGGCTCGGTCGTATGCCCGAGCGGACCCTGCGCGAGAGCGGCTCCGTGGCCACGCAGGCGGTCGGTGCCGTGGTGTCGATGGACTCGCGCGAGCTCGGCCGCGCCCTGACCGACGGCGCCGCGCCGCCCGTGCGCCGCTGGATCTCCCGGCTGCGCACCGCCCGCGGCCCCGCGTCCGCGCTGATCACGGCCGACGTCGTCGTCCTGCGCCGGTCCGCGCGTCACGTCGTGCAGCTGGGCGTCGCCGCGCTGGTGCCCGTGCTGGTCAGCACCGTCCCCGAGCTGGCCAGCCCGTTCGGCGTGCTGCTCGGCCTGCTCGTGGCCGGCTACGTGGCGATGAGCGCGACCGGTGAGGGTGCCCGGCGCGCCGAGATGGCCCCGATCCTCGACCGGCTGCTGCCGATCGAGGCGAAGACGGTCCGGCGGCTGCGCATGGTCGTGCCGGCCGCCGCGATGGCGCTGTGGTCGATCGTCGCGTTCGCGGCCGTCGGTCGCTGGGCGTCCGACGTGCCCGGGTGGATCGCGCTCGGGCTGGCGTCGACCCCCGTGTGGGCTGCCGCCGCCGTCCGCGCCTCGTACCGGCCCGCGCCCGACTGGGGCGGTGCCCTGGTCTCCACGCCCATGGGTGCCCTGCCGACCGGCGTGGCGACCGTGCTGGCCCGCGGCCCGGACCTCGTCGTGCTCGGCCTGCTGCCGGTGTGGATCGCGGTGCTGCTGCGGACCGTCAACCCGATCCTGCTGTACGTGCAGGTCATCCTCTCGGTCATCGCCGTCGCGATCGCCTCGTCGATCCGGACCGGGTCGCTGATGGAACGGATGATGGAGTCGCAGGAGTCGATGCAGGACAAGGCGGGAGTCCGCAAGTGACCCGCATCGTCGCCGGAACGGTCGGCGGCCGCACGCTCGTCGTGCCCAAGGCGGGCACCCGGCCGACCAGCGACCGGGTCCGCGAGGCGCTGTACTCGCGGCTCGAGCACCTCGACGTGGTCGACGGCGCGCGCGTGCTCGACCTCTACGCGGGCTCCGGCGCGCTCGGCATCGAGGCCGCCAGCCGCGGGGCCGCGCACGTGACGCTGGTGGACTCGGCTCGCGACGCCGCCGAGGTGTGCCGACGCAACGTCGCCACGCTCGGCCTGGCGGACCGCGTGCAGGTGGTCGCGGAGAAGGCCGAGCGGTTCGCGCAGCGGGCGCCCGCCGCGCCGTGGGACCTCGTGCTCGTCGACCCGCCGTACGACCTGTCGGAGCAGGACCTCGGGAACGTCCTCGCGGGCATCGCGCCGGCGCTGACCGCGCACGCCGTCGTCGTCGTCGAACGCTCGTCGCGCACGCCGGAGCCGACGTGGCCCGAGACGCTGGTGCGGCTCGACCGCCGGGCGTACGGCGAGACGGTCATGTGGTTCGCGGAGCCGGTGCCGCAGCCCTGAGATGCCGTCAGGGACGGTGCAGCACCGTCAGCAGCGGGCCGTCGTCGCCCAGCGGGACGGTGCCGGCGGCGGCGTACCCGAGGCGCTCGTAGAACGGGAGGTTCCGCGGGTCGCTCGTGGCGAGGTACGTGCCCGCGTCGTCGGCCGCGGCGATCCCGTGCTCGACCAGCCGCCGACCGATCCCGCGGCCCTGCAGCCCCGGCTCGACGCCGAGGAAGTTGAGGTACGCGGCCGGTCGGGCGGGGGCCAGCGCGGCCGCGGACGCCAGCGCGGCGAGGATCTCGTCGGCCCGCGCGCGTCCCACCAGCAGCGCGAGCACGCCCGATGCGCTCGGCACGCTGGTGGAGACGGGCACCGGACCCGGGAGCCGCCACGCGGCGACGCCGACGACGGCACCGTGCTGCCGGGCGACGTGCACGCGGCCGAAAGCCAGGTACCGGTCGACGGACGGGCCCAGCCAGGCCGCGCACGCGTCCTCGCGGGTGGCCTCGTCGGGCAGCACCCAGGCCATCAGCGGGTTCGCCCGGTAGGCGTGCGCGAGGACCGTGCGGATCGCGGGGGAGTCCGCGGCGGTGGCGTGGTCCAGGACGACGTCGGAGGCCATGCCCGAGGGTAGGGCTGCCGCGCGTTCGGCTGGTCGGACCGGGCGGCTGGCCTACCCTGACGTGGTGACCATCGCCGTCTGCCCCGGGTCGTTCGACCCCCTCACGCTCGGCCACATGGATGTGATCAGGCGCGCCCGGTCGATGTTCGACGAGGTCGTCGTCGGCGTCGCACGCAACTCGTCGAAGGCGTCGTTGCTGCCGGTGGACGTGCGGATCGCGCTGGCCCGGGCGGCGCTCGCCGACGTGGACGGGGTGCGGGTCGAGGCCGTCGACGGGCTGCTGGCCGACTTCGTCCGGGAGGTCGGGGCCGCCGCGGTGGTCAAGGGCCTGCGCGGCGGGGCCGACTTCGACGCCGAGCTGCCCATGGCGCTGATGAACCGGCACCTCTCGGGCGTGGAGACGGTGTTCGTCGTCGGCGACCAGGCGCTGGCGCACATCGCGTCGTCGCTGGTCAAGGACGTGGCGCGCTACGGCGGACCGATCGACGACCTCGTGCCCGAGGGCGTCGCGGACGCGGTGCGGACGGCACTTCGAGGAAGGGACGCAGGATGACCGACGAGGACCCGACCACCCGGCCCGAGGGCCTCACGGGCGTGCTCGACGCGATCGGCTCGGCCGTGGCGAACGCGCGGGCGATGCCGATGTCGTCGTCCGTGCTGGTGAACCGCGCGGAGCTGCTCGACCTGGTGGAGCAGGCGCGGGACGTGCTGCCGAGCCAGCTCTCGCGTGCCGACGAGGTGCTGGCCGACGCCGGTGCGGCGCGTGCGGTGGCCCAGGCCGAGGCCGACGCGGTGCTCTCGCAGGCGCGCGCGCAGGCCGCCGCGCTGGTCGAGCAGGAGGCGGTCGTGGTGGCTGCACAGGAGCGGGCCGCGCAGATCGTCGCCGAGGCCGAGGAGACGGCCGACCGGCTGCAGCGCGACGCGGACGACTACTGCGACCGGCGGCTGGCGGACTTCGAGATCGACCTGGGCAAGGTGCTGAGCCAGGTGCAGGCCGGGCGGGCGAAGCTCGCTGGTCGGCTCGGGGCCGACGAGAGCTGAGACCTGCGCCACTCCCGGAGGATTTGGGCGGCCCCAGACCTGTGCCGTAGAGTTGTCCGTTGGTTCTGCCGCTCATGGCACGGACCGAGATCAACGAGGGGACCCTGGCCGTGCAGCGCCCTGTTCACCTCGATCCCCGTTCGCCGTTCGTGCTCGATTCGCACGAGCTCGGCCGACGTCCGGGATCGACGCGGACCGTGCAGCGCACCGTGGGCGCCCCGGAGGATCTCGGTACTGACGTGATCGGCATCCCCACCGGGACCGATGTCGAGCTGGATCTGCGGCTCGAGGCGGTCATGGAGGGGGTCCTGGTCTCCGGATCCGTCCGCGGCCGGGCGATCGGGGAGTGCGTGCGCTGCCTGGGTGAGGTCGTCGAGGATGTCGACGTCCCCCTCATGGAGCTGTACGTCTACCCCGAGCGCGCGGCGATCGCGGTCGAGGACGGGGACGACGAGGAGGACGTGCGCGAGCTGGAGGGCGACCTGGTCGACCTCGAGCCCGCGCTGCGGGACACGGTCGTGCCGGCTCTGCCGTTCCAGCCGCTGTGCCGTCCCGACTGCCCCGGTCTGTGCTCCGAGTGTGGCGCACGGCTCGCGGATGACCCTGACCACTCGCATGAGACGCTTGACCCCCGCTGGTCCGCCCTGGGCGGCCTGCTGGGTTCGAACGACGAGACGAAAGAGAGCTAGCCGTGGCTGTTCCGAAGCGCAAGATGTCGCGCAGCAACACCCGTGCGCGTCGGTCGCAGTGGAAGACCACTGCCACGACGCTCCACACGTGCCCGCAGTGCAAGTCCAACAAGATGCCGCACACGGCCTGCCCGACGTGCGGTACCTACAAGGACCGCGCCTACGCCGAGGCCGTGCGTACGGAGTTCGAGGCTCGCTGAGCTGCGGCTCATCAAGCAACGCTCCACCGCCGCTGAGCATTCGATGACCGGAGGACCGGCGTGAGTGCCGCGGCAGAACTTCTCGAGAAGCTCGGGGTCCACCTGGACCCCGAGCTTCTCGTGCTTGCCCTGACCCACCGCTCGTTCGCGCACGAGGCCGGTGGCATCCCGACCAACGAGCGGCTCGAGTTCCTCGGGGACACCGTGCTCGGCCTGGTCGTCACGGAGTCGCTCTACCGGGCGCACCCGGACCTGCCCGAGGGTGCGCTGGCGAAGATGCGCGCCGCCACGGTCTCGCAGCGCGCGCTCGCCGTCGTCGCGCGGGACCTGGACCTGGGCAGCTACGTGCTGCTGGGCAAGGGCGAGCTGAGCACCGGCGGCCGCGACAAGGACTCGATCCTCTCGGACACGCTCGAGGCGGTGTTCGGCGCCGTGTACCTGTCCCACGGCCTGGAGTCGGCGCGGACGCTCGTCGATCGGCTGGTCGGCCCGTCCCTCGAGGCCGCCGCGGACCTCGGCGCGGGCCTGGACTGGAAGACCTCGCTGCAGGAGCTCTCCGCGACGCTGGGCCTGGGTGCCCCCGTCTACGAGGTCAGCGGCGAGGGCCCGGACCACTCGCGCACGTTCACCGCCCACGCCGTCGTGGCCGGGGTGTCGCGCGGGGTCGGCGTCGGGTCGGCCAAGAAGCTCGCCGAGCAGGACGCCGCGGCGGACGCCTACCGCGCGCTGGCGGCGCTGCCGCAGGACTGACGTGCCCGAGCTCCCCGAGGTCGAGACCGTCCGGGACGGGCTGGCGCGGCACGTGCTGGGCCGCACGGTCACGGGCGTGGAGGTGCGGCGCGACTACAGCATCCGGCGGCACACGGGCGGGCCGCTCGACTTCGCCGGCCGGCTGGACGGGCGACGGTTCGACTCGGCGGTCCGACGCGGCAAGTTCCTCTGGCTGCTGCTCGACGACGGCGACGACGCCCTCATGGCCCACCTCGGCATGAGCGGGCAGCTGCTCGTGCGGTCGCCCGGCGAGCCCCTGGTCGAGCACCCCCACCTGCGGGTCCGGCTGTCCCTGGACGACGGCGCCGCCCTCGACTTCGTCGACCAGCGCACGTTCGGGCACCTCAGCGTCCCCGACCTGGTGCCGACGCCCGACGGGCTCCCGGGCGGGCTCGGCTCGCCGGCGCCGGTGGTCCCCGAGCCCGTCGCGCACATCGCCCGCGACCTGCTCGACCCCGCCCTCGACCACGCCGCGCTGGTCGCCGCGGTCCGGCGGCGTCGCACGGGGCTCAAGCGCGCGCTGCTCGACCAGTCGCTGGTCTCGGGCATCGGCAACATCTACGCGGACGAGGGGCTGTGGCGGGCGCAGCTGCACTACGCCCGGCCCACGGAGACCTTGCGCAGCGCCGAGGTCGAGCGGGCGCTCGCCGGCGCGCACGAGGTCATGACGGAGGCGCTCGCGCAGGGCGGTACCAGCTTCGACGCCCTCTACGTGAACGTGAACGGCGCGTCCGGGTACTTCGACCGCTCGCTCGCCGTGTACGGGCAGGAGGGCCGGCCGTGCCCCCGCTGCGGGACGCCGGTGCGGCGCGACGAGTTCATGAACCGGTCGTCGTACACGTGCCCGCACTGCCAGCCCCGCCCGCGGCGAGGTCGGTTCTAGCGCCTCGCTCTCACCTGAAAGTGGGACATCCGTGACAAAACGGAATGATTCGGTCACGCTTCCCACGGTGCGCAACGGTGCGACGACAGGGGGCCAAGACCGATGGCTGGCAGCGGGCAAGACGACGAAGTGACCAATGTCCGGGCGGTGATCATCACCACGGCAATCACGGCCGTCGTGGTGGTGGGGGCGCACGTCGTGCTCGCCGTCAACTACGTGCAGCATCGCGACCTCCCGTGGCAGCCGGTGGTCGGGATCGCCCTGTCGACCGTCTCGCTCGTCGCGTTCGGTGGCTTCTACGTCGCAGCGAGACGCGCACGCGTCGCGATCGGTGCGGCGTTCATCCTGACATTCCTGACCATGCTCCCCTTCGCCTTGACCATCCCGGCGTTGGCAGGAAATGCCGAGACCGAGCTCGCCAGGAACTTGGTGAAGCAGTTCTCGGCGGTGGTCGGCACCGTGGTCGCCTTCTACTTCGGCACGGAGGCAGTGATCTCGGGACTCAAGCTCTGGACGATCTCGAAGAACCCGGAGGCGAGCGACCAGATCAGAACCGCGGATCGCGACCTGGCGACTCGCACGGTCAAGCCGAAGACGACCGAGAGCTGATCGGCGACCCTCGGCACGCCTAGCGCCGGACCACGTTCCGCAGCGGGCCGCCCGACAGGAACGCCGTCAGGTTGGCGGACACCAGCTCGCCGGCGCCCATCGGCCGGCCGCCGGCAGCGTGCGGGCTGATGAGGATGCGCGGCTCCGCCCAGAGCGGGGAGTCGGCGGGGAGCGGCTCGGTCTCGAACACGTCGAGCGCGGCGCCGGCCAGCCGGTCGGACCGCAGTGCGTCGAGCAGCGCGTCCTCGTCGAGCGTCGCCCCGCGGCCCACGTTGACCACCCAGGCGTGCCGTGGCAGGAGGGCGAGGACGCCCGCGTCGACCGCGTGCCGGGTCTGGCCGGTGGCGGGCAGCAGGGAGACCAGCACGTCGGTGCGGGGCAGGTGGTCCGGGAGGTCGAACGCGGAGATGACCGGGAAGCCGTGCCGGTCGCCCGCGGTGGTGGCCACGCCGGTCACCTGGGCGCCCAGCGCGGCGAGCAGGGGCGCGAGGCGCGCGGCGATCGACCCGAAGCCCCAGACGAGCACGCGGGCGCGGTCCAGGGTCCGGAACGACTGCCCCGGCTCGTCGTGCTGCATGCCGCCCAGCTCGGTGGCCCAGCGGTGCTGGTCCTGGGCGCGGACGAGCTCGGGCAGGCGACGCGCCGCGGCCAGGACCAGGGCGAGCGTGTGCTCGGCCACCGGTCCGTCGTGCAGGCCGCGGCCCGACGTGATCACGACGTCGTCGGCGAACCCCGCACCGAGCACGGCGTCGGGCCCGGCCGCGAGCGTCTGCACCCACCGCAGGTGCGGCAGCCGCCCGGCGGCGTCGGCCAGCTGGTCGTCCCCGTTGCCCCAGACCACCAACGCGTCCGCGTCGAGCGCGTCGTCGGGGACCGGTCGACCCACGTCGTAGCGGACCACCCGGACGTCCGGTGGCACGTTCGGCGCGTCGGTCATGGTCGTGGGCAGCAGCAGGGTGGTCACCCTCGTACGATGCCATCGTGCCCGCTACCACCGCCTCCGCAGGTCCCATCACCGTGATGATCGTCGACGACCACGAGGTGGTGCGTCGCGGCATCGCCGAGGTGGTGGAGCGTGCGGACGGCATGACCGTCGTCGCCGAGGCCGGTTCGGTCGCCGACGGGGCCCGCCGGGCCGCCCTGGTCCGCCCGCAGGTGCTCCTGGTGGACCTGCAGCTGCCGGACGGCACGGGCATCGAGCTGCTGCGCACGCTGCACGAGACGCTGCCCGATGCCCGCGCGATCGTGCTGACCTCGTTCGACGACGACGACGCCCTGGCCGCCGCGCTCGACGCCGGCGCCGCCGCCTACCTGCTCAAGTCCGTCCGCGGCGCCGAGATCACGGACGTCATCCGTGCGGTCGCCGCCGGTCGCATCCTGCTCGACGAGCGGACCGTCACGCGGCGCAAGGCGGGCCACGACGACCCGACCGAGAACCTCACCCCCAGCGAGCTGCGCGTCATCGAGCTCATCGGGGAGGGCCTGTCGAACCGCGAGATCGCGGAACGGCTCGGTGTGGTCGAGAAGACAGTGAAGAACCACATCACGTCCCTGCTGGCCAAGATGGGCCTGCAGCGCCGGACGCAGGTCGCCGCGTGGGTGGCGTCCCGCAAGCACGCCGGCTGGCGGGCCGAACCCGGTCACTGACCGGGCCGAACCCGGTCCTTGACGGGTCAGGCCCGCAGACCGGCGGGGGACGGGTCCTCGCGCCAGAGGCGGGCGGTCATCTGCTCGACCAGCTCGTCGAGCTGCGGCTCGTCGCTGCCGGACCACTGGTCCACGATCCGGCGCAGCTGCGCTCGCTCGTTCTCGCGGATCTCGTCGGCGATCGCGTGCCCGGCGTCGGTCGGGGTCACGACCCCGTCGGTGACGTCGACGAGGCCCCGGGACAGCAGCACGTCCGCGGTGGCGAGCACGCGGTCGCGCTCGACGCCCGAGTGGTCGACCATCGCGTCGATGGTCCGAGAGCCCTCGGCCGTGACCCGCGCGAGCATCCAGCACTGGCCGGGCGAGAGGCCGATGTCGAGATCGCGGTTGAGGATCGCGTACGCCCGCAGCGGGTCCTGGTGCCCGACCTCGCGCCACAGCAGCAGCCGCAGCTCCTCGAACGACGTCCGGCTGGCGGGCAGCGCGTAGACCTCGCCCTGCTCGGGGCGGCTGGCGCCGGTGCGCAGCGTGACCTCGGGGATGAGCCAGGCCAGCACGAAGGCCAGGACGCCGACCGGGACGGCGTAAAGGAAGATCGTGTGGATCGCGTCGGAGTAGCCGTCGAGGAACCAGTCCTGGACGTCGGCCGGGCAGCTGCGCAGGGCGGCCGACGTCGCGCTGAGGGCGGGCCCCGAGCAGGGACCGACGGCGCCGGCCGGGGGAGCGGCGGCCAGGGTCGACTCGAGGTGCGAGTTGAACAGGGTGCCGAACACGGCGACGCCCACGCAGCTGCCGATCGTCCGGAAGAACGTGGCGCCGCTGGTGCCCGTGCCGAGGTCGCGGTACTCGACGGCGTTCTGCACAGCCAGCACGAGCACCTGCATGACCATGCCGAGCCCCGCGCCGAGCACGAACATCGACAGGCCGGACTGCAGGGCCGTCGTGTCCCGGCCCATGAGGGAGAGCAGGTAGAGGCCCACGGTGAAGACGGCGGAGCCGAGGATCGGGAAGACCTTGTACCGGCCCGTGCGGCTGATGATCTGGCCGCTGGTGATGGAGGTGAGCAGCAGGCCGACCATCATGGGGATCATCTGCAGGCCGGAGCCGGTGGGCGTGGCGCCCTGGACCTGCTGCAGGTAGAGCGGGAGGAACGTGATCGACCCGAACATCGCGAACCCGACCACGAACCCGACGCCCGAGGTGGTGGAGAAGACGGGGTTGCGGAACAGCCGCAGCGGCAGCACGGGCTCGGGCACGCGCGCCTCCACGAACCCGAACACGATCCCGGCCACGACGGCGAGCAGCGACAGCCCGATGACCTGCACCGAGCCCCAGTCCCAGCTCGACCCGCCCAGCGAGGTGACGAGCACGATGCAGGTGGCGACCGTCGCCAGCAGCGTGATGCCCCAGACGTCGATCTTCGGCGACGTCCGTGCCTTGGTCACCGGCAGCACCGCGGCGACGACGACGAGGGCGAGCACGCCGATCGGGATGTTCACGTAGAACACCCAGCGCCACGTCAGGTGGTCCACGAAGAAGCCGCCCAGCAGCGGCCCGGCGACGCTGGACAGCCCGAACACGGCCCCGAACGCCCCCTGGTAGCGGCCCCGGTCCCGGGGCGGCACGACGTCGGCGATGATCGCCTGCGAGAGCACCATGAGCCCGCCGCCGCCGACGCCCTGCACCGCCCGCCACGCGATGAGCTGCAGCATCGTCTGCGAGGTGCCGGCGAGCGCGGAGCCGACGAGGAAGATGACGATGCAGGTGATGAACAGGATCTTGCGGCCGTACAGGTCGCCGAGCTTGCCCCACAGGGGTGTCGTCACCGTCGACGCGAGCATGTACGCGGTGACCACCCACGAGAGGTGCTCGGCGCCGCCGAGGTCCTGCACGATGGTGGGCAGCGCGGTCGCGACGATCGTCTGGTCGAGCGCCGCCAGCAGCATCGCGAGCATCAGCCCGCCGAAGATGGCCCAGATCGCCCTCTGCGAGAGCTGTCCTGCCGGTGACTCGACCTGCGGTGCCATGCGCGCCCCCTCGCGTCCTTCGCATCGTCGACCCGGCGCAGGGGGCTCGCAAACGCTCAGCCGAGCGGTGCCTCCCAGGTCAGCAGCGTGCCGCGACCGTCGGGCGGCACGCCCAGGCTGAACGTCCCGCCGTGCTGCCGGGCGCGCGACGCGAGGTTGCCCGTGCCCGAGCTGCGCCCGCGTCGCTGCGGGAGGCCGGCCCCGTCGTCCTGCACCTCGACGAGGACCACGCCGCGCGGCCCCGAGCCGCGGACCGAGACGCGCACCGTGACGGACGCCGCGTGGGCGTGCCGGGCCGCGTTGGCCAGGCCCTCGCGCACCACGGCGACGACGTCGGACGCGCGCGTCGGGTCGACCCGCTCGTCCAGCTGGTCCTCCTCGGTCCCGCCGTCGACCAGCGCCTTGTCGTCCAGGCTGACGACGAAGGACGGCGCGAAGCCGAGGCCGGTGCGCGCGAGCGAGGCCTCGCGCCTCAGGCGCTCGACCAGCCCGGAGGCGGCGTCGGGATCGCGGAGCTCGTGCACGATCTGGCGGATCTGGCGCACGGAGCCGTCGACGTTGTCGAGCGCCTCGTCGACGATCCCGGCCAGCTCCGAGGGGTCGACACCCCGCGCCGCGCGCCGCCGGACGGTCTCCAGCTGCATGCCGGTGGCGAAGAGCTGCTGGATGGCCAGGTCGTGCAGGTCGCGGGCGATGCGCGCCCGCTCGTCGAGGAGCGCCGCGACGTCCTGGGCGTGGCGGGCGCCGGCCAGCAGGAAGGCGAGCGCCGCCTGGGCGGCGAACGACTCCGCGGTCGCCAGGTCGGAGTCCTCGAACGGTGTCCCGCCGATGCGTCGGAGCAGGATGAGGACGCCCATGTCGCGGCCCGGGGACCGCAGCGGCGCGTAGAGGGCCGGGCCGAAGGTGCGCATCGCGGGCACCCCGACCGTCCGGGCCTGCGACAGCGACGGCGTCGTGAGGCCCTTGCCCTCGGTCATGACGGTCCAGGCGCGGCCGCCCTTCGGCATGGGGTTGCCCAGGATGCGGTCGCTGTCGTGCCCGACCGCGAGCTCGATGAGGAGCTCGCCGCCCACGCCGGGCAGCGCGAGCGCGGCGGTGTCGGCGTGCGCGACCTCGAGGGCGGTCGAGGCGATGTGCTCGAGCGCCTCCTCCTCGTCGATCCCCTCGAGCAGCATCGTCGTGATGGCCTGCCCGGCACGCAGCCAGTGCTCGCGGCGCTCGGCCTCGGCGTACAGCTGGGCGTTCGCGACGGCGACCCCGGCGGCCGCGGCGAGCGCCAGCACGACGTCGTCGTCCGCCTCGGTGAACCCGCCGTCCTTCTCCGAGAGGTACAGCTGCCCGAACACCCGCGGGCCGACCCGTACCGAGGTGCCGAGGAACGAGCCCATCGGGGGGTGCTCGGGCGGGAAGCCACGGAAGGCGGGATGCTCGCGCAGGTCCGCGAGACGCAGCACGCCGGTCTCGGGGATCTCGCCCAGCACGCCCGCGGCATGCGGTGCCGCCTTCATCACCCGGGCCAGCGCGGTGGGCACGCCGGTGAACACGAAGGTCGTCGACGTGCCGTGCGCGTCCAGGACGTTGAGCGCTCCGTACCGGGCACCCGTGAGGTCCGCGCTGACCTGCACGAACCGCTCGAGGACGGCGGCGATGTCGAGCTCGCTGGCGACGGCCAGGATCGCGCCCAGGAGGTCGCTCAGCGCGTCTCCGGTCGCGCGGAGCGGGGAGTCGGGCACCTCGGTGAGCGAGCCCGGCAGGGCCTCATCGGGCACGTCCCACCTCCTGTCGGTCGGTCGCGCGTTCGCGGTCCAGCGACTCACGGTAGCCGGGCACCGCGGCGACCAGCTCCGCGTGCGTGCCGCGCGCGCGGACCCGACCCGCGTCGAGCCAGACGACCTCGTCGGCGGCGGCCAGTGGCGTGAGCCGGTGCGTCACGACCACCACCCCGCGCGGGTCCCCGAGCAGGTCGGTGACCAGCGCGTCCGCCCGCACGGGGTCGAGGTGCTCGGCCGGCTCGTCGACCAGCAGCAGGGCCGCCGGGGACAGCAGGGCGCGCGCGACGAGCAGCCGGCGCCGCTCCCCGCCGGAGACCGTCCTGGCGTCGGGGCCGAGCAGCGTGTCGAGGCCGTCCGGCAGGCCGGCGAGCCAGTCGCCGAGGCCGACGCGCCGCAGGACCGCGGCCGCCTCGTCCTGCGTGACGTCGCCGCGGGCCACCCGCAGGTTCTCGAGCACGGTCGTGCCGAAGACGTGCGCGTCCTCGGTGCCGACGACGACCGCGGCCGTGACGGCGTCCCGGGACAGGTGGTCGACGTCGTGCCCGTCCAGGGTGAGCGACCCGGCGCGCCGGGGGAGCAGGCCCGCCAGCGTGAGCAGCGTGGTCGTCTTGCCCGTGCCGGAGGGGCCGACGATAGCGACGGACCGGCCGGGGCGCAGGTCGAGGTCGAGGTCCGCGACGACGGTGTCCGCCCCCGGCCAGCCCGCCGCCAGGCCCGTCGCGGAGAGCGGCGGACGCCCCGGTGCCGGGTCGGTCGGGGCAGGATCCGTCGGCGCGTCAAGCAGGGCGAGGATCCGCACGGCGGCCGCGCGCGAGCGCTGCACCTGGATGGCCGCGGCGGGCAGCAGGGCCGTCGCCTCGAACGCCGCGAGGGGGGTGAGGACGATGACGGCGAGCTCGACCGGCGAGAGCAGCCCGGCGCCGACCGCGGGGATGCCCGTCAGCAGGGCGGCCAGCACCGCGACACCGACGGCCAGCTGCCCGAGGCCGGCGGCGACGGCGGCCGGTCCGGCGCCCGCGTCGGTCGCGGCGGCCAGGCGACGGTCCGAGTCCCGCAGGGCGGTCAGCTCGTCGTCGGCACGCCCGCCGACGAGCAGCGGGCCCGCGTCGTCGAGAAGGCCCAGCGCGGTCGCCGCCATGTCGGACCGGCTCTGCAGCGCGCGCTCCTCCGTGGTGCGCGCGGCCCGGGCCGCGAGCGCGGGTGCGACGACGCCGGCGAGCACGAGGCAGACGGCGAGCGCGAGCCCGGCGGGCGGCCAGAACGCGCACATCGCCAGGGAGGTGAGCACCCCGAGCACGAGAGCGACGCCGGCGGGCAGCAGGCCGCGGACCACGACGTCGCCGACCGTGTCCACGTCGGCCCCGACGCGAGCGAGCAGGTCACCGCGGCGCAGCCGTAGCAACGTGTCGGGCCGCGCGACGGCGAGGCGCTCGTAGAGGGTTGAGCGCAGCTGCGTCATGCCCCGCAGCGCGACGTCGTGGGACACCAGCCGCTCGATGTACCGCAGGACGCCGCGACCGATGCCGAACGCCCGCACCGCGACCGTCGCGACGGACAGCTGCAGCACGGGCGGCATCTGGGAGGCGCGGGCGATGAGCCACGCGGAGACCGCCGCCAGCGCGACCCCGCAGCCGAGCGCCAGGGTCCCCAGCAGGACCGCGAGCGCGAACCGGCGGGGGTCGATGTCGAGCAGGCGGACCGCCCGGCGCAGGGGCCCGGTCATGCGGCGACCTCGGCGACGGCGGCGCGGACCAGCACGACGTCGTCGGCGGCCGCGACCAGCGACGGCCGGTGCGCGACGAGCAGCACGGTGCGCCCGGCGGCCCGCAGGGCGCGGACGGTGTCGAGGACGACCTGCTCGCCGGCCGCGTCGAGGTGGGCCGTCGGCTCGTCCAGGATCACCAGCGGGGTGTCCGTGAGCAGGGTGCGGGTGAGCGCGACCCGCTGCCGCTGGCCCAGGCTGAGGCCCTCTCCGCCGCGGCCGAGCGCGGTCGCCCAGCCGTCCGGGAGGCCGTCGAGCACCTCGTCGAGGCCGGTCAGGGCGGCCGCCGCGGCCCGCGCCGCGTCGTCGCCTCCGACCAGCTCGGCGACCGTCCCCGGCTCGAGCACCGGGCGCTGGGGGAGCCACGAGACCTGCGACCAGAGCGTGCCGGGCTCGAGGTCCGCGAGGTCGACGCCGTCGATCGTGGCGTGGCCGGCGTCCGGGCGCAGCAGGCCGAGCACCACCTCGAGCGCGGTGGTCTTGCCGATGCCGCTGGGACCGGTGAGCGCGACGACGGTGCCCGGGCGCAGGACCAGGTCCAGGTCGTGCGGCGTGCCGCGCACCCCGACGCCGTCCAGGCGCACCGTGGCCGTCCGCAGGTCCGGCGCGGGCCGCGACCCGGTCGAGGGCACCGGCGTCTCGAGCACCTCGAACGCGCGACCCGCCGCGGCGACGCCGTCGGCCGCGGCGTGGAACTGGGTCCCCACCTGCCGCAGCGGCAGGAACACCTCGGGCGCCAGGACCAGGACCGCGACGCCCGTGACCAGGTCGAGGTCGCCCGCGACGAGCCGGAGCCCGATGCCGACCGCGACCAGGGCCACGGAGAGCGTGGTGAGCAGCTCGAGCACCATGCCCGACAGGAACGCGATCCGCAGGGTCGCCATGGTGGCCACGCGGTGCGCGTCGCCGAGCGCCCTGACCCGGGCGCCGGGTCCCCGCTCCCGGCCGTGGGCGCGCAGCGTGGGCAGGCCGGCCAGCAGGTCGAGCACCTGGGCGCCGAGCCGCTGCATGCTGTCCAGCCCCTGCTCCGAGCGGCCCTGGGCCAGGCGACCCACCAGCACCATGAAGATCGGCACCAGCGGCAGGACGACGACCAGGATCACCGCGGACACCGGGTCGAGGCCGAGCACGACCAGCAGGACCCCCGGCGTCACGGTCGCCGCCAGCACGAGCTGCGGCAGGTACCGCACGAAGTACGGCTCGAGGGCGTCCAGCCCGCGCGTGGCCAGCGTGACCACGGCCGGGCCCTCGCCCGACGCCAGCCACCGCGGACCCAGCGCGACGGCGTGCGTCACCACCGCCTCGCGCAGCTCACCGACCGCGCGGGTGGCCGCGCGGTGGGCGAACCGCTCCTGCACGGCGGTGACCAGCGCGCGCGCGACGACCACGACCGCCAGCCAGGCGATCAGCGGGCCGACGTCCGCGAGCGTGGCGCCGTCGGTCACCGCGTCCCCCAGCGCGTGCGCCAGCAGCAGCGCCTGGCTCACCACCAGCGCGGCGGTGAGCACCCCGAGCCCGGCGGTGAGCGTGACGTACCCGCGAGCGGCCCTGGCGTGCCGGAGGAGTCGCGGGTCGAGCGGTCTCACTGGTCGGCGGACGACGGCTTGTTCAGCACGGGCACCTTGTCGAACGTCAGGCCGGTGTGGTCGGGGATCTGCTGCACCGAGATCCGCCGGCGGAACACCCAGTACGTCCAGCCCTGGTACAGCAGCACCAGCGGTGTCAGCACCACGGCCACCCACGTCATCACGGTGAGCGTGTAGTGCGTCGACGACGCGTTGGTGACGGTCAGGGAGTTGGCCGGGTCGAACGCCGGCATGACGTCCGGGTACATCGACCCGAAGATCAGCACGACCGCGCCGACGATGGCGACGGCCGACGCGAGGAACGCCAGCCCCTCCTTGCGGCGCTGCGCGGCGACGACCAGGACGATCAGCGCACCGGCGGCCACCACGACGGCCGCCCACGTCCACGGCACGGAGTAGGAGACCTGGGTCCAGACGGCCCAGACGCCGGCCACGACGAGCGTGACCACCGACGAGCGCGCGGCGAACGCGCCGGCCCGCGCCCGGATGTCACCGTCGGACTTCAGCGCGAGGAACACGGCGCCGTGCGTGAGGAAGATCAGCGCGGTCGTCGCGCCGCCGAGCAGCGCGAACGGGTTGAGCAGCGCCCAGAAGCCTCCGACGTACTGGTGGGAGGCGTCCAGCTCCACGCCACGCACCAGGTTGGCGAACGCGACGCCCCACAGCACCGCGGGGACCCACGACCCGGCGATCAGGCAGCGGTCCGCGAGGGCCCGCCAGCGGTCGTCGTCGATCTTGCCGCGCCACTCGAACGAGACGACGCGCACGATGAGCGCGAGCAGGATGAGCAGGAGCGGCAGGTAGAAGCCCGAGAACATCGTGGCGTACCACTCCGGGAACGCGGCGAACGTCGCACCGCCCGCCGTGAGCAGCCAGACCTCGTTGCCGTCCCACACCGGGCCGATCGTGTTGATCATGACGCGGCGGTCCCGGTCCTTGGCGGCCAGGTCGCCGCGGGACAGCAGCCCCAGCAGCATCCCGACGCCGAAGTCGAAACCCTCGAGCACCAGGTAGCCGGTCCACAGGACCGCGATGAGCAGGAACCAGACGGTCGTGAGCTCCATGGTCGTCAGCCCCTCTCTCAGTACGCGAACGACAGCGGACGGTCAGCGCTGTCCGGGTCGTTGTCGGGGTTGTCCGGGCTGGGGTCGCGCTCGCTGTCGGCGACGCCCTCGATCGTGTACCGGTGCATGAGCCGGTACCAGAACACGGCGAGGATCCCGTAGAGCAGCGTGAACGCGATCAGCGACGTGAGGATCGTCCCGGCGCTGGTCACGGTCGAGACGCCGCGGGCGGTGAGCAGCCACACGCCGTCGACGCCGCCAGGGTTGGGGTTCGGCGCGACCACCCAGGGCTGGCGGCCCATCTCGGTGAAGATCCAGCCGAACGACGACGCGAGGAACGGCGTGACCAGGGCGACGATGCCGAGCCGGCCGAACCAGACGTTCCCGTTCACCCGGCCCTTGCGGGTCACCCACAGGGCCACCAGCGCCAGCGCGGCGGACCCGAGCGCGAAGCCGATCATCAGGCGGAAGCCCCAGTACGTGATGGCGAGGTTCGGGATGTAGCTGATGGGCTCCCCGTTCGCCTCGGTGTACCCGTACTTCTGCTCGTACGCCTGCTGGAGCTCGTCGGTGCCCTGCAGCGTCGAGGAGAAGTCGCCGGTCGCCAGGAACGAGAGCATGCCGGGGATCTCGAGGAGGTGCGTGACCTTGTCGCAGTCGGCACCCGTACCCAGCGGGCCGACCGCGAGCAGCGAGAACGGCACGCCGGACGTCGTGCTGCACAGCGCCTCGGCCGCGGCCATCTTCGTCGGCTGCTGCTGGAACATGAGCTTGGCCTGCTGGTCGCCGCTCAGGGCGACGCCGACGCCCGAGACGAGCATGACGATCACGCCGAGGACGATGGCGGGGCGGTAGACGTCGCGCGCCTTGTCGGCCTGGCCCGCACGCACGAGGCGCACCATCCACCAGGCCGCGATCCCGGCGACGAACGTGCCTGCCGTGAGGAACGCGGCGGAGATCGTGTGCGGGAAGGCCGCCA
Organism: Cellulomonas sp. P2_F12; assembly: GCF_056403775.1. Classification (NCBI taxonomy): domain Bacteria; kingdom Bacillati; phylum Actinomycetota; class Actinomycetes; order Micrococcales; family Cellulomonadaceae; genus Cellulomonas; species Cellulomonas sp. P2_F12. The sequence continues at coordinate 15,870 of NZ_JBFUEV010000011.1, read as the reverse complement.
GGAGGGTCGAGTTCGACAGCACGGCGCCGATGTCCGTCATCTCGGCGCGGCCACGCTCCGCGTTGAACGTGGCGCCCACGGGGTGCTGCATCCACGAGTTCGCGGCGAGGATGAAGTAGGCCGAGAGGTTGGTCGCGATGGCGACCGCCCAGATGCACGCGAGGTGGATCTTCTTCGGCAGCTTGTCCCAGCCGAAGATCCACAGGCCGAGGAACGTCGACTCGACGAAGAACGCGGCGAGCGCCTCCATGGCCAGCGGCGCCCCGAACACGTCGCCGACGAACCGCGAGTACTCGCTCCAGGCCATGCCGAACTGGAACTCCTGCACGATGCCGGTGGCCACGCCGATGGCGAAGTTGATCAGCAGCAGCTTGCCGAAGAACTTGGTCAGCCGCAGCCACCGCTCGTTGCCCGTGCGGACCCAGATCGTCTGCATGATCGCGACCATCGGCGCCAGGCCGATCGTGAGCGGCACGAAGATGAAGTGGTAGACGGTGGTGATGCCGAACTGCCAACGCGCTACGTCGAGCGTGTCCACGGGCCCCTCCGGGGTGCGAGCCGGTACGTCGGGTCGGGTCCGCGCCGACCACGCCGGTCCCGGCTGGAACCAGCCCTGACCTGCGGACCTGGGAAAACGCTAGGACCGGGTCCAGTCTGCCCCTGGGACCAAGGTCCCAACAGCCCACAGACGCATCGTGCGCGGCTCAGGCGTGCCGGACGCCGTCCGGGATGCCCTGTGCGATACTGGCCGCGGCTCTCCAGGCGACCACACCGCCTGAGGACCCTTGAGCTCGCAGCACCAGCATGTCGTGCGCGCCAGCCGCCGCTCTGCCGCCCGCTGGTCCCCGATCGGGACCGCCGGCTCCGGCCTCGCAGGCGATGGCGCCGACCGGGTGCAGCAGCCACGACCGCCGACTTTCCGTCGCCGCGCAGCACGCGAGCGACGACCGACCGACCGAGTACCGCCGGGTGTGGAGTGGCGATGCTCGGTACCCAGGAGCACTTCGCGTGACCGACGAGAACACCCCCACCACAGACGTGACGACGACCGCCGGGGGTGAGGCACCGCCCGCAGCGCCGCGCCGCCGCCGAGCCACCCGCGTCACCGCCGCGCCCAGCACCGACGCCACGGCCGACGCCGTCGTCACCCTGCCGGCCGTGACCGAGCAGCCCGCGGCCCCGGCCGTGGACGCGCCGGCTCCGGTCGAGCAGCCCGCCGAGCAGCTCGCCGCGCCGGTGAAGAAGTCGCGGCGCGTCACCCGCACCGTGGTCCCGGTCTCCGCCGACGAGGCGCCCGCGCCCGCCGTCGAGACGCCGGCCCCCGTCGCCGAGACTGCCGCTGTCGCCGAGGCGCCCGTCGCCGACGAGCCCGCCGCCAAGTCCGCCCCGCGTCGTCGCCGCTCCGGCACCCGTGCCGCCGCCGCGCCGGAGCCGGTGGTCGAGGTCGCGCCCGAGCCGGTCGAGGAGGAGGACGAGGACGCCGAGTCCGCAGCCCCGACCCTCGACGTGCTCGCCGAGCTCGCGGCCACGGTGCCGCCCGCCGAGCCGAACGCCACGACCAGCAGCACGTCGACCGGCCCCCGCTTCGCCACCACCGCGCTGCTCTTCCAGGCGCCGGACCCGTCCGCGGCCCGGCCCCGCCGTCGCCGCGCGCAGGCCAGCACCGGCTCGCCGGAGGAGATCTCCGAGGCCGCGCACCGCGCCGAGGCCGAGGCGGAGGCTGCTGCCGAGTCCGACGACTCGACGGTCGAGACCACCGACGCGGTCGAGTCCGACAGCGCCGCTCCTGCGCGTGGCTCGCGCCGCCGCGGTCGTCGCGGCCGCAGCGGTGACGCCGCGCGGCCCGAGCCCGAGGACGAGGACGTCGTCACCGACGAGGTGGCCGTCGTCGACGCCCCCGCCGACGCCGAGCTGGACGAGGACGAGGACGACGAGGCCGCCGAGACCGACGAGGCCGCCGGCACGTCCGGCCAGCCGCGCCGCCGCCGCCGTCGTGGTGGCCGCGGACGTCGCAGCCGCACCGACGCGCCCGGCGGGTCCGACTCCGAGGTCGACGACGACGAGGCCGGGTCCGAGCAGGACGAGGACGAGACCGCCGAGTCCGACGCGGACGACGCCACGGGGGAGGACGCCGGCTCGAGCCGCCGTCGTCGCCGTCGTCGCCGTGGCTCCTCGCGCGGCGAGGGTGGCGAGCAGAACGAGCCCCGCGCCGCACGCACCCGTGCTCCCAGCGACGAGGTCACCGCGCTGCGCGGCTCCACGCGCCTCGAGGCCAAGCGCCAGCGCCGCCGGGACGGCCGCGACGCCGGCCGTCGTCGCCAGATCATCACCGAGTCGGAGTTCCTCGCCCGCCGCGAGTCCGTCGACCGCTCGATGATCGTGCGCGAGAAGAACGCCCGCACGCAGATCGCGGTGCTCGAGGACGGCGTGCTCGTCGAGCACTACGTGTCCAACCAGGCGCAGGCCTCGATGGTGGGCAACGTCTACCTCGGCCGCGTGCAGAACGTGCTGCCCAGCATGGAGGCCGCCTTCGTCGACGTCGGCAAGGGCCGCAACGCCGTGCTCTACGCCGGTGAGGTCAACTGGGACGCCGCTGGTCTCGAGGGTGGGTCCGCCCGCCGCATCGAGCAGGCGCTCAAGTCAGGCGACCCGGTCCTGGTGCAGGTCACCAAGGACCCGATCGGTCACAAGGGCGCCCGCCTGACCTCGCAGGTCACGCTGGCCGGCCGTTACCTGGTCTACGTGCCCGGCGGCGGCATGACCGGCATCAGCCGCAAGCTGCCCGACACCGAGCGCAACCGCCTCAAGCGGATCCTGCGCGAGATCGTCCCGGACTCGGCGGGCGTCATCGTGCGCACCGCCGCCGAGGGCGCGTCCGAGGACGAGCTGCGCGCCGACATCGCCCGCCTGCAGGGCCAGTGGGAGGCCATCGAGAAGAAGTCGAAGACCGCGTCGGCGCCGGCCCTGCTCCAGGGCGAGCCGGACATGGCCATCCGCGTGGTCCGCGACATCTTCAACGACGACTTCTCGTCCCTCGTGGTCGAGGGCGCCGACGCCTGGTCGACGATCTCGTCGTACATCGACGAGCTCGCCCCCGACCTGGCGCAGAAGGTCACGCGCTGGGAGTCCGACACCGACGTGTTCGCCGTGCACCGCATCGACGAGCAGCTGGCCAAGGGCATGGACCGCAAGGTCTGGCTGCCCTCGGGCGGCTCGCTGGTCATCGACCGCACCGAGGCCATGACGGTCGTCGACGTCAACACCGGCAAGTTCACCGGCTCGGGCGGCACGCTCGAGGAGACGGTGACGCGCAACAACCTCGAGGCCGCCGAGGAGATCGTCCGCCAGCTCCGGCTGCGCGACATCGGCGGCATCATCGTCATCGACTTCATCGACATGGTGCTCGAGTCCAACCGCGACCTCGTGCTCCGCCGCCTGGTGGAGTGCCTCGGCCGCGACCGGACCAAGCACCAGGTCGCCGAGGTCACCTCGCTGGGTCTCGTGCAGATGACCCGCAAGCGCGTGGGCCAGGGCCTGGTCGAGGCGTTCAGCGAGACGTGCGAGCACTGCCACGGGCGCGGCTTCATCGTGCACGAGGAGCCGATCGAGAAGAACAACCAGCGTCCCGACGCCGGTGCGCCCCAGCCGCAGCCGGTCGCGTCCGAGGGCACCGCCCCGCGTTCGCGTCGCAAGCGGGGTGGCGCCAAGGAGCCCGTCACGCACGTGCCGCACGCCGGTGTCCCGGTCCTGCCGGAGGCGCGCGAGGCCGTCAAGGCCACGCTGGCGACGATCGCCGCCGCGGCGGCGCACGCGCACGAGCACGACCACGAGCACCACGCGCCGGTCGCGTCGGTCGAGCAGGTCGAGGTCGTCGAGGGTGTCGAGATCGAGGCCGAGGAGCACGCCCCCAGCGCGCCCGGGCTCGACGTGTTCGCCGAGTTCGCCGCCGTCCAGGCGTCGGCCGAGGACGAGGGCCCGGTCGAGGAGCTCGAGCTCACGGCGGTCCCCGCCGACGTGTTCGCGGCCGACGACGAGCCGGAGCCCGAGTCCGACGCGGAGCCCCAGTCCGACGAGCCCGACGCCGAGCCCGAGTCCGAGCAGCCCGAGGGCGACGAGGACGTGCGTTAGGTCACGTCGACCCCGCGCCGCGCCTGCCAGGTTTGACCCTGCGGCGTGGGGTCCGTACCCTAGAACGTCGGCGCGTCGTGTGCGCGCTGACCGTGTGTGCCGCCGAAGCGGCGCCGACGCGAACCCCCACGGGCACCGGTCACCTCCGGTCGCAACGGGATGTGCGCGGGCGCAGGTAGGCACCAGCACTTTCGCCTGAGTAGTTGACAAGCAGTTCGACGAGCAGAGATGAGCAGCAACGTGGTGTACGCGATCGTGAAGGCTGGCGGCCGCCAGGAGAAGGTCGCGGTGGGCGACGTCGTCGTCGTCGACCGCCTCGCTGCGCAGGCCGGCTCGACCGTCGAGCTGCCCGCCCTGCTCCTCGTCGACGGCGAGAAGGTCACCACCGACGCCAAGGCCCTGGCCAAGGTGACGGTGACGGCGGAGGTCGTGCGGGACGAGAAGGGTCCCAAGATCGACATCCTCAAGTACAAGAACAAGACCGGCTACCGCAAGCGCCAGGGTCACCGCCAGAAGCTGACCCGCCTCAAGGTCACCGGCATCTCCTGATCTCGCGCCGTCGGCCGGCTGGCCGCAGGCACCCGCAGCCCCCCATTCTCTGAGCACGAAAGCAGGTTCGTCATGGCACACAAGAAGGGCGCGAGCTCCTCGCGCAACGGTCGCGACTCGAACGCCCAGCGCCTGGGCGTCAAGCGCTTCGGTGGCCAGGTCGTCAAGGCCGGCGAGATCATCGTCCGCCAGCGCGGCACGCACTTCCACCCCGGCGTGAACGTCGGCCGTGGCGGCGACGACACCCTGTTCGCCCTCGCCCCGGGCGCCGTGACCTTCGGGACGCGCCGTGGCCGCAAGGTCATCGACATCGTGGTGGCGGCCGAGGTCTGAGCAAGTCATGACGACGCGGCATCGGTCCGCGTCGGGTCTGTCGTGGGAGGGGCGCACCGGTGCGGTGCGCCCCTTCTGCGTGTGAGTATCGAGACGTAGCAATGCAAGGGAGGTTCAGCCGTGGTGACATTCGTCGACCGGGTCGTGCTGCATGCGACCGGCGGTGACGGTGGGCACGGTTGTGCGTCCATCCACCGGGAGAAGTTCAAGCCGCTCGCCGGCCCCGACGGGGGCAACGGCGGCAACGGTGGCTCGGTGATCATCGAGGTCGACCCGCAGGTCACCACGCTGCTCGACTACCACCACTCGCCGCACCGGCACGCGCCGTCGGGAACCCAGGGCATGGGCGACCACCGCTCCGGCTCGACCGGGAGCGACCTGGTCCTCGGCGTCCCGGACGGCACGGTCGTCAAGGCCCCAGACGGCACCGTGCTCGCGGACCTCGTCGGCGTGGGCGCGCAGTACGTCGCCGCGGCCGGCGGGCGCGGAGGGCTCGGCAACGCCGCCCTCGCCTCGCAGCGCCGCAAGGCCCCCGGGTTCGCGCTTCTCGGCGAGCCGGGCAACGAGCAGGACATCGTCCTCGAGCTCAAGACGATCGCGGACGTCGCCCTGGTCGGCTACCCCAGCGCCGGCAAGTCCAGCCTGGTCGCCGCGATATCCGCGGCCCGGCCCAAGATCGCCGACTACCCGTTCACCACGCTGGTGCCGAACCTCGGCGTCGTGCAGGCCGGTGGCGCGCGGTACACCGTCGCCGACGTGCCCGGCCTCATCCCCGGCGCGTCCGAGGGACGTGGGCTCGGGCTGGAGTTCCTGCGGCACATCGAGCGGTGCGCGGTCATCGTGCACGTGCTCGACTGCGCGACCCTCGAGCCGGACCGCGACCCCCTCTCGGACCTCGAGGACATCGAGGTCGAGCTGCGGACGTACGCCGGTGACCTGGACATCGAGGGCGGCCGGGTGCCGCTCCTCGAGCGCCCCCAGATCGTCGTGCTCAACAAGATCGACGTCCCCGAGGCGCGCGAGCTGGCCGAGCTGGTCAAGCCCGACCTCGAGGCCCGCGGGTTCCGCGTGTTCGAGGTGTCCACCGCCAGCCACGAGGGCCTGCGCCCGCTGACGTTCGCCCTCGGGGAGATCGTCGACAAGGCCCGCCGCGAGGCACCGGTCGTCGAGAACACGCGCGTCGTGCTGCGCCCCAAGGCGGTCGACGACGCGGGCTTCACGGTCACGCGCCGCGAGGTCGAGGGCCAGGGCGTGTACTTCTGGGTGCGCGGCGAGAAGCCCGAGCGCTGGGTGCGCCAGACCGACTTCTCCAACGACGAGGCCGTCGGCTACCTCGCGGACCGTCTCGCCCGCCTGGGCGTCGAGGACCGGTTGTTCGCCGCCGGTGCGGTCGCGGGCGACGAGGTCCGCATCGGTCCCGAGCACAACGCGGTCGTCTTCGACTGGGAGCCGACGCTCATGACGGGCTCCGAGTTCCTCGGTGGGCCCCGCGGCGTGGACCTGCGCCTCGAGGACCACTCGCGCCCGACGCGTGGAGAGAAGCGCCAGGAGTACAAGGAGCGCATGGACGCCAAGACCGAGGCGCGCGAGGAGCTGTGGACCGAGCGCGAGGCCGGGGTCTGGACGGACGCGGCGGAGAGCTGACGTCCGCTCAGCGGATATCCGCGTGACCGTGCGCCGGCACGCGGCAGAATGCCGCACGTGACCGCCGACGCCCTGCAGGACCGCCAGCAGCTGGTCTCGGCGTCCCGGGTGGTCGTCAAGATCGGCTCCTCGTCCCTGACCACGCCCGACGGTCGGCTGGCGCCCGAGCGGCTCAACGCGCTCGTCGAGGTGCTGGCGGCACGCCGGGCGGCCGGCGGGCAGGTGGTGCTGGTGTCGTCGGGGGCGATCGCGGCCGGCATCGGCCCGCTCGGCCTGGCCACCCGTCCCAAGGACCTCGCGACGCAGCAGGCGGCGGCCTCGGTCGGCCAGGGCCTGCTCGTCGCGCACTACACGGCCGCGTTCGCCCGGCACGGCCTGCAGGTGGGGCAGGTGCTGCTGACCGCCGACGACACCGTGCGGCGCGTGCACTACCGCAACGCGCACCGGGCGCTGACCCGGCTGCTCGACCTCGGCATCGTCCCCGTCATCAACGAGAACGACGCCGTGGCGACCGACGAGATCCGGTTCGGCGACAACGACCGCCTCGCCGCCCTGGTCTCGCACCTGGTGCACGCCGACGCGCTGCTGCTGCTCAGCGACGTGGACTCGCTCTACACCGGGCCGCCGTCGCGCGACGGGTCCCGACGGATCGCCTCCGTCGTGCACGCGCAGGACCTCGAGGGCATCGACGTGGCCTCGCGGGGGAGCGCGGTGGGCACCGGCGGCATGATCACCAAGCTGGAGTCGGTCGCGATCGCCACGCAGTCCGGCGTGCCCGTGATCCTCACGTCGGCCGCGCAGGCGGCGCAGGCGCTGGCCGGCGAGGACGTCGGCACCTGGTTCACCGCGACCGGCCGCCGCACCTCGATCCGCCGCCTCTGGCTCGCGCACGCCGCGAGCACGCGCGGGCGGCTCATCCTCGACGCGGGCGCGGTCCGGGCCGTGCTCGAGCGGGGGACGTCGCTGCTGCCCGCCGGCGTGACGGGTGTCGAGGGCACGTTCGAGGCCGGCGACCCTGTCGAGCTCGTCGGGCCCGACGGGGTGCTGGTGGCGCGCGGGCTGGTGTCGTACGACGCCGAGGAGGTGCCGCCCCTGCTGGGTCGGTCCACCACCGAGCTGCGCGCCGCGCTGGGCCCCGGCTACGACCGCGAGCTGGTCCACCGCGACGACCTGGTCCTGGTCCGCCGCCGCCGCTGACCTGGTGCAGCTCACCCACCCGCAACGTCCGAGCATCGAAGGGCCCCGACGCCCACGAGCTCGGACGTCAGCGAGGCCCACCCCCAACGTCCGCACTCCGTCGGGTCCTGGCCCCCACGAGTGCGGACGTCAGCGGGGCCCCACCCCCAACGTCCGCACTCCGTCGGGCCCTGACCCCCACGAGTGCGGACGTTGCGACCGTTCAGGCAGGTGTCGGGATCGGGGTGCGGTGGGGGACCGGACCTCGAGGGCGGAGTGGAGGACCCTCAGCGCAGCGAGTCCGCGGCGGAACCGAGGCGGTCGACGAACTCGACGAGCGTCTCCACCGAGTGGTTGCCGTAGGCCAGGCGCAGGTGGTCGGCGAACTCGCGACGGCCGCTGGAGGCGAAGAACTCGCCCTGCTGGTACGTCGCCCCGCGGGCGCTGGCCGCCTCGTACAGGGCGGTCGGGTCGATCGACGGGTCGGTGATCCGGGGCCACAGGAAGAAGCCGCCCTCGGGTCGCACCGACTCGATGAGCCCGCCCAGGCGCTCGTCGAGCGCGTCCACCACGGCGTCGGCCCGCTCGCGGTACAGCGCCCGGGCCCGCACCAGCGTGCGGTCGAACCACTGCGGGTCGTGCGTGAGCAGGTCGATCACGATGCGCTGCTCGAGCGTCGAGGTGTGGGAGTCCTGCCGGTTGCGGAGGGTGGTGAGCTGCTTGGCGATGCGCTCGGAGGCGACGACCCAGCCGAGCCGCAGCCCGGGGCCGAGCGTCTTGGAGAACGTGTTGACGTGCACGACGTGGTCCGAGGTGTTGAAGACGGTCGCGTCCTGGTCGGCGCCCCGGAACCGCAGCTCGCGGTAGGGGTTGTCGGCCAGCACCACGAAGCCGTAGCGCTCGGCGAGCTCGACCAGCCGGACGCGCTGCTCCGTCGGGAGCGTGCCCTGCGACGGGTTGTGGAAGTCGGGCACCGTGTAGACGGCCGCCGGTCGGGCGCCCGCGCGCAGCGAGTCCTCGAGCTCGGACACGTCGAGCCCGTGCGGTCCGACGCCGACGGGCAGGGTGCGGCCGTCGGAGAGCTCGAGCGCCCGCAGGAAGAGCGGGAAGATCGGGTTGTCGACGGCGACGAGGCCACCGCGCTCGACCAGCGAGAGCACCGACAGCGACAGGCCGTGGAACCCGCCGTTCGTGATGATGACGCGCTCGGCCGGCACGCCCTCGCGCGCCGCGATCCACGCGCGCAGCTCGTCGAGTCCTGCTGACTGCGAGTACTGGAACGCCGCGGGGCCGGAGCGGGCGCCCGTGAGCACGCGCTCGGTGGCGGCGAGAAGCTCGTGGACCGGCAGGGCGGAGTCGTCGGGGATCCCGCCGAGCAGCTCGATGTCGCCCTCGCGGCGGCGGCGCAGGCTGGCGTCGCCGAAGCCCTTGGGCTCGCTCAGGGCGCGGACGAGGGTGGACAGGGGTGTCAGCGGAGCCAGGAGGTCTGGTGTCGTCGTCATCGGTGCTGCCTTCCGGGAGGGGCCCGACGCTCGTGCTCGGACGCGCCGGAACGTAGGGAGAGGTCCGGGGGCGGTCAACGGTCGCCCGGGCCCGTCTCATTGATCGGACGGCACATCTCGCTCTCTGGTCCAGCCCGTGAGACGAGCCAGAGAATCGTTGACTGAAATGGTCGGGATATCTACGTTCCGAGCCGTGTTCAGCAGGCGGCGCCCACTCGGGGCGCCCTGCACGTCAGCGGCGGAGGTGGTGGTCATGGGCGGCAACGCCTCGTGGTCCGCTCCGCGCTGTTGTCAGCACTGACCCGCTGAACCTGGCGCCCTCGGCGCCCCCCTGCACGCACCGCCCCGGTCTCTCCGGCGGCCGGCCATTCCCCCTTTCCCAGGAGCACTCCCATGTCCCCTCATCACGTCCGACGCCGACGGCCCCTCGCGCTGGCGTCCCTCGCCCTCCTCGGCCTCCTGCTCACCGCCTGCTCGAGCGGCAGCGGCGGCTCCGGCGCCACGTCGTCGGCGTCGGCCGAGGCCCAGCCCGTCGCGGGCGGCACCTACGTCCACGCCCTCGAGGGCGACCCGCTCGGCTGCCTCGACGCCCCGCAGCAGCGGTACCACGTGGCGCTGAACATCACGCGCCAGCTGGCCGACTCGCTGGTCGACCAGGACCCGAAGACCGGCGAGATCGTGCCGTGGCTCGCGTCGAGCTGGGAGATCAGCGACGACGCCCAGTCGTTCACGTTCCAGCTCGTCGAGGGCGCCACCTTCTCCGACGGGCTGCCGATCGACGCCGCCGCGGTGAAGGCCAACCTGGACCGCATCGTCGCGCTCGGCCCGAAGGCCGTCGGCGCGGGACCGTGGATCCAGGGCTACGTGGGCACCACTGTGGTCGACCCGCAGACCGTGACCGTCGCGTTCGACCGGCCCAACGTGCAGTTCCTGCAGGCGCTGTCGGGCTCGTGGTTCGGGCTCATCTCGCCCGCCGACACCGGCAAGACCCCCGAGGAGCTGTGCACCGGCACGTACGCCGGATCGGGCCCGTTCACGCTGACCAGCTACACCAAGGACCAGGACGCCGTGCTGGCCAAGCGCGTCGGCTACGACTGGCCCTCCAGCCTGGCCGCGCACAAGGGCGAGGCGTACCTCGACACGCTCAAGTTCACGTTCGTGCCCGAGGCCGGCGTCCGCTCCGGCTCCGTGACCAGCAACCAGGTGCAGTCGGCCTCGCTGATCTCGTGGCAGGACGAGGCGACGCTGACCGCCGCGGGGGACACCCTGCTCACGGCGCACCAGCCCGGCCTGACGGAGAGCTGGATCCCGAACCAGCAGTCGTGGCTGGCCACCGACGAGCCCGTGCGGCAGGCGATCCGGTACGCGATCAACAGCCAGGAGATCGTCGACACCGTCTACGGCCCGACGTACAAGAGCCGCACGGCGCCGCTGAACAGCACCACGCCGGGCTACACGGACCTCAGCGCCGACCTGGCGTTCGACCCGGACAAGGCGAAGAAGCTGCTCGACGACGACGGCTGGAAGGTGGGTGCCGACGGCATCCGCGAGAAGAACGGCAAGCGACTGACCCTCAACGTCATCGCGTCCTACACGGACCTCGAGATCATCCAGCAGCAGCTCAAGGACGTCGGCATCGACTACCCGATCCGCCAGCTCGACCCGGCGGCGTCCAGCAAGGCAGTCGCCGCGGGGGACTACGACATCTACGCGTGGACCATGACGCGGGCGGACCCGACGGTGCTCAACGCGCTGTACTCCTCGACGTGGACCTCGCTGGGCTACGCGAAGGCCAACCCGTCGGAGCTCGACGCCCTGCTGGCCACGCAGGAGTCGACCGTCGACCCCGCCGAGCGGGCGACCGCCGCGGCGGCCGTGCAGAAGTACGTCGTGGACAACGCGTGGAACATCCCGATCGCCGACCGCGCGTGGACCTACGGCATCGGGCCGTCGTCGCACGGTCTGCGGGTCGACGGTGAGACCAAGCTCGTCTTCTACGACGCCTGGGTGCAGCAGTGAGCCTGATCGGCTACCTGGCGAGGCGGCTCGGACTGGCGGCCTTCGTCGTCTGGGCCGCCTTCACCACCACGTTCGTCATCCTGTACCTGCTGCCGTCCGACCCCATCCTCACCATGCTCAACAAGGGCGGGGAGGGCGCGAACGTCGACCCGGCCGCGGCGGCGGCGCTGCGGGCCGAGTACGGCTTCGACAAGCCGGTGATCGTGCAGTACTTCGTGCGGCTCGGCGCCGCGCTGCACGGCGACCTCGGTCGGTCGATGCAGAGCGGGCAGCCGGTGGTCACGACGATCGTCGACGCCCTTCCGCAGACGGCCGTGCTGGCCGCGACCGCGCTGGTCATCGCGGTGGTGGCGAGCTCGCTGCTCGCCTCCGCCGCGGTGCTCACCGGCTCTCGGGGGCTGCGGCACGCGCTGCTGTCGCTGCCCCCGCTGGGCGCGGCGATCCCCAGCTTCTGGCTGGGCCTGGTGCTCCTGCAGGTGTTCTCGTTCCGCCTCGGCTGGTTCCCCGCCACCGGCAACACGGGCTGGCAGTCGCTGGTCCTTCCGGCGGTCACGCTCGCGGTGCCGACCGCGGCCGTGCTCACGCAGGTGCTGGCCAAGAGCCTCGGGTCGACGTGGGACCAGCCGTTCGTCGAGACCGCCCGGGCCAAGGGCCTGCCGCGCTCGACCGTGCACCTGAGGCACGTGGTGCGCAACGGCGCGATCCCCACGCTGACCATGGTCGCGATCATCATCGGCAACACGCTCGCAGGCGCCGTGGTGACCGAGACCGTGTTCTCCCGCGTCGGGGTCGGCCGCCTGACGCAGTCCGCGGTGATGTCCCAGGACATCCCGCTCGTGCAGGGCGTCGTCGTGCTCTCGGCGATCGTCTTCGTCGTCGTCAACCTCGCCGCCGACCTGGTCTACCCCGTGGTCGACCCCCGCATCGTGCGGGTGTCGGCGGCGGTCTGAGGAGCCCCCCGTGACCTCCCTCGCCACCAGGCCGGCCCCGCCGGCCGTCGAGCCCGCCCCCACACCGGCACCGGCTCCCGCAGCGCGCCGACGGGGCCGGCCCGCGCCGGGTCTCGTCCTCGCGCTCGTGCTGCTCGCGCTCGTCGTCGGCTGGGCGGTCCTGCCGTCCGTGTTCGCGCCGGCCGACCCCACGCAGGTGGTCGCCGCGGACCGGCTCCTCGCGCCCGGACCCGGTCACGTGTTCGGCACCGACCAGCTGGGCCGGGACATCTACACGCGCGTGGTGCACGGCGCCGCGATGTCGCTGTCGGCGACGGCGCTCGCCGTGCTCATCGGGCTCGTGGTCGGGTCGCTGGTCGGTCTCCTGTCGGGGTTCGTGGGCGGCCGGTTCGACGACGTCGTGATGCGCCTGGTGGACGTGCTGCTGGCCATCCCCGGCCTGCTCCTGGCGATGGCGATCGTCACCGCGCTCGGGTTCGGCACCATGAAGGTCGCGCTGGCGGTCGGCATCTCCGCCGTCGCCGCGTTCGCCCGCCTGATCCGCGCCGACGTGGTCCGGGTCCGCGGCTCCGCCTACGTCGAGGCCGCGCGCGTGAGCGGCGTGCGCTGGTGGACCACGCTGCACCGGCACGTGCTGCCCAACTCCCTCGGGCCCGTGCTGGTGCTCGCCGCGCTCGAGCTGGGCAGTGCCGTGCTCGCGGTGTCGGCGCTGAGCTTCCTCGGCTACGGCGCCCCGCCGCCGGCCCCCGAGTGGGGCTCCCTGATCGCCGACGGCCGCAACTTCCTGGCCACCGCCTGGTGGCTCACCACGATGCCCGGCCTGGTGGTGATCGCCGTCGTGCTGGCCGCGAACCGCGTCAGCCGCGCGCTCGACCGCGACGGGCGGACCCGATGACGACTCCCGTGCTCCAGATCGAGGGCCTCGAGGTCACCTACCGGACCCGGACCGACGACGTGGCCGCCGTGCGCGGGGTCGACCTGCGCATCGACGCCGGCGAGGTCGTCGCCGTGGTGGGCGAGTCCGGTTCCGGCAAGAGCACGCTGGCGCACGCGGTCATCGGGCTGCTGCCGCGCGGCGGGGCGATCACGGGCGGTCGCGTGCTGCTGGGCGGGCAGGACGTGTCCGGCTGGTCCGAGAAGCAGCTCCAGCGCGTGCGCGGGAAGTCGGTCGGCCTGGTGCCGCAGGACCCGACGGTCTCGCTCAACCCGGTGAAGCGGATCGGGGAGCAGATCGCCGAGGTGCTGCGCACCCATGGCCTTGCCGACCGGCGGACCGCCGCCGCGCGCGCCGTGCAGATCCTCGGCCGCGCGGGCATCCCGGACCCCGAGCTGCGCGCGCGGCAGTTCCCGCACGAGCTGTCCGGCGGCATGCGCCAGCGCGTGCTGATCGGGATCGCCTTCGCCTGCAGCCCGCACCTCGTGATCGCCGACGAACCGACGTCCGCCCTCGATGTCACCGTGCAGCGCACCGTGCTGGACCACCTGGCCGAGGTCACCGCCGAGCACGGCACGTCCGTCCTGTTCATCACACACGACCTCGGGGTCGCCGCCGAGCGGGCCGACCGGATCGTCGTCATGCAGCACGGGCTGGTGGTCGAGCAGGGGCCGACCGCCCAGGTGCTCGAGGCGCCGACGCAGGCGTACACCCGGCAGCTGCTCGAGGCCGCGCCGTCGTTGCGCGGCGCGCGGCTGACCCCACGGCGGCCCGCGACGGCCTCGGTCGGACCTGCGGGCGACGTGCTGCGGCTGGAGCACGTGACCAAGGAGTTCCGCGTCGGCCGCGCACCCTTCCGGGCGGTCGACGACGTCACGCTCGGGCTGCCGCGCGGGACCACGCTGGGCGTCGTGGGGGAGTCGGGGTCCGGCAAGTCGACCCTGGCCCGGATCGCGCTGCGGCTGGTCGACCCGACCAGCGGCACGCTGCGCGTCGACGGCGAGGACGTCACGCATGCGTCCGGAGCGACGCTGCGGGCCCTGCGCCGCCGCGTCCAGCTGGTCTACCAGAACCCGTACGCGTCCTTGGACCCCCGACTGTCGGTGGAGCGGATCATCACCGAGCCGCTGCATGCCTTCGGCATTGGGGACCGGGCCGAGCGCACCCGGCGCGCCCTCGAGCTGCTCGACCAGGTGGCGCTGCCGGCGTCCGTCGCCGCGCGGGGTCCCGCCGAGCTGTCCGGCGGTCAGCGCCAGCGAGTGGCCATCGCGCGTGCCCTCGCGCTGCGGCCCGAGCTGCTGGTCCTCGACGAGCCGGTCTCCGCGCTCGACGTCTCGGTCCAGCGGCAGATCCTCCAGCTGCTGGTGGACCTGCAGGCGGAGCTGGGCCTGAGCTACCTGTTCATCTCGCACGACCTGGCCGTGGTCCGGCAGATCAGCGACACGGTCGCGGTGCTGCACCGCGGGCGGCTGGTGGAGACCGGACGCGCCGACGACCTGTTCGACAACCCGCAGGCGGAGCACACGCGCGCCCTGCTCGACGCGATCCCCGGAGCACGTGTCCCATGAAGTTCCTCGGCAGCACCCTCGTCTCGCACGGCCGCTACATCCCCGGCTCGCAGGACATCAGCGAGCACGAACGGCTCCGACGGGTGGTCGACGCGGCCGTCTGGGCCGAGGGCGTCGGGTACGACGCGTTCGGGGTGGGCGAGCGGCACAACCCGTCGTTCCTGTCGTCGGCACCGCCCGTGCTCCTGGCCCACATCGCGGCGCGCACGTCGCGGATCCGGCTGGTCACCACCGTCACGGTCCTGTCTCTGCTCGACCCGGTCCGGGCGGCGGAGGACTACGCGACGCTCGACCACCTGTCCGACGGTCGGCTGGACCTCATCATCGGCAAGGGGAACGACGAGTTCGCGCCGCTGCTGTTCGGCGCGACCGAGGCCGAGCAGTGGGACCGGCTCGAGGAGTCGTACGAGCTGCTGCGCCGGCTCTGGCGCGACGAGGACGTCACCTGGTCCGGGCGGTTCCGCCCTCCGCTGGCCAGGGCGACCGTCCGCCCGCGGCCGTTCCAGTCGCCCGGCCCGCGAGTCTGGCACGGGTCGGCGACGAGCACGCGCTCGACCGACCTCGCGGCCCGGCACGGGGACCCGCTGTTCTCTGCGAACGGGTTCCAGCGCACCGAGACCTACGTCCGGCTGGTCGACGACTATCGGGAGCGCCTCGCGGTGCACGGCTTCGACCCCGCCGACGCGCTGGTGGGGGTGGGCGCCGCCGCGCCGGTGATCACCGCCCGGTCCCAGGACGCGTTCGACCTGGTCAGGCCCACGTTCGAGGCGTTCCGGAACAGTCCGGGCGCCGCCAAGAACCGGTTCCCGTTCGAGTCGGTCGAGGACTTCGCCGAGCACGGGTCGCTCCTAGTGGGCACCGCCGAGCAGGTCACCGAGAAGCTGCTGCGGTTCCGCGAGCTGTTCGGCAACGAGGTCCTGGGCATCGGCGTCGACAGCTTCCTGCTCAGCGACCCGGCCGCCGCACGGGGCCACCTGGAGCACTTCTTCGCCGAGGTCGCGCCCGTGCTGCGGGCCGAGGTGCCGTCCCGTCCGTGGGGCGCACTGGAGGCCGTGCCGGTCTGACCT
>NZ_JBFUEV010000010.1:0-159144 GCF_056403775.1 Cellulomonas sp. P2_F12 | reverse complement strand
GACGCCACCGCGATCGGACTGCCCGCCGCCACCAACGTCGACGGCTACGTCCGACGCGACGCCACCCACTACCTGCTCTCCTTCTCCACCCCCACCACCACCGTCCCCACCCTGGGCACCACCCAGGACGAAGACATCATCGCCAACAACGCCGGCACCTGGACCACCCTGCTCGACGGCACCAGCCACGGCCTGACCAGCGACAACCTCGACATCGACGCCTTCGACACCCCCTGACACCACCCGACGGCCGTGCAGCCGTCGGGCCTGTCAGGATGGCCTGCATGACGACACCCGCGCCCGTGCTCGTGGCCCGCCGATGGCGCACGCGCCGGTCCGCCGCGGTGGCCGGCATCGTCTTCGCCGTGCTGCTCATCGCGGCGCTGGTGATGCTCCGGCTGGCGATCTCGGGCGGCAACCTCGAGACGGCGGAGCTGAGTCCCACCCGCCGCACGCTGGTCCGGATCAGCCTCAACCTCGTGCCGTTCGCCGGGATCGCGTTCCTCTGGTTCATCGGGGTCGTGCGGGACCAGCTGGGGGACGTCGAGGACCGGCTGTTCTCGACGGTGTTCCTCGGCAGCGGGCTGCTGTTCCTGGCGATGCTCTTCCAGGGCGCGGTCACGGCCAGCACTCTGATGCAGATGGTGCCGGGCGCGTCCCTCGACGCCGGCCTCTGGACGTTCGGCCGCGGCACCACCGAGACGCTCGTGTCCGTGTACGCCATGCGGATGGCGGCCGTCTTCACGCTCTCGGTGAGCACCGTCGTGCTGCGCACGGCGTCCGTCCATCGGGGGATCGCCTTCACGGGGTACGCGGTCGCGCTCGTGCTGCTGGTCGTCGCGGGCACGTACAAGTGGGCCCAGCTGGTGTTCCCGGTCTGGGTGCTGGTGATCAGCATCGGGATCCTCATGACGCCCGCGCGCCGCGCCACCGAACCGCCGCCGCCCGCCTGACCGCAGGTATCTCCGGGCCCGCCCAGCCCCCCTGAGCTACATGGGCACTCAGGTGGAGTACGTCGGGTTGCTGGCCTCGGTCGGCTCCCTGACCCTGTGGTGGCCGCAGGCCGTGCGCCTGTGGAACCTGCGGCGTGACGCGGTGGGGCTCGCCGGCATCTCGATCGCCACGCAGGTCGTCCTGCTCGTCACGGAGAGCCTGTGGGCCACGTACGCGCTGCTCACGGCGTCGTACTGGGTCGGCGTCCCGGCGATGGTCAACATCCCGCTCGCGCTCCTCGCGATCCGGCTGCTGCGCCGGGCGCGGCGGGTCGCGCAGGCATCGGAGGATGCATCGGTCGCGACGCACGCCGGGTGAACGTCGAGGATCATCCTTCTCCGGGTCGCCGCGCCCGACCTAACGTGGACAAACCGGACACCGCGACGAGCGCGGTGCCGCCGTTCCACAGGGGGCAGCTCATGGCAGGTCTACGCACGTCACTCACCGCCGCGGTGCTCGCGGGCGGCGCGCTCCTCGCGGGTGCGTCGCCCGCGGCCGCGTGCCACCGCGACCCGTCCGCCGACCCCACGACCTGGGAGTACGGCGGCGTGTACGACTGCAGCAAGGCGGCCGTCGGCCACGGGGTGCGCACGTACACCAAGCCGTCGCCGGTCGCCTTCGTCGTCATCAGGACCGGGGCGACGTACTTCGTCAGCGACCTGGGCGACGCGAACGAGGGCAACCGCACCTACACGTTCGACAAGCCCATCCGCTTCGTCATCACGTGCCTGTTCACGGACGCGTAGCGGCGGCCTCGGCCGCCCGGGCCGACGCCTCGAGCCGCGCCCGGTAGGCCGGCCAGTCCTCGTCGGGGATGTTCGGGTCGTCGGGCCGGCTGCCGACCGCGCCGTCGATGAGCTCGCGGACGATGTCGGCGTGGCCGGCGTGCCGCGCCGTCTCGACGCACATGTGCACGAGGATCCGGTGCAGCGTCACGTGGCGCTTCTCCGGCGACCACCAGGCGACCTCCCCGGGCGCGTCCAGGGGCAGCGCGTCGATCGTCGCGTCGGCGTGCGCCGCCGAGAAGCGGTGCAGCTCGACGATCTCCTCGCGCGACTGGTCGGCCGGCGCCCACATGTCCGCGTTCATCTCGGCGTCCTCGGCGAACCACGGCAGCTCGCGGCCCGACGGCCGGCCGAACACGTCGCCCAGGTAGCCGATCTCCACGCTGGCCACGTGCTTGACGATGCCGAGCAGGTTGGTGCCGGTGCTCGTCATGGGCCGGCGGACGTCGTACTCCCCCAGCCCGTCGAGCTTGCTCAGCAGGCTGTCGCGCTGGGCCCGCAGGTACGTGTGCAGCATCTCCTTGTCGTCCATGCCGCCACTCTGCCGCACCGCCTGGGTACTGTCCCCGCGTGCCCTCGATCGAGACCGTCCGCTACGGACCCCTGCCCGACCAGGTGGTCGACCTGACCTTTCCGGCGACGAGCGAGCGGCCGCCCCTCGTCGTCCTGCTGCACGGCGGCTTCTGGCGCGCCGCGTTCGACCGGCTGCACGTGCGCGTGGTGGCCGACGCGCTGACCGCGCAGGGGTACGCGGTCGCCAACGTCGAGTACCGCC
The DNA here is from genome assembly GCF_056403775.1 of Cellulomonas sp. P2_F12. Lineage (NCBI taxonomy): Bacteria > Bacillati > Actinomycetota > Actinomycetes > Micrococcales > Cellulomonadaceae > Cellulomonas > Cellulomonas sp. P2_F12. The sequence goes on along the minus strand of NZ_JBFUEV010000010.1, from coordinate 156,591 downwards.
GGGTCGGCGCGGGAGGCGGCTGGCCGACGACGTTCGTCGACGTCGCCGCCGCCGTGGACGCCCTCGAGGTCGCGCTGCAGGACCGGGTCGACCTCGGCTCGGTCGCGTACGTCGGGCACTCGGCGGGCGGGCACCTGGCCCTGTGGGCCGCGCTGCGCGACCGGTTGCCGGCCGGCGCGCCGGGCCGAGCCGACCGGCCCCCGCGGGTCCGCTGCGTGGTCGCCCTGGCGCCGGTGGCCGACCTCGTCGCCGTCGACCGTCTCGGCCTGAGCCGCGGCGCGGTCGCCGAGCTCCTCGGCGGCGGTCCGGCCGACGTCCCGGAGCGGTTCGCGGCCACGGACCCTGCGGTCCTCGGCGCCCCGGCCGCGACGACGCTGGTCGTGCACGGCCGGCTCGACGACACGGTCCCCGTGGGGGTCTCGCGCGACTACTGCCGGCGCACCGGGGTCGGCCTGGTGGAGGTCCCCGGCGCGGGCCACTTCGAGCTCATCGACCCCGCCTCCGACGCGTGGCCGGTCGTCCTGGGCGCGATCGGCGACGTCCTGGGCTGACGGCGGCGGGGTGACCGGGCCATGCTCGGGTCACGGGCACCCGCCCGCGGGCACCGACCGGGAGGAACGATGAGCGACACGACGCAGTCCAGCACCGCCGGCACGAGCGACCTGTTCGAGACCCCGGCACCGGACGCGAGCGCGGAGGTCTTCTCGACGCGCGTGGTCGCCGCCACGCTCGGCGTGATCGAGACCTTCGCCCTGCACCTCGGCCGCACGCTCGGCTGGTACCGGGCCCTGGTCGACGAGGGGCCGCTCACCTCGGTCGAGCTGGCGCAGCGCACCGGGACGCAGGAGCGGTACGCGCGGGAGTGGCTCGAGCAGCAGTCGGTCTCCGGCTGGCTGCTGGTCGACGACGACGCGGCGGCCGCGACCGAGCGCCGGTTCCGGGTCGCGCCGGGCGCGGTCGAGGTGCTCCTCGACGGCGACAGCCCGGCGCACACGGCACCGCTCGCCGGGTTCGCGATCGCGGCCGGCCGCCGGTTCGACGACTTCGTCGAGGCGTATCGCCACGGCGGTGGCGTCAGCTGGGCGCAGCTGGGGCCGGACGCCCGCACCGCCCAGGCGGCGTTCAACCGCCCCCTGTTCCTGCACGAGCTGGCCCAGCAGATCGTCCCGACCCTCCCGGACCTGCACGCCGTGCTGCAGGGGCCGGCGCGGGTGGCGGACATCGGGTCGGGCGAGGGCTGGTCGTCCATCGGCCTCGCCCGGGCGTTCCCGACGGCGACGTTCGACGGGTTCGACGTCGACGAGCCGTCGGTGGCGGCGGCCCGGGAGCACGCGGCGGCGGCGGGGGTCCACGACCGGGTCACCTTCTCGACCGTCGACGGCGCCACCCTCAGTGACACCCGGTCCGGCCAGTACGACGTCGTGATGGCCTACGAGTGCGTGCACGACATGCCGGACCCGGTCGGGGTGCTCGGCGCCATGCGGGCGATGGCCCGCGACGACGGCTACGTCCTGGTGATGGACGAGCACGCCGCCGAGACCTTCTCGACCCCGGGCGACGTGGTCGAGCGCCTGCTCTACGGGTTCTCGATCCTGTGCTGCCTGCCCGACGGACTCTCGACCCCGGGCGGTGTGGGCACGGGCGCCGTCATGCGCCCGAGCGTGCTGGCCGGGTACGCGGAGGCCGCGGGGTTCTCACGCCTCGAGGTGCTGCCGGTGGAGCACGACTTCTTCCACTTCTACCGGCTGCACCTCTAGTCGACGCGGGCCGGTGGCGGCCCGGCGGCCGCCGCCGGCTCGGAGCCCACGGGCGCCGTCGGGAGCAACCGCGAGAAGAACAGCGCGAGGGCGGCGACGAACGCCAGCGCCGCCAGGCTCGCACGCAGGGCGTCGATCCGGGCGGCCTCGTTCTCGTCGACGATCGCGGTCGCCTCGGCGCTCGGCACGCCCGCGTCGGCGAGCGCCGTCTTCAGCTGGGCGTCCGAGACGAACGGCACGCCGCCGGCGAGCTCCACCTGGGCGCTCGCCGCGACCTCCTCGCTGACCTGCGGGTTGTCGCCCAGCCCGAGGAGCAGGGTCGACGTGAGGGTCGCGATGAGGATCGACCCGGCGACGGCCGTGCCCAGCGACGCACCGAGGTTCGTCATGGTGTTCTGCACGCCGCCGACGTCCCCGGTCTCCTCGTCGGGGACCGCCGAGACGGTCACCGCGCCGAGCTGCGACGCGAGCGCGCCCACCCCGAAGCCGGCGAGCAGCAGCGGCACCGCCACGATCTCGGCGCCGGCACCCACCTCGAGCGCGCCGATGAGGACCACGATGCCGACCAGCATCGACAGGACGCCCCAGCGCACCACCTCGCGCGGCGAGGCCCGCGGGAAGAAGCGCGGGATCCCGACCGCGGCGATCAGCAGGGACACGGACAACGGCAGCAGCCGCACGCCGGTCTCCAGCGCGGTCAAGCCGAGCGCGATCGACAGGAACAGCGGCACCACGAAGAAGAGCCCGGCCTGGATCATGAACTGGAAGAAGAACATCGTCAGGCCGCCGGCCAGCCGCGGGTTGCGCAGCATGCCCGGCCGCACCAACGGCTCCCGGCCCGCGGCCACCACGCGGAGCTCCCACGCGACAAAGAGCCGGAGCACGAGGATCCCCCCGAGCACGAACCACACGGTCGGGGAGACCCCGAGCCACGAGGGTCCGCCGGGCCTGGTCTGCACCCAGCCCCACTCGCCGGACCGCAGCACGCCGTAGACGGCCAGGCCCAGCCCGAGCGCGGAGAGGGCGGACCCGACGAGGTCGAGGCGGAACCGTTCCTCGGGCTCGGCGTCGGCGATCCGGCGGGTGAGCGCGAGGATGCCGATGACGAGGACGACCTCCCCGGCGAACACGTACCGCCAGGTCCAGTAGGTGGTGACGAAGCCGCCGATCAGCGGCCCGGCGGCCACCGCGATCGCGCCGGCCGACGCGACCAGGCCGTACGCCCGCGGCCGCTCCGACGTCGCGAAGTTCGAGGCCACGAGCGCGACGATCGCGGGCATGATCAGCGCCGCGCCCAGTCCCTCGAGCACCGACCACCCGAGGATCAGCACCGTGAGGCTCTGGGCGATCGAGGTGACGAACGAGCCGCACGCGTAGATCACGCAGCCGATGGCGAAGGCCCGGCGACGCCCGATGAGGCTGCCGATCTTGCCGCCGGTGATCATCATCGTCGCCATCACGAGCGTGTAGAGCGTGATGGCGGTCTGGATGCCCGTGACGGTCGTCCCCACATCCGCGGCGACCTGGGCGATGGACACGTTCATCACCGAGCTGTCGAGCGTCATGAGGAACTGGGCCGTGGCCAGGGTGAACAGGACGAGGCCTGCCGAACGGCCGGCGCTGCGTTCCATCGGGCTCCCCGTCCTCCCCGGCGCGGCACCGGGGGTTTCATGGGTACCACCGGCGCCGTCCCGGCCGCTACGGCGTCCCAGGCCAGAGCACGTCCGGGCCTCTCGTGGGCGTGCCGTGGCGCCGGCGGGAGGCGCCGTGAGACGGTGACCGCCGGGGGTGACCATGGACGACGTCGCGGAGGCCGACGAGACTGCGCCGACGGCTGCGACGGCTGCGACACCCGAGTCGGGCTGGTTCCGGCATCTCGACCTGATCGCGACCGCGCTGCTGGCGCTCGCCACCGTCCTGACGGCGTGGTCGGCGTTCCAGAGCAGCCAGTGGAGCGGGGTCCAGGCCGCGGCGTACAGCGCGGCGTCGCGCGAGCGGGCCGAGTCGAACCGCGCCCAGACCCTCGCCGGCCAGCAGACGATCATCGACGTCATGCTGTTCACGGACTGGCTGGCGGCGCTGCACCAGGAGGGCGGCGTCGCCGTCGTGCCCGACCCGTACGTGCCCGACCCGGCGACGTACTCGGGATTCCTGTTCAACCGCTTCCGCCCGGAGTTCCAGCCCGCGGTGAAGTCCTGGCTCGCGACCGACCCGCTGGTCGACCCCACGGCGCCGCCCACGCCGTTCGCCATGGACGACTACGTGCTGGCGTCGGCGACGGAGGCGACCCGCCTGGAGAAGGCGTCCGACCGGTCGGCGACGGTCGCGCGGGTGGCCATCGAGCGCAAGGACAACTACGTCCTGGCCACCGTCCTGTGCGCGTCCGTGCTCTTCTTCTGCGGCATCGGCTCCAAGCTGGGCTCGCCGCGGCGCCGCACCACGATGATCGCGATCGGCGGCGTGGTGCTGCTGACGACCATCGGCGTGGTGCTGACGTTCCCGGTCCAGGTCTGACGCTCAGACGAGCTGCGGGCTCCCGCCGTCCGGGTCCTCCCGCAGCTCGGCGGGCCACGTGGCCGTCTCCTCGCCCAGGGTCACCGCGATGGTGTCGGGCACGAGCCCGTCCGGGTTGGCGAACGCGAAGTCGGCGACGGCCGTGACCGAGATCGTCTCCAGGTGGTAGTACGCGCCGTCGGCGGGTGCCTCGAGCACGGGCAGCTCCTGGTCCCCGACCCGCAGGCTGACCGCGACGGGCTGCCCGGCCAGCTGGTCCACCTCCCCCACCGCGATGCTGACGTGCAGGCGGGCCACCCCGTCGGCGTTGCTCTCCAGGGTGGGCAGGACCCAGTGGCCGCCCACCCGCTGCGCCTCGTTCATCAGGCCGTCCTCCGCAAGAAGTACACGCGCCGGGCGGTCATGGCCGGTCACACCATCGGGAAGTCGCCCGGACCCTGGTCGGCCGCCGGGAGCTCGGCGGGCCAGGTGGCGGACTCGCCCCCGAGCGTGACCGTCACGCTCTCGGGGGTCAGGCCGTCCGGGTTGTCGAACGCGAAGTCGGCGATCGCCGTGATGGCCAGCGTCTCGAGGTAGTACCAGGCGCCGTCGGGCGGCGCCTCGCTGACCGCCAGCTGCTGGCCGCCGGCCTGCAGCGCGACGGCGACCGGTTGCCCCGAGAGGACCTCGGTGTCCTCGACGGACACGCTCACGTGCAGCCGGACGGTGGTCCCCGTGCTCTCGATGGTGGGCAGCGTCCAGCGCCCACCGAGCATCGTCGAGATGTTCATCAGGCGGTCCCCCCGCAGCTCACGGACCAGCTCGACGTCTGCAGCACCTCGGTGCTGGTGGCCGGGTCCACGGCGTCGCCGCGGAAGTCCAGGTTGACCGACAGGACGGTCCCGGTCCCCGCGCCGATGCCCGGGTTGTCGATGCCGCGGAACGCGCAGCCGGTCTGGAAGTCGGGCGTGAACTGGCTGGTCTGGAAGACCTGGCCTCTCCGGTGCCCGTAGAACAGCTGGGTGCCGCCGGCGGGCAGCTGGATCCCGTCCTGCTGGAAGTTGTCACCGGACGCCCCCGGCGCCGGCGCGGGCAGCATGGCGGGTGCGGGGCCCCCACGCGGATCGGCCAGCAGGTGCGTCTTGACGGCGCCGTTGACCCGGAACTGTCCGCGCACGTACTGCCGGTACTCCCCCACCGCGCACGTGGTCGGGTAGGGCGCCGCGTCGAAGTCGATGTTCATCTCGAAGCGCTCGCCGAACCGGGTGCCGCCCGCGAACGGGGTCGACGTGCAGCCGGCACGGTTCTCCGGGACGCGGAACCCGGCCGGCTGGACCGCCGCCATCGGCCACTCGACCGCCGCGGTGATCCCGGAGGTGAAGACCCCGGGCCACGCCGCGCTGATCAGCCGCGGGTAGCCGGGGTCGAACGCCTTGGTCGCCTGGTCGACCCGGCCGTAGCTGTCGCCCTTGAACCAGTAGACCTTGCCGTTGCCGTAGTTGACGACGGCGTCGATGTCCTTCTCGAACATCGTGCCGTCGACGCCGCCCCAGTTGCCCTTGATCGGCTTGGGGTAGCCCGGGTCGAGCGTGTCCCCCGCGATGTCGTGGCGGATGTACTGACCGCCCTTGAACAGGTAGGCCTTGCCGTTGCCCCAGTTGACGGCGGCGTCGATGCCCCCGTCGAAGGCGCTGGTCGCGGCGTCGGTCCACGCACCCGCGATCGCCTTCGGGTAGCCCGGGTCCACCGCGTCGAGCAGCACGTCGAACCGGTAGTACTGCGCGCCGCTGAAGAAGTAGACCTTGCCGTTTCCCCAGTTCAGTGCGGCGTCGATGGTGGCGGGCAGGCCCGTCCACGATGCTGCGGTGACCAACGGGTACAGCGGTAGCACGTTGTCGATCGCCGTGTCGTAGCGGGAATAGGTCGTCCCGCTGAAGAAGTACACACGCTTGGCTGTCATCACGCCCCCTTGCGAATCCGAGTCAGCATGTCCAGTTTCAACCCATTCGGGTGATGGTGGCCATGCCTGCTCGGGTGGTAGTCCGGGTGAATCGCCTGCGCCATGCTGGGCCTGTGCCCGCCGCCCGGTTCCCCACCGTCACGGTCCTGGACAACGGCCCGCCGGACCGGCGCTTCGACATCGCCGTCCTCGGCGACGGCTTCCCGGCCGACGAGCTGGGCGTGTTCGCGGACGCGGTGCGGGCCCTGGTCGCCGAGCTGCTGGCCACCGAGCCGTTCGACCTGCTTCGCGCCCTGGTGAACGTCCACCGGGTCGACGTGGTCGGGCCGGCGACGTCCCGGCTCGACGGCCGGCTGCTCACCGTCGACGCCGACGCCGCGCTGCGGGTGGCCCGCCGGCACGTCCCCTCCGCGGACGCCGTCGTCGTCCTCGCCAACCGGGCGGAGTACGGCGGGTCGGCCGGCACGATCGCCTGCCTGACCCGGCACCCGTGGGCCGCCGCGCTCGGCGTGCACGAGCTGGGGCACGCCGCGTTCGACCTCGCCGACGAGTACGGGCACGAGGGCCGGCACCCGGGCCCGGAGCCGCACCGCCTCAACGTCACGCTCGAGCCCGACCCCACCCGCCGACCCTGGGCCGACCTCCCCGGTACCGGCTCGTTCGAGGGCGGCGACGGCTACGCCGCGGGGGTCTACCGGGCGCAGCAGACCTGCCGGATGCGCAACCTCGCCGACCCGTTCTGCGCCGTCTGCGCACGGGAGATCCGCCGGATCCTGCTCGCGCACAGCCGCGGCATCGCCCTTACCTCATATGGGGACATTTCGCCCTCCCCCAAACGGGTGGTCGGGGATAGATTCGACGAGGCGTGACCCCCGGCGACGTCGCCGGACCGGGCCTCGCGCCGTTGTCAGGGGGCTCTGATGCAGTCGATTCCGGTGTTCGACACCATCGAGGGAATGACCGTTTTTCGGGACGACGACGACTTCGCGCACTTCTACTACCTGCCGCGGACGCTGCGCATCGCCACCGGCCCGGACGGCAAGCCGATGTTCACGTTCCTCAAATACCAGTTCCCCGTGGAGCACGTGGACGGCGAGGAGAAGGGCGGCGGCTACCTCGTCTTCACCACCGAGCTGGTCGAGGACCCCGAGTTCCTCGAGACCAAGGTCCGGCCCAAGCTGGTCGACCGCATGCGCGCCGAGCGCCCCAACGAGTCGCAGCTGCCGCCGCCCAAGCTCACGTCGATGGACTTCATCGACGGCGAGGTGCGCCTGCTGATCATGAAGGACGACAAGTTCGTCGCCGAGGTGCAGACGGGCAAGCCGTCGCTGTTCGCGCAGAACACCGCGTCGTACGCGGTGGAGCTCAAGACGCTCGGCGCCGACCTGTTCTACCAGGCCCTCAAGAAGGGCGCCGGGGTGGGGATCGTCGAGTACTCGCTGTCCTTCGACACCCGCCTGCCCGCCATCCACGTGTACGCGCACTGCGACTCGAACGAGGTCAAGGACGTCGTCATGACGTACACGACGTCGGAGGTCACCGACGGCAGCGTGTGGGGCGACGACGTCTCCACCGAGGCCCACCGCACGTCCATCAGCGAGACCATGGAGTCGCAGGGCCTCATCACCCTGAACATCGACAAGGGCTCGAGCCAGATCAAGGACGACGACGTCGAGGCGCTGCGCGCGTTCGCGTTCGGCAAGATGGACGACTGGCTCAAGGACCACTTCCTCAAGGGCGGCAGCTTCGCCACCGCCGCCGACCGCGAGAACCAGTGGATGAGCTTCATCCACGAGAGCACGCACCAGGTGTTCAACCTCGACCTCGTGCAGCGGGACGTCGTCGTGCGGCAGTACAACCCGAGCGCCACGATCGCGCCCGCGTTCATCGGGGCGCCGATCGACGACGTGATCCTCGACATCGACCTGGGCACCGCGGAGTGGTACTTCAACACCCTCACAGTCACGATCGACACCAACCTGGACTTCGACGTCTACGGCGACATCGTGCACAGCGTCGTCGGCCACGTCTCCTACACGGGCCAGAAGGACGGCCGCGACATCTCCAAGCGCGAGAGCTACACGTTCACCAAGGAGGACCACGCGCCCAAGACGTTCACCACGCGCCTGGCCAAGGTGAGCGAGGACTCGTACACGGTCGACGTCGACGTCAACTACAAGTCCGGCCCGGTCACCACGACCCGCCTGTACTCGGAGTCCACCCACCTGCGGGACTACACGCTCAAGGTCCCCAACCCCGGGGTGATGGCGCTCAAGGTCGCGGCCAACGACAAGAACGCGTTCGACACCCAGAAGCTCACCTCGATCGAGGTGGAGATCGGGTACGGCGACCCGGCCGCGAAGGTGCCGGACGTCGTCGACAAGGTCATCCTCACCAAGGACGCGCCCGAGGTGGACTACCGCCGGGTCATCTACGCACCCTGGACCGCGCCGTACCGGTACCGGTTCACCTACGTCACCACCGACGACGCGTCCGGAAGCCAGCGGATCACCACCGACTGGTTCACCGGCGACCACGACGACAACGCGCAGTCGGGGTACCTGTCCGTCTCGACGCCGTTCGACGACGGCTTCCACCTCTCCGTGGTGCCGACCGTCGACTGGTCCGAGGTGCAGACCGTCATCGTCGACCTCGCGTACGAGGACAAGGCCCACGACTACCAGCAAACCCGCTCGCTGCAGTTCGCCGAGTCCACCCTCTCCGCCCTCGCTCCCCCGCAGTGGCGCTTCATGCTCCGCGACCCCGACGCCCGCGCGTACCGCTACGCCACGAAGATCGTCGGCAAGGACGGGTCCGTGGTCAGCAAGGACTGGGCGCCGGCCGAGTCCGACGCCTCGACCCTGGTGGTGGGCAACGCCCGCGGCGGCGTGGTCAAGGTCAGCGTCGACCCGTCCGACACCGGCGTGGGGACCGCCCTGCGGCGCGTCGTGGTGCGGCTCACCTACGACGACCCGCCCAACGCCGTCCACGACACCCAGGCGCTCGCGTTCTCCGACGCCACGCCGCAGGTCTGGTCGGTCACCCGCTCCGACGCCTCGGTGTCGCGGTACACGTACGACATCGACTACGTGCCGGCCGTCGGCGAGCCCGTCTCGGTCAAGGGCCTCACCGGCACCCTCAGCGGAGCCTCCGACTTCCTGTTCCTGCCGGCACCACCGGCTCCCCCGGCACCGCCCGTCCCGCCGACTCCGCCGGTCGTCGACACCCCGACGCCGCCGACCCCGGTCCCCGCGCCCCCCGTGCCGACGCCGCCCATCCCCACCCCGCCGCCGGTCCCCGACCCCGGCCCGCTCCCGGCCCCGCCCGCGCCCGCACCGCAGCCGTGACCACGGTGCCGTCGTGCTGTCCCTCGCGCCGCCCTACCCCGTCGTGGACGGGTACGCCCTGCTGCCCGACCACGCCGACCCCGGCCTCTGGTACGTCCTGCCGTCCGCACCGCAGCTCGCGGTCCACGACGGCATCCCCGCCCTCTCGCTGACGCAGTACCTGGGCGGCGGCGCTGCCGCCGCCAAGGTGTCCGGCGGGATCCTGTCGCTCACCACGCAGCTGATGGTGCCGCCCGACGTGCTCGAGGCCCTGCCCGCTCGCCTCGCGGACGTGCGCGGGGTCCACGGCACCGGGCTGCGCGTGGTGCCCGCGCCGCTGGAGACCGGCTCGGTCGAGCTGGTGGTCCTCGGGCAGACGAGCACGCCCCCGAAGGAGGGGTCGGCGGCGCCCGGCGGCACGTTCGACGTCCGGTTCGCCGGCGGCGGCCGCCCGTCGATGGGCGCGACGACGGACGCCACGTTCCAGCTGGTGCTCAACGAGGCGGCGGCGGAGATGATCGGCGCCTGCCTCGACCTGCCCGAGCAGCCGGTCATCGTCACGTACGCCATGACGTTCGCGGCCCTGCGCCCGGCGTTCACCATCGACATCCACGCCGACTGGGCGAAGGTCTACTCGTCGCTGAAGACCAAGCTGACGACCAACGCCTGGTACGTCGCCGCCGACGTCGAGACCGCGATCTCGAAGGCGTTCGAGGACTCGGGCATCCGGATCGACACCGTGGTCGAGGGCACGGGCGAGGGCGCCGCCGCGGCCGCGGAGCGGACCCGCACGCAGCTCACCGACTGGGTGCTGGACAAGCTGTTCCAGCCGATGATCCCGCCGCCCAGCACGGGCGAGCAGATCGCCGCGGTTGTCGACGACGTGGTGTCCAGCCTGAGCCGCGCGATCATCCCGGGGGCGTCGTTCCGGCTCAAGGAGGTCGACGAGAACTCGGTCCGGCGCATGGACCTGCGCGCCCGCGAGCGCGTCGCCGAGGTCCGGGACCTGCGGCCGCAGGGCACGCTGGGCGGCCTGCTGAACGCGCTGCGGCTGGACGAGAAGGGCAAGGTCCGCCCGACCTGGCCCGCCGTGCGGCAGCACCTGGTGCAGGAGGTGGAGCTCAGCGGGTTCCCGCGGCTCGAGGTGGGCGTCGAGGTGGTGGACCGGTTCGCCTCCGACCGCCTGCGGTCGGTGCAGGTCGAGGTCGCGCGCACGCCGCTGGATGCCGCTGCGCAGCCGACGGTCGATGCGGAGCTGACGTTCACGGCCCCCGGCCAGCACAAGGACTGGGTGGTGAACCTGCTGGAGGAGGCGGAGCGCGAGACGGTGTGGGACCGCCCGTACGTCTACCGCGTGTCCGCCGACTTCGACCCGTCCTCGCCGGTGCGCCCGCCCGGCGCGGCGGTCTCGGCCTGGCGCACCCGGCAGTCGACGGACCTGGTGGTGGACCCGCGCGAGGCGTACGCGGTGACCGACGTGACGGTGACCGTGGCGCCCCTGTTCTCGTTCGCGCTCTTCCCGGCGGTGACCGTCGAGCTGCACCCGGGGTCGGCGTCGGACGCCCCGGCGACAGCCCGCGTGCAGCTCGACGCGCAGAACCCCCTGCAGCACTGGCTCTTTGCGTCGCTCCCGGACGACGTGAGCTACTCCTGGCGCACCACCTACCACCGCCCGCCCGAGGCCGGCGGTGACGTGGTCTCGCCGTGGTCGTCGGCGATCGAGCCGTTCTGCTCGCTGCCCGACCCGATGCCCGAGAAGCTCACCGTCACGTTCTTCGTCGACCTGCCCTGGGCCGAGCTCGCCGCGGCGCTGCTGCAGGTCCGGTACGAGGACGAGGCCGCCGGGGTGCGGTACCCGGAGGAGACGATCCGGCTGGGCGCGGACACCCCGAACATCAGCCGCACGTACTCGATCACCGCCGGCGGGTCGCGGTCGGTGGCGTACCGGCTGACCCTGCAGCCCCTGGTCGGCGCCCTGGTGGACGGGTCCTGGCGGGCGGCGACGGACGACCGCGTGATCGTGGACCGCCGGCTTGTCGAGGAGCGCCAGGTCGTCGTCAAGGTGCTGGGCACGCTGGCGGAGCGCAAGCTGCTGCGGGCCGCCCTCCGGCTGGAGGTGCGTGACCCGATGGACCAGCACGTGCGCGCCTCGGCGGACGTGACCCTCGTGCCCGGCACCGAGCAGTCGGCGGCGACGCCGTTCGTGTACCGGCTGGGCGACCCACCGGTGCGCCAGGTGTGGTGGCAGCTGACCACCGTCGACGCCAACGGCTTCGTGTCCGTGCAGCCGTGGGGGTCCGGCACGAGCGACCTGCTCGTCGTCGACGTCCGCTCCGCGACGGTGAGCGGGTGACCCGGTGCTGAGCCTCGAGAAGCCGCCGACGAGCGTCGGCAACCTCACCGTCTTCGCGGACCACGCCGACCCCGCGCAGTTCTACTACGCCGCCCCCGAGCCGACGATCGCGCGCACCGGCGGCCAACCGATGTTCGACCTGTTCACGTACGCGGTCGAGCTGGCGCAGTCCCCGCTGAAGGGCACGACGATCCCGGCGGAGCTGGGCGCCGGGTTCCTCACCATGGGCGTCGAGTGCACGCTGACCGCCGCCCAGCACGCCGCCGCCGTGCAGAAGCTGGCCGGCCTGCTCGACCGCGACCCGGACACCGTCTCACTGTCCGCCATCCCCTACGTCCGGGGGTCCGTCTCGGTCATCGCGCTCGACCTGGCGACGGTCGTCCCGCCCGGCGGTCCGACGATCACCCCGGGCCGGCCACGGTTCGTCGAGAGCATGGTGGGCGGCGGGACGCCGTCCCTGCTGGGCGGGCTGCGCTCGATCTTCTCGTTCGGCCTGAGCCAGGACGGCGCCACCTTCCTCGAGGCGTTGTTCGCGGACGGCGCGGCACCCATCGGCGTGGTCTACGACCTCACGTTCCTCGGGCTGCGGCCGAGCGTTCAGGCGCACGTGCACGCCGACGTCTCGCAGGTGTACCGCGAGCTCGGCGGCTCCGCGTCGGTGGGCTGCCCGTACATCCGTGCCGAGGTCGAGGGGACGCTGAGCGACCTGGTGCAGAAGGGCGTCGTCACCGTCGAGCTCACGTCGCAGGCCATGGGCGAGGAGGCGCAGCGGAGCAAGGAGCTGGCGCTGTCCCTGTTCAAGGACAAGATCATCCAGGAGCTCTACCAGCCGTCCCCGGGCATGCCGAACCTCACGATGCCCGCCATCCCCGGGATGCCGCCCGCGCAGGCCCCGAAGACCTCGATCGTCACGCTGTCCCTCAAGGCGAAGAAGGCGGAGGAGCTGCGGGTCGTCGACTACGACTTCTCCGAGCGCTCGCCCGAGGAGCGCACGCACGCGCCGCAGGGGTTCCTGGCCACGCTGCTGACCAAGGAGGAGGTGGCCGCGCGGACGCACAAGGTGGACCTGGCAAGCGACTTCTTCGAGCTGCTCGAGGTGCTGGTCACAGGCCCGGCGGCCGAGGAGATGGCGGCGCTGTCGCTGACCAGCGTGACCGTGGACCTGGTGTATGGGAAGCCCGGCGGCGCGGTCCCGCCGGAGACGGGCAGCCTCGTGTTCCGCCCGGGAGGGCCGACGGACCTGACCTGGGCCGTGCGACGCAAGGGCCGCCCGACGTTGTCGTACACCGCGGCCGTGACGTACGAGTTCACGCGGTCCGGGTCGGTGGACGCCACGTCGCTCACGTACTCGACCGGTCAGCGGCCCGAGAGCGGGCGCACCCTGTCCGTCCGGCCGTACGACGACCTCGGCGTGCTCGACGTCGAGGTGGACACCGGCCACCTGGGCTCCGGCGTGCAGGACGTGGACGTGACGCTCGACTACCTCGACAAGGCGACCGGGTTCACCGCCCACCAGCAGATGCGCCTCGCGGTGGACCCTGTCACGCCCGTCGAGCAGCGCCGCTGGCAGGTCCGCACCGGCCCGGACGCCGACCGGCACTACACGGCCGCGGCGGTGCTCACGTTCGACGACTCCAGCGCGCTCACGCTGCCGCCCGTGGTCACGGACGACTCCCTGCTGCGGGTGGACGGTCCGTTCCACGGCACGAGGTCGCTGCTCGTCCAGCCGAACGTCACCACGGAGGACGTCTCCTCGGTGACCGTCGAGGTCACCTACGACGACGACGCCGCCGGGTACCACCGCCGCTTCACGCGCACGCTCGGCCCGACTCCCATGCCGCCGCCCGTCGACGGTCAGGCCGCGCCGCCCCCCGTTCCCGTCGCGCTGCGCTGGCAGCCGGTGACCCTCAGCTGGCCGGTGCTCGACGCGGCCGCGCAGGAGATCCGGTACCGCGTGACCACCGCGGCGGGGGGCGTCATCGACACCACCGACTGGGAGAAGACCACCGACCCGTCGATCCTGGTGGGCAGCACCGGCAGCCGGATGCGGACCGTCGAGGTGCGCCTGGTCGGTCCCCCGCTCGCCGAGGCCGGGCTGGACGCGGTCCAGGTGCGCGTGGCCGTCGCCGGCGCCCCGGACGACACCGCCGCCAGCGCGTTCTTCGACCCCACCACGGCGGTCGCGCAGACGCTCAGCCTCGCCGCCGGCCCGGACGCACCGGCGGGCTTCCGCTCGCAGACCACGAGCTTCCGGGCCGACGGCACCCAACGCCAGTCCGCCTGGACCGACAGCATCGGACCGTTCATCGCGGTCTCCACCCGCACCGTCTGACCCAAGGAGAGACGCCATGCTGAACCTCGAGAGCAGGATGGAGATCCTCGGCATCACGGTGCTCGCGGACGCCGACAACCCCAAGGCCTTCTACTACCTGCCGGCCAACCCGCACATCAGCCGCGACGCCAACGGCCCGCTGTTCGACCTCTACGCGTTCCGCAAGGGCGGTGACGCCTCCGAGGCCTACGCGGGCGGGTTCCTCGCGATGACGGTCGACGTGGGCCTGGGCGGCCTGTATGGCTCGATCCTGTCCAAGCTCAAGGCCCGCGCGGGCGACGACGTGTCCCTGACCAGCGTGCCGTACTCCAGCGGCACCGTCCGGGTGGTCGGCCTCCAGCCCGGCGCCGCGGCCGCGCCCGGAGCACCCGTCGCCGCCGGACCGCGGTTCGTCGAGGAGGTCATGAGCTCCGGCACCGCGTCGCTGGACGGCGACAACCGGTCGATCATCTCGATGAGCCTGACCGAGGACGGCGCCGCGTTCTTCCTCGGCGTGCTCGGCTCGACGGCCAACGCCCTGCCGATCGGCGTCGTCTACGACCTCGAGTACGTCGGCCTGCTGCCCGCCTACAGCCTGAGCATCACCATCGACATGAAGTCGTCGTACGAGTTCATGGAGAAGCGGTTCACGGCCGGCACGGTCTTCTTCAAGGCCGACATCGACTCGATCACCGAGGAGCTCACCAAGAACCAGAGCATCACGATCAAGGAGACGGCCCGGCTGCTCGAGATGTCGACGCCCGAGGGCATGGCCGCCCGTCAGCGGCAGATCGCGGACCTCGTCGCGACCCTGTGCAGCGGCGCCCTGTTCCAGCCGACCCTGGTGCCCGGACAGCCCGCCGTCGCCGGCAACCTCATGGTGGCCACGCAGCCGAACCCGCCCTTGTCGACGACGGGGACGACGACCGGCACGACGACGGGGACGACGACCACGGGCACGACCGGCACCACGACCGGCACCACCGGAACCACCACCACCGGCACGGCCACCACTGGAATCACCGGGACGACGACCGGCACGACTGGCACGACCACGGGCACCACCGGGACGACCACGGGCACCACCACGGGCACCACCGGCACCACGGGGACGACCGCGGGCACGACCGGCACGACCACCGGCACCACGGGAACCACCGGCACCCCGACCGGCACCACGACCACGCCCACCACGCCGAAGAAGGAGGACCCGCCGCCGCCGCTCGAAGACCACTCGGCCACGCCGACCACGACCACGGCGACCACCAAGCCCGCGACCACCACGACGCAGCCGGTCACCAAGCCCGCCACGACGACCACGCAGCCGGCGACGACCAAGCCGGGAACCCAGCAGACCGCCACGACGCCGGGCACGCAGGCGCCGGCGTCGGGCGCCACGGAGGTCTGGGACAAGATGGGCCGCCCGCAGGTGGCGTTCGCCATGAAGTCGGTCAGCCAGACGGAACGCAAGACGATCACGTACAACCTCGAGCAGGTCACCGCGCAGGCCCGGCACGTGGCCCCGCAGGGACACCTCGGGACGATGGGCAGCCTGGGCGAGCTGGCACAGCGGGTGCACGTCATCGACCTGAACAACCCGTTCTTCGAGCGGCTGCCCATCCACGTCGACTGCGCGGACGTCGACTTCGCGGCGCAGGGCGTCAACCAGATGACGGTCGAGATCCGGTACGGCCAACGGCCCGACGGCACCAAGCCGAAGGACACCGCGTCGGCGATCCTGCGGACGTCGACGGACGTCAAGGACCTCGAGTTCTTCGTGGACGACAAGCGCGACCTGTCGTACGAGTACCGGCTGATCATCGACTACAAGGCGGACTTCGGCGTGGGCGTGCGCCAGACGCACGTCGAGGGGCCGTGGACCACGACCGAGCTGCGCAGCCTGTCCGTGCATCCCCGCTGGCTCGGCGTCATGATCCCCGCGATGGTGCAGCTGGCGCCCAACACCCCCGACGACATCACGGAGGTCCAGGTGGCCGTCCGCTACCAGCGGCCGGACGCGGGGGTCGACGACGGCGCGCAGATCCGGCTGGGCCCCGACCACCGCAGCGAGCTGGTGAACCTCCGGCTCGTCGCGGCCGGCGACCAGGTCACGTTCACGCCGACGGTCTTCTACGCGGACGGCACCCGCGAGGACCTCGCGCCCGTCGTCCTGCCGAACTCTCAGGCCGAGGACGCGCTGGTGGTCGCCGTGCCCAAGGCCGACCGGGTGGACGGCGACGTCATCCTGGTCGACGCCCTCGGCGAGCTCGCGCGCGTCGTCGTCGACCTGCAGGTGGCGCAGAAGGGCAAGGTCGTCGAGTCGACGAGCCTCGAGCTCTCCGGCGCGGCCGGCCGTACACCGTGGTCGGTCCGGCTGCCCGAGCGGGACGTCCCGGCGACCGTCCGCTGGCGCCAGCGCCTCACGTACGCGGACGGCGGGGTCGAGACGGGCGAGTGGGTGGACGCCACGACCCCGGCGATCGTCGCCGGCATCCCGGCCGAGGGCGTGCTCAAGGTCGACGTCCGGTACATCGGCCCGCTGCCCTCCCAGCTGGGCCTGGCCGGGGTCGTCGTCGCCCTCTCCTACGCCGACCCGGGCGGCGACGCGGCGTTCACGCAGAACGAGTCGCTGTTCTTCGACGACGCCGCCGCGGCCCAACCTCAGGAGTGGCGGGCCCGGCTCAAGGACCGCTCCGCGCGCCGGTACAGCTGGTCTGTGACCTCGCTGCTCGCGGACGGCTCGCAGGACTCCACGAAACCCGCGACCGCCGACCAGGACCAGCTGTTCGTCGTCCCCCCGGCACCCAAGGTCCCGGTGACTCCGGTGACTCCGGTGACTCCCGTGACTCCGGTGGCGACGCCCACGCCGGTCGCGCCCCAGCCCGTGCCGCCGGACCCGGGCGGCACGCCGTGATCGACCTGGCCGCACCGCTCGTGGTGCCGGGCGCGGTCCGCGCGTGGCGCGACGACACCGACCCGGGCCGGGTCTGGGCGTGCGCCGCCGGGCCGCGGTGGGTGGTCGCCCCCGACGGCGGACCGGACGTCTCGCTGGTCCTGTACCGCCGCGGCACGGGACCCGTCGAGGGCGGCACCGCGACCCTCGGCGTCGACCTGGCGCTCACCGCCGCGGAGCGGGACGCCGTCGTCCGCGCGGCCACCCCGACGGCCACGCGCGGGAGGCCGACCCCGCCGCCGCCGGTCCTCGCGCCCCCCGAATGGCTGACCGGCACGGTCCGCATCGACCTCGCCGACGGGGTCACCGTCTCGACGGCACCCTCCCTGCTCGGGGACAACCGCGCGACCGTCGTGCTCACGCTCGACGCCACGTCGGCACCCGCCGTCGCCGCCGCCTGGGCCACCGACCTGCCCGACGCGCACGCGGTCGCCGACCTGCAGGTCCGGGCGGTCCGGCGCTCGTCGGCCACGGCGTCCGGGCCCACGGTCAGCGTCGCCGTGGACGTCGCCCAGAGCACCGAGGAGCACCTGACGCTCGAGTCCGACCTGCACCTTCCGGCCGCCGCCCGTATCTCCCGCCTGTCCGACATCCACCTCTAGGCATCACAGCTCCGAGAGGACCCGCACCATGCTCAGCTTCTACGACAGCCTCACCGTCCCCGGCCTGGAGAGCGTCACCGTCTACCGCGACGACGAGGACGCGTGCCGCTTCTACGTCATGCCGTCCACGCCGCGCATGGCCCGGGACGACCAGGGGCAGCTCCTGCTGCAGCTGATGATCTACGCGCGCAACGTGGACACCCTGCCGCCCGAGGAGCTCGAGGCGCAGCGCGGCTGGATCGCGGCGTCCGTCGAGCTGCGGCTGACCGACGCGGAGATGGACCAGGTCCGGGCGTACCTCAAGGACGTCATCAACACCGGTCGCTTCCTGTGGTTCGCGCGCTTCTACTCGCTCGACCTCGCGCCGCGGGAGCCCAAGATCACGCTGCCCGCCGAGTGGATCTCGGGCGACGTCGCGCTCTCGATGCCCTCGCCGGGGGGCTCCAGCACCATCACGACGTCGAAGCCCTCGCTCATCGGGACCAACGTGGCCACCCTGGCCGGGGACCTGAGCCAGGACGCGTCCGAGCTGGCCCGGCAGGGGGTGCTCAAGGGCGGCCTGCCGATGGCCGTGAACTACACCAACCTCACGTTCGCGGCGCGGATCCCGTCGATCACGGTGCGCATCCACGGCGACCGCAGCTCGTTCATGCAGGAGGCGATCAACCGCTACCAGAACGTCCACGTCGA
Source organism: Cellulomonas sp. P2_F12 (assembly GCF_056403775.1). NCBI lineage: Bacteria > Bacillati > Actinomycetota > Actinomycetes > Micrococcales > Cellulomonadaceae > Cellulomonas > Cellulomonas sp. P2_F12. Next base: position 138,146 of record NZ_JBFUEV010000010.1, on the reverse strand, counting down.
GCACACGCGCACGACCGACGAGTACCTGGGCGGCCTCATCACCTTCACCTACGACTACTACCGGCGCTGGACGACGCCGGGGGTCACGATCACGCAGTTCCAGAACGACACGCAGTCCATCACGCTCGACATCGACGACTCCGACTTCCGCACCGACCCCGACTCGGTGGCCATCCGCGCCAAGTTCGAGGAGATGGCGATCAAGATCTTCACCGAGTCCGTGGTGCCGTCGATCATGAAGGGCGCCGAGGAGCAGATCAAGGCGGCCCGAGAGGCGATGGCCAAGGGCCAGGACCCCACCAAGCCGCCGCCGGAGATCTCGTGGCAGGAGATCACGTCGACCGTCACCGGCACGGTCGACATCACCTTCTCCAAGTCGGCCGTGGTGCAGATCGCCAAGAACCCGAACGGCGCGCTGGCCAAGGACCTGACGCCCGAGGAGATCACCAAGGCCGTCACGTACCTCGACCTCAGCGACCCGTACTTCAAGGAGCTCTTCCTGCGGGTGCACGCGAACGTCAACTTCGAGCAGGACCCGGTCTACGGGCTGAAGGTCAACGTCGAGTACGACCAGCAGGACGACCAGATCCCGCGGCCCGTGAAGGGCGCGAAGTCGATGCTGTTCACCACCGCCGACGAGGTGAAGACGTTTCGCCAGATCCTCGCGCGCGGGGCCGACGGCAAGACCAAGGACGAGTACCGGTACTTCTCCGAGATCATCTACAAGGAGACCGGGCAGACCATCCGCGTGCCCGCCACCGGCTTCCTGCCTGGCACCGGCAGCGAGCTGATCATCAGCTACCGCTCGCTCGGCTTCGTCAAGGTCGGCGTCACGCTCGGGCCGCAGCCGGCCGAGGTGGTGTCCGTGCGGATCGCGTTCACGTACCCGCGATCGACGGCCCAGTCGGCCAGCCAGACGATCGAGCTGACGCCCGCGTCCCCGACCGGCCGGTACTTCACGTACACGGGCCACGACGGCGACCCGGACCCGTACACCTACGCGGTGACGTACGTGCTCGCCGACGGCCAGCAGATGGACGTCGCCCCGCAGACCGGGCGCTCGGAGGTGCTCTCGATCGGCAACCCGTTCGAGGGCCGGACCACCGCGACGTTCGTGGCGCAGGGCGACTTCTCGGTGGTGGACAAGGTCATCGTCGACGCCTCCTACGACGACGCCGACCACGACCTGCGCCTCACCCACCATGCCGAGCTCGCCACCAACGCCGCGTCCGACGCCTGGTCCGTCGCGCTGCGCGACCCCGCGAAGACGGCCTTCAGCTACCGCACGACCGTCCTGTTCAAGAACGGCTCGAGCGAGCAGCACGGCCCGACGCCGGCCGTGCTCGGCGAGACGGTGCTGGTCGGGGTCGGGGCGACCGCCGCGCTCGAGGTCATGCTGGTGCCCAACATCGACGACCGGACGTACTCCTCGGCGATCGTGCAGATGGAGTACCACGACCCTGCCGGTGGCACGCAGACGCAGAGCTACCAGCTGACCAACGCCTCGCCGCCGCCCGTGTTCCGGGTGCTGCTCAAGGACGCCGCGGCCCGGTCCTACCGCTACCGCATCCAGCTGCTCGCGCTGGGCAACGGGCAGCCGTGGGACTCGGGCTGGAAGGACGGCACCGACAGCGTGCTGCTGGTCCGGGCCGACGCCGCCGCCACGCCGCCTCCGGTCACGCCCGCTCCGCCGGCCGGTCCGGCCGTGCCCGGTCCGGGGACCGTCACCCCGCCGACCCCGGTGGCCTGAGCCGTGGCCGACAACACGATGGCGATCGCCGGACTGTCCGGCGAGACGTGGCAGCTGGCCCGGTCGCAGACCATCGCGACCTCGGTCAGGCTCTCGATGCTCCAGCACGCGGCGCTCGTCGTCGGCGGGGGCGGCCCCACGTTCGCCGCCGGCCAGGAGCCCGTGCTCGACGGCACCGCGTACACGGCGACCGACGGCACGGTCTACTTCCGGCCCGAGCTGATGGTGGCGCCCCGGCAGAGCGGCCTGCACGTCGGCCCGGACGTCTGGTTCCTCAAGAACGACGCCGGCGAGTTCAGCCTCCAGTGGACGCTGTCGACGGCGCCGTTCGCCGCGAACCCCGCGGCCGTCCCGCTGCCGTTCACGATCACCGGGGTCCACATGACGTGGGGGCAGGGCTCGTTCGACTTCGCGTCGCCCGGGCTAGAACCGGTCGCCGGGGTGGGCTACCTGGTCCACGGCGGGGCCGGGCCGCTCCTGCGCGCGCAGGCGAACGCGTTCGAGGCGGCGCTGAGCCAGACGGGCTCGGGCTGCCAGCTCGAGGTGACGTACACCTACGACTACACGGTCCAGGTGCCGGTCGACGGCGGGCAGTCGCCCACCGGTCCGGTGTTCGACGGGCCGATCGTCCGCGACCACCGCCACCACGTGCTCGACGACGCCGTCGTCCGCGACCACCGGTTCGAGCAACGCGTGCAGCTGTCCCCCCAGGCCGACCTCCAGCCCCTCGACGTCTCGGCGGCCGTCGTCGCGGCCGACGTGCCCATCGCCTCGATCACCCGCCGGTTCGACTCGCGCATCAGCGAGGTGCTCGCGGGCCAGGACCTCACTGCCATCATCGCCGCGCAGCAGACCACCTCCGAGAACCGCACGCAGACGGTCGTCCGCCGCGTCCCGTTCGTGTTCGACCCGCACGACGAGCAGAACGCGGCGATCTACCACGCCCTGCACGGGGTGCCGGACCTGACCGACGAGTGGGTGCGCGGCGAGGCGGGCTGGATGCGCGGATCGGGCCAGGACAACACCGTGTTCCGGCTGCCGGACGACCTGCGCCTGGCGTGGGACGCCGAGCTGGGCGGCCCGCACATGATCCCCACCCTGCACCGCACGTCCACCGGCGACATGCGCGTCCGTCTGCTGCTGCGGCTCGCGCCGTGGCACGACGCCCGCAAGCTGGCCACGCTGCGCAAGCTGATCGACAAGCCGGCTGCGACCGTCCTCATCGGCGAGGTGGACAAGTCGATGCTGCGCATGGGCGGCTCGTTCCCGGAGGAGCTCACGGTCGTCGGGAACGCGGACGCCCCCGCGCCCCTGACGGGCCTGGACCTCACGCTCGACCTGTCGCTCGCGTACTACCAACTGTTCTGCGAGCAGATCACGACCCCGATCGGTGTGCCCGGGACGGTCGACGTCGTCCTGGCGACGTCCCCGCCGGCGACCGAGGGGGCGCAGGCCTCGGTGCAGGCCACGACCGTCGCCGTCCAGTTGCGCCTGGACCACGTGGACGACCTACCGTGCACGGTCGCGCTGCCCGCGGTCTCGTCGCCGCGCACCGTCACGGTGACCAACACGTCGGGCGTGGACATCACGGTCGGTGGCGCCGAGGTCACGCTCCTGCAGATCGACGAGGAGTCCGTGAGCCCGATCGACACGTGCCCGGCCCGCTGCACGGCGACGTTCCCGCTGACCATCCCGAGCACCGGGTCGGTCGAGGTGTCGATCGAGCCGGTGGACGACGCCGCGACGCCCGACGCCGCGATGATCTGGAACGGCGTGCTGTTCGAGCTGGTCGACAAGCGCCTGATCACCACGCCCGACCAGATGCTCAAGCACGTGCACGAGCTCGCCGGCGCCTCGGACACGAGCCGCGACCTGAACGTCACGTCGCCCGTGTTCGCCACGGCCACGGTGCCGGACCGCTGGAAGACGCTGGTCAGCATCGAGGTCGAGGTCACCCCGCCCGGGGCTGCGCCGACGTCCGTGGTGCTCAGCCCGACCGCCCCGACCAAGACCATCGCCGCTCGGATCACGCTGCAGGACGTGGCCGCCGGGGCGCCCGGCGGCATCACGTCCGTCGGCTTCCGCGTCCGCAACAACTACGCCGACCACCAGGGCCAGTGGACGGAGAGCCAGCAGCAGTCGGGCACGGACCTCGTCGTCTACCCGAACGCCACGCCGGGCGACTGACGGTGCCGACCGTCGAGGTGACGGTCAGCGCGGCCGTGCGTCGCCTCGCGCAGCTCGCGCACCGGGGCGGCACGTGGACCGACTTCTGGCTCGACCCGGGTCCGTCCTCGTCGTGGGTCACGGGCTACGTCGGCCTGGCGCTGGCCCACGCGGCCGACGACGACCGGCTCCACGCCGATGTGCGCGAGCTCGCCCGCCGCACCGCCGACCGGGCCGCCGACGCGCTCCTGCGCACCTCGCGCGACGCCGCCTGGGGCTGGTCCCCGACGGTCCGGCCGGACGCCGACTCGACGGCCTGGGCGGTGCGGCTGCTGTCGGCCACGGGTCGGACCGTCGACGCGAGGACGTGGGCCTTCCTCGACGAGCACTCCGGCGCGGACGGGGTGCGCACCTATGCCGGCTCGCACGCCGCGGGCCGCTGGTCCGACGCGATGTCCGAGGTCACCGCGGCCGTGCTGATGGCGCAGCACGAGGGCGGACTGCTGTCGCGCGAGCAGCTCGCCGCCCGGTGGGTCGAGCGCTTCGGCGCGGACCGCGCCTGGTCGAGCCACTGGTGGCCGGGCACCGCGCACCCGACGGCCCTCGTGCTCAGCGCGTGGCAGCTCGCCGGCCGTCCCGCGGGGAGTCCCCCGGTCGAGGTGCCGGCGACCGGCGACCCGGCCGACCTCGTGCGGATCGCGGCCGCGCTCGGCGTGCCGACCCCCCTGGACCGGCTGCTCGCGGGCGCCCAGCGGAACGGGCAGTGGCCGGGCTCCACGGTCCTGCTGGTCCCCGCCGCCCACACCGGCCACGCACCCACCCGCACGACCGACTCCCGCGGCGCCTTCACCACGGCGACCGCGCTCGACGCGCTCCTGGCCACCCGCCCGTGGCCGTCGGTACCAGCACGCCGACCTCCCGCCCGTGCCCGCGACGACCGCTGGGACCCGGTCGTCGCCGACGCCGCCGTCAGCCAGGGCGTGGACACCGCCGTCGCGCGCGCCGCCTTCGGTGCGCTCACCCGCGAGAGCCTCGCCGCGCCCTCGCCGTGGCCCGCCGAGCAGCTGTCGTCCCTGGCCGCCGGGCTTCCGGTCGAGCTGTCGGTGCAGCTCGCCGCGCACCACGACCCCGCCCTCCGGCTCGCCTGCGAGGTGGGCGACCCCCGCCTCGCTCCGCACCGGCGCGCGCGCTCCGGCCTCGCGGCCGTGGCCCGGACCGCCGACCACCTCGGGCTCGGGGACGCCTGGCACGCCGCCCGGCCCGTGCTCGCCCAGCTCACGGACCGCGACCTGCCCGTCCCGGACGGGAGCCGGTTCTGGCTCTGGGGCGGCCTCGACCTGCACGCGGACGCCTCGACGACCCTCAAGGCGTACGTGTCGATGCACGGCGGCGACGTGCCCGGCTGGCGGGCGCGCGAGTCCGGTGCCCTCGTCGCGGCGGGCGTCCCCGACGGCGCCCCCGTCCACGACGCGACCGCGTTGCTGGCCACCTCGGGCTGGTGCCAGCAGATCGGGGTGGGCCTGACGGCCGACGGCCGCTGGGGGCTGAAGGTCTACTACGAGCTCAGCGGCTGGCGCCCCGAGCTGGTCCGCGAGGTGCTCGCGGCCTGCCGGCTGCCCGACGAGATCGCGAGCCTGACCCCGGAGGTGCCCGGCGTGCTGCGTGCCTCCCTGGCCGCCCGGCAGCGCGCGGGAGTCTCGCTGCGGGTCGACCCGGCGACGGGCGCGGTCGGCGAGCTCACGGTCACGTCCGCGTTCCCCCCGCCGCTGGTCGGGCGCGACGAGGTGGACGCGCGGGTGCTGCGGTGGCTGGCGACGACCGGCGCCGAGACCGCGCCGCTCGCCGCGCTGCTCGCCGCGGTGGCGCCGACCTGGCGGGACGCCCCGCCGCTCGACCGGCGCCTGAGCCTGTTCACCCGCAGCCTGAGCCGCACGCGGACCGCGACGACGGTCTACGTGCGGCCGGGGCTCACGCGAGCGTGACCCACTGCGCCCGCCACGCGGGCGCCTCGAACGGCTCGGCCCAGTACGCGGTCTCGCGCGCGATCTTCCCGTCCCGGAGCTCGAAGATGAACGTGCTCAGGAACACCGGACCGTCGTAGTCCAGTCGCGCCTCCAGTACGACCAGGTCGTTCTCGGCCAGCAACCGCCGCGGCGTGATCGTCGGCAGTCCCGGGAACGCGCCGTAGACGCCGCGCCGGGCGTCGCCGCCGACGACCGTCTCCCCCGACTGCGGCCAGTCCATCACCGCGTCCTCGTGGAACAGGTCGTCCATGACCTCGATCTTGCGGTCGTTCAGGCACTGGACCAGCCGTTCGACGACGGCCTTGTTCTCCGCCACGCTCATCGTGATCACCGCCTGCGCGCGTAGTCGCTGGCGCCGTACCAGTCGACGACCACGACGGGTTCGTCGCCGAGCACCCAGGCGTCGTGCCCCTGTGGCAGGGACGTGACGTCGCCGGCGCCCGCCACCATCTCGGTGCCGTCATCCATGCGGATCGCCAGCCGCCCGCTCACGTGGTACTGGAAGTGCGGCGCCTGGCAGCTCGGCGTGCCCGCGATCGGCTTGACGTCGACGGACCAGCGCCAGCCCGGGTCGAGCACCAGGCGGCCGATCTCGCTGTCCCCCACCGTGACGATCTCTGCTCTGCCGTGCGGGAACTCCCGGATCTCGTCGGGCGCCTGGAACGTCTTGTGCGCTGTCTCCTGCATCGGTCCGGCCTCCTCGTACCTCGGGCGTTCTGTCCTGATATGAGGTATCCTGACCTTCTAGTAGGTAGGTGTCAACGACTCTCACCCGCGGGGGGCAGCCGGCATGACCCAGACCGAGGCGCGCGCGACGCCCGACACCCGCACGCGGATCCTCGACGTCGCCGAGCGCCTGGTGCAGACGCGCGGCTTCAACGGGTTCAGCTACGCCGACGTCGCCACGGAGCTCGGCATCGCCAAGCCGAGCCTGCACTACCACTTCGCGACGAAGGCCGACCTCGGCGAGGCCCTCATCCACCGCTACGCGCAGCGGTTCGCGGCCGCGCTGACCGTGATCGCCGAGCGCCCCGACGACGCCCGACGCAAGCTCGACGCCTACGTCGCCCTGTACACCGACGTCCTGCGCGACCAGCGGATGTGCCTGTGCGGCATGCTCGCCGCCGAATACCCCACCCTCCCCGAGCCCATGCGGGCGGCCGTCACCACGTTCTTCGACGACAACGAGGCGTGGCTCGAGCAGGTGCTCGACGCGGGGCGCGCGCAGGGAGCGCTCCGGCTCACGGGACCGTCGGACGAGGCCGCCCGGATCATCGTCGGCGGGCTCGAGGGGGCGATGCTCGTCGCGCGGTCGCACGGCGACCCCACCCGCTTCGAGACCGCGGCCGGCCGACTGCTGGCGGACGTGACGGGCGCCGCCGATAGCATCGAGCGATGAGAGGCTCCCTGTTCCAGAACGCCGAACGCTCCACCGCACCCGGCAGCTTCGTCCTGCAGAACGAACGGATGCTCAAGGTCGACCTCGCCGGCACCGGCGGGTTCTTCTACGCCAAGCAGGGCTCGATGGTCGCGTACCAGGGTGACGTCGACTTCGCCTACCAGGGCAGCGGCGGGGTCTCCAAGATGTTCAAGAAGGCCTTCACCGGCGAGGGCATGTCGCTCATGAAGGTGTCCGGCAGCGGGGACGTGTTCCTGGCCCAGGACGCCGACGAGATCTTCGTCCTCGAGCTGGAGAACGAGAGCGTCACGGTCAACGGCACGAACATCCTCGCGTTCGAGAGCTCCCTGACCTGGGACATCCAGCGCGTCGAGGGCGCCTCGATGATCAGCGGCGGCCTGTTCAACACGACGTTCTCCGGCTCCGGGGCGATCGCCGTGACGGCCTACGGCACCCCCGTCGTGCTCAACGTGGACGTGCCGACGTTCGTCGACGTGCAGGCTGCGGTGCTGTGGTCCACGTCGCTGACGTCGAGCGTGCGCAAGACCGCCAAGCTCTCGGCGGCGATCGGTCGAGGGTCCGGCGAGGCGTACCAGCTGGGCCTCTCGGGCCAGGGGGTCGTCGTCGTGCAGGCGTCCGAGGGGCACCCCCCGCTGCGCCAGTCCTGACCGCCCGAGCCGGGCAGAGTCGGCGTCAGCCCGGACCCGTGGCCGGCGGTGGGTACCCGCAGCACCGCATCACGCGCTCCAGGTCCAGCGGGCCGCCCTTGTCGGACCGCACCACCACCCGCACCTCGGGATCACGCAGCAGGCCGCTCGGGTGGCCCGGTGCGTCGACCAGCGCGAGGTCGCCGTCGGGCAGCTCGCCGCGGACCCACTCGGCGAGCGCCGGCCACCGGGTGGTCACCACGGTCCAGAGGGCCAACGTCTTGGGCTCGGGCGGGTCGAGCTCGCACAGCCGCGCCGCGAACGCCACGTTGTACGCCATGAGGAACCGCTTCGTCGCCCGCGGGTTCGGCTCGAGCAGCTCGGCGAACTCCTCGAGGATGTGACGCTCGCGCTGCCTGCGCTCCGGATCGTTGCGGCGGGTCTCCAGCACCTTCGCGGCCACCTGCTGCCGCTGGACCTCGTCGACCCCGCGCGCCTCGCCCATGAGGTCGGTCATCCGCTCGTCGAGCGAGTCCGCGCCCACCTCGGACGGCGCCTTGGCGATCCGGTCCAGGAGGTCGTGGAGGTCCGCGGTGGGGTGGGGCGGCGTGACGTTCAGCAGGCCGGACAGGTAGCCCTTGACCTGGGTGCGGTTGAGCGTCGGCAGCTCGATGCGCAGCTGGAACAGCTTGTCCAGGAACAGGTGCCCCAGCGGCCGGCCCGGCTCGCTCACGTACGGCGAGAAGACCTTGTACGCGTCCTCGTAGGCCGCCCGGAGCCAGCGCCCGTCCCCGACGGCCAGCACGACCAGCGCCGGCATCCGCTTCTGCTGCGGAGCACGCCGGCGCGGTCGCTCGGGCCCCTTGCGCAGGAGGGTCTGCACCGCGTCGAGCAGCTCCACCGCGAACCGCTCGTTGCACCGGTCGAGGTCGTCGAGGACCAGCAGGACGTTCTTCGGACTCTGCTGCCGGACCGCCCAGATCTGCTCGGAGACCTCCTCCATGGGGTTCTCGTTGAGCCGCTCGTGCACTCGCGCGCCCTGCAGCGAGTCGAGGGAGAAGAACTTGCCGAGCAGCCCGCCGATCGCCACCGTGAAGGCGACGACTCCCGTGAGCACCGTCATCGTCGGGCCGACATCGCCCTGCACCAGCCACAGCACCAGCAGGATCACGACGACGACGGCCGGGGGCAGCCAGATCCGCCAGAGCCGGCGCGCCGCGGTGACGAACCGGCGCCACGAGAACCGGATCCTGCCCCGACGATCCATCGACTCCCGGACCCCCGAGCGCAGATGACCCAGGAGCGCCCACCACGCGGGCGACAGCTGCGACGACCGCCACGCGTCGAGGGTGATCACGGTCCAGCCCGGATCGTCGCCCTCCGGCACGGAGAGCTCCTGGCCGATGAACCCGACCAGGCTGCTCTTGCCCGCGCCCCACGGAGCATCGAGGTGGACCGCGAACGCCTCGTCCGACCGGTCGTCGCTCGCCGCCAGCTCCCGCAGCAGGCTCGCGACCTCGGCCGCCAGGCTCGCGCGGCCGAGCTGGTCGGCCGACGCAGGCTGGTCGTGCACCAGCCTCGTGCGACCGGTGGACGTCTCGTCCACGACGGCCACGGGCGGCGGGGCGCTCGGCTCAGCCGACGAGAGCGGGTCGTTCGGCCCCGCCTCCGACGACGGGTCCACGAAGGAGGACGTCGGCGCGGTCGGCTCCGCCGCCGACGTCGGCTGCGGCGACGGGGCCTCCGCATGGACGGCGAAGCCCGGGGCGGGGGCCGACGACGACTCCGGCTCGGCAGCATGCCCGACCGACGACGCCGCCAGCGCGGCGATCTGCTCGCTGCTCACCTCCGCGCCGAGCCGGGCCATCAGCGCGTCGACCAGGAGCTTCTCGAGCCACCCGTCGAGGACGACCTGCTCGGTCTCGGACCGGGCGACGACGCGCAGCCTGGCGCCGGGCGCCGCCGTCCGGATGAACCCGTCGACCAGGCCGCCGAGCGCCGCTTCCGGCTCGAGCCGCCCCAGCCCCGAGCCCAGCACGGGCGTCACCACGACGTCGAACCCGTCGTCCCGCGTGGCCTGCCCGAGCTGCTCGGCGATCTGGACGATGACCTGCGGCTCCGCCGGCTCGCCGCCCGCCCCGACCGTCGCGGCGACCGCCACGTTCCGCGCCGACGACCCGCGGTGCACGGGGACCATCACGAGCCGCCCCAGGCTTGCTCCGTCGACCGGGAGGGTGACGCCGAGCCGCGTGAGGTACGAGTGCCACGGCTCGCCCAGGGTGCCGCTCGCGGTGGCCGGGAGCACGAGGAGGTCCGCCCGCAGGGTCAGGGCGTCGCCGACGACGACGTCGACGAACGGGATCTCCGGACCGGGATCGTCCACGGCTCCCCCACGCGCGCCCGCCCGCCCGCGGGCCACGTCCGCGCGCTGCGCCGCCCGGTCTGCCCCTCGATGGTGACAGGTCGGGCGGACGCCGGGCAACGACGCCCGGGTCCCCGCGACACCCCTGGGACAGGGCGGAAGGCCCGGGGGGATCCCCCGGGCCTTCCGTCCAGCACGTGCGAGTCAGGCGTCAGGCGACGCGGCCGCTCACGCTCTCCTCGTCGCCGATCTTGTGCACGACGATCGAGTTCGTCGAGCCGACCACGCCCACCGGGGCACCGGCGACGACGACGACGTAGTCGCCGATCTCGGCCAGGCCGTTGGCGCGCAGCGTCGAGTCGACCTGGTTGACCATCGCGTCGGTGTTCTCGACGGGCGGCACCTGGTACGTCTGCAGGCCCCAGCTGAGCGAGAGCACGTTGCGCACGTCCTCGTTCGGCGTGAAGGCGAGCAGCGGGATGGCGGAGCGCAGGCGCGACATGCGGCGGGCCGAGTCGCCCGACTGCGTGAACGTCACCAGGTACTTGACGTCGAGCGTCTCGCCGATCTCGGCCGCGGCGCGCGTGATGGCGCCACCGCGGGTGTGCGGGGTCGAGCCGAGGGGGGCGATGCGCTCGCGACCGAGCTCCTCGGTGGCCTCGATGATCCGCGCCATGGTGCGCACGGTCTCGATCGGGTAGTCGCCCACGCTGGTCTCGCCCGAGAGCATGACCGCGTCGGCGCCGTCGAGCACCGCGTTGGCGCAGTCCGAGGTCTCGGCGCGGGTCGGGCGCGGGTTGGTGGTCATCGACTCGAGCACCTGCGTGGCGACGATGACCGGCTTCGCGCTGCGGCGGGCCAGCTCGACCGCGCGCTTCTGCACGAGCGGGACCTGCTCGAGGGGCAGCTCCACGCCGAGGTCGCCGCGGGCGACCATGATGCCGTCGAACGCGGCAATGATCTCGGCCAGGTTCTCGACGGCCTGCGGCTTCTCGATCTTGGCGATGACCGGGACGACCCGGTTCTCCTCCTCCATGATCCGGCGCACGTCGTCGTAGTCCACGGCGGACCGCACGAACGACAGGGCGATGATGTCGGCGCCGACACGCAGGGCCCAGCGCAGGTCCTCCTCGTCCTTGTCGCTCATCGCGGGGACGGACACGGCGACGCCGGGCAGGTTGAGGCCCTTGTTGTTCGACACGGGGCCGGGGACCTCGACGCGGGTCACCACGCGGGGGCCCTCGACGGCCGTCACGCGGACCAGGACCTTGCCGTCGTCGATGAGGATCGGGTCGCCCACGCGGGCGTCGTTCGGCAGACCCTTGTGGGTCGTCGACACGAGCTCCTTGGTGCCCTCGACGTCCTCGGTCGTGATGGTGAACGTGTCACCGACCGCGAGGTCGTGCTTGCCCTCGACGAACCGGCCGAGGCGGATCTTCGGGCCCTGCAGGTCGACGAGGACCGCGACCGACCGGCCGGACGCCTGCGCAGCCGCGCGGACGTTGTCGTACACCTTCTTGTGCACCTCGGTGTCGCCGTGGCTGCGGTTCAGCCGAGCCACGTCCATCCCGGCATCGACGAGGGCCTGGATCTGCTCCGCCGACTCCGTCGCGGGGCCGATGGTGCAGACGATCTTTGCTCTACGCATGGGGCGAGCCTATGCCTTCCGTGTTTTCGTGGTCGGACCGAAGGTCCCGTCCGGCCACCATGGCCGGCCGGTAGAGGACCCCCGGTCAGGAGGGGTTCAGGGGCGCAGCGCCACGGTGCTGGCGGTGACGGGTGACGGCAGCTCGGTGCTGCCCGAGAGGTACGTGTCGACGGCCGCGGCGGCCGCACGGCCCTCCGCGATCGCCCAGACGATGAGGGACTGACCGCGGCCGGCGTCGCCCGCGACGAACACCCCAGGGACCGTCGTCGCGTAGTCGTCGGTGCGGGAGACGAGCCCGCGGGGCGTCAGCTCGATGCCGATCTGGTCGGTCAGCGGGCTGACCTCAGGGCCGGTGAAGCCCATCGCCACCAGCACCAGGTCGGCGGGGATCTCCCGCTCCGTCCCGGGCGTCGGCACGCGCCGCCCGTCGGACAGGTACTGGGTGGTCGCCAGCCGCAACGAGCGGACCGCACCCGCGTCGTCACCGACGAACTCGACGGTCGACGCGAGGTAGTCGCGGTCGCCGCCCTCCGCGTGGGAGGACGAGACCTCGAACAGGATCGGGTCGGTGGGCCACGGCTGGTGCGCCGGCCGGTCCTCCGGCGGACGCTTCCCGATGGCCAGCGTCGTCACCGACGCGGCCCCCTGCCGCAGCGCGGTGCCCAGGCAGTCCGACCCGGTGTCACCGCCGCCGATGATGATGACGTGCTTGCCCTCGGCGCTGATCTGGTCCGCCACCGGCTTGCCCGCGGCGACCGCGTTGGCCTGGTGCAGGAACTCCATGGCGACGTGCACGCCGCCCAGCTCCTTGCCGGGCACCTGCAGCTCGCGCGGCACGGTGGCGCCGGTCGCGATGACGATCGCGTCGTACCGGGCCTGCAGCTGCGGCCACGTGACGTCCCGGCCGACCTCGACGCCCGGGCGGAACCGCGTGCCCTCGGCCTCCATCTGCGCCAGCCGGCGGTCGATGTGGATCTTCTCGAGCTTGAAGTCCGGCACGCCGTACCGCATCAGCCCGCCGATGGCGTCGTCACGCTCGTACACGGCGACCGTGTGGCCGGCGCGCGTGAGCTGCTGGGCGGCGGCCATGCCGGCCGGACCCGAGCCGACCACCGCGACGGTGTGACCCGTCAGGCGCTGCGGGACCTGCGGCGTGACGTACCCGCGGTCGAACGCCTCGTCGATGATCGAGACCTCGACGTTCTTGATGGTCACGGCCGGCTGGTTGATGCCCAGCACGCAGCTCGACTCGCACGGCGCGGGGCAGATGCGGCCCGTGAACTCCGGGAAGTTGTTCGTCGCGTGCAGGCGGTCGATCGCGTCGGACCACTGCCCGCGCCACACCAGGTCGTTCCACTCGGGGATGAGGTTCCCCAGCGGGCAGCCGTTGTGGCAGAACGGGATGCCGCAGTCCATGCAGCGCCCGGCCTGCTCCTTGAGGTACGGCTGGCCGTCCTGCAGGTGGGCGTGCACGTCCTTCCAGTCGCGCAGGCGCACGTCGACGGGGCGGTTGGGCGGGAGCTCACGGTCCCGCACCTTCAGGAAGCCGCGGGGGTCAGCCACGGGCCACCTCCAGGATCTGGTCCCACACGCCGGGCGCAGCCGGGTCGAGGCCGTCGGCCTCGGCCTTGGCCAGCGCGCGGCGGACGCGGGCGTACTCGGTGGGCAGCAGGCGCGTGAACCGCGCCCGGGTCGTCGGGAAGTCGTCGAGCAGCTGGGCGGCGACGGGCGAGCCGGTCTCGTCGAGGTGCGCACGCAGCAGCGCCTGGACGGTCTCGGCGTCCTCGTCGTCGAGCGGGTCGAGCGCGAGCTCGTTGGACCGCAGGGCGTCGATGTTCACCAGCGCGGGCTCCAGGTCGAGCACGTAGGCCGTGCCGCCCGACATGCCGGCGCCGAAGTTGCGGCCGGTCCGGCCGAGCACCAGGACGGTGCCGCCGGTCATGTACTCGCAGCCGTGGTCGCCCACGCCCTCGACCACCAGCGTCGCGCCGGAGTTCCGGACGCCGAACCGCTCGCCGACCAGCCCGCGCAGGAAGATCTGCCCGGTGGTCGCGCCGTAGCCGATGACGTTGCCCGCGACCACGTTGTGCTCGCTGGACAGGGCGGCGTTCCGGTCGGGGCGGACCGCGATCCGGCCGCCCGAGAGGCCCTTGCCGACGTAGTCGTTGGCGTCGCCGAACAGCCGCAGCGTGATGCCCCGCGGCAGGAACGCGCCGAACGACTGGCCCGCCGAGCCCGTGAGGGTCACGTCGATGGTGTCGTCCGCGAGGCCCTCCCCGCCGAACCGCTTGGTCACCTCGTGGCCGAGCATGGTGCCGACCGTCCGGTTGACGTTGCGGACGGGCAGGTCGATCCGGACCGGCTCGCTGCGCTCCAGGGCGTCCTCGGCCAGGGCGATCAGCCGGTTGTCCAAGGCGCGGTCGAGGCCGTGGTCCTGGTCCTTGGTGCGATGCAGCTCGGTGCCGGCGACGGGCGACGGGACCGCGAGGACCGGGGCCAGGTCGAGGCCCTCGGCCTTCCAGTGGTCGATCGCCGCGCGGGTGTCCAGCAGCTCGACGTGCCCGACGGCCTCGAGCAGCGTGCGGAAGCCCAGCTGCGCGAGCAGCGCGCGGACCTCCTCGGCGATGAACTCCATGAACGTGACGACGAACTCGGGCTTGCCCGTGAACCGGGCGCGCAGCTCAGGGTTCTGCGTCGCGACGCCCACCGGGCAGGTGTCGAGGTGGCAGACGCGCATCATGATGCAGCCCGAGACCACCAGCGGTGCCGTGGCGAAGCCGAACTCCTCGGCCCCGAGCAGCGCGCCGATGAGGACGTCGCGTCCCGTCTTGAGCTGGCCGTCGACCTGGACGACCACGCGGTCGCGCAGGTTGTTGAGCACGAGCGTCTGCTGGGTCTCGGCCAGGCCGATCTCCCACGGGGTGCCCGCGTGCTTGAGCGACGTCAGGGGGCTCGCGCCGGTGCCGCCGTCGTGACCCGAGATCAGCACGACGTCCGAGTGCGCCTTGGCGACGCCCGCCGCGATGGTGCCGACGCCGAACTCGCTGACCAGCTTGGTGTGGATCCGCGCCCGCGGGTTCGCGTTCTTGGCGTCGTGGATCAGCTGCGCCAGGTCCTCGATCGAGTAGATGTCGTGGTGCGGGGGCGGCGAGATCAGGCCGACGCCCGGCGTCGAGTGCCGCGTCCGCCCGATCCACGGGTACACCTTGTTGCCCGGCAGCTGGCCGCCCTCGCCGGGCTTGGCGCCCTGCGCGAGCTTGATCTGGATGTCGTCGGCGTTGGTGAGGTACTCGCTGGTGACGCCGAACCGTCCCGAGGCGATCTGCTTGATCGCCGAACGCCGGGCGGGGTCGTGGAGCCGCTCGGGGTCCTCGCCGCCCTCGCCGGTGTTCGACTTGGCGCCGATGCTGTTCATCGCGATCGCGAGGGTCTCGTGGGCCTCCATCGAGATCGACCCGTAGGACATCGCGCCGGTGTTGAACCGCTTGACGATCTCGCTCACGGGCTCGACCTCGTCGAGCGGCACCGGCTCGCGGACGCCGTCCTTGAACGCCAGGAGCCCGCGCAGCGTCATCAGGCGCGACGACTGCTCGTCGACCCGCGTGGTGTACTGCTGGAAGACGTCGAACTGCCGGGTCCGCGTCGAGTGCTGGAGGCGGAACACGGTCTCGGGGTCGAACAGGTGGTCCTCGCCGTCGCGACGCCACTGGTACTCCCCGCCGACCGCGAGCCGCAGGTGCGCCTGCCGGTTGCCGCTGGCCGGATAGGCGTCGGCGTGCCGGGCCGCGACCTCGGCCGCGATGACGTCGAGGCCGATCCCGCCGAGCCGGCTGGTGGTGCCGGTGAAGTACTTGTCGACCAGCGGCTGCGAGAGCCCGATGGCCTCGAACACCTGCGCGCCGCGGTAGGACGCGATGGTCGAGATGCCCATCTTCGACATGACCTTGAGCACGCCCTTGCCGAGCGCCTTGATGAGGTTGGCGACCGCCTTCTCCGGGCCGACGCCGGGCAGGTACCCCGAGCGCGCCAGGTCCTCGACGGTCTCCATCGCGAGGTACGGGTTCACCGCGGCCGCGCCGTAGCCGATGAGCAGCGCGGTGTGGTGCACCTCGCGCACGTCGCCGGCCTCGACCACCAGCGAGATCATCGTGCGGGTGTGCCGGCGCAGGGTGTGGTGGTGGACCGCGCTCAGCAGCAGCAGCGACGGGATGGGCGCGAGGTCCGCGTCCGAGTTGCGGTCCGAGAGCACGATGAAGCTGACGCCGTCGGCGACCGCGGCGTCCACCTCGGCGAAGATCTCCTCGAGGCGCGCCTCGAGCGCCTCTCCCCCGCCGGACACCTTGTACAGGCCGCGGACGGTGGTCGCCCGGAAGCCCAGCGAGGGCTCCTTGGCCACGTGCACGATCTTCGCCAGCTGGTCGTTGTCGATCACCGGGAACGGCAGGATCAGCTTGCGGGCGTGGCCCGGGCCGTCCTCGAGCAGGTTGGGCTCGGGCCCGATCGCGCCGCCGATCGCGGTGACCAGCTCCTCGCGGATGGCGTCCAGCGGCGGGTTGGTCACCTGCGCGAACATCTGCGTGAAGTAGTCGAAGAGCATCCGCGGCCGGCTCGAGAGCACGGCGACCGGCGTGTCGGAGCCCATGGCGCCCAGCGGCTCGGCGCCGGCGGCGGCCATCGGGCTGAGAAGGATCTTGAGCTCCTCCTCGGTGTACCCGAACGCGCGCTGACGGCGACGGACCGAGGCGGCCGAGTGCGCGACGTGCTCGCGCTCGGGCAGCTGCTGCAGGTAGACGGAGTTGTCGCGGACCCAGTCGGCGTAGGGACGCTGCGCCGCGAGCGACGACTTGATCTCCTGGTCGTCGATGATGCGGCCCTTGCCGGTGTCCACCAGGAACATGCGGCCGGGCTCCAGCCGTCCCTTGGCGACGACCGTGGCGGGGTCGATGTCCAGCACGCCGGCCTCGGACGCGCAGACGACCAGCCCGTCCTCGGTGACCCAGTACCGACCGGGACGCAGCCCGTTGCGGTCCTGCACGGACCCGATCAGCGTGCCGTCGGTGAACGTGATCGCCGCGGGGCCGTCCCACGGCTCCATCAGCGTCGAGTGGTACTCGTAGAACGCGCGCCGCGCGGGATCCATCTGGGCGTGGTTCTCCCACGCCTCCGGGATCATCATCATCACGGCGTGCGGCAGCGTGCGGCCGGACAGGTGCAGCAGCTCGAGGACCTCGTCGAAGCTGCCGGAGTCCGAGCCGCCGGGGGTACAGACGGGCATGAGCGGCGCCAGGTCGCCCAGCTCCTCGCTGGCGAGCGTGCCCTCGCGGGCAGCCATCCAGTTCCGGTTGCCGCGGACCGTGTTGATCTCGCCGTTGTGGGCGATCATCCGGAACGGCTGCGCGAGCGGCCAGGACGGGAACGTGTTGGTGGAGAAGCGCGAGTGCACCAGCGCGATCTCGGAGGCGTAGCGCGGGTCCGAGAGGTCCGCGAAGAACGGCTCGAGCTGGCCCGTGGTGAGCATGCCCTTGTAGGCCAGGGTGCGCGCCGACAGCGACGCGAAGTAGAGGCCGTGCTCGCGCTCGGCACGCTTGCGCAGCCGGTACGCGCGGCGGTCGAGGTCGATGCCCGAGAGCTCCCGCGACGGGTCCGCGACCACGAGCTGGCGGAAGACCGGCATCGACGCGCGCGCGGTGGGCCCGACCAGGTCGGCGGTGACGACGACCTCGCGCCAGGCGAGCACGTCGAGCTTCTCCTCCGCGGCGATCGACTCGAGAGCCGCGACGGCGCGCCGCTGCTCGGTCTCGTCGACGGGCAGGAACGCCATGCCGATGGCGTAGAAGCCGGCGGGCGGGAGCTCCGCGTCCACCACGTCGCGCAGGAAGGCGTCCGGGATCTGCGTGAGGATGCCGGCGCCGTCGCCGCTGTCCTCCTCGGCGCCCACGGCGCCGCGGTGGTCGAGGTTGAGCAGTGCGGTGAGGCCCGCGTCGACGATGTCCCGGCCGGGCGTCCCGCGCAGCGTCGCGACGAACGCGAAACCGCACGCGTCGTGCTCGGCAGCGGGGTCGTAAAGACCCTGCGGCGGCGGCGCACTCATGGCGCCAGGGCTCGCGGGCGACGTCGACATCAGCACCGTCCTCACGGTCCCCGAGGGGTCGGGGCGTAGCACGAACAAGGGGGGAACGCGGGACGTCGTCGGCCCAGTGTGTGGCGACGATACAGGGCGGTCGGCGGACCGTTCGCATCGTCAGCGATGAGGGGGAGCTACCAGCCCTCCGCGGGTCAGCGGGCGGGGTCGGTCGCGTTCTCCTCGTCGTCCTGCGCGGTCGGGGGTGCCAGCAGGAGGGTCGTGTCACGTCCTGGGTGCCGGCGTCCGACCACCACGAACGCTACCAGCGCTCCGAGGCCGACGATGATGCACGTCCAGACGTTGAGGCGCAGGCCCAGGATGTGGTGCGCCGGATCGATGCGCAGCAGCTCGATCCACAGCCGGCCGGTCGTGTAGATGACGACGTAGAGCCAGAACACGCGGCCGTAGCCGAGCCGGAACTTGCGGTCGATCCAGATCAGCAGCGCGGCACCCGCGAGGTTCCAGACGATCTCGTACAGGAACGTCGGGTGGTAGAGCGTGCCCGCGGGGTCGCCGACGGGCATGTGCTCGGGGTCGATGCGCAGACCCCACGGCAGGGTGGTCGGGCTGCCGTAGAGCTCCTGGTTGAACCAGTTGCCCAGCCGGCCGATCGCCTGCGCCACGAGCAGACCGGGCGCGAGGGCGTCGGCCCAGGGTGCGAGCCGGACGCCCTGGCGGCGGGCTCCGATCCAGGCGCCGACACCACCGAGGGCGACGGCACCCCAGATGCCGAGGCCGCCCTCCCAGATGTACAGGGCACGGATCGGGCTCCCCCCGACGCCGAAGTACGCGTCGGGCGAGGTGATGACGTGGTAGATCCGGCCGCCGACGATGCCGAACGGCACCGCCCAGAACGCGATCTCCAGGGTCGTGTCAGGCTCGCCCCCACGCTCGACCCAGCGGCGCCGCGTCATCCAGAGCGCCACGACGATGCCGAGCAGGATGGCGAACGCGTAGGCGCGCACCGGGAAGGGCCCGAGGTGCCAGACGCCCTGCGACGGGCTCGGGATGGCGAGCGGCAGCAGCGCGCTCACCGGTCGCGTCCGGTCGCGGAGCGGACGCCCTCGGCGAGGTCGGCCGTGAGTCGGGCCAAGGCCTGACGCCCCGCCGCCTCGTCGGGCGCGTCGAGCAGCGTGCGCACCAGCGCCGAGCCGACGATGACGCCGTCGGCGTAGCCGGCGACCTCCGCGGCCTGCTCGGGACGCGAGATGCCGAGGCCGACGCAGACGTGCTGGGCGCCGGCCGCCCGGGTGTGGGCGACGAGCTCCTCCGCGCGGCTGCCGACGGTCGACCGCTCCCCCGTGACACCCATGGTCGAGGCGGCGTAGACGAAGCCCCGGGAGGCCGCGCTGGTGGAGGCCAGCCGCTCGGGCGTCGAGCTGGGGGCGACCAGGAACACCCGGTCCAGGCCGTGCGCGTCGGAGGCGGCGAGCCAGTCGCCGGCCTCGTCGGGGATGAGGTCCGGCGTGATCAGCCCGGCCCCGCCCGCCGCGGCCAGGTCGCGCGCGAACGCGTCGACGCCGTAGCGCAGCACGAGGTTCCAGTAGGTCATCACGAGGATCGGCGCACCGCGCCCGGCGACCTGCTCGACCGCCCGGATGGTGTCGCTGACCCGGGTGCCGCCCGCCAGCGCCGCGTCGACCGCGCGCTGCACCGTGGGACCGTCCATGACCGGGTCGCTGTAGGGCACGCCGAGCTCCACGACGTCCACGCCGGCGTCGATCATCGTGCGCACGGCCTCGACCGAGCCGTCGACCGTGGGGTACCCGACCGGCAGGTACCCGATGAACGCCGGACGACCGAGCGCGTCGAGGTGCTCGGCGACCTGCGACCGGACGGCGACGGCGCTCACAGCTGCTCCCCCTGGTCGGCCAGCACGACCGGCTCGTCCTCGATCAGGTCGAACCACGCCGCGGCCGTGGCCACGTCCTTGTCCCCGCGCCCCGACAGGTTGATCAGCAGCACGGGCTCGTGTCCGTCGTCGCCGGTCCAGGTCGAGAGCTCCGCGCCCAGCTGGATCGCACCCGCCAGCGCGTGCGCCGACTCGATCGCGGGGATGATCCCCTCGGTCCGGCACAGGATGCGGAAGGCGTCCATGGCCTCGACGTCGGTGACGGGCCGGTAGTCGGCGCGCCCGATGTCGTGCAGCCACGCGTGCTCGGGCCCGACGCTCGGGTAGTCCAGGCCGGCCGACACCGAGTGGCTGGGCAGCGTCTGGCCGTCGTCGTCCTGCAGCAGGTACGACTTCGCGCCGTGCAGCACACCCGGCTCGCCGCCGGAGAACCGCGCGGCGTGGCGCCCCGACGAGATGCCCTCGCCGCCCGCCTCGAAGCCGAACAGCCGGACCTCGGGGTCGTCGAGGAACGCGTTGAAGATGCCCATCGCGTTGGACCCGCCGCCCACGCACGCGGCCACGGCGTCGGGCAGCCGGCCGATCTCCTCGAGGAGCTGGGCCCTGGCCTCCTCGCCGATGATCTTGTGGAAGTCGCGCACCATCTCGGGGAACGGGTGCGGTCCGGTGACGGTGCCCAGCAGGTAGTGCGTGGTCTCGACGTTGGCCACCCAGTCGCGCAGCGCCTCGTTGATGGCGTCCTTGAGCGTGCGCGTGCCGATGGTCACCGGGACGACCTCGGCGCCGAGCAGGCGCATGCGGGCGACGTTGAGCGCCTGGCGCCGGGTGTCCTCCTCGCCCATGTACACGGTGCACTCGAGGTCGAGCAGCGCGGCCGCCGTGGCCGTGGCGACGCCGTGCTGGCCTGCGCCGGTCTCCGCGATCACGCGCGTCTTGCCCATGCGCTTGACCAGCAGGGCCTGGCCCAGCACGTTGTTGATCTTGTGCGAGCCCGTGTGGTTGAGGTCCTCGCGCTTGAGGAACACCCGCACGCCCGGCGCGACGTGCGCGGCGAACCGGGGCACCTCCGTCAGGGGGCTCGGCCGACCGGTGTAGGTCTTGTGCAGCCGCGCGAGCTCCCGCCCGAACGCCGGGTCGGTGAGGGCCTTGTGGTACGCCGTGTCGAGCTCGTCGAGCGCCGCGATCAGCGCCTCCGGCACGTACCGGCCGCCGAACTCCCCGAAGTACGGGCCGGCGTGGGTGGACAGCGGTCCGCTCGCGACGGCCTCGAGCAGCTTGTCCGATACGGGTCCGACGGTCGGTCGACCGCTCACTGACGCACCGCCCGCAGGGACGGGTGCGCACCCGCCGCCACGAGGTCGGCGACGGACTCGCGCGGGGCGTCGTCCGTGACCAGCGCCTCGCCGACGAGGACCGCGTCCGCGCCGGCGCGGGCGTAGTCCATGACGTCGTGCGGGCCCCGCACGCCGGACTCGGCGATCTTCACGATGTGCGACGGGATCGACGGGGCGACCCGGGCGAACGTGGTGCGGTCCACCTCGAGCGAGCGCAGGTCGCGGGCGTTGACCCCGATGACCTTGGCACCGGCGTCGGCTGCGCGCGCGACCTCCTCGGTGTCGTGCACCTCGACGAGGGCGGTCATGCCGAGGGAGTGCACCCGCTCGACCAGTGACTCGAGCACGGTCTGCTCGAGCGCGGCCACGATGAGGAGCACCAGGTCGGCGCCGTGCGCCCGCGCCTCCCACACCTGGTACGGCGTGACGACGAAGTCCTTGCGCAGCACGGGGATGTCGACCCGGGCGCGCACCGCGTCGAGGTCGGCCAGCGAGCCGTGGAAGCGGCGCTCCTCGGTCAGCACGGAGATGACGGCGGCGCCGCCCTTCTCGTACTCGGCGGCGAGCGCGGCGGGGTCCTTGATGGTGGCGAGGGCACCCTTGCTCGGGCTCGAGCGCTTGACCTCGGCGATGACCCGGACCGCGTCCTCGGCGCGCAGGCGCCCGACGCAGTCGATCGCGGACTCGCGGCGATGGGCCTGCTCCTTGACCTCGGCGAGCGGCGTCGCCTGCTCCCGGACGGCCAGGTCCAGTCGGACTCCCGCGACGATGTCGTCCAGCACGGTCATCGACAGCTCACCTTCTCCCCCGGTCGGTTCCGGACCTCGTCCTCGCCGTCGATCGTGGCGGTGGTCCAGTGGGACATCGTAGATCGGTCCCGGAGTGACCCGGACCACAGGCCGGTGGGTGGGACAGGGACCTTGGTCAGGGGGCCAACCACGGCGCCAGAGCCGGGATGTTCCGCAGCACCCCGAACGCGAGCACCACGGCGAGACCGACCCACGCGAGCCACGCCGGCGTCGGGCGCACGGCCCGGCCCTGCGTCCGTCGCAGCACGAGCCGCGCCCACAGGGCGATCGCGAGCGGGACGGCCAGCACGAACAGCGGGTTCATCGACCATGCCCCGGCCAGGTTCCCGTGCGCGAGGTCGTGCGTCGCGCGCAGCCCACCGCACGCCGGGCACCACAGCCCGGTCAGCGCGTGGAGCGGGCAGTAGCCGTAGCTGCCGGAGGTGTGCGGGTCGCGCAGGGCGAGGACCACCGTCGCTGCGGCGACCAGGCCGCCGGCGACGAGCGGCCCGCGCACCGACGCACGACGGCCCGCCACGCCCGCCGCGAGGGCGACGGACGGGAGCGGGCCGGTCGGCTGGAGCTGCGGACCGTCGTCGACGGCCGCCATGTCAGTAGCCGGTGTCGTACGTGGTCATCCAGTCCGGGTTCGACGCGACGATCGCGAAGAACGCGATGATCCCCACGATCGACAGCGCGATGCCGATCCAGCCGAGGACGATCCCGGCCGTGGCCATGCCGCCGTTGTTGGCCTCACCGTTGGCCACGGCCTTGCGCGCCTTGTAGCCGACGATCACCGCGGCGACCGCCGAGAAGATCCCGCAGAGCACGAACGACAGGATGCCCAGGACGAGCGCCCAGACGCCGAGGCTGTTCTTGGGGTACGCGGCGCCGTAGCCGGGCGGCGGGTAGCCGCCGGGGGCGGACCCGTACGGCGCGGCGGCCGGGTACGGGGTCGGCGCGCCGTACTGCGGCGCGCTCGGGTACTGCGGTGCGCCGGGGTACTGCGGCTGCGCGCTCGGTGCCTGCGGCGCCGCACCGGGGTACTGCGGCGCGGCCGGGTACTGGGGAGCGGCCGGAGGCGGCGGCGTCGCCGGCTGCTGCGGCGCGGCGTTCGGGTCCTGCGGCTGGGGTGCGCCGTACGGGTTCTGCGGCTCGTCGGGGGTCGACATCGGTCCTCCTGCGTCGCGTGCGCCACCCGGTCCCGGATGACGGTGGAACAGCTGCGGGTCAGTGCCCGCCGGTGCGTGCCGCCCGCGCACGCGTCTTGGCGCCGCCCTGGCCGTAGCCCGAGCTCTGCAGCACCTTGCCGATCACGAGGCCGAGCACGACGAGGGCGATGCCGACCCAGAACAGCCACACCAGGGCGAACGCGACGCCGAGCCCGGCGATCGTGAAGGCGATCACGACGCTGTAGGTGGTGAACCAGGCGGCGAGCGTCTTGCCGTGGTTGGTCGGGGCCGCCGTCGGCGGCAGGTGCATCGCCTCGGTGGTCGTGGCGTTCTGCGCGCGGTGCGCGAGGGTGTTGTCGGCCATGGTGGTGCCCTTCGTGCTCGGTTCTGCGCTCACCCTATCGGACGGCAGAGCCCCAGCCCGGCGCGCCGCGGCGCAGGTCAGGACGGGTCGTCGCCCCGGCTGAGCGCGTCCCAGTCGGCCCGCTCGTCGGGATCCGCAGCGACGGCCGGGGCGGCCGCGCTCTCGTGCCGACGGGACGGCCCCGCCCACGTACGCGACGCGAGCACCAGCCACACGCCGGCGAGGACGTCGAGGACCCCGACGACGACGGCCAGCCAGGGCCACACGCTCGTCGTGACCGGTCCCGCGAGCCTGCCCACGCCAGTCTCGTCGGCGACCACGGGCGTCACCGCCGCGGCGGGGTCGCCCAGCACGGCAAGGGTCGTGCCGACGACGAGCACGCCGCACGCCACGACGACCACCGCGACGACCCAGCGGCCGGCTCGACCGACCAGGGCGACGGCGGCGACGGCGGCGAGGATGGCCACCGCGGCCGCGAGGATGGCGGGCGCCACCTGGGAGCCCGAGACGTGCACCGTGACGGTGCCCTCCAGGGCGGTCGTGCCGGTCGTGGTGAACCAGGTGGGTACGGCGACGATCGCGGTGAGCCCCGCAAGGAGCAGGAGAAGGACCGCCGCCCGCCCCCGGCCCGTCCGGCGCCGCTGCGCAGCCACCGTCACGCGCCCGCCCGACGCAGCCGAGACGCGATCTGGACGGCGCGCACGGCCGCCGCGGCCTTGTTCCGGGACTCCTCGTACTCCAGCGCCGGCACCGAGTCCGCGACGATCCCGCCACCCGCCTGCACGCTGGCGCGTCCCTCCCGGATCAGGGCCGTGCGGATGGCGATGGCCATGTCCATGTCGCCGGCGAAGTCGAAGTAGCCGACCGTGCCGCCGTAGATGCCCCGCCGGGCGGGCTCGATCTCGTCGATCAGCGCGATCGCGCGCGGCTTGGGCGCACCGGACAGGGTGCCGGCCGGGAACGTCGCGACCAGCGTCTGCAGCGCCGTCGCACCCTCGCGCAGCCGCCCGACCACGGTCGAGCAGATGTGCATGATGTGGGAGTAGCGCTTGACCGCCATGAACTCGACGACCTCGACGCTGGTGGGCTCGCACACCTTGACCAGGTCGTTCCGGGACAGGTCGACGAGCATGATGTGCTCGGCCCGCTCCTTGGGGTCCGCGAGCACCTCGTCCTGCAGGCGGCGGTCCTCGTCGGGCGTCGCGCCGCGCGGCCGCGAGCCCGCGATCGGGAAGGTCACCACGCGGCCCGACGTCACCTTGACCAGCGTCTCCGGGCTCGACCCGACCACGGCGAAGTCGCGGCCGTCCGCGTCCTGCAGCTGCAGGTAGTACATGTACGGGCTCGGGTTGATGGTCCGCAGCACCCGGTAGACGTCCAGCGGCTCCGCGGGGCAGTCCAGGTCCAGGCGCTGCGAGAGCACCACCTGGAACACGTCGCCGTCGCGGATGGCCTCCTGGCCGGTGCGCACCGAGTCCTCGAACTCCTGACGGGTGGAGCGGAACGCGAGCTCGGGCTCGGGCACGTCCGCCAGCACGGCCACCGCCGACTCGGTCGGCTCCAGCAGGGCCGCCTCCATCGCGTCCAGCCGAGTGAGCGCGTCGGCGTGCGCCTCGTCCACGCGCTCGTCGGTGTCGTCGAAGTTGATCGCGTTGGCCACCAGCCACACCGAGCCGTCGTGGTGGTCGACCACCGCGAGGTCCGTGGCCAGCAGCAGCGTCAGCTCGGGGACGCCCAGCTCGTCGGGGGCGTTGGCGGGCAGGGTCGGCTCCCAGTGCCGCACGATGTCCCACCCGAGCGCCCCGACGAGCCCGCTGGTCAGCGGCGGCAGGCCGGAGATCGCGGGGGTGCGCAGGGCGTCGAGGGTCCGGGCCAGCACGTCGAGCGCGTCGCCGTCCGTCGGCACCCCCACCGGGACGTCGCCGACCCAGACGGCCGAGCCGTCGCGCACCGTGAGCGTCGCCCGCGAGTGCACGCCGACGAACGAGTACCGGTCCCAGCTGCCGTCGGCCTCGGCCGACTCGAGGATGAACGTGCCGGGGCGGCCGGCGGCCAGGGTGCGGTAGAGGCCGACCGGCGTGACGTCGTCGGCCAGCAGCCGCCGGACCACCGGGATGACGCGTCGGTCCCGGGCGAGCCCGCGGAACAGGTCGAGCGACGGCCACGTGCCACCCCAGGGAACCTCCGCCGCGGCGACGTCCGTGGGCAGGGTGGGCGTGGTCATCGAGGATCTCCGGTCTCGGTGGGACGGGTGCCGACGACGGCCGGCAGGGGGCCGCCGGCGTCGAAGCAGGTACGGGTTCCGGTGTGGCAGGCGGCGCCGACCTGGTCGACCTCGACCAGCAGGGCGTCGCCGTCGCAGTCGAGGCTCACGGCCTTGACGTACTGGGCGTGGCCGGACGTGTCGCCCTTGCGCCAGTACTCCTGGCGCGAGCGGCTCCAGAACACGACCCGGCCGGTGGTCAGGGTGCGGTGCAGCGCCTCGTCGTCCATCCAGCCGAGCATGAGGACCTCGCGCGAGTCGTGCTGCTGCACGATGGCCGCCACCAGGCCGTGGTCGTCACGCTTCAGGCGCTCGGCGACGGCGGGATCGAGGGTCGGTGCGGCGGGGCTGGAAGACACGGACCGATCCTGCCACGCGGCAACGGACGCCCGCGGACCCGTCCCAGCGATCACCGGGTCTGCGACACCCAGGCGGCGTGCATCGCGGCGTAGTGGCCGTCGCGCGACACGAGGTCGTCGTGGTGCCCGACCTCGACCACCCGGCCCGCGTCGACGACGACGACCGTGTCGGCCGCCTCCGCCGTGGACAGCCGGTGCGCGATGGTCAGGGTGCTGCGGCCGCGGGTCAGGGAGTCCAGGGCGCGGGCGATCCGCACCTCGGTCGCGGGGTCGACCGCCGACGTCGCCTCGTCGAGCAGGAGCAGGTCCGCCTCGGCCAGGTAGGCGCGGGCGAGCGCGACCAGCTGCCGCTCCCCCGCCGACAGGGACTCGCCGCGCTGCCCGACGTGCGTGTCGAGGCCGTCGGCCAGCTCGTCGACCCAGCCGTCCAGCCCCAGCGCCTCGATGGCCCCCCGGACGCGGGTGTCGTCGGACGAGGCCGCGGTGGTGCCGTCCTCGTGCCGCAGCCCGTACGCGACGTTCTCGGCCAGCGTCCCGTCGAACAGGAAGCCCTCCTGCGGCACCAGGACCACGCGGCGCCGCAGGTCGGCGACCGGGATGTCGCGCAGGTCCACGCCGTCCAGCAGCACGGAGCCGTGCGTCGGGTCCATGAACCGCGCGACGAGCTTGGCGATCGTCGTCTTGCCCGAGCCGGTCGCGCCGACCACGGCCACCGACGCCCCCGCGGGGATCGCGACGTCGACCTCGCGGAGCACCGGCGGGCCGTCGGGGTAGGAGAAGTCGACGGCGCGCAGCTCGACGTGCGCCGGCCCACGGGGGCTCGGGACACCGTCCTGGCCGGCGTCGACCACCTCGACCGGGGTCTCGAGCACGCCGAGCACCCGACGCCAGCCCGCGACCGCGTTCTGGAGCTCGTTGAGGATCTCGGTGGCCATCTGGACCGGCCCGGTGAACAGCTGCACGAGGAACAGGAAGGCGAGCAGGCGGCCCGCGCTCATCTCGCCGGCGATCCCGAGGTAGGTGCCCGCGACCACGACGACGGCGAGGACGAGGTTGGCGACGAGCACGCCGCTGGAGAACACGAGGGCGACCAGGTTCTGTGCGCGCACCATCGCCGCACGGGTGGCGGCGACCGCCGCGTCGATCTTGCGCTGCGTCCGCCCGGCGACGCCGTACGCCCGGATGGTCTCCGCGCCGACGACGGCCTCGGACACTGCGCCCAGCATCCCGCCGACCCGTTCCCGCACGGCCGTGTAGCGCGCGTTGACGCGCTTCTGCAGCGGCTGCAGGAGCAGAAAGAGGGGCACGAACCCGGCCCACACGATGAGCGTGAGCTGCCAGGAGTACACGGTCATGAGCACCGTGGCGACGGCGATCTGGAGCACCGAGACCAGCAGCATGATCCCGCCCCACTGCACGAACAGCGAGATCGTGTCGACGTCCGAGGTCACCCGGGAGACCAGCGAGCCGCGCCGCTCCGTGTTCTGGGTGAGCACCGACAGGTCGTGCACGTGGCGGAACGCCCGGGTGCGCAGCGCCAGCAGCCCGCTCTCGCTCGACCGGAAGAGCCGGACGTTGACGTACGCGGAGCAGACGGCGCCGACCAGCAGGCCGACCGCGGCGAGCCCGGCGAGGACGGCGACGCGGTGCACGTCCGGGCCCCCGGGCGCCAGGATGCCGGTGTCGACGGTCTGCTGGACCGCGATCGGCACGAGCACGCGCCCGATCGAGGCCATCACCGCGAGCAGCACGGTGACCTTCAAGCCGACCAGCAGCTGGGGCGAGACCTGGATGCCGCGGCGCAGCGTCGCCAGCACTCCGAGCGTGCTGGCCGGGACGAAGCGGTGCGTGGGGTCGCTCATGCGGGCTCCTCCACGACCTCGAGGGCCTGCTCGTCGGCGGCCTCCGACGCGCGCCGAGCCGTCTCCTGCTCGTACGCGGTGGCCAGCTCGCGGTAGCCGGCGTCCCGCGCCAGCAGCTCCTCGTGCGAGCCGCGGTCGACCACGCGGCCGGCCTCGACGTGCACGACCTCGTCGGCCAGGAGCACCGACGACATCCGGTACGCGACGAGCAGCACCGTCGGGCTGCCTGCGCCGGCCTCGTCGCGCAGGCCGCGCAGGATCGCCTGCTCGATGCGCGGGTCGACCGCCGACGTCGCGTCGTCGAGCACGAGGACCGCGGGCCGCCGGACCAGGGCTCGCGCGAGCGCGAGGCGCTGCCGCTGACCGCCGGAGAGGTTGGCGCCGCGCTCGCCCAGCGGCGCGTCGAGGCCGCCCGGCAGCGCACGGACCACGTCGTCGACCCGCGCGAGACGCAGCGCCGACCAGACCGCGTCGTCGTCGGGGGAACCCGCCTCGCCGTCGTCGGCGAGCGTGACGTTGGAGCGGACCGTGTCCTCGAAGATGAACGTCGACTGGGCGACGAGCGCCACGTGGCGGCTGAGGTCGGCCGGGCGCACGTCCCGCAGGTCGATGCCGTCGACGTGCACCGAGCCCTTCGACGGGTCGGCGAGCCGGCTGACCAGCGACACCAGGGTGGTCTTGCCCGCACCCGTCGGACCGACGACGGCGATGGTGCGGCCCGCCGGGACGTCGAGGTCGACGTCGTGCAGCAGCTCGATCTCTCCCCCACCCGGCAGCGCCACGGACCGACCGACGTCGCGGAGCTCCACGCGGGCGCCGCCGGCGGGCACCCACGGCGTGCTGCCCTCGCTGAGGGCGCCGTGCGAGTCGATCACGCGCGCGATCCGGTCGTAGCCGACCAGGGCACGCGGGACCTCGCCCAGCACCCAGCCGAACGCCCGGACCGGCACGGCGAGCAGGGTCAGCAGGTACGCCGCGGCCACGACGTCGCCCGTCTCGATCCGCCCCTCGCTGACCTGCACCGTGCCGACCACCAGCACGAGCAGCGTGCCGAGGCTGGGCAGCAGGTCGATGACCGGGTCGAACATCGCCCGGACGATGCCGACCCGCACGTTGGCGTCCCGCAGCTGCGCGGCCCGCGCCGCGAACCGGGCCTCCTCGCGCGCCTCGGTGCCCAGGGAGGTGACCAGCACGGCGGCCTCGAAGCTCTCGTGCGCGATGTCCGCGACCTCGGCACGCAGCTGCTGCGCGTGGATCGCCGCCGGCGACATCCGGCGCTGGAACACCAGGTTCGCGATGACCGCGAGCGGCAGGACGAGGAGCGCCGCCAGCGCCAGCCACACGTCGGTCCGGAACAGCGCGACCGCCGCGACGACGAGCATGACGACGACACCCAGCGCGAACGGCAGCGGGTTGAAGATCGAGGTCGCCGCCTCGACGTCCGCGCTGGCGTTCGACAGCAGCTGACCCGTCGGGTGCTGCCGGTGCCACGACATCGGCAGCCGCAGGTACTGGCGGGTCACGGCGGTCCGGTGGTCCTCCTGGATCAGCGCGAACCCCTTGCCCGCGAAGATCCGGCGACCGGCGACCGTGATGGCGAGGCTGACGGCGACGAGCGCGATCGCGAGCCCGGCGAGCCAGATCCGGCCGCGCGCCTCGGTGGAGCCGTCGAGGGCGGGGACCACGACCTGGTCCGTCACCACACCGAGGACGCGACTCACCCCGACCGTGAGAACGCCGAACACGGCGGACGTCCCGACGGCCAGCGCGTACGTGCCGGGGTGCGCGCGCATGCCGCGGATGATCAGCTGGCACGCCCGTCGCGGTACCGATCCGGTGAGGGCCACCGACCGTGGTGACTCGTCTCGCGTGGGCACGACAGGACCTTCCGTGGAGCTCGAGGGGGTGCACCCATCCTCTCACGGGAGAGCGAGCGCTTACCCGTCACGCGAGCGGCGGGCCCGCGTGCGATCCTGCGGGCATGACCTGGCACGAGATCGAGCGCGCGCAGCTGGCGCAGGCCCTCCTGGACGTCACGCCGGACGCGCCGACCCTCTGCGAGGGCTGGCAGGCGCGCCACCTCGCGGCCCACATCGTGCTGCGCGAGCGATCGCCCATGGTCGGTGCCGGGATCGTGGTGCCGGCGCTCTCGGCCCGCGCCGAGGCGGCCATCGAGCGGCTCGCGGACACCGCGTCGACCGAGGGCGCCTACCGCGACCTGGTGGCGCGCGTCGCCGACAAGGCCGCGCGCTGGCACCCGGGCACCTGGGCGCCCGACTCCACCAACGTCATCGAGTTCTTCGTGCACACCGAGGACGTCCGCCGCGGCGCCGGGCCCGTGCCGCCCCGCGAGCTCGACCCCGACCTCGTCGCCGCCCTGTGGGTGCAGCTGCGCCGCTCGGGCGGCTCGCGGCTGCGCAAGGTCCCGGTCGGGGTCGTCCTGGTCCGCAGCGACGGCGTCCGTCACCGGCTGCGGGCGCCCAAGGACGATCACGGCACGGTGGTCGTCCGCGGCGACGTCGGCGAGCTGGTGCTCTACCTCCTGGGGCGCGGAGCCGCCGCCGACGTCCGGGTCGAAGGGGACGCGGACGACGTCGAGCTGATCGAGCGGGTGCTGCCCTCGCCCTAGCCGGCGGCCTGCGGGTGGCCGGTGGCCAGGATGTCGACGACGAAGACGACCGTCTGGCCGGCGAGCTCCTCGCTGTCCGTGACGCCCAGCGCGTAGGTGGGGGGCACGACGAGCATGACCTGGCTGCCGACGGGCTGGTCGACCAGGCCGTCGGCCCACGCCTGCACGTCCTGCAGGGAGAACGACACCGGCAGCCCGTGCGTCCAGGTGGAGTCGAACGGCTCCCCCGTCGTCCACGCGAAGCCGGTGTACTGCACGGTGACCACGTCGCTGGCGCCCACCTGCTCCCCCGTGCCCCGGATGAGCGGCTGCGCGACCAGCTCGCTCGGCGGGTCCGTGCCCGTCGGGGTGATGGAGGGGGCCCCCGAGGCGTCGAGCGTGACGGCCGGGAGATCGGGGCGGGTGGGGACGGGCTGGCCGTCGGCCCGCGTCGGCAGCACGTCGACGACGGTCACCGTCGGGTAGTCGGTCGCACCCGAGCCCGTGCCCGGGCTCACCTGCAGCAGCCGCGCGCCGACCTTCTGGCCGCGGAGCGTGTTGTACAGGTCGACCCCGAGGTCCTCCTCCGTCAGCAGCATCGCCGTCGGGTTCGTGGAGTAGCTCTCCTTGACCAGCGTGGCGTCGGTGGCGTCCTCGAGCCAGAAGTCGATGAGCACCGGGGTCCCCTCGACGAGGTCGGCGCCGGTGCCCTTCCAGATCTGCTCCGTGCGGGACTTGTCGACCTGCAGCGGCGTCACGTACGTGATCGTCGGCGCCTCGCCCGGCTCGCCCGAGACCGTCACCGCGGCCGGCTCCGTCACCGGGGTGCTGCACCCGGCGAGGGCCAGCAGTGCCGTCAGCAGGCCGGCGGCCAGGGCGCGGCCCTGCAGTCGTCGCACGTCGTTCCTCTCCGATCACGGTTCCTGGCGGGCACCACCCTCACAGTCCTGGCCCACTCCGGAGCGCCACACTGTACGGCCTGATACTGGACGGCCGACCTGCTGCAGCGTGCTACATCGACTCGATGAGCCGGTCCACCCGCTCGTCCACGCTGCGGAACGGGTCCTTGCACAGCACCGTGCGCTGGGCCTGGTCGTTGAGCTTGAGGTGCACCCAGTCGACCGTGTAGTCGCGGCGCGCGTCCTGTGCGGCGCGCACGAAGTCGCCACGGAGCTTGGCGCGGGTGGTCTGCGGCGGGACGGCGGTCGCCTCGAAGATCTCGAGGTCGGTGGTCACCCGCTCCACCAGCCCCTTCGCCGCCAGCAGGTTGTAGAGCCCCTCGGTGCGGGAGATGTCGTGGTACGCGAGGTCGAGGCGCTGGACGCGGACGTCGGACAGCTCCAGGTCGTGCTTGGCGCGGTACCGCTCGATCAGCCGGTACTTGATCACCCAGTCCAGCTCGCGGTCCACCAGCGACAGGTCGCCCGTGCGCATCGCGCGCAGCCCGCGCTCCCAGAGGTCCAGCACCTGCTTGTTCTCCGGGCTCGGCCCGCCCTCCGACGCCAGGAAGTCGGTGACCCGGGTGAGGTACTCCTCCTGCAGGTCGATCGCGGTGACCGTCCGCCCGTTCGCCATGGTGACCGGGTGCATGCCCGTGATGTCGTGGCTGATCTCCCGGATGGCTCGGATCGGGTTCTCCAGCGCCATCTCGCGCATGGGCACGCCGGCCTCGATCATCCGCAGCAGCAGGTCGGTCGTGCCCACTTTGAGCATGGTCGTGGTCTCGGACATCGACGAGTCGCCGACGATCACGTGCAGGCGGCGGTAGTGCTCGGCGTCGGCGTGCGGCTCGTCGCGCGTGTTGATGATGGGGCGCGACCGGGTCGTCGCGCTGGAGACCGCCTCCCAGATGTGGTCGGCGCGCTGCGACAGGCAGTAGAGCGCGCCCCGCGGCGTGGTGAGGACCTTGCCGGCACCGGTGAGGATCTGCCGCGTGATCAGGAACGGGACCAGCACGTCCGACAGCCGGGAGAAGTCCCCCTGGCGACGGACCAGGTAGTTCTCGTGGCAGCCGTAGGAGTTGCCCGCGGAGTCGGTGTTGTTCTTGAACAGGTGGATCTTGCCGGGCAGCCCCTCGTGCTCGAGCCGCTGCTGCGCGTCCGCCACCAGTCCCTCGAGGATGCGCTCCCCGGCGCGGTCGTGCGTGACCAGCTGGCGCACGTCGTCGCACTCGGCCGTGGCGTACTCCGGGTGCGAGCCGACGTCGAGGTAGAGCCGCGACCCGTTGCGCAGGAACACGTTGGACGAGCGGCCCCACGCGACGACCTTGCGGAACAGATACCGCGCGACCTCGTCGGCGGACAGCCCGCGACCGTCCTGGGCGGCGCAGGTGACGCCGTACTCCGTCTCCAGGCCGAAGATCCGCCTGTCCATCGCCGTGCTCCCTTCCGTCGCCCGGTCCGCTTCCCTCAGTCTGCGCCCAGCAGGTCCTCGAGCAAGGCCCCGGCCAGGCGTCGGAACGTCCGGCGTGGACGCGTCCGGTCGAGCACCGCGACCTCGAGCTGCGCCGCCGGGATCGTGCGGGCCTCGCCGCCGTCCTCGGTCGGGGAGCCGAGCGTCCGCACCGCCAGCGCCAGCACCTCGGGCAGCGTCAGGCCGGCCCGCCACTCGGTGGCCAGCAGCCCGCCGAGGCGCTCCGCCTGCCCACCCATGACCACGTAGCCGTGCTCGTCGGTCACGGAACCGTCGTAGGCCAGCCGGTAGATCTGGTCGCCCGCGGCCGCGCGTCCCACCTCGGCCACGACGATCTCGACCTCGAGGGGCTTCGACTCCGTGGTGAACGTGGTGCCCAGCGTCTGGGCGTAGGCGTTGGCCAGCCCGCGCGCCGTGACGTCCTCACGGTCGTAGGAGTAGCCCCGCAGGTCGGCGTAGCGCACGCCCGCCACCCGCAGGTTCTCGAACTCGTTGTACTTGCCGACGGCCGCGAAGCCGATGCGGTCGTAGATCTCCGAGATCTTGTGCAGCGCGCGCGACGCGTTCTCCGTGGCGAACGCGATCCCGTCGTCGTACTGCAGGACCACGACCGAACGGCCGCGCGCGATGCCCTTGCGCGCGTAGTCGGCCCGGTCCTTCATGAGCTGCTCGGGCGAGACGTAGAACGGCATGCTCATCGCGCACCTCCGCGGCCCTCGTGCGAGCGTCGGCGTTCCCGCTCGACCTGCTCGGCCACCGCGGCCAGGTCGGCGTCGCCGACCCGCAGGTAGCCGGACTCCGTCACGGTCGCGACGACCGGCCAGATGCCCCGGGTGTGGTCCGGACCGCCGGTCGCCGAGTCGTCGTCGGCCGCGTCGACCAGCGCCTCGACCGCCACCCGCACGGCCGCGGCGGCGTCGAGACCCGGCCGCCAGAGCTTCTTGAGCGAGCCGCGCGCGAACACCGAGCCCGAGCCCACCGCGTGGTGGTCGTGCTCCTCGTACCGGCCGCCGGTGACGTCGTAGGAGAAGATCCGGCCGATGCGCCGGTCGAGGTCGAAGCCGCCGAACAGCGGGACGACCGCGAGCCCCTGCATGGCCAGGCCAAGGTTCCCGCGGATCATCGTGGCCAGGCGGTTCGCCTTGCCGTCGAGCGAGAGGAGGCTGCCCTCGATCTTCTCGTAGTGCTCGAGCTCGAGCTGGAACAGGCGCACGAGCTCGACCGCGAGGCCCGCGGTGCCGGCGATGCCGACCGCGGAGTACTCGTCGGCCGGGAAGACCTTCTCGATCTCCCGGCTCGCGATCATCGAGCCCATGGTCGCCCGACGGTCGCCCGCCATGACGATCCCGCCGTCGAACGCGAGCGCCAGGATCGTGGTGCCGTGCGGCGCCTGCACGTCCCCGGAAGGCCGGTTACCGGGCAGCAGCTGCGGGGCGTGGCTGGAGAGGAACTCCACGAACGACGACGAGCCCGGCGTCGTGAACGCGTGCGGCAGCCGCCCGGAGGCGGACGTGTCGTGAGAACTCATCGGCG
This sequence comes from Cellulomonas sp. P2_F12, assembly GCF_056403775.1. Classification (NCBI taxonomy): domain Bacteria; kingdom Bacillati; phylum Actinomycetota; class Actinomycetes; order Micrococcales; family Cellulomonadaceae; genus Cellulomonas; species Cellulomonas sp. P2_F12. The sequence continues at coordinate 103,479 of NZ_JBFUEV010000010.1, read as the reverse complement.
CTCACTGCCCGCCCTTCTGGACGAACCCGCGCACGAACTGCTCGGCGTTGGACTCCAGGACGTCGTCGATCTCGTCCAGGAGCGCGTCGACCTCGGCATCGCGGGCCTGCGCGCTCGGCGCGGCCGGGGCGGGAGTGTCCGGCGCGTCGTCCGGCTCCTCGTCCTCGCGGCGCGGGCGTACGTGTTCCTGACCAGCCATGGTGACCTCCCGGAGTTCCGGACGACGTTCTGGTGCCCACCCTAGGCCCATCCTCCGACGTCCTCGGGTCACGTGCCGAGGCGCGGACGGGCGAACGGGCGAACGTCGGGCCCGCTCGGGCTCGGCCGTCGGCGGAGGCTCCGGGACCCGTGCGAGGCGGTGCTCGCCTACGCGCCCAGTGCGTCCAGCAGAGTGGCGGCGTCGGGGCTGCGGTCGAGCAGGGCGCCCACGTGAGCGTGCGTCCCGCGCAAGGGGTCGCGCATCGGCACGCGCTGGAGCGTGGCGGCGCCCGGCACGTCGAACACCACCGAGTCCCAGCTGGCCGCGGAGATCTCCCCGCCGTACCGCGCGACGGCCTCGCCGCGGAAGTAGGCCCGGGTGTCACGCGGCGGGTGCAGGACCGCGTCGGCCACCTGCTCGGCGCTGACCAGCAGCTCGACCGCCCCCGCCTGGACCAGTCGGTGGTAGAGCCCGCGCTCGGGCCGGACGTCGGACCACTGCAGGTCCATCGCCGCCAGCCGCGGGTGGTCCCACGCCAGGCGGTCCCGGCGCCTCATGCCCTCGAGCAGCCGCAGCTTGGCCAGCCACTCGACCTCGCGCGCGCAGGAGGCCGGATCGGTGCCCAGCCGGTCGAGCACCGACTCCCACCGGTCCAGCACGTCGGTGGTCTGCGGGTCGGGCTCGTCGCCGACGTGCGCGAGCGCCGCACGCACCGCGTCCAGGTACTCGCACTGCACCTCGAGGGCCGTCAGGCGGCGCCCGTCCGCGAGCTCGATCCGGGTGGTCAGCGTCAGGTCGTGGCTGACCAGGTGGACCGCGTGCACCGGGTCGCGCAGCGTCAGGCGGTCGATCGCGGCGAGGGCTCCCCCGGCGCCGCCCTCGGCGACCGCGCGCTCGATGAGCCAGAGCACCAGCGACGTGGTGCCGAGCCGCAGGTAGGTGGCCACCTCGAGCATCGTCGCGTCGCCGATGATCACGTGCAGGCGCCGCCACCGGTCCGGGTCTGCGTGCGGCTCGTCGCGCGTGTTGATGATCGGGCGGCGCAGCGTCGTCTCCAGCCCGACCTCGGCCTCCATGTAGTCCGCACGCTGCGACAGCTGGAAGCCGGGCTCCTCGCCGCGCTGGCCGAGCCCGACGCGGCCCGCACCGGTGAACACCTGGCGCGTGACGAAGAACGGGATGAGCCGGGCGGCGAGGTCGCTGAACGGGACCGCGCGGTCGACCAGGTAGTTCTCGTGCATGCCGTAGGTGGCGCCCTTGCCGTCCACGTTGTTCTTGTAGAGCGCGACGTCGGGCAGCGCCGCGGTGGACGCCAGCGCACGCACCGACGCGAGCATGACGCGCTCGCCCGCGCGGTCCCACCGGACCGCGTCGAGCGGGTTGGTGACCTCCGGCGACGAGTACTCGGGGTGGGCGTGGTCGACGTACAGGCGCGCGCCGTTGGTGAGGATCACGTTGGCGGCGCCCGGGTCCTCGTACTCCTCGGTCGCCGCACGCGGCAGGGGCTGAGGCCCGTCGCCCGACGGCGCCGGCTTCTCGGGGTCGTCCGTGAGCAGCGACGGGTGCGCCGAGGCGCGCTGCAGGTGGAAGCCGCGGGCGTCGTGCAGCGGGTCCTCGTCGTCGTAGTCCCAGCGGGCCTTCGTGCGGGCGCCCTCGCGCGCGGCGGCGTGCACCGCGACCACGTGGCTGGACAGCAGCATCGGGTTGGCCAGGGGGCGTCCGGGCTGGAGGATCCCGTACTCGGTCTCGATCCCCATCACGCGGCGCACGGTCACGTGTCCACCCTAGGGCGGTGCGACCGTGCGCCGTGTCGCGCGTCCGTCAGAGGTACTGCCCCGTGCTGGTGACCGTCTCGATGGTGCGCGAGCCCTCGGCACCCTTCTTGCCCTGCACGATCGTCCGGATGAAGACGATGCGCTCGCCCTTCTTGCCGGAGATGCGCGCCCAGTCGTCCGGGTTGGTCGTGTTGGGCAGGTCCTCGTTCTCGCGGAACTCGTCGACGCAGGCCGTGAGCAGGTGGTCGACGCGGATGCCGCGCTGGCCGGTGCTCAGGAAGTCCTTGATGGCCGACTTCTTCGCGCGGTCGACGACGTTCTGGATCATGGCGCCCGAGTTGAAGTCCTTGAAGTACAGGACCTCCTTGTCACCGCTGGCGTAGGTGACCTCGAGGAACCGGTTCTCGTCGCTCTCGGTGTACATCCGCTCGACGACACGGGTGATCATCGCCTCGACGGCGGCCGTGGCCGACCCGCCGTGCTCCGCGATGTCGTCCGGGTGGATCGGCAGCGTCGGCACCAGGTACTTGCCGAAGATCTCGCGAGCGCCCTCCGCGTCGGGCCGCTCGATCTTGATCTTCACGTCGAGCCGGCCCGGCCGCAGGATGGCCGGGTCGATCATGTCCTCGCGGTTCGAGGCGCCGATGACGATGACGTTCTCGAGCCGCTCGACGCCGTCGATCTCGCTCAGCAGCTGCGGCACGATCGTCGTCTCGACGTCGCTGGAGACCCCCGTGCCGCGGGTGCGGAACAGCGACTCCATCTCGTCGAAGAACACGACGACCGGGTGCCCCTGCGACGCCTTCTCGCGCGCCCGGGCGAAGATCAGCCGGATGTGCCGCTCGGTCTCGCCGACGTACTTGTTGAGCAGCTCCGGGCCCTTGACGTTGAGGAAGAAGCTCTTGGTGTCCGCCGTGGACTCCCCGCGGGCCGCCGCGGCCGTGGCCGCGAGCGAGTGCGCGACCGCCTTCGCGATGAGCGTCTTGCCGCACCCGGGCGGGCCGTAGAGCAGCACGCCCTTCGGCGGCTTGAGCCCGTGCTCGAGGAACAGCTCAGGGTGCAGGAACGGCAGCTCGACGGCGTCGCGGATCGCCTCGATCTGCGGGCCGAGGCCACCGATGTCGGCGTAGTCGATGTCCGGGACCTCTTCGAGCACCAGCTCCTCGACCTCGGCGCGCGGGATCACCTCGAACACGAAGCCGCTGCGCGAGTCGATCGTCAGCGCGTCGCCGATCCGCACGCCGGTGTCCAGCACCTGGCCGGCGAAGCGCACGACGCGCTCCTCGTCCCCGCGCCCGACGACGAGCGCGCGGTCCGGGCCGAGCAGCTCCTTGACCGTGACCAGCTCGCCGACCTGCTCGTACCCGCCGGCCTCGACCACCGTCAGGGCCTCGTTGAGCATGACCTCCTGCCCGGGAAGCAGGCGGGCGACGTCCAGCGACGGGCTGGCGCCGACGTGCATCTTGCGGCCCGACGACACGATGTCCACCGTGCCGTCGGCGCGGGCGCCGAGGAACGTGGCGTACGTGCCGGGGGGCTTGGCCAGGTCGTCGACCTGCTTCTTGAGGTCGATGATCTGCTCGCGGGCTGCGACGAGAGCGTCGCTGAGACGCTCGTTCTTCGCCGCCAGCACGCTCAGCTCTCGGTGCAGGTCCCGCCCAGGGGCAGCCGGATCGGTCATCTCGTCGGCCTCCGTTCCGCGTCGCGCGTGGTCGTCACTCCGTTCCCACCGTGCACCGCGCTGTGCCTGCTGGTCCGACGACCCTAACCACCAGTGTCAACACTCACGGGCCCGACGCGCTCAGAGTTCTCGACGGGCGGACATCCCGGTCACGGGGTGGGGGGCGCCTGGCCGACGTCGCGGCGCGCGCGGCGCAGCTTCTTGTCCGAGACCAGCCGCTCCCCCATGGCCTCCGGCGACCAGAGCTCGGAGTCGTCCACCGCGGGAGCGCCGTCGGCAGCCACCGGGTACGCGCCCTTGGCGGGTCGACGACGACGCTGCGGGGCGTCCACGCCGTCCGCGAGACGCCGCGTGGTCAGCAGGAAGCCGGTGTGCCCGATCATCCGGTGCTGGGGTCGGACGGCCAGCCCCTCGAGGTGCCAGCCGCGGACCATCGACTCCCACGCCTCCGGCTCCGTGTAGCGGCCGTCGGTGCGGATGTCCTCGGCCAGCCGCGACAGCTGCGTCGTCGTGGCGACGTACGAGATGAACACGCCGCCGGGCGCGAGCGCGGTCGCGACCGCGTCGAGGTTCTCCCACGGCGCCAGCATGTCGAGCACGACGCGGTCGACGCTGCCGGGCTCGGCCACGGTCGGCAGGACGTCGGACAGGTCGCCGACCGACAGCTCCCACGCCGGGTGCGGACCGCCGAAGAAGCCCTCGACGTTGCCCCGCGCGATCGCTGCGAAGTCCTCGCGACGCTCGATCGAGTGCAGCGAGCCGCCGTCGCCGACCGCACGCAGGAGCGACATCGTGAGCGCACCGGAGCCGACACCGGCCTCGATGACGCGGGCGCCCGGGTAGATGTCCGCCATCGCGACGATCTGGCCGGAGTCCTTGGGATAGACGACGGCCGCGCCGCGCGGCATCGACAGCACGTAGTCCGCGAGCAGGGGGCGCACGGCGAGGTACTCGATGCCGGCGGTGTTGCGGACGACGGACCCCTCGGGCGCACCGAGCAGCAGGTCGTGGCTCAGGTAGCCGCGGTGGGTGTGGAACGAGGCTCCCTCGGCCAGCGTGATCGTGTGCAGCCGGCCGCGCGGGTCGGTGAGCTGCACGCGGTCGCCCGCGCGGAAGAGGCCGCGACGCTGCGCGGCCCCGGTGGACGTCTGGTCGGGGTTCACGGTCCCCGAGTCTAGGAGCGGATGGCGGCCACGACGTCCATCGCGCGGATCAGGCCGACCACGCGACCGTCCACGACCGCCGCCACGACGGGCGAGTGCTCCGTGGCACGCCCGACGGCCGTGACCAGGTCCTGCCCGGAGAGGGTGCCGTCGACGACGGCGCCGACGGGGAGCGGGACGGCCACGCTGGTCACGGCGGTGGTCCCGGCGACGTCGGTGGGGACCGAGGCCGCCGCGGCGCGGTCGACGTACGCCGAGGGTCGGCCGTCCGGAGACAGGATGACGACCTCGTCGGCCCCCGCTGCTGCCGCGAGAGCGCCGGCGTGCGCGATCGACTCCGTGTACCCGACGCCCACCGCCCGCCGGCCGACGGACGCCACCGTGAGCTGCCCGACGGCCTTCTGCGACCGCCCTCCGCGCACCGCCGCGGACGCCCCCGACCACAGGAACGCGCCGATGAGGGCCGCCCAGACCACGTCGGGCAGGCTCGGCTGGCGGCCCTGCATCAGGGGCAGCACCAGCGCCCACGCGAAGAACGCGACCGCCACGCCGCGCCCGACCCAGCCGGCCGCGACCGTCCCCGTGTGCCGGTTCTTGGTCACCGCCCACACGGCAGCCTCGAGCAGGTACCCGCCGTCGAGCGGCAGGCCGGGGACCAGGTTGAACAGCCCGACGAACGCGTTGGTGACGCAGCCGGACCACAGCAGCAGGCCGACGAGGCTCACCGCGTCGGTCGGCCGCGCCACCGCGTAGAAGCCGGCAGCCAGCACGAGGTTCGCGATCGGGCCGACGACGGCGATGAGCGCGCTGCTGGCCGGGGTCGGCGTCGCGCCGCCGAAGGCCGTGTGCCCGCCCCAGAGCGTGAGGACGAACTCCCGCGGCTGCTGCCCGCGCGCCCGGGCCATCAGCCCGTGGGCGAGCTCGTGCACGAGAACGGAAGCGAACAGCAGGACGACGAACCCGAGCGCCACCAGGTAGACGAGCGCCCCGAGGTTCTCCGACCGCGCGCGCACGCTCGGCGCGAAGATGAGCGTGAGCACGACGGCGGCGATCAGCCAGCTGGGCGCCAGGATGATCGGGGCGCCGACCACCCGGCCGATCACCCAGCCGGACGTCCGTCGTGCCGGGGGTCGCGGGGTGCTCACCGGTCCAGCGTAGGTGTCGGGTCGGTGGGTCGACGGGCCGGTGTGTCGGTGGCGGCGCCTACGCTCGACCCGTGACCGTGCAGCACCTCGACCAAGACGCCTCCGACGCCGCCCCCGACCCCGCGCCCGACGCCGTGGCGGGTGCCGACGACGCCGTCGAGGAGCTGGTCGAGGCGGCCGTCGAGGAGGCCGCGTCGCCGCGTCCGCCGTCGCGCCCCGGGCTGTCGCCGTCCCGCGCCAACGACTTCCTGCAGTGCCCCCAGCTCTTCCGGTTCCGCGTGATCGACCGCCTGCCCGAGCCGCCCAGCTCGGCCGCGGCGCGCGGCACGCTCGTGCACGCCGTGCTCGAGCACCTCTTCGACCTCCCCGCCACCGAGCGCACCCTCGCCGCCGCGCACGGGCTGCTGCCGGAGCAGTGGGCCGCGCTGCTCGAGAGCAACCCGGACGTCGGCGAGATGTTCGCGGAGCCGGCCGACCTGGCCGAGTGGCTGACCAGCGCCGAGGCCCTGCTGGCGACGTACTTCACGCTCGAGGACCCGACGCGCATCGAGCCGCGCGAGCGCGAGCTCCTGGTGTCGACGGAGCTCGAGGAGGGCGGCCCCCTGCTGCGGGGCATCGTGGACCGCGTCGACGTCGCGCCCAACGGGTGGGTCCGGGTGGTCGACTACAAGACCGGCCGGTCCCCGCGCGCAGGGTTCGAGAGCTCGGCGCTGTTCCAGATGCGCTTCTACGCCTACGTCATCTGGCGCACCCGCGGGGTGCTGCCCAAGCGCCTCCAGCTCGAGTACCTCGGCGACGGCGTCATCCTCACGCACGAGCCCACCGAGCAGGAGATGGCCACCATCGAGGCCCGCGTGCGGTCCATCTGGGCCGGCATCGAGGACGCTGCCCGGTCGGGCGACTGGCGTCCGCGGACCTCGAAGCTGTGCGACTGGTGCTCGTTCAAGGCGCTGTGCCCGGCGTTCGGCGGGACACCGCCGGAGATCCCCGCCGGGGCGGTCGAGCGGTCGATCGGCGTCGTCCCCGCCGCCTGAGCGGACGGCCGGGGACGGTCAGCCCGCGTGCAGCCGGTCGAGCACGTCCCCCTGCGCGATCCGCGTCAGGTCGTCCACCGTCAGGTCGGTCAGCGTGGAGACCCTGCTGAGCCCGGGCCGGGCGACGACGGCCTGCATCACCTCGACGGCGAGCACCCGCGCACCCGAGGCCACGGCCGAGGCGACGCCCGACCGGGAGTCCTCGACGGCCACGCAGGTCGCGACGTCGACCCCGAGGCGCTCGGCCGCCAGCACGTACGGTTCCGGGTCCGGCTTGGGGCGGCTCACCTCGTCGCCGCTGACCACGACGTCGAACAGGCCGACCGCCGCGGCGAACGGCTGAGCCAGGACCGCGAACGACGAGGTGACCAGCGCCATCGGCACCCCGGCGGCGGCCACCTGCTCGAGCAGCTCGCGGGCGCCGGGCTGCCACGGGATGCCAGCGGCGACACCGGCGGCGACCCGGGAGTTGAGGAAGTCGACGATCTCCTCGGGAGGCAGGTCGACCCCCCGGTCCCGCAGCGCCTGCGCGCTGACCAGCATCGGGTTCCCCACCAGGGACAGCCCGTCCTCGTGCGTCCAGACGCCGCCGTGGGCCTCGACCAGCTCGATCTCGGCGGCGATCCAGAACGGCTCGGTGTCGATCAGGGTGCCGTCCATGTCCCAGAGGACGGCAGACGGCGCGGCGAGGTCGGCGGAGGTGCGGGGCATCGGTCCATCGTACGAGGCGACGACGCGCCGCTTCCGACGCGCGCGGGCGGTCCGTCCGCGGCGGGCGCTCCCCCGCGCTCTAGGCTGATCCGATGAGCGAGACCCCGCCGGCCGACCTCCCCGTCCGCGAGACCGTGCTCCTCGCTGCGTTCGAGGGGTGGAACGACGCCGGGTCGGCGGCCACCCAGGCGCTCGAGCACCTGCACGAGGTCTGGGACGCCGAGCAGGTGGACGAGCTCGACCCGGAGGAGTACCACGACTTCCAGGTGAACCGGCCGGTCGTCGGCCCCGGCCCGGACGGTCGCCGCGAGATCACGTGGCCGACCACGGCCGTCGCCGTCGCCACGGCCCCTTTGACCGGCCGGCGGGTGGTCCTCGTGCACGGCATCGAGCCGTCGATGCGCTGGCGCCGGTACTGCACCGAGCTGCTCGACATCGCGGCGGGTCTGGGCGTCGACGCCGTCGTCACGGTGGGTGCCCTGCTGGCGGACGTGCCGCACACGCGGCCGATCCCGGTCAACGCGACCAGCGAGGACGCGGACGTGCGTGACATCTTCGGCCTGGAGCCCAACACGTACGAGGGGCCCACCGGCATCGTCGGCGTCCTGCAGCACGAGGCCGCGGCCCGAGGCCTGCGGGCGATGTCGCTGTGGGCCGCCGTGCCGCACTACGTCGCGCACCCGCCGTCCCCCAAAGCCACGCTCGCGATCCTGCACCGGATCGAGCAGCTGCTGGGCGAGCCGGTCCCGCTGGGCGAGCTGCCCGACGACTCCGCCGCGTGGCAGCACGGGGTCGACGAGCTGGCGGCCGAGGACTCGGAGATCGGCGAGTACGTGCACCAGCTCGAGGAGGCCAAGGACACGGCCGACCTGCCCGAGGCCAGCGGCGAGGCGATCGCCCAGGAGTTCGAGCGCTACCTGCGCCGCCGCGACAAGGGCACCGGCGGCTGACCGACCCACTCCGACCCCGTGCAGACGCAACGGGGTGGGAAGACCCGGGACGTCCGTACATCCGGTCGCCCCGGCGCTCGAACGTGCGGACGCTGCGGTCTGGCCGGCTAGAGGCGGACGCCCAGCAGCGCGTCGAGCAGCCGGCCGATGATGCCGGGGGCGCCCTCGACGGGCTCGGCGGTGCCGGCGAGCGCGAGGTCGGCCCAGGCGTCGACTGCCGCGAGGGCCGAGGGGGTGTCGAGGTCGTCCGCGAGTGCGACGCGCACGGCGGTGAGGGTGGCGTCGGCGTCGGGGCCGCCGTTGCCGGAGACGGCCCGGCGCCAGTGCTCCAGCCGCTCCTGGGCGGCGTGCAGGCCGTCGTCGGTCCAGTCCCAGTCGTCGCGGTAGCGGTGCGCCAGGATGGCCAGCCGCACGGCCATCGGGTCCACGCCGTCCTCGCGCAGGCGGGAGACCAGCACGAGGTTGCCGCGGGACTTGCTCATCTTGTGGCCGTCGAGCCCGACCATGCCGGTGTGCAGGTGGACCCGGGCGCCCCGGCCCGCGTCGAGCAGACGGGCGTGCGACGTGCTCATCTCGTGGTGCGGGAACAGCAGGTCCGAGCCGCCGCCCTCGACGTCGAAGGGCAGACCGAGGGCGTCACGGGCGATGACGGCGCACTCGATGTGCCAGCCGGGCCGGCCACGCCCGAGCGAGCCGCCGTCCCAGGCGGGCTCACCGGCCCGCTCACGGCGCCACAGCAACGGGTCGAGGGGCGCGCGCTTGCCGGGGCGCTCGGGGTCCCCGCCACGCTCCTGGGACAGGGTGCGCATCGTGTCGTCGTCGAGCCCGGCGACGGCGCCGAAGTCGATGTCCGCCGAGAGGTCCGCGTAGACGTCCCCGAGGCCGTCGTCGGCGAGGGCGTCGGGCGTCGGGACGCGGTAGGCGGCGCCGGCCGTGAGCAGGACCTCGACGGCCTCCACGACCGCCGGGATGACTTCGACCACGCCGGAGTACACGTCGGGCGGGATGACGGCCAGCGCGGTCATGTCCTCGGCGTACAGGGCGGTCTGCTCGGCGGCCAGGTCGCGCCAGTCGACGCCCGTGGCCGCGGCGCGCTCGAGCAGCGGGTCGTCGACGTCGGTGACGTTCGAGGCGTACCGCACGCGGTACCCCGAGTCCCGCCATGCGCGTCCCAGGACGTCGAACGCCACGTAGGTGGCGGCGTGGCCGAGGTGCGTCGCGTCGTACGGGGTGATGCCGCAGACGTACAGCGTGGCGTCCGGTCCGGCGGCGGCGACGACCAGCCGGTCGGTCGAGGAGTCGCGCACCTGGACCGGGAGGCCACGTCCGGGGAGCTGCGGGATGAACGGGGGCGGCCAGGTGAGCACGGCGGAAGCCTAACCGCGTCCCGGCACCTGACAGCGCGCGGGTCCACAATGCCGAGGTGAGTACCGAGCCCCTGACCCAGCCCGACGAGCGAGTGTGCGTGGAGACGCCGGGCGGCTGGCAGCGCGCCGAGACGGGCGCCCGCACCCGAGGGGCGCGCTGGGTGATCGTCCCGATGGACGACCTGACGGACGCGGCGCGCCGGTACGGCATCAGCGAGCAGGCGATCGCGCTCCTGGAGCACCGCATGCCGGGCACCCACCCGCCGGTCCCGAACCACGCCCAGCGCGCCCGACTCGACCGCTCGCCGGACGGGGAGCTCCTCCTGACCACGCCCACGCTGTCCTACGTCGAGTCGACGCACGACGTGCACACCGGTGCGCTCACGAGCATCGTCGGCAAGGACGTCGTGATCATGGCCGAGCTGGGCGGCGCGGGCGTCCTCGACCGCGCCCTGGCCAAGCTGACCGGTGGGTTCCCGGTGCCCGACGAGGGCGTCCACCAGGTCCTCGCCGTCGTCGTCCTGACGCTCGTCGCGGAGGCGTCGGACGTCGAGATCGGCCTGGGCGACGCCGTCGCGGACGCGGAGCGCCTCGTGTTCTCCACCGCCCGGCACCACAACCCGCTCGAGACGATCTACGACCTCAAGCGCGAGATCGCCGAGGCGCGCCGCGCGCTCAGCCCGGTCACGTCGGTGCTGCCCGAGCTGATCGCCGAGGCCGAGGAGGCACCCGGCCAGCGCCAGTCCCAGCCGTGGCTGCGCCGGGCGGAGGCCTGGGTGGACCGCCTCGACAAGCACCTCGACGGCTACGACGACCTGCTCAGCGACATGCTCTCGGTCCACCTGTCGCAGGTGTCCGTGCGGCAGAACGAGGACGTCCGCAAGATCTCGTCGTGGGCCGCTATCGCCGCGGCGCCGACCCTCGTCGCCAGCATCTACGGCATGAACTTCGAGCACATGCCCGAGCTCGACTGGACCTACGGGTACCCGCTGGCCATCCTCGCGATGGGCGCTGTCTGCTTCACGCTCTACCGGCTGTTCCGGCGGTCCGGCTGGCTGTGATCCCTGGTCCGCGCTACGGCGTGACGGGGGCGCTGTTCGCGTCGAGCACGCCCGTGAGCAGCAGGATCACCACGAGCGCGGCGAGCCCGAGCCGGTAGTAGACGAACGGCTTGTAGCTGAACGTCGAGACGATCTTCAGGAACACGATGATCACGAGGTAGCCGACGACGAACGCGACGAGCGTCGCGACGAGGGTCGGGAAGAACCCGGGTGTGCCGCCCTTGCCGAAGTCGTCCACGCTCTTGGCCAGCTGGAACAGCCCCGACCCGAACACCGCGGGGATGGCCAGCAGGAACGAGTACCGCGCGGCGGCGCTGCGGGTGTAGCCCATGAGCAGCCCGCCGGTGATGGTGCCGCCCGAGCGCGACACGCCGGGGATCAGCGCGAGGGCCTGCCAGAAGCCGAACTGGACCGCGTGCCGACCGGTGAGCTCCGTGAGCTCGCGCTGCTTGGCGCCCCTCTTGTCGGCCCAGCCGAGCACCAGGCCGAAGCCGGCGAGCGTCAGCGCGATCAGCCACAGGTTGCGGAACGTCTGCTCGATCGCGTCCTGGAACGCGAGGCCGAGCACGATGATCGGCAGCGAGCCGAGGGCGATGAACCACGCCATGAGGGCGTCGTGGTCGGCCGGCTGCCCGGGCGGTGCACCGGCGCGCGACCGCCAGTCGGTGCCGAGGTCACCGCGCAGCGCCCGCCACCACGAGGTGAGGATCCGCGCGATGTCCCGCCGGAAGTACAGGAGCACGGCGGTCTCGGTGCCCAGCTGCGTGATCGCCGTGAACGCCGCCCCGGGATCGCTCGAGCCGATGAGCTCCCCGACGATGCGCAGGTGCGCGCTCGAGGAGACCGGCAGGAACTCGGTCAGACCCTGCACGAGCCCCAAGAGGATCGCTTCACCCAGTCCCATCGCGTCCGTCACGAGCGGAACGATAGCGGGGGTGCGTTGCCGCAGATGACACGCGCGCGCCGATTAGTGTTGCGCCTCATGGAACAGCGCCACCTGGGCCGCACCGGTCTGCGGGTCTCCCGGCTCGGGCTCGGCACGATGACGTGGAGCCGCGACACCGACGAGCACGACGCGACGGAGCAGCTCCGCGACTTCACCGACGCCGGCGGCACGCTCATCGACACGTCGGCGTCGTACGCCGACGGCGGCGCGGAGGAGCTGCTGGGCGAGCTGCTCGACGACGTGGTCCCCCGCGACGAGGTGGTGCTCTGCACCAAGGCCGGGATCCGGCGCACCAGCAACGGCGGCGTGGTCGACGCGTCGCGAGGCGGCCTGCTCGCCTCGCTGGACGGCTCGCTGCGCCGGCTGCGCACGGACCACGTCGACCTCTGGCTGGTGCAGACGCCCGACCCCCGCACCCCGCTCGACGAGACGGTCTCGGCGCTGCGCCTCGCCGTGACCAGCGGGCGCGCCCGGTACGTCGGGCTGTCCAACCACGCCGGGTGGCAGGTGGCCCGTGCGGCGAGCCTGCTCGAGGGCGAGGTCGGGCTGACGGCGGTCGAGGCGGAGTACTCGCTGCTGCAGCGCGGGATCGAGCGCGAGGTGGTACCCGCCGCCGTCGCGCTGGGCGTCGGGGTGCTCGCCTGGTCCCCTCTGGGCCGCGGGGTGCTCACCGGCAAGTACCGGCGCACCATCCCCGCGGACTCGCGGGCGGCGTCGCCGCACCTCGCCGGCTTCGTCGAGCCCTACCTGGCGCGGGCCTCGGCAACCATCGTCGAGGCCGTGGCCACCGCGGCGGACGGCCTCGAGCGGACGCCGCTGGAGGTCGCGCTGGCGTGGGTGCAGAGCCGGGGTGTCGCGTCGGCGATCGTCGGGGCGCGCACGGCCAGCCAGCTGCGGGCGTCGATCGCGGCCCAGGACCTGGTGCTCCCGGAGGAGCTGCGGCGGGCCCTCGACGAGGTCAGCGCGCCGAGCCTCGGATACCCGGAGCGGTTCTAGCGGGAGGCCTCGTCGGCGAGGTCGTCGACGTCCGCGTCGTCGTAGTCGTCCTCGTCGACGTCGTCGCCGTCCTCGTCGTCCTCGTCGTCGTCCTCCTCGGCGAGGTAGAACGGCGTGGCCTCGCCGTGCACGGTGCCCAGGGCGTCGTCGTACACCTCGAAGGCGTCGGCCAGGATGTCGTACGCGTCGTCGACCGCCGGGTCGTCCTCGCCGTGCGGCGCGGCGACGGCGGTGTAGTGGGCCTCGAGGGCTGCGATCAGGCGGTCCAGCGCGGCACGCGGGTCGACGGTCATGCGACGACCGTAGCCTCCCGCGAGGCACAATGGCAGCGCGTAAGGTTCTTCGGCACCAGCATCGGGACGTAGGCGCGGCAACGCGCGGGACGGGGTGGTCGATGGCAGATGGACAGACGAGGACGAAGCGCCCGGACTGGATCGCCCAGGGCGGTCAGTACGAGTACCGGGTGCTCCGGATACCCGCCACGACCTCGCGGAACGAGGCGCGCCGGATGCTCACCGAACAGGCCGAGCTGGGCCGCTGGGAGCTCTCCCGCACGCTGCTGTTCGCGGGTGGTGAGCGCAAGGTCTGGCTGCGGCGCAAGGTCATCCGCGTGCGCAGCACCCTCGCCGAGACGAGCTTCCCCGACTAGGGCTCAGCAGGTCCGCAGCAGGCGGTCCAGCACGCGGGTACCGAAGCGTAGGGCGTCGGTCGGCACGCGCTCGTCGACGCCGTGGAACATGCCCGCGAAGTCGAGGTCGGCCGGCAGGCGCAGGGGCGCGAAGCCATAGCCGCGGATGCCCAGGCGCGAGAGCGACTTGTTGTCGGTGCCGCCGGACAGCGTGTACGGCAGCACGGTCGCGTCGGGGTCCTCCGCCAGCAGCGACTCGACCATGCGGTCCACCAGGTCGCCCGAGAACGGGACCTCGAGCGCCGTGTCGTGGTGGAGCCGCTCGATCCGCACGTGCTCGCCCGCGAGGTCGGCCACCGTCTGCGCGAACTGGTCCTCGAGGCCGGGCAGGAACCGGCCGTCGACGGTCGCCTCCGCGGAGCCGGGGATCACGTTCGCCTTGTAGCCGGCGGTCAGCTGCGTGGGGTTGGTGGTGTGGCGCAGGGTGGCGCCGACGAACTTCGAGGCGGGGCCCAGCGCGGCGACGAGCCGGTCGACGCCGTCCGGGTCCTCCGGGTCGAACGGAAGCCCCGTGAGCTGGGCGACGCCCTCGAGCAGCGCGTGCACGGTGGGCGTCAGCTGCAGGGGCCACGGGTGCCGGCCGAGCCGGGCGACGGCCTCGGCAAGGTGCGTGACCGCGTTGTCGGCGTTGACCTGGCTGCCGTGGCCGGCGCGACCGTCGGCGATGAGCCGCATCCAGGACAGGCCCTTCTCCGCGGTCTGCAGCAGGTACGCCCGGCGGCCGTCGACGTCGACGGAGAAGCCGCCGACCTCGCTGATCGCCTCGGTGGCGCCCTCGAACAGCTCCGGCCGGTGGTCGACGGCCCAGCGCGCCCCCATGGAGCCGCCCGCCTCCTCGTCGGCGAACATCGCGACGACGACGTCCCGCGCCGGCTTGCGGCCCTCGCGGGCCATCTGCCGGACCACGGACAGGATCATCGCGTCCATGTCCTTCATGTCGACGGCGCCGCGGCCCCAGACCAGGCCGTCGACCTCCTCGGCGCCGAACGGGTCCACGGTCCAGTCGTCGGCACGCGCGGGCACCACGTCGAGGTGGCCGTGCAGGACGAGCGCGGGCCGCGATCGGTCCGAGCCCTCGAGCCGCACGACGACGCTGGCCCGGCCCGGTGCGCTCTCGAACAGCTCGGGGTCCAGGCCGACCTCGGTGAGCAGCCCCATCACGTGCTCGGCGGCCGCGCGCTCCCCCGGTCCGGAGTCGTCGCCGTAGTTCGAGGTGTCGAAGCGGATGAGGTCGCGGCAGATCTGCACGACCTCGTCCTGGGCGGTGACTGTGCTGGTGGGCGTGCCGGAGGCCGGGTGGGTGACGGGCATGCCCTCCACCGTACCGGCCTCCGACGCCCCGCTCAGGCTCAGTGCGTGGCGGCCCCGAGCAGCCCACGACGGGCCAGCAGCGGGTCGATCAGCGGGTCGCGGCCGCGCAGGTCACGGAACGCCTGCATCGGGTCGAGCGAGCCGCCGCGCGAGAGCAGCCGGGCCCGGAACGTGTCGCCGTTCGCCCGCTCGAGCCCGCCGTTCTCCCTGAACCACTCGACCGTGTCGGCGTCGAGCACCTCGGACCAGATGTACGAGTAGTAGCCGGCCGAATAGCCGCCGCCGAAGACGTGGTTGAAGTACGTGGTGCGGTAGCGCGGCGGGACGGGCGCGTAGTCGACTCCGGCGCGTCGCAGCGCCGCCGCCTCGAACGCCTCGACCTCGTCGACGTCGGTCGGCACCTCGTCGGGAGAGAGCCGGTACCAGGCCTGGTCGAGCAGGGCCGCGGACAGGTACTCCGTGGTGGCGAAGCCCTCGCCGTCCTGCCGGGCGGCGAGCAGGGTGTCCACCCACTCGGCCGGCATCGGGTCACCGGTCTCGTGGTGCCGCGCGAACGCCCGGACGATCGACGGCTCCCACGCCCACATCTCGTTGACCTGCGACGGGTACTCGACGAAGTCGCGCGGCACGTCCGTGCCGGACTGCGAGGGCCAGCGCACGGCCGAGAACAGGCCGTGCAGGGCGTGACCGAACTCGTGGAACAGCGTGATGACCTCGTCCCACGCGAGCAGCGTGGGCTCCCCCGGCGGCGGCTTCGGGATGTTGAGGTTGTTGACCACGACCGGCTGCTCGCCGAACAGCGTCGACTGGTCCACCAGGTTGTTCATCCAGGCGCCGCCACGCTTGGACTCGCGGGTCCAGTAGTCGCCCAGGAACAGGCCGAGCCCGCTGCCGTCGGCGTCGAACACCTCGAACACGCGCACGTCCGGGTGGTAGCCCACGAGGTCGTGGCGCTCGGCGAACGTCAGCCCGTAGAGCGCGTTCGCGGCCCGGAACACCCCGTCGGCCAGCACGCGCTCGAGCTCGAGGTACGGGCGTAGGAGCGAGTCGTCCAGCGACCGGCGCTCCTTCTTGACCTGCTCGGCGTAGAACGACCAGTCCCAGGCCTCGAGCGTCGCGCCCGGCTCGTCGCGCTCGAGCGCCTCCTGCAGGTCGGTGCCCTCCGCGCGGGCGTTGGCGACGGCGACCGGCGCGAGCCGCTCGAGGATGTCCGAGACGGCCTCGGCGGTCTTCGCGGTCGCGTCCTCGGCGACGTAGGCCGCGTGGTGGGGGTAGCCCAGCAGCTGGGCGCGCTCGGCGCGCGTGCGGGCCAGACCCAGGAGGGAGGGCCGGGTGTCGTTCGGGCCGCCCGCGCCGCGTCCGACCGACGCCCGGAACACCCGTTCGCGCACGGCCCGGTCCCGCAGCACCGCGAGCGGCGCCTGCTGGGTGGGCAGGACGAGCTCGAGGAACCAGCCGTGCTCGTGCCCGCGGTCCTGTGCGGCCTTCCGGGCCGCCGCGCGGGCGTCCTCGGCGAGCCCGTCCAGCTCGTCCTCGTCGGTGAGCAGCACGCCCGCCGCGTTCGTCGCGGCCAGCAGGTCGCGACCGAAGGCGGTCTCGAGGCTCCCGATCTCGGCGTTCAGGGCGCGGAGCCGGTCCTGCGCCGCCGCGTCCAGCCCCACGCCCGCGCGCACGAACTGCGTGTGGGTGCGGTGCAGCAGCCAGGCGGTGTCGGGCTCGAGCTCGAGCGCCCCCGAGTCCACGTCCGCCTGCAGCGCGGCCACCCGCGCGAACAGCCGCGCGTCCAGGTAGATCGCGTCGTGGTGGGCCGCGAACAGCGGCGCGACCTCCTCCTCGACGGCCTCGAGCCCGGGCGTGGAGTCCGCGCTGGACTGGTTGTAGAAGCTGGTCGCCGCGCGGTGCAGCAGGCGGCCGGAGCGCTCGAACGCCTCGAGCGTGTTCTCGACGGTCGGCGCAGCCGGGTCGGTCGCGATCGCCTCGATCTCCGCGCGATGCTGCGCCATGCCGGCCAGCAGGGCGGGGAGGTAGTGCTCCTCGCGGATCCGCGCGTGGTCGGGAAGCCCGTACGGGAGGGTGGACGGCGTGCCGAAGGGGTTGTCGGCAGGCAGGGCGGTCGGATTCATGGCGGACATCATCCCCGACGGTTGCGCGGTCCGCCCGTCACGACGTGCGGGCGAGGAAGGCGTCTTCCGCGTCGTAGGCGAAGAAGGTGTCCTCGGGGTCCATCCGCACGAAGCCGGGGAACGCCTCGCGCCAGTCCCCGCGCGACGCGGAGTCGACGAGCCACTCGATGCAGGCCCCCACGGTCTGCTCGTACCGGCCGGGCGCGACGTAGCCGAGCTCCACACCCGCGCGGTGCATGCTGAGGACGACCGGGTGCGGGACCGTCCACGGGGTGCTGCCGAGGTTCCCGTCCGGCGCGCCGGGCAGCATCACGTAGCTGGGGCTGACCCCCATGGCGGCGTCGATCGTCGCAGAGATCTCGGCGACGGTCAGGGCCCGCGGGTCGACGGCGTTCAGCACCCGGTCGCCCGGTCGGGCGGCCGCGAGCCGCGTCAGCTCCCCGAGCACCGACGTCGCCGTCGAGTGGAACCGGCTCTCCCCGTCGTACGCGAGGACCCGCACGTCGCGGCCGTCGAGCGCGCGCTTGACGAAGGTCCACTCGCGCGCCTGCCGGCTGCGAGGCCCGTGGATCGCCCCCGGCCGCAGGATCGTCGCCGCGACCGCCGACCGCGCCCACGCCTGCTCGAGGGCGACCTTGCCCGTCGCGTAGCTGTCGCGCCCGGGCGCGACGGTGGGTTGGTCCTCGTCGACCGGCACGGGGTAGTCGCCGAACTCGTCGGACTCGAACCCGTTCCCGGCGGCGTCGACGTAGACCGCGCCGCTGGAGACGATGACCGCCGACCCGATCCGGTCGGCCCGCGCCACCAGCGGTTCGGCGTGCCGGTCGTCGTACGCGACGACGTCGACGAGCACGTCCACGCCCGACCCGAGCGCGGCGTCGAGCACGGCCGGGTCGGCGCGGTCGCCCACCAGCACCTCGGCCCCGTCCAGGTCGGCGGGGTGACGCGCGAGCACCCGCACGTCCCAGCCGTCCCCCAGCAGCGCGGGCACGACGGCCCGGCCGATCTGCCCCGTGCCGCCGATGACCAGCGCCGTCGCCATGGGCCCGAGGCTACGCGAGCGCGCCCGCCAGGTCCTGGTACGTCGGGTACCCGTGCGCCTGGCCGACCGCGGCGTTGTACAACCGGCCCGCGTGGGTGGTCAGGCCGGCGCCCAGCGACGGGTCGGCGTCGACCGCACCGTGCCAGCCCAGGTCCGCGAGCGCGCCGAGGTAGGGCAGCGTGACGTTGGTCAGCGCGCGCGTGGAGGTCACCGGGACGGCCCCGGGCATGTTGGCGACGCAGTAGAAGACGGACCCGTGCACCGCGTACGTCGGGTCGTCGTGCGTGGTCGCGTGCGTGTCCTCGAAGCAGCCGCCCTGGTCGACCGCGACGTCCACGAGCACGGAACCCGGCTTCATGCGGGAGACCAGCTCGTTGGTGACCAGCCGGGGGGCGCGGGCCCCGGGGACCAGGACGGCGCCGATCACCAGGTCCGCGTCGAGGAGCTCGCGCTCGATGGCGTAGGCGCTCGACGCGACGGTGCGGACCCGCCCGCCGAACGCCGAGTCGGTGTCCCGGAGCCGCGGCATCGACAGGTCGAGCACGGCGACGTCGGCGCGCATGCCCACGGCGATCTCCGCCGCGTGCCGACCGACCACACCCCCGCCGAGCACGACGACCTTGGCGGCGTCGACACCCGGCACGCCGCCGAGGAGCACGCCCGAGCCGCCCTCGTTCTTCATCAGGTGGTACGCGCCCACCTGGGTGGACAGCCGACCCGCCACCTCGCTCATGGGCGCCAGCAGCGGGAGGGACCCGTCCGGCAGCTGCACGGTCTCGTAGGCGATCGACGTGGTGCCGGCGGCCAGGAGCGCGTCCGTCGCGGGGCGGTCGGCGGCCAGGTGCAGGTACGTGAAGAGCACGAGGTCGTCGCGCAGGTAGCCGTACTCGGACGGCACGGGCTCCTTGACCTTGCAGACGAGGTCCGCGCGCGCCCAGACGTCAGCGGCGTCCTCGACGATCTGCGCGCCCGCGGCGGCGTACTGCAGGTCCGTGATGGCCGAGCCGTCGCCGGCCCCCGCCTGCACGAGCACCTCGTGGCCCGAGGACACGAGCTGGTGCACTCCCGCGGGCGTGAGGGCGACGCGGTACTCGCGGTTCTTGACCTCGCTGGGGATGCCGACCTTCATGATGGGCTCCGTCCGGGGGTGTCGTGTCAGCCAGCAGATTCACTGCATTCTGAACTTCCTGTGTTGCAAACGGATGACGAACGCCGATGATTCGCTAGATTGTGCCCATGTCAGTTCAGGATTCGTCGAAAGCGCCCTCCATCGGAGCACGCCGAACGACGTTCGGCGCCGTGGAGCTCGATGACGTGGACCGGCGTCTGCTCAGCGAGCTCGAGCGCGACGGACGCATCTCCAACAAGGAGCTGGCGGCCGCGGCGGGCATCGCGCCGTCCACCTGCCACGCCCGGGTCCGCGCCCTGCGCGAGTCCGGCGTGCTTCGCGGCTTCCACGCCCAGGTGGACCCCGAGGCCGTCGGGCGCGGCCTGCAGGCGATGATCGCGGTGCGGCTCCAGGCGGCCGCCCGCGCCCGGCTGGCGGAGGTGGCGCACCGGCTCGTCCAGCGCCCCGAGGTGCGCGACGTCTACCTGCTCGCGGGTGTCGACGACGTCCTCGTGCACGTCGCGGTCCGTGACTCCCGGGAGCTGCGGGCGTTCGTGCTCGAGCACCTCAGCACCCGTCCCGAGGTGGCCCACACGCAGACGAGCCTGGTCTTCGAGCACGTGCACGCCCCCGGCACGGCCTCGATCTGATCAGCCGGCCAGGCGCGCCCACACCGCTGCCTGCGCCAGGGAACGCCTGGCCGCGTCCTCGTCGCCCAGCACGTCCCAGATCCACAGCGCCGACTCGGTGCAGCGTGCGAGCCCCCACGCGGCGACGCGGTCGACGGCGAGCTCGCCCTCCACGAGCCGCACGCGTTCCCGCAGCACCCGGACCGGGTCGGCGTGCGCGAACGGGTCGTCGACCTGCTCGAGCAGCGGCCACAGGTCGTAGGCCGGGTCCCCGCGCATCGGCTTGGGGTCGATCGCGAGCCACCGATCGCCGCCCCCGTGCAGGAGGTTGCCCGGGTTGAGGTCGCCGTGGACCAGGACGCCGCCGGGCCCCGGCAGCGTGCGCAGCAGCCCGGCCGCCGCGCCGACCAGACCCGGGTCGGCGTCGTGCCGGGCCGCGCGCTGCTCCAGCATCCCCGCCCACGCCCCGCAGACGTCGCGCATCTCGGGCACGGTCAGGTCGGCGTCCGACGCCCACAACGACCGCAGCACGCCGCAGGCCACGGTCAGGCGTCCCGCCGGTGCGCCCGGCGCCACCGCCAACGGGGTGCCCGGCACGACACGCTCCAGGAGCAGCGCCCAGTCGTCGGCGTCCGCGCCGAGCAGCTCGGGGGCACCGTGCCCGTGCCAGGCGCGCAGCGCGGCCGCCTCGTCGCGCGCCTCGTCGTGCGGGAAGGAGACCTTGAGCACCGCGGGCGACCCGTCCGCGCGCAGGGCGGGCGCGCACCACGACGCCGCGCCGCTGGTGAAGGGCTCGCCGATGGTCAGGTCCCAGCGCCGGGCGGCCCGCTCGACCAGCGCGGGCAGCCGCCCGATCCACTCGCGACCCGCGGGCGTGCGGCCCACGCCGTCGCGCAGGATCGCGGGGATCTCGGGAACCGGCACGCAGCGAGGCTAGCGAGGCCCACTGCGCCTCGCGGGTGAACGGGGCGCGTCACGCCCCCGCTCGACCCACGCGCACGACACCCGTGTGTGCGATCCTGCGCCCACCGACGAGCAGCGGACAGGGAGGCACCCGGGGTGAGCGCTGGGGACCAGCAGGGACTCAATCCCTGGGTCGACGCGCGCGGCGACGAGCCGTTCCCCCCGATGCTGCCGCGCCCTCGCGGACCTCTCGAGGACCGGGTCGTGCGCTTCCTCGGGCCGGCCGTCCGCGTGCGCCGCGGACCCCGCATCGGGTTCCTCGTCCTCGTCCTCGCCCTCGCCGGCTCGTTGCTGGTGGGCGGGCGCTGGTGGGTGTCGACCTCGTCGGCGTTCGGGCCGCCGGCCGGGCTCGAGGAGTCGACCCTCCCGCTGGGCGCTCCCCCGGCGGGGGTGCCCGCGGCGGGTGCCTACGCCTTCACGATGCTGCAGCCGGACGGCAGCGGACCCGTCACCTACAGCCCGTGCCGACCGATCCACTACGTGGTCCGGCCCGACGGAGCACCTGAGGGCGGGGCCGAGTTCATCGGCGCGGCGATCGCCAGCGTGTCCGCGGCCACCGGGCTGCAGTTCATCGACGACGGCGCGACGCACGAGCCCCCGAGCGCGGACCGTGCGGCCTACCAGCCCGGCGCCTACGGCCGCCGCTGGGCGCCGGTCCTCGTGTCGTGGTCGACCGCCGTCGAGACCCCCGAGCTCGCCGGCGACGTCGCCGGGATCGCCGGGTCGGCCTCGGTGACCCGCGCCGGGCACACGACCTACGTCACCGGCTCCGTCACCCTGGACAGCGCAACCGTCGCCGGCCTGCTCGGCGCCCCCGGGACCCGGACGACCGCGCTCGCCATCGTCACCCACGAGTTCGGCCACCTCGTCGGGCTGGACCACGTCGACGACCCGACGCAGCTGATGTACCCGACCACCAACCCGAGCGTCTCGGCCTTCGGCACCGGCGACCTCGCCGGCCTCGCGGCGCTGGGCTCCGGCGAGTGCGCGCCGAACGTCTGACCGAACTCTTCACACCGGCGCCGCACGCTCTCTCACAGAACTCCCAGGTCGGGTGGATACCCTCGCGGCGGACCTAGCCAGACCTGAGGAGACCGCCATCCACCGTCGACCGATCGTGCTCGTGCACGGCACCCGTACGTCGTCCGTCATCTGGCGGCGACAGGTGGAGGCGCTCGAGCGCTCCGGTCACGTGACGGTGGCGCTGGACCTGCCCGGGCACGGACGACGGTCCGGCGAGCGCTTCAGCCTCGAGGGTGCGCTGGCCGCGATCGACGAGGCCGTCGACTCCTGCTCCGTCCCTCCCCTGCTGGTCGGGCTCTCCCTCGGCGGCTACACCAGCCTCGCGTACGCGCGCCGGCACGAGGCCAAGGTCGCCGGTGTCGTGCTGGCGGGCTGCTCGACCGAGATCAAGGGCAAGCCGCTCGGCATGTACCGGCGTGCGTCCGGGATGGTCACGCGGGCGCTGCGGCTGGGCGGCGGCGACTGGCACGTGGTCACCGACATGCTCGCGGCGATGTCCGGGTACTCGCCGCTGGCAGACCTGCGGCGCACCGCCCTGCCCGTGTGGCTGGTCAACGGGAGCCGCGACCCGCTCCGGCTGGACGAGCGTCGCTACCTCGACGCCCGGCCCGGCACCCGCCTCACCGTCGTGCCGCGCGCCGGGCACGACGTCAACGCGCACGCGCCGGTCGCGTTCAACCGCATCCTCCTCGATGCCCTGCACGAGCTGCGGAACCGCGGGACCCTCGCCATCGCCTGAACCTCGCGGCCGGGCTGAACGTCGGGACGGGCGCCGGCCCGTGTCGGCGCCCGTCCTGTCGCTGGTCCCGGGCACAGTAGGTCCGTGGACCCCGCGCAGCTCGCCGACGCCTCGCGGCTGCGCACCCGGGCGACCGTCCTGCACGCCGACGCCGACTCATTCTTCGCGGCCGTCGAGCAGCGCGACAAGCCGTCGTTGCGGGGCAAGCCCGTGCTGGTCGGCGGCACCGGGCCACGCGGCGTCGTCTCCACCGCGTCCTACGAGGCACGGCAGGCGGGCGCGCGCTCCGCGATGCCGATGAGCCGCGCCCGGCGGCTCACCCCCGCGGCCGCGGTGCTCTTCCCCCGGTTCGAGGCGTACTCGGCGTACTCGCGGGTCATCATGGCGACGCTCGGCACCCTGTCCGAGCTGGTCGAGCCGTTGAGCATCGACGAGGCGTTCGTCGATCTCGAGGCGGGCCCGTTCGGCGACGACCCCGCCGACGCAGCCACCGACGTCCGGGCCCGGATCCGCGAGCTCACCGGCCTCGCGGTGTCCGTCGGCATCGGCCGGACCAAGCTCATCGCCAAGCTCGCGTCGGACGCCGGCAAGCCCGACGGGCTGCTGGTGGTCGAGCCCGCCGACGAGGACGACTTCCTGCTGCCCCTGCCCGTGCGCGCCGTCCCAGGCATCGGTCCCGCGACGGCCGCCGCCCTGGAGCGCCTCGACGTCCGCACGGTGGCCGACCTGCGTCGCCAGGAGCTCGACGTGCTCACCATGACCGTGGGCGAGTCCTCCGGCGCCAATCTCTACCGGCTGGCCCGGGGCATCGACCCCCGCCCCGTCGCGCCCGGCGGCGAGCGCAAGTCCGTCGGCGCCGAGCGCACCTTCGCCGAGGACATCTTCGGCGCCGACCGCATCGCCGAGGCCGTCGACCGCGTGACGGACGAGGCCCTGCGGCGCCTCACCGCGCACGGCGGCGGGGCGCGGACCGTCGTCGCGAAGGTGCGGTTCGCCGACTTCACCACGCTGACCCGCTCGGTCACGCTCGCCCAGCCGTCCGCGGAGGCGACCGAGCTCCGCGCCGCCGCGCACCAGGCGGCGCGGGCCGCGGGCATCAGCGACTCGGTCCGGCTGCTCGGCGTCTCGTTCCACAACCTCTCCGCGCACGCCCAGCTGACGTTCCCGTGGGACGGCGACGACGAACCCGCGCCGGCGGTCCTCGACGAGCCCGACGACACCCCCGCCACCCGCGGGCTGCTCTCCGCGGAGAACGCCCGGCCGGGTCTGGACGTCGAGCACGACACCCTCGGACGCGGCTGGGTGGTGCACGTGCGGGGGCGGGAGGCGACGGTCCGGTTCGAGTCGGTCGACACCCCGCCCGCCCGGTCGCAGGTGCTCGATCTCGACGCCGACCCGCTGCGGCTGGTGTCGCCGCTGATGCCTACGCTCGACGCATGACGACCACGCGCAACGTCCTGGCCGCGCTCGACCTGCTCCCCGAGCCGTGGCAGCCGCACCGGCTCGCCAGCGTGAACGACTACGACCTCAAGGTGGTCAAGCTCTTCGGGGAGTTCGTCTGGCACAGCCACCCGGACACGGACGAGCTGTTCCTCGTGGTGTCCGGCACGTTGACCATCCAGCTGCGCGACGGCGACGTCGTGCTGGGTCCGCAGGACGTGTTCGTCGTGCCGAAGGGGGTCGAGCACTGCCCCAGGGCCGACGCCGAGGTGTGCGCGCTGCTCGTCGAGCCGAAGGGGACCGTGAACACCGGCGACGCGGGCGGGGACCGCACCTCCGCCCTGCGCGAGCTCAGTCCCGAGCGTCCAGGCGGATCGTCCACGGGGTGACCGACTCCACGACGAGGTGGGAGCCGCTCCACGGGTCGGCGGCCAGGGTCGAGCGCACGTGGTCCAGGGACTCCGCCTCGACGGCGTGCACCACCCGGATCTCGTCGACCAGCGGCCCCCCGAGCACGAGGAAGCCCTGCTCGACGAGCCCGTCCATGAACGCCGCGTGCTCGGTCCAGCCCGCCTGCGCCTCCATCGGCCGGGACGGGTCCCACGAGGATCCGGTCCGCGTGAGCACCACCAGGAACATCGCCATGTCCCGTTGTACCGCGAAATCCGGGTCGACGGTCTACGC
Organism: Cellulomonas sp. P2_F12; assembly: GCF_056403775.1. Classification (NCBI taxonomy): domain Bacteria; kingdom Bacillati; phylum Actinomycetota; class Actinomycetes; order Micrococcales; family Cellulomonadaceae; genus Cellulomonas; species Cellulomonas sp. P2_F12. The sequence continues at coordinate 78,701 of NZ_JBFUEV010000010.1, read as the reverse complement.
GCGGGTGAGTGCCTCGACCCGCGCGACCAGCTCGGGCCACGCCCACTCCGGGGGGACGCCGTGCCCGGCGCCGGGGATCACGAGCAGCTCGGCGTGCGGGATCTCGCGCGCCAGCGCCGCGGCGTGGGCGAGCGGGAAGAGCGGGTCGTCGTCGCCGTGCACCACGAGGGTGGGCGCGGTGATATCGGCGAGCCGGTGTCTCCAGGGCGGGCCCGGGTCGACGAGGTAGGGGTTGGTCACGCTCGCCCGCAGGTCCCGCGCCCGGTCGACCGTGCGCTCGGCGATCTGCCGCTCGAGGGCCTCGTCGTAGCCGCCCCGCTGGAAGGGCCGCTCGAGTTCGGTGAGGTGCGCGACGGCGGCATCGCGGTCGTCCCAGTCGGGCTCGGGCGCTCCGCCGCTGAACAGCTCCCGCAGCTCGTCCGACATGCCCGGTAGCCCGTCCGACCCGGGCGTGCTGCTGACCAGCGTGAGCGTCGCGACCCGCTCCGGATGGTCGAGCGCGAGGAGCTGCGCCTCGACGCCGCCGCCGGAGACCCCGAGCACGTGCGCCCGCTCGAACCCTTCGTCGTCCAGGAGCGCGAGCACGTCCGCCACGGTGTCCGCCATGCCGTAGCCCGGTTCGCCCACCGGCCAGGTGGTGGACCGGCCCTGGTCGCGCGCGTCGTAGCGCAGCACCCGGTGCTCGCGCGCGAGCAGCTCGACCAGCCCGTCCGGCCAGGCGACGAGCCCGCAACCGGCACCGTGCACCAGGACGAGCGGCCGGCCCGCACCCTGGACGTCGACGCACAGCTGCACGCCGTCGCCGACGTCGACCATGCGCTCCGTCACTGCAGCGCCTGCCGGCTGCGCCGGTCGTTCTCCTTCTCGATCGCCGCGACGAGCTCGTCCTTGCTCATCCGCGAGCGCCCGTCGATCTCGAGCTCCTTCGCGACCTCGTACAGGTGCGCCTTGCCGGCGTTGGCGTCGACGCCACCCGCCGTGGGCGCGGTCGACCCGTAGCCCTCCTCGGCGTGCCGGTCGGACGGTCCGGGCTCCTGCTTCGGCCGCCAGCTGTCGCCGACCTTCTCGTGCGTGTGCTTCAGCGCGGCGAACGCGACACGGTGCGCCCGCTCCTCGTCGCCGTCGTACTGCTCGATCGCCGCGTCGTAGGCGTGCGCGTAGGTGCGCTGCGCCCACTCGTCGGAACGCTGCAGCGTGCTGGGCAGCTCGCTCTGCTTGGCGGCGCCGGATCGGGTTGTCTTGGGCACCCTTCGATGGTCACCCGCCGACCCGGACGCCGCCAGTGCAGCTACTTCGTCTCGGCCTGGATCTCGTCGGCTGCGGCCTTGATCTCCTCGGCCTCGGCCTTGTCGAGCGCCTTCTCGACGATCGCCTCCGCCTTGTCCAGCGCCTTGCGGATCTCGACCACGCTCGGGTTGGACACGAGGGCGACGATGCCCGAGTGTCCGGGGGCGATGGCGTCCTGGAGCTCCTCGGTCAGCTCCTTGCGGTGGTGCAGCTCGCGGGCCTTGCCCGTCGCGGCGCCGACCGCGCCCAGCACGGCGGCGCTGCCGATGATGGACGGCGGGAAGATGATGCCCAGCGCGACACCCCCGACGACGCCCCAGCCGAGTCCGCGACGCGTGCTGTGGTCGGTCGCCTTCTGGACCTCGAGGCCGCCGTCGGCGCCGCGCTTGACGACGATGACGCCCTCGATGTCCAGCGTCTTGCCGTCCGCGACCTCCTTGAGGCTCTCGTACGCCCCCCACGCCGTGTCGGTGTCCGCGAAATCGGCCACGAGGAGGGTGTACGCGCCGTCGCTGACAGCGGCGACGACATCGGTGGACTGGTCGTCCGACATGGAGTGCTCCTTCGGTGTGATGTCTGGATTACTGCAATTCGACCGTAACCCAGCGATGGGCTCCGTGGGCGGGCCCCTGCGTGTGAATCTCGGGCGACTGCGCAGGTGGGCGCGGCCTCCGCGCGCGTCAGGCCACCGAACCGGCCAGGTCACGGGCCCGCGAGCGGCGGCGCAGGGCGACACCGGCGAGCACCAGCAGCACGCCCAGGACCCCGAAGAGCACGAGCCCGACGACCGCGGTCCGAGCGGTCGCGGGGTCGCCGGTCAACGCGCCCAGCAGCGCCCCGAAGCCGGGCGCCGTCGGCAGCAGGTTCGAGAGACCCGCGACCGTCGGCGGCACCGTCGAGGTCAGCCCGACGACCAGCGCGACCACCGCGACGAGCACGGCCACGAACCGGCCGACGCCGCCGAAGGCAGCCGCGAGCCCTTGGTTCACGACCACGAAGACGAGCCCGACGACCGCGCTCGCGACGACGAACGCCACCCGGGCGGACGCGTCGACCTGCACGGCGAACAGCACGGCGACGGCGGTGACGACACCCTGCAGCGCGCCGATCGCGGCCCCGGGGAGCGCGGCGCGGCGGGTGATCGACACCGAGGTCTCCGCGGTGAGCAGGGCAGCGCCCGGCACGGCCGCCCGGGTCGCCGCGACGACGACGGCGCCGATCCAGAGGGCGATCGCCGCGAAGAACGGGACAGCCTGCATGCCTGGCGCAGGGGTGAGCTGGTCGGCCCGCACGGGCTGGGAGGCGACGGTGGAGAGGATCCCGACGTCGTCGGCGGAGTAAGCGGGGATCTGGGCGACGGCCTGCGTGAGCCCGTCCGACAGCTGCGCGGCGCCGGTGTCCACCTGGTCGGCTCCGGAGGCCAGGCTCTGGCTGCCCGTGTCCAGCGCCTCGGCGCCCCCGACGGCTTGCCCCGCACCGTCGGCGACCTGCGCGGCACCCGCTGCGGCCGAGTCGATGCCGTCGACCAGCGGCGGCATGCCGGCGGCCAGCTTCTTGTTCCCGGCGGCGACGGCGTCGGCGCCGCCGGTGAGCGTCTCGACCGTCGGCGCCTGCGCCTGCAACTTCTGCAGGGCACGGGTGACGCCGTCGCACGCCGGTCCGGGGCTGGCGCACACCGTCGCCTGGACGGCCGTGAGCTGGGCGATCGCGTCGTCCAGGCCCGAGGCCACCGCGTCGAGCCCGCCGGCGACCGCGGCCGAGCCCTTGGCCAGCTGGGCGGACTGCCCCGGCAGGTCCTGCACGCCGGAGTCGAGCTCGGCCAGGCCGTCCGACAGGGCGCCGGCCCCCGCGTCGAGGCTCTGCAGACCCGCGGACAGCTGGTCCGCTCCTGTGGCCAGCTGCTGGGCACCCCCGGCGAGGGACGCCGCTCCGGCGGCGACCTCGTCCGCCCCGGCAGCCGCCTGCCCGATCTGCTGGTTGAGGGTGCTGTAGCCGGTGAGCAGCTGGTCGAGGTACTGAGCGATCAGCTGCTTGTTCACCGCCGCGACGGCGGCATCGGTGATCGCCTGGGTGAACGCGGGGTCGAGCAGGGCCGACGACGGCGCCGTCGTCACCCGGATGTCGGCCTGCTGCGCGTCCTGCGCCGGGCCCGAGAACGAGGTCGCGGACGCCGAGAACGAGGTCGGGATGGTGACGACGGCGACGTAGCGGCCGCCGGCCAGCCCGTCGGCGGCCTCGTCGTCGTTGGTCAGCACCCAGTCGTACCCACCCTGCTCGATCAGGCCGGCGGCGAGCTGGCGGCCGACCGGGAGAGTCTTGCCGTTCAGCGTGGCGGGGACGTCATCGTTGACGATCGCCGCCGTGACGCGGGCGAGGTGCTGCGTCGGCGTGGACAGCGCCCAGGTCAGCAGTCCGGCGATCGCGAGCGGGAGCAGCACCAGACCGACCACCGCGAGCGCGCCGAGGCGGTCGACGGGCCTCATCACGGCACTGCCGCGGGCGCCGGGGCGAGCACGAGGGTGTGCACGGCTCGATCGGGCGGCAGGAGGTCGTCGACCACCGCGTCGGCACGGCACGCGACGACCAGCGTGACGGCCCGGTCGGCCACGGCGTCGGCCAGGGCCTGGCGGACGGTGTCGCGGACGTCGGGGTCGGCCGGCCCGTCCGCCCCGTCGACCAGAACCACGGACGCCGGGCCGCGCAGGGCCGCCCGCAGATCCGTCGACCGCATGACGTCCACGTAGGAGGTCCGTCGACGGACCTCGCCGGCCCGCGGCGGCAGCACGAGCCCCGCCACCCGCACGCGCCCCTCGACCACCGGCACGCGTCCGCCCAGCCCGAGGAGGAGCGCGCGCCGCTCGCTCGCCGTGCCGCCCCGCACCACCAGCACGTCCCCGGGCGGGACCAGGACGTCGACGGCCCCGGGCAGGGCGGCGACACGCAGGCCCTCCGCCGCGATCGCCGGCTCCGGTCCCTCGGGCCAGCCGACCAGCGCGAGCTCCTGGGCGAGCCCCTCCCCCTCGACGTCGAAGCGCGGTAGGACGCGGTCCAGCCACGCGGGGATCCACCAGGCCCGGTCACCGAACAGGGCGAGCACGGCGGGGATGAACGTCATCCGGACGACGAAGGCGTCGATGGCCACCCCGACCGCCAGCCCGAACGCGATCGGCTGGATCGAGGCGTCGCCCTCCGGGATGAACGCGGCGAAGACGGCGACCATGATGATCGCCGCGGCGGTGACCACGCGGGCGGAGCCGACGAAGCCGTGCTCGATCGCCTGCTCGTGGTCGCCGTGGTGCACGTAGTCCTCCCGCATCCGGCTGACCAGGAAGACCTCGTAGTCCATGGCCAGGCCGAACAGGACGCCCATGAGGATGATCGGCATGAAGCTGATCACCGCGCCGACGGACGCCACGTTGAGCGGCCCCGCCAGCACGCCGTCGACGAACACCAGCGCCGTCAGCCCGAGGGCCGCCAGCAGCGACAGGACGTACCCGAGCGCGGCGGTCACGGGCACGACGACCGAGCGGAAGACCATCGCGAGCAGCGCCAGCGACAGCCCGACGATGAGCAGGCCGAACGGCAGGAGCGCCTCGGCGAGCTGCGCGGAGATGTCGATGCCGGCCGCGGTGTAGCCGGTCACTGCGAGGTCCACCCCGTACGCCTGCTGGAAGTGGTCGTGCTGGGACCGCAGCTCGCCGACGAGGGCCTTGGTCGCCTCGGAGTCCGGACCGCCCTCGGGGATCACCTGGATCACGCCCGTGTCGCCGTCCTCGTTCGGCGTGGCCAGCGGCACCGAGGCGACCCCGGGCAGCGCGGTGATCTCGGCCGCGACGTCGTTCACCAGGCCGACGGGATCGGTGCTCTGGATGACCAGGCCGGTCACGACGAGCGGCCCGTTGTACCCGGGGCCGAAGTGCTCGGCGACGAGGTCGTAGGTGATACGGGCGGGTGCGGACTCCTCGAGGGAGCCCGCGTCGGGGAGCGCGAGCCTCAGCACCGTCACGGGGATCGCGGCGACCCCGAGGGTCGCCACGACGACGAGGACCGTCACGATCGGCCGGCGCGTCACCAGCCGCACCCAGCGCAGGGCCGTGCGCGTCCGCGGGCGCGTCTTCGCCTTCTCGGGCTCGTCGTCGTGCTCGGCGGCGGCCACAGCCCCGGGACGGAACGTCTTGGGCGCGACGCGCCAGCCCGCGAAGCCGAGCAGCGCCGGCGTGAGCGTGGTCGACACCAGTACGGCCATCGACACCGCCAGCGCGGCCGCCACGCCCATCGTCGTGAGGAACGGGATGCCCGCCACGCTGAGCCCCAGCAGCGCGATGATCACGGTCGTCGCGGCGAACACGACCGCCGAGCCGGCCGTGGCGACCGCGCGCGACGCCGACTCCTCGGGCTCGAGGCCCTGCTTCAGCTGGTCCTGGTGGCGGGACATGATGAACAGCGCGTAGTCGATGCCGACCGCCAGCCCGAGCATGAGCGCGAGCAGTGGCGTCGTCGACGTGATCGTGTGCGACCGGGTGCCGACGAAGACGATCGCCAGCGAGGCGCCCGCGCCGATGAGCGCCGTCACCAGCGGCATGCCGGCCGCGGCGAACGACGCGAACGTCAGCAGCAGGACCCCGAACGCCACCGCGATGCCGATGAGCTCGGTGACGCCGATGCCGGCGGCGCTCTGCGCGAAGAGCTGACCTCCGACGGCCACCTCGGATCCCGCCGGCAGAGCCTCCTGCAGCGAGGCGCCGGCGACCTGCAATGCCTGCGCCGTCGACGGCAGGACCGACGTGGTGCCCACCGACAGCTGGATCGGCACCAGGACCGCGGAGTCGTCGGACGCGATGTTCGGGCTCGACGCCGACCCGTACGGACTCGTCGCGCCGGAGACCTGCGGGATCGCGGTGATCGCCGTCACCGCGCTCTCGACGGCCGCCTGGAACTCCGCGGTCGTGACGTCTCCCCCGTCCGGCGCGACCGCGATCAGCTGCGCAGACGTGCCGCTGAACTGCGGGAATGTGCGCGCCAGCGCGTCCAGGGCGTCCTGCGACTCGGTCCCGGGGATCCGGTAGGTGTTGTCGGTGCCCGTCCCCAGCAACCCCGCGGCCGCGACCAGCGCCGCGAGCGCCACGATCCACAGCGTCAGCACCAGGCGCCGGGCGCGGAACGCCCATCGGCCAAGAGTGGAGAGCGCGGAGGACATGCGGCCCACTTCGCTGCAGCCCCGGTCGGACTGCCGGCGGCGGTGTCATTCACCGTAGGGCGGTGGACATATCGGGCACAAGGTGCGCACCGGCGCACCGGATCGCCTCGGAGAGGCCGGTCCCGGCGCCAGCTTCCGTGCTCGTCGGCCGAGCGTCCAGGGTCGCGCGCCCGTCCGAGATGCGATCTGATCATGTCGAGCGGCCGCGCGCGGGGCGCGGCGCCCCACCCCTGGAGGACCCCGATGGCGACGATCGTCTCCACCCTGTTCACCTCGCTCGACGGAGTCGTCGAGATCGACCCCGCGTGGCACTTCCCGTACTTCGACGAGCACATGGGTGCTGCCGTCGGCGAGGACTACGAGGACACGGACGTGCTGCTCATCGGGCGCGTGACCTACGACAGCTTTGCCGGCGCGTGGCCTGACCGGGAGGCCGCCGGGGGCGTCGACGCCACCTTCGCGGCGCAGCTGGGCGACACGCGCAAGCTCGTCGCGACCCGCGGGAGCCAGGACCTCGGCTGGCGCAACGCCGAGGCGCTGCAGGGCGACCTCGTCGAGGCGGTGACCGCGCTCAAGGCCGAGCCGGGCGTCGGCAAGATCCTCGTCCCCGGCTCGATCTCGGTGGTCCGGCAGCTGCTGGCCGCCGGCGTGCTCGACGAGCTGCGGCTCCTGGTGCACCCCGTGGCCGCCCGCAGCGGCGAGCGGCTCTTCGACGAGGGCGAACCGATCTACCCGCTCACGCTGCTGCGCTCCGACGTCTTCCCGACGGGCGTCGTCCGCCTGGTCTACGCGCCGAGCGCTCTGCCCGGCGCCGCGGGGTACGAGGAGGCGACCGACAAGCTGCCGGGCGCCGACATTGGCTGACCGTCCACCCGTGACCGTCACCTGGGCGCAGGCGCTCGCCTGGCGGATGCGCCGACAGCTGCTCGACCCGGTGAGCAGCTGCTCGGCCGTGGACGTCGTGCGCACGCTGGGGGCGATCCCGGCCCAGCACGACGCCGCGGCCGAGCTCGCGGTGAACGGCCGGCGCCGACGGTCGCGACCCGGCGACCTCGCGGGGGCCCTGGCGGACGGCGAGCTCCTCACCACGTTCGCCTTCCGCGGCGCCACCCACGTGATGACGCCGCAGGACGCCGGCGCGTACCTCGCGCTGCGGGCAGCCAGCCGGATGTGGGAGCTGCCCAGCTGGCAGGACTTCTACGGTCTGACGCCCGCGGACTGGCCGGCCTTCCGGGAGGCGGCCCGCGAGGCGCTGGCGGACGGACCGCTGACCCACGACGAGCTGGGCGCCGCCCTGACCGCGCACAGCGCGTACCGGCACCTCCGGGAGCGGTTCGCCGACGGCGCGTGGACGCTGCTCAAGCCGCTCGCGTGGCAGGGCGACCTCTGCTTCGGACCGTCCCGCGGCGGTGAGGCGACCTTCCAGCGCCTCGACACGAACCCGCGCTGGACCGGGCTGCTCGAGCTCGACGACGCCGGGCGGCACGCGGTCGAGGCCTACGTCCGCGCGTACGGGCCGACCACGCCCGACCGCCTCCAGTACTGGCTGGGCGAGGGCCTCGGCGCCGGACGCAAGCGGATCCGGGCCTGGGTCGACGGGTTCGGCGACCGCCTGGCGACGGTCGACGTCGGCGGCGCACCCACCCTGGTCCTGCGCGAGGACCTCGACGACCTGGGCTCGTCGTCACCGACGACCACCGTGCGCCTGCTCCCCCGGTACGACCAGTGGGTGCTCGGTCCCGGCACCGCCGACCAGCACGTCGTCCCGCCCTCCGTGCGGGGCGTCGTCAGCCGCGGCGCGAACGTCGTGATCGTCGGCGGCGTGGTGAGCGGGACGTGGTCGCGCACAGGCGACGACATCGACGTGACGTGGTTCGCCGACCCGCCTCCCGCCACCCGGGCGGACCTCCGGGACGAGGTCGAGCGCGTCGCGGGCGTGGTCGACACCCCCCTGCGCCTGGTCTGACCCGGCTTCGTCCGTTTTGTCCGCATGGCAAGACCGGGGGTGTGCATCTCCGCGGCCTGCCGCACGATGGCGGCACGACGGCACCGAGGCCGGCGTGGGGCCGGCACCGTCGCCGGACCTGACCTGGGCGGTCGACGATGACGAACCCGCGACTGATCGCGCTGTGGGCGGCGCCCGCTGCGGCCTTCGCGCTGCTCGTCGTGCTCGTGGCCTCGCGCGAGCCCCTCTGGACCTCGTGGCCCGGCGCCGCGATCCGGTTCGGCGGCTTCGCGCTCGTCGCCGCCGCGCTGTACGCCCTGGCCGGCCGCTGGGAGCGTCGCGCCGCGCGCCGCTAGCCCGTCAGCCCCACCCACGCGGTGTACATCCGTCGCCCCTGCTCGCGCTGCCCCATCGCGTCGTAGTGGATGTCGTCGTCCGGCCCGTTGTTCATGGCCGACGGCCCGGGCACGAAGACGGCATCCCCCACGCGGTCCGGCGTCTGTCGGTGCACGGCGTCGATCGCCGCGCGCGCCTTGTTGCCGGCGATCCACTCGGGGACCATCTGCCCGATGACGAGCGGCGCCGGCCCCACGTCCGCACGCAGCCGCGCGACCAACCCGTCGAGCTTCTGGGCGTACTCCTGCGGGGTCAGCACGGCCACGTCGCTCTCGCCCTGCACCCAGAGCACGGCGACGAGCCGGTTGCCCGGCGCCTGGTCGAGCGCGCCGCGGATCTGCGTCACGGCCTCGTCGTAGAGGTTGCGCACCGACCCGTGCAGGTCGGGGTCCCACGTCATCCCCTGCAGCGGCGTGAACCCGGTCCCGTTGACGGCCGCCTGCACCAGCAGCACCTCCCGGTCCTGCCCCGCGACGTACGCGCGGGCGAACGACATCGCCGGGCCGATCCCGGACGCCGTGAACGGCCCGACGAGCGGGTCCGAGGCCGGCACGACCGTGTCCATGTCCGGCCCCGACCCGGGCCACTGCCAGATCCGCGGGTCGGGCACGTCCGCCGACGGCTCGTCGGCACCCTTGCCCCAGCCGAGGGCGTTGGACTGGCCGAGGATCGCGACCACGTCGAACCCGTCCGCCGGCGGGGTGCTGGTCGGGCTCGCCGCCGCCGGCGACGCCACCACCGCCGGGGCCGAGGGCGACGCCGACGGGGTCTCGGACGGCGCCGCGCAGCCGGCGAGCGCGACGAGCAGCACGGTCAGGAGTGCCCGCCGGCCGATGCGCATGCCCGCAGCCTGGCGGGCGGACGGCGTGCGGGCAACGCGGGGCCGCGGCGTCGTCGCGCTATGCCCCGATCTGCCCCTCGATGGTGTCCACCCACCGGGCGATCTGCTGCGGGTCACGCCAGTCGCCGGACATCTTCTTCGCCATGGCGGAGGCCGGGAAGCCCGTGGCATCCGGGAGGAGCCGCCCGCCGAACGTCACCGTCCCGCGCGCATCGATCCGCTGCGCGGCGGACCGCACCTGACCGACGGGCCCGATGGTCGTGCTCGTCGCGGACCCGTCGAGCGGACCGGTGGCGACCAGCCAGACCGGGAGCTGGGACAGTCTCTGCTCGTTCCGGTGGACGAACCGTCGCGCGTCCTTGTGCCAACGGCCGGCATACAGCGCACCCGCGACGACCACCGCGTCGACGTCGGCGAGCCCCTCGACCTCGGCGGCAGGCCGGACGACCGCATCGTGACCGTGCTCGCGCAGGTCCTCGCCGATCATCTCCGCCACACCCTCGGTGCCGCCTCGGGTGCTCCCGTAGGCGACCAGCACGCGCGTCATGATGCCCTCCAGCGATCGACGTGGTCACCCTCGTCGGCGACTCACGTCTCGATCGTCGTCGCGCCGCAGCCGGTCACCAGGGCCAGAGGTCCCGAGTCGCCGCACGAAGAAGGCCCCGACCGGCATCTCTGCTGGTCAGGGCCTTGTTCGTCGCTGTCTCAACGAGTGTCCGGAGGGGGACTTGAACCCCCACGCCCTTTCGGGCACTAGCACCTCAAGCTAGCGCGTCTGCCATTCCGCCACCCGGACAGGTGGACCGCAGGGCGCCCGTAGGCTCCCTCAGGTGCGGCAGAAAAGATAGCACGGCGTTGCGGGGCGGCACGCATCGGCCCCCCGGGGCAGACTGGCCGCAGACGCCGAGCCCAGGCGCGACCAGCGGTGATGCAGGGAGCCCCATGACTGACAGCAGCAACAGCCCGACCGCGCGGAAGGTCGCGGGTGCCCGGCGCAACCCCAGCGTGTACGGGGCCGAGCAGACGGCGCCGCGCTGGTTGCGCAACGCCGCGGGCATGTCGTGGCGGCTGTTGATCGTCATCCTCATGGTCGCGCTGATCTTCTACGCGACCGCCAAGGTGCAGCTGCTCTTCATCGCGCTGTTCATCGCGTTCGTGTTCACCGCCGTGCTGCGGCCTGCCGTGGACTTCCTGGACCGCTTCATGGCACGCGGGCTGGCGACGGCTCTGTCGATCCTCGGCGGGATCATCTTCTTCCTGGGGCTGCTCACCTACGTCGGGTACTCGATCGCGAACCAGTGGACCGACCTGGCGAAGCAGTTCAGCCAGGGCATCAAGCAGATCACCGACTTCCTGGAGAACGGTCCGCTGCCGTTCACGATCACCAACGACCAGATCGCCGTGTGGATCAGCAACGGGCAGAAGTGGGTCCAGGACCACGCCGGTGATCTTGCTGGTCAGGCCGCCGCCGGTGCCGGGTCCGTGGTCGAGGTGTTCACGGCCATCGCGCTCGCGATCTTCTGCACGGTGTTCTTCCTGGCCCGCGGTCGGGAGATGTGGACCTGGTTCCTCAACCAGCTGCCGACGCGGAACCGGGACTCGTGGAAGACCGCCGCGGGCGCCGGCTGGTACACGTTCTCCGGGTACACGCGCGGCACCGTGATCATCGCGGTGACCGATGGGCTCCTCGCGTTCATCCTGCTGCTGGTCCTGCAGGTTCCGCTGGCGGCACCGCTGGCCGTGCTCGTCATGATCGGCGCGTTCATCCCGCTGGTGGGCGCACCGGCGGCCATGGTCGTGGCGATGATCGTCGCCCTCGCGGCCAACGGGCTGTGGTCGGCGGCGTTCGTCGGCATCGGCATCGCGGCCATCGGGCAGCTCGAGGGGCACATCCTGCAGCCGTTCGTGATGGGCCGTCAGGTCCGGCTGCACCCCGTGGCGATCGCCCTGGCGGTGACGGCGGGCACGATCACGGCGGGCATCCTCGGCGCCGTCATCGCCGTGCCGCTGGTCGCGGTGGTGTGGGCGATCTTCTCGCGGCTGCGGACGCTGGACCCGCCGATGGAGGAGTCCGAGGCGTCGGACACGGTCGAGCCCGTCGACGAGGCGGCGCAGATCGACGACGACGCGCCCGTCGCGCAGGGCTGAGGCTCACCGGAAGTCCCGCGACGCGGTCCGGACCTTGAGCGACATCGCGCTCAGGTGCTCCGCCACCAGGTTGGTCGCGCCGTCCGACCGCTCCAGCCGGCCACGGACCACCATCGCGCGTGACGTCCGGGCGACCTTGCGGAACTTCTGCCACAGCCCCGCCGAGCAGATGATATTGAGCAGTCCGGTCTCGTCCTCGAGCGACAGGAACGTGATCCCGCCCGCCGTCCCGGGCCGCTGCCGGTGCGTGACGACGCCCGCGACGGCCACCCGCCGCCCGATCTCGTGGGTGTACGCCTGCTCGACCCGGAGCACCCCCGCCGCGTCGAGCCCGTCGCGGACGAACTGCGTCGGGTAGGAGTCGACCGAGACCCCCGTCGCCCACACGTCGGCGGTCGCGATCTCGACGTCGCTGAGCCCCGGCAGCATCGGTGCGCTCACCCCCACCGAGACCCCCGGCAGCGTGTCCGGCCCCTCCTGGGCGAGCGCGCCGGCGGCCCAGAGCGCCTCCCGACGCGTCACGTCGAGGCTGTCGAGCGCTCCGGCGGTGGCGAGGGCCTCGAGCTGCGCGGTCGACAGCTGCACGCGCCGGACCAGCTGACGCAGGTCGGCGAACGGCCCGTGCGCGCGGCGCTCGTCGACCACCCGTTGCGCGACGTCCTCCCCCACCGACCGGACCGACGACAACCCGAGGCGGACCGCGAGCGAACGCGTCCCGTCCCCCGTGCGCACGCCCGGCGCGGTGACCGGACCGGTGCCGCTCGGCGTGGGGACGAGGAGCGGCTCGCCACCGTCCGGCGTCGGACCCAGCCGCTCGACGCGCGCCAGCACCTCGGACAGCTGCACGTCCGGGCGCAGCACCTCCAACCCGTGCCGGCGGGCGTCGGCGGCCAGGCTCTGCGGCGAGTAGAAGCCCATCGGCTGTGCTGCCAGCAGCCCCGCGTAGAACGCGGCCGGGTGGTACACCTTCAGCCACGCGCTGGCGTACACCAGGAACGCGAACGAGTAGGCGTGGGACTCGGGGAACCCGAAGTCGGCGAACGCCTTGAGCTTGTCGAAGATCTGCCCGCCCGTCTCCGCGTCGATCCCGTGCCCGGCCATGCCGGACATCAACCGGTCGCGCATCGCCTCCATGCGCTCGGTCGACCGCTTCGAGCCCATCGCCCGCCGCAGCTGGTCGGCCTCCGCCGGCGTGAAGTCGGCGACGTCGATGGCCATCTGCATGAGCTGTTCCTGGAACAGCGGGACGCCCTTGGTCTTGGCCAGCGACTTCTCCAGCAGCGGGTGCAGGTACGTCACGGGCTGACGGCCGTGCGCGCGCTCGATGTACGGGTGCACCGAGCCGCCCTGGATGGGACCGGGGCGGATGAGCGCCACCTCGATGACGATGTCGTAGAACGTCCGCGGCTGCAGGCGCGGCAGCGTGCCCATCTGCGCGCGCGACTCCACCTGGAACACCCCGACCGTGTCCGCCGCGCTGAGCAGGTCGTACACGCGCGTGTCCTCGGCCGGCAGCCCGTGCAGGTCGAGCTCCTGGCCCTCGTGCTCGTGCACGAACCCGAACCCGATGCGCAGCGCGGTGAGCATGCCGAGCCCGAGCAGGTCGAACTTCACCAGTCCCGCGTCAGCGCAGTCCTCCTTGTCCCACTGCAGCACGGTCCGGCCGGGCATCCGCGCCCACTCCACCGGGCACACCTCGATGACCGGGCGGTCGCACATGACCATGCCGCCCGAGTGGATGCCGAGGTGCCGCGGCAGGCGCAGGAACCGATCCGCCAGGTCGATGACCTGCGCGGGGATCTCGTCGAGGTCGTCCGCCGACGGTGGCCGGACCGCCGGGACCACGTCGTGCCCGTCGGCCGTGGCCAGCCCCGGCGTCTCCACCCCCCTCGCCGCGCGCAGCACCGACGGGGGCTCCCACGTGTTGCCCCACATCGAGGCCTGCGTGCGCCGGCGGTCCTCGCGCGCGGTGGTGGGCACCGGTCCCGTGTGGCCGACGTGCGGGCGCGCACGCCGACCTGGTCCGGCGGACGGCTTCTCGGGCGGAGGGGTCGGCGTGGTCGAGCGCAGGCTCCCCCACCGCTCGATCGACGACGCCCACGCGTCCTGCTGCCCGGCGTCGTACCCGAGCGCCCTCGCGGCGTCCCGGACCGCCGACCGGGGCCGGTAGGAGATGACGTTGGCCACCTGCGCGGCATGTGTACGTCCGTGCTTCTCGTAGACGTACTGGATGACCTCCTCGCGCCGCGCGGACTCGATGTCGACGTCGATGTCCGGCGGCCCGTCGCGCTCGGGGGCGAGGAACCGCTCGAAGAGCAGGCCGTGCCGGACGGCGTCGACGGCGGTGACCCGCAGCGCGTAGCAGACGGCCGAGTTGGCGGCCGAGCCGCGGCCCTGCGCCATGATCCCGTTGCGGCGGCAGAAGTCGACCAGGTCGTAGACCACCAGGAAGTACCCGGGGAACCCGAGGTCCTCGATGACGCGCAGCTCGTGCGCCAGCTGCGCGTACGCGCCCGGCACCTTCTCCTTCTCCGGCGGTCCGTACAGCTCGAGCGCGCCGCGACGGACCAGCTCGCGCAGCCACGTCGCCTCGGTGTGCCCCGGCGGCACCGGGTACGGCGGCAGCTGCGGCGCGACGAGCGACAGGTCGAACGCGCACTCGTCGGCCAGGTCCGCCGCGGTCGCCACCGCGGAGGGGTGCCGGCGGTGCAGCGCGAGCATCTCGGTGGCCGACCGCAGGTGCGCCATCGGCCCCCCGGGCAGCCAGCCGTCCAGGTCCTCCAGCGACGACCGGGCGCGGACCGCGGCGAGCGCGGCGGCGAGGTCGGCGTCGCGCGGGGTGGCGTAGTGCACGTTGCCGGTGGCGACGAGCGGGAGCCCGGCGTCGGCCGCCAGGCGCGCGAGGGCGTCGGCACGGTCGGAGTCGTAGGGGTCGCCCGCCGCGGTGATCTCGACGGCCACGTTGTCCCGCCCGAACAGCGCCACCAGCCGGTCGAGCTCGGTCCGCGCGGCGTCGATCCCGGACGGGCTCACCCCGGCGACGCCCGACGGGTCCCCGCCGGCGAGCGCGCGCCGCACCGACCCCTTGCGGCAGCCCGTGAGCACCAGCCACTGCCCGGCGGCGGTCGCCGCGAGCTCGTCCAGCCGGTAGTCGGCCGCACCCTTCTGCCCCGTCCGCAGGTGCGCCTCCGCGATCGCGCGGGACAGGGCGCGGTAGCCGTCCGGTCCGCGCGCGAGCACGAGCAGGTGCGACGCCCGCGGGTCCGGGATGCCCGTCGGCAGGTCGAGCACCGGCGGCCCCGGGGTGACACGGCCCTTCTCGCGCGGGTGCCGACGACCGTCCGGCGCGGGCAGGTGCAGCTCCGCGCCGAACACCGTGGGCAGGTCGACCGCCTTGGCCGCCTGCGCGAACCGCACCACGCCGTACAGCCCGTCGTGGTCGGTCAGCGCGAGCGCCCGCAGCCCGAGCCGGGACGCCTCCGCGGCGAGCTCCTCGGGCTGGCTGGCGCCGTCGAGGAAGCTGAAGGCGGAGTGCGCGTGCAGCTCGGCGTAGCGCGGGGGGAAGTGTGCCGATCGCTCAGTCATAGGTGGCCTCGCAGGTCCAGCCGCTCGCCGTGCACGCCAGGAGCACCGCCCGGCCGTCGTCGAACGTCACCTGCAGGTGCGCCCGCAGTCCGGGGCGGTCGTCGGCGGCCACCCACCAGCGCTCGCTGAGCAGCCACGGCCCGGCCCAGCCGACCACCGCACGCCCGTCGCCGACGTCCCTGCGGCGGCTGCGCGGCTGCTCGCGGGCCGTCGGACCGTCCTCGTCGCGCACCCGCGGCAGCCACCGCACCCACGCCGGCTCCCCGCGCATCCCGCTGCGCACGTCGAGCACCACCGGCACCCCGGCGGCGTCGCGCACGTCGACCCGCTCGGGCGGGTCCAGCACCGTCGCCGGGGCAGGATCGGGCAGCCGCCCGGGCCAGGGCCGGTCGACGGGCCGCGCCGGCTCCGTCTGCTCCCCCCACGGCCGCAGGTGCACCTGGTCCCGCACGTCGCGGCCGCCTTGCAGGGTGGCGACGAGGATCCCCGCCCCGCCGACGATCCCCTGCACGCGGTCGAGCGCCCGGTGCGCGCGCAGGTCACCGCCGGACGGACCGCCCCACAGCCGGCCCTGCTCGGCCCCGGCCGGCGCGACGTCGAGCGCGGTGACCGCGAGGTGGACCAGCGTGACCGACCGCGTGTCCTCGTCGGGCCACGGGTTCGTCGGCAGGTCGTCGTGCGCCCACGGGTCCCTGCCCGACGCGACCGCGTCCCGGGCCGACCGCGCGCGTGCCCGGGCCGCCGGGTCGTCCGCCGCCCGCGACCGCGCCGTCTCGACCGCGCTCGACGCCAGCCAGCCCTCCAGCTGCCAGCGGATCCGGTCGGTGATCCGGGCCGGCGTCAGCCCGCCCCATCCGCCCAGGTCGGTGCGCCAGGTCCGGACCAGGTCGGTGCCCTCGTCGGTGCGCGCGGCGATCTGCAGGCGTCCGCACGTGACGGAGTGCTGCACCAGCAGGGCGTGCAGCTCCTCGGCCAGCCGGCGCCCGGCGAACGTCGCCGAGTCGACCCGGTCGAGCGGCGGGTCGAGGTCCGTGCCCACCTCGAGGTCCGCCTCGGGCCGACGACGCGCGGGCGGGCGCTCGTCGTCGCCGCGCGCGAGCATCTGCGCCCACGCGCCGAGCCGCCCGAACCGGGCGTGCACGTCCGTGGGCGGCAGCGCCGCGAGCTGCCCGAGCGTCCGCAGGCCCAGCCGGTGCAGCAGGTCCACCAGCTCGGCCACCGCGGAGGCCGCCTCGTCCGTGACCGTCGCGTGCACCAGCTCGCCCATGCCGCGCGGGGCCAGGTACGCCGCCGACGCCCCCGGCGGCACCACGGCGCCGGTGCGGGTGGCCAGCACCGCCGCGAGCAGCCCGTCCGCCGTGCCGACCGCGCACTCGTGCCCCGACCCGGCCGCGACGGCGTCGATGAGCTTCTCCGCGAGGGCCTCCTCCGAGCCGTGGTACCGGCTCGCGCCGCCCGCGGGCAGCAGCAGCAAACCGGCGCGGACCACCTCGATGCCGGCCACCACCGTCTCGGCCGCGGCGGCGACCGGCTCGAACAGCCGCACGTCGCGGGCGTCGTCCGCGGGCAGCAGCACCAGCTCGGGGCAGACCCCCTGCGCCTGCCGACGTCGCATCCCCCGGCGCACGCCCTCCGCCCGCGCGAGGGCGGACACGGCGGTGAGCTGCCGGCCGTCGTGCACGGCGGTGGGCTGGTGCAGCGGCACGTCCTCGGACGTCGCCGCGGCCACCACCGGCCAGTCGGGGACCCACAGGACGGTCGTGCGCGTGCTCATCCCACCAGCCTCAGGCCGGTGGTCGGGGGCGCCGCCGTCTCCCTCACCACGGGTGCGGTCGAGCCGAGGGGCAGGGTCAGCTCGAGCGTGCGCGGCACGGCTGCGCTCCCCCGGCCCGTGCGGACCAGCCGGATCTCGTGGGTCCGCAGGCGCCCCTCGCCGGCGTCGATCCCGGTCCAGCGGCCCGACTCGACCGTGAGCACCACGCCCGCGCCCGGCCAGTCGGCGGTCGACAGCAGCACGGACCCGCGGTCCCTGGCCCGTGCGGACAGCTTGCGCCGGTCCGCGTCGGTCAGGGCGACCTCGGGGCCGACGACCACGACGTCCACCCCGTCGAGCAGCGCCGCCACCACGGTCGGCGCCTCGAGACCGGGCCGCGGCACCACCGCCAGCCGGTCGAGCGACACCCCCGCCTGGGCGGCCGCGAGCAGCCCGATGGTCGGCTGACCGACGACCGCGGCCCACGCCCCGCCGGCGCACGCGTGCGCGAGCATGGCGAGCACCAGGGACGCCGACCCCGTGACCACCGTGGTGCCCCCGCGGCGCAGGCCCTCGGGCAGGATCGGGGCCAGCGGCGGCGGGACGGCCATCGGCGGGCGCTCGCTGGTGATGATCCCGGTGCCCGGCTGCTCCAGGGGTCCGTCGGGCAGGTCCGGCACCAGCGCGACCGGTGCCGGGGCGACGACGGCCTCGGGGACCCGGTGCGGCTCCGCCTCCACCGCCGCGAGGCCTCCCAGCGGGAGGATGCTGCGGGCACCGGTGCGCTGCTCGGCGCGCGCGAGGGCGGCCCGAGCGAGCATGACCCGGTCCTCACGTGACATCGTCCCCGCCGCCGTCTCCACCGCTGTGCCCACGCCTACACCGCCCCTCGATCGGCCGATGAGAGGGTGCTCTCGAGACCTTCATCGAACATCTGTTCGAAGTATCTCAGTACACGCTGACATCCCCGACGGTGTCAATCCGCCGTCGCCCACCTGGCCGAGGGTCGGCGTGCCAGCGGGCGCGACGTCGCAGGTCTCGGCTATGTTCTCGTCGCCCGGCAGCGTGGCCGGCGTCGGATCAGGAGGCACGTCATGGGAGTCGTCGTCGGGATCTACCGCCTCGCGCTGGCGGCGATCACGTTCGTCGCCCTGTTCTGGGCACCGAGCACGGGCGTGACGTTCGACATCGGGGACTACGTCTACTTCACCAACCAGTCGAACCTGCTGCTGGCCGTCGTCATGCTCTGGGGCGGCGTCGCCGTGCTCGCCCGGCGGACCGAGCCGGCCCCCTGGCTGTTCGGCGCGGTGACGCTCTTCATCCTCATCACCGGGCTGGTCTCCTACGTCATCCTCGACCCCGCCCCGCCCGGCGAGGAGGTCATCGCCCTCGGCCTCACCCACGACCAGCTCGTCCACCGGCTGACGCCCATCGCGGCGTTCGTGCACTACCTGCTGATGGTCCCGCACCGTCGCCTGCGCATCCGGAACGCCGCCTGGTGGCTGCTCTACCCGGTGGCGTACTGCGCGTTCACCACGATCCGCGGCATCGTGAGCCCCGGCAGCCCCTACCCGTACGGGTTCATCGACGTCTCGGAGCTGGGCTACGGGGGGCTGCTGCTCAACGTGCTGATCTACGGCATCGGCTTCTTCGTCCTCGGCCTCGCCCTCGTCGGCATCGACCGCCTCCTGCCCGCGCGGGCGATCATCGGCCGGCGCGAGCCCGAGCCGACCCCGCGCGTGACGCTCGTCCCCGCGGAATGATGTCGCCATGGCCGTGAACCTCACCCGTCCCGTCGCCCCCGACCCGTACTCGTTGCTCCCGCCGGTCCCCGACTTCACGCTGACCAGCGACGACGTCCGCCACGGCGAGCGCCTCCCCGACGTCCACACGAACACCGACGCCGGCCGCAACGTCTCGCCGCAGCTGTCCTGGGAGGGCTTCCCGGCCGGCACGCAGTCGTTCCTGCTCAGCTGCTTCGACCCCGACGCCCCCGGCCCCGCCGGCTGGTGGCACTGGACCGTGGTCGACGTCCCGGCGACCACGACGTCGCTGGCCACCGGCGCGGACCTGCCCGCGGGGGCGTTCGCGCTGCGCGGCGACGACGGCGAGGCCCGCTACGTCGGTGCCGCTCCCCCGCCCGGCGACCAGGTGCACCGGTACTTCTTCGTCGTGCACGCGCTCGACGTGCCGTCCCTCGGGTTCGGCCCGGACACGATGCCGGGCGCCGCGAACACCGCGGTCGTCTTCCACACGCTCGCGCGGGCGATCCTCGTCGGGACCTACCAGCGGTGAGCCTCGGCACGCTGACCTGGGTGCGCGCGCTCGACCGCCCCGACCTGCTCGCCGCATCGACCAGGGTCGCCATCGAGCTGTGGGTCGCGCAGGACCCGTCGGTCGCCGACGCCGTGCTCGTCACGGAGATCGACCCCGACCTCGCCGACACGGCGGCGCTCACCGAGGCGTACGCTCTGCCGCCCGCGGCGTCCGCCAACTGCGTGCTCGTCGCCGGCCGGCGCGAGGGCGACGAACGCGTCGCCGCGGCCGTCGTCCGCGCCACCACGCGCGCCGACGTCAACAACGCGGTCAAGCGGCTGCTCGACGTGCGCAAGGCGTCGTTCCTGCCGATGGACCGCGCGGTCGAGGAGTCGGGCATGGAGTACGGCGGGATCACGCCGATCGGTCTGCCCGGCCGCTACCGGGTGCTGGTCGACGCGCGCGTCGCGGCGGACGACCCCGCCGGACCGACCGTCATCATCGGCAGCGGGGTGCGACGGTCGAAGATCGCGCTGCCCGGCGCGCTGCTGGCGCGGGCGCCGGGGGTCGAGGTCATCGACGGGCTCGCGCTGGGCTGACGCGGACCGATAAACTTTCCTCCAGTAGCACGCGAGGCAACTTTACGACGCTACCGGGGAGGTGCTCATGGGTCGCTACGTCGCGCAGCAGTGGGCGCCTCGCGCGACCGACGGCGTGCCGCGCCGCTTCACGCGCTCCGGCACGTACCAGGCGTTCGTCCCGGACTCGCTCCTCGACCACGAGATCGCCGTCGACGCCGCGCTCGGGGCGCTCCTGCACGAGGCGGAGAGCCGTACCCGAGAAGCCGCCGTGCTCGTCGAGCCGGCGGGCCTCGGGCAGGTCGGCGACCTGCTGGTCCGCTCCGAGGCCGCCGCGTCGTCACTGATCGAGGGCTACGAGCCCACTCCTCGCGCCGTCGCCGTCGCCGACTTCGTCGCACGCGGTCGCGAGTCCGCCGTGACCGTTGCGCGCAACCTGCACGCCGTACGCCAGTCCGTGGAGCGCGCACTCGACCCCACGGTGTCGCTGGTGTGGGACGTCGTCGAGCTCCAGCGGCTGATCGCGCCCCGGCATGCGGGCGTCCGCACCGAGCCGGTGTGGATCGGCGGACGGACACCGCTCGAGGCGCACTACAACGCGCCGCCCCACGACCTCGTGCCGGGGCTCCTCGACGACCTCGACGCCTACCTCGCGTCCCGGCGGCACGGCCCGGTCCTCGCCGCGGCCCTCGCCCACGCACAGCTGGAGACCATCCACCCGTTCGCCGACGGCAACGGCCGCGCGGGCCGCGTGCTGCTCGGGACCGTCCTGGCCCGCTACGGTCTCGCACCGCAGATCACCCTGCCGGTCAGCACCGCGCTGTTCCGGGACCGCGAGCGCTACTACGCGGCGCTGGACACGTTCCGCCAGGGCGACCAGGGCATCGCGATCGTCACCGTGATCGCGGAGGCGGTCGCCGGCGCCGCCGATGACGCGGTCCGGCTGTCGCGCCAGGTGACGGACTGGGAGCACCGACAGACCGGCGCGCTGGACGCGTTCCTGCGCGACCGGTCGCCGACGGGCCGGGTCCGGCGAGGGGTCGCGCACCGCCTGATCGCCGACCTGCCGAGCCATCCCGTGCTCGACGCGTCGTCGGTCGCTGCCAGGTACGGGGTCACGGAGGTCGCCGCCCGCAACGCGCTCGACTCCGTGGTCTCGGCAGGGGCGCTCCGGCCCGACCGGAAGGCGGACCGGACCCGCACGGTCTACGTCGCCACGGAGCTGCTGGACCTCGTCGCGGAACCCGGCGCGACGACCGACCCCGAGACGTCGTCGGCCGTCGACATCCCCGTGACCGCGACCGCCCTCGAGCCCGAGGCGGCATGCGGCGCCTGGCTCCCCCGCGCCGGACGCACCTGCCGCCTCCCTCGGGACCACCGTGGCCAGCACCGCTGAGCGCGCGGCATGAGCCGGACCACGCACCGCGTCATCCGGGACCGTGCCGGCTGCCGCGCGCACGGGATCGTGGGCGTGCTGGCCCGGCCCGCCGCGGGGGCCGAGCGGGCCGTCGTCGTGCTCGGCGGGTCCGAGGGCGGGCTGCACGAGCGGGACGCCGTCGCCCTGGCGGAGGAGGGCTTCGCCGCGCTCGCCCTCGCCTACTTCGGGGCGCCGGGGGTCCCGCCCGTCCTCGTCGACGTGCCCCTGGAGTACGTCACCCGCGCGATCGACCTGCTCGAGGCCGAGGGCTTCGCACCCGGCTCGATCGGGCTGCTGGGTGGCTCCCGCGGCGGCGAGGCGGCGCTGCTCGTGGGGAGCCGCGACGTGCGCGTCGGCTCGGTGGTCAGCGTCGCCGGCAGCGGGGTCGTCACGCAGGGCATCGACTACCGGGCCGGGCGGCTGGACGCGATCCTCCGGACGTCAGGCCCCGCCTGGACCGCCGACGGAGAGCCGCTGCCCTTCCTGCCCTACGAGGTCACGGCCGAGCTGGTCGAGACCATCGAGCGTGGCGAACCGGTCGCGCTGCGCGACGGCTTCGCCGCGCTGCCGACGGACGACGACGCGCTCGACCGCGTGAGCATCCCGGTCGAGCGGATCCGCGGCGGCGTCCTGCTCGTGGCCGCCGGCGACGACCAGATGTGGGACTCGGCCGCCTACCACCGGGTCGCCGCCGACCGCCTGCGCCGGGCAGACCACCCGTACCCGTGGGCGGACGTCGTGATCGACCACGTCGGGCACATGATCACCGGCCCACCGGGGGGCGCCTCCACGAGCCTCGGTCCCGGACCAGGAGTCACGTTCCGGTACGGCGGCGACCCGATCATCACGGCGCGGGTGCGCGGGGAGACATGGGAGAGGACCACCGGCTTCCTGCGGTACACGTTGCCCCGCGAGGACCCGGTCTGACGCGGTCAGGGAACCCGGGTCGCCCAGAACGCCACGGCGGCGGCCGCCGCGACGTTGAGCGAGTCCACCCCGCCGGCCATCGGGATCCGCACCACGAGGTCGGACCCGGCGACGGTGACCGGCTTCAGCCCGTGCCCCTCGGCCCCGAGCACGAGCGCCAACCGCTCCGGCGGGTCGGCGACCAGCTGGTCGAGCGTGATCGAGTCGTCGGACAGGGCCAGCGCGGCGGTGACGAAGCCGTCCTCGCGCAGGACGGAGATCCCGTCGGGCCACGGGTCGATGCGCGTCCACGGCACCTGGAAGACGGTCCCCATCGACACGCGGACCGACCGCCGGTAGAGCGGGTCGGCGCAGCGCGGGGTGACCAGCACGGCGTCGACCCCGAGCGCGGCGGCGGACCGGAAGGCGGCTCCGACGTTCGTGTGGTCGACGATGTCCTCGAGGACCGCGACCCGACGGGCACCCGCGAGCAGCGACGACACCGGCGCGAGGGCCGGCCGGTGCATCGCGGCCAGCGCCCCCCGGTGGACGTGGAACCCGGTGATGGCCTCGAGCACGGGCTCCTCGGCGACGTAGACCGGGACGACGGCGTCGTCGGCGGGCAGGCCGGCCAGCAACCGCTCGAGGTCGGGCAGCCAGCGCGGCGACAGCAGGATCGACCGCGGTCGGTGGCCGGCGGCCAGCGCCCGACCGAGGACCGTGGAGCTCTCCGCGATGTAGAGCCCCTTGGCCGGCTCCTGCCGCGAGCGCAGCGCGACGTCGGTCAGTGAGACGTAGTCGGCGAGGCGTTCGTCGGCGGGGTCGGTGACGGGCTGGAGCGAGGGCACGGGCACGCGCTCATCCTTCCAGCCGGACGACGACCTCCCGGTCCTGCCCGAGCGCGAACGGGACGCCCTCCACCGAGTACGTCCCGCGGAACCCGCTGACCGGCACCCGCCCGGACGAGGAGGTCCGTAGGGTCGTCGGCGCCAGCCACCACTCGTCCTTCACCAGCCGCCGCAGAGCGTCGTACGCGGGCTTCGGGGTGCCGTCGACGCGGACCAGACCGGCCGGGGCGCCCAGCCACGCACCCTCGTCGGCGATCCCCCAGTACGTCGCCGCCTGGACCGCGGGGTGGCCCAGCAGGGTCCGGTAGTGCCGCTCGATCTCGTCGGCCTGCCGCGCCTCGCCCTCGGGTGTCGAGGGCCACGACGGGACCTGGTGGTCGTTGAGGTCCTCGATGTCCGCCGGCATGAGGTCGCCGGACACCAGCGTGGTCTCGGTGAGGTGCAGCGGGAGGCCGAAGCGCGCGAACCGGTCGAGGACCGCGAGCGTCTTCCCCTCGCCCCAGTAGCCCTGGTGCATGTGGCTCTGCAGGCCGATCGCGTCGACCTGGATGCCGGCCTCCAGCACGCCCTCGATCAGGCACTCGTACGCGGTGGACATGTCGAAGTCGTTGAGCAGCAGGGTCGCCGACGGGTTGGTCTGCCGCGAGGCGTCGAACGCCAGCCGGACGGTGGGGATGCGCCCCCGGTCCCACGCCAGCCGCGTGAGGCCGTTGGGCTCCTTGTCGAACACCGGCATGATCACGACCTCGTTGATCACGTCCCAGGTGTCGATCACCCCGGCGAAGTCCGCCACCTCGCGGCGGATCCGCGCGTCCTGGGCGTCGGCGATCTCGTCCGTGGTGAGGTCCACCAGCCAGGGTGCGCCGACGGTGTGCCAGGCGAGCGGATGGCCCTTGACGACGGCGCCGCGGTCGGCGAACCAGCGCGCCGCGCGCAGCAGCCGCGCGGTGTCCGACTGTCCCCGGACGGGCTCGAAGGTGCCCCAGTAGAACGGCAGGGTCGCGGCGTTGAACACATCGAACCAGAGGTCGGCCAGCGACGCAGGGCCGCCGTCGGCGTCGAGGAAGTCGAACCCGATGTTCCCGAACAGGAACGCGTGCCGCTCCTGCGCGACGACCACGTCGGTGTCGGCGAGCGGTCGGCCGTCGGCGCGGAGGACCGTGACGACGGCGTCGGCGCGTCGGTGCTGCATGGAGGACATGGGCGCCAGCCTGCCACGGTCGAAAACGTTATCGATCCGCCGCCACGCCGCGCTCGAGCTCGATCACCGGCGCGACCTTCCCACGGGTGGCCCGTCCTCCGACCACGGCGGCCGCCACCCCGACCAGCGCCACGACGGGCACGACGAGGAAGGCGTCGTGGGTGCCGACGGAGTCGGCGAGCGCACCGAGCGCGAACGGGGCCACCCCCACCGCCATGCTGCCGACGAGGGTCGCCCGGGCCTGCGTGGCGTCCGTCCGACCCGGGGCCGTGGCCAGCAGCAGGGAGACGGACAAGGGGTACTGGGCGCCGTACCCGAACCCGGCGACCACCAGGCCGACCATCGCCATCGCCGGCGTGGTCGCCGTCCACAGGATCGCCCAGCCGCCGATGGCGACGACGAAGGCGACGGCCAGCAGCGTGGTCGGCGCGACCCGCAGCGAGAGCGGGCCGACGACGAACCGGACGGCAGACATGCCCGCCACCAGCCCGGCGGTCGCTGCGGCGGCGATTCCGGCCCCTGCGCCGGTCTGCTGCAGGATCAGGCTGGTCGACCAGTAGGTCGTCGCGAACTCCAGCGAGATCCCGGCCACCAGGCAGACCAGGAAGCACCAGGCCGGTACCCGGCTCCCCGTCCGCACGGGTCGCGGGGCGGGCGGAGGATCGCCCGCGGCCCGCGCAGGAGTCATGGCGCCGCCGACGGGGATGCGGGAGACGAGGACCACGGTGACCAGCGCGAGCGCGACCGTCACCAGCACCGCCGGCCGCCATCCCCAGCCGACCGCGACGCAGACGCCGACAGCCAGCGGGCCGACCAGCCCGACCGTGGAGCCGACGCCGTTCCCCTCGGTGAGCGCGGCCGAGGCCTTGCTGCCGTGCCGCATCGCGAGGCCTGCCTGCGCCGCGCTGACCAGGACGTTCCCGCCGAGCGAGAGCACGACCATCGACAGCAGGCTCCAGCCGAGCGCCGGTGCGGCCACGAGCCCCGACGCGCCGACGGACACGAGCACGCACGCGAGCAGGATCGCGGCGCGGCGGCCCCTGCCGCGGACCAGCCGCGGGGCGACGAACGCGGCGATGATCCCGCCGGCGGCCATGGCCGTCCCGTGCAGCCCCGCCTGCGCGTCGGAGATGCCGAGCTCGTCGGCCAGGAGCGGCACGCTCGGGTTGAAGCTGTACAGGAGCCAGCCCCAGACGGCGAAGCCGCTGTAGAACGCGATCGTCATCCGGTCGCGGTGGAACCCGGTGCGCTCGGCGTCGGCCAGGGTCGGCATGACGCCGAGCGTACGGGTCCGCGGGCGCCGGCCCGTCCACGCTCCGTCGCGCTAGAGGCCGTCCGTCTGGTGGTTCATCCGCGCGACCAGGTCGGCCATCGCCCGCTCGTACGCCGCCGTCTGCGGGTAGCCCGAGTGGCGGGCGGCGACGAACATGTAGGCCTGCTCGTCGTACTCGGTCGCCATCCGGTCGAGGGGGTGCGGCGGGCGCGGTCGACCGACCTCGGCGGGGTCCGGCCCACCGTCGGCGGGCGGCTCGGGCCACTCCGGCGGCTGCGGCTCGTCCGCCTCCAGCGGCGGACCGATCGTGTACTGGTCCACCGGGAAGCCGGCGAAGTCGGTGCGCCGCCACAGGCTGATCCAGCGCGGCTCCGCCCGCCCGCCGAGCGAGTCGAGCAACGTCGTCACCTGGGTCCCGTCGGTCTGCGGCACCGCCGGCACGTCGGGGTCGGCGGACCACGGATCGGTGCTCCGCAGCCGCGGACGCAGGCACGGCCGGTTCCCGATCACGTCGGGTCCCAGCAGCTCGGGGAAGAACCGGCCGAAGTACGGCCGCAGCTGGGTGCCGTAGGTCAGCAGGGAGATCCGCGGGTCCGCCCACAGGGAGACGGTCTCGCCGGCGAGGTTGTGGGTCGCGCCGTCCCACCGGGCGAAGAGCGCGGCCACGGCGAGGACGACTCCCATGCTGTGCCCCGACACGACGACCCGCCGCGACCTGTCCTGCCGTCGGGACTCGCCCGTCGGGTCCTGGTCCTCGTCCTCGAGCCAGTCGTCGATGCGCCGACGCAGCTCGGGAACCACCCGCTCGGAGTAGCACGGCGGGCCGAACGGGTGCGCGGCTCGCGGGAGGAAGCACTGGAGGTCCCACAGGAACCCCCACGGCCGAGCCGAACCGGAGCGGGTGCCCGCGAGGGCGTTGCTCAGGACGGCCGCCGCCACACCGGCGATGAGCGCGGCGACGGCGACGCGCAGCGACGTGCTGGAGCAGACGGCCCGGCACCCCAGCGAGTCGGCCGACGGTGCCCGGATGGCGGCGAGCACCGCCGCACCCAGCGCGAACGCGAGGGCGCCCGCGAGCAGCACGGCGAAGCCGCCGACCGCGATCTCCGCCCGCTGCGCCATCGCGGCCGCGCGTCGCGCGTCCATCACGACCTCCGCGCCGGCCGGGCTGAGCCGTCCGAGGCCGAGGTAGGACGCGCGCGGGCGCACCGGGATCTCCGGGGCACGCAGGCCGCGCCAGGCGATCAGGCCGGCGAGGGCCACGAGGCCGACGAGGACGGCGATGGTGGCCCAGCCGAAGGCGGTGAACACCGTCGGCGCGGCGAGGACATGATGGGTGCCGACGACTGAGCTCTCCGGGCTGCGCGGCGTCGCGGGGATCGCGATCACGCCGGGCTCCGCACCCGAGCCGGCCGGCTGGGGCGCCTCCGGTGCTTCGAGGAGCGCGGCGACGCCGACGACGACCAGGCTGCTCATGAGCACGGCGAGCCCCGCCGCGAGCGTCATGAAGACCGCGGGAGCCGTCCCCGCCCACCCCTCGTACTTGTTCCGCGACCGGGCCGTCGTCGGCTCAGCGCCGTCGAGCGTCGCCGTCTCGGTCCCCTTGTCGCCGTTCACCACGTGGGCGACAAGCGCGACCAGCAGCACCACGACGACGACCGCGGCGATCCACGCGGGGTCGCTCTGCGAGCGGACGCCCAGCACCGCGGCCGCGAGCCCGAAGAGCACGATCGCCAGCACGAGCCCCATCCACATCGGTCCGCGGGCTCCCCGGCGCAGCCCGACCCCGACGATGCACAGCAGCACGAGCAGGCTCACCAGGGCCGTCGCCAGCGCGTCGGACGCGTAGGACACCGCCTGGACCTCGCCCTCCCGGGCGCCCGGCAGGTAGTCGCCCGACAACGCGAGCAGGACCAGCTCGACGCCGAGCAGACCCAGAGCCCCCAGCCACAGGATCCGGTGCGAGAACACCCGCAGCAGCACCCGTCCGAGCCGGCGCGGGATCACGGGCGGGTCCTCGGCCACGATGTCGGGGAACCCGGTCGTCACGGAGACGACCCGGAAGGCGACGCCGAAGATCAGCAGGGCGGCGACGCAGAAGAGCGCGACCCAGAGCCCGTCGGACCCGAGCAGGCCGGGCGACGCGATCCCGGTCCACCGTTGGTAGGCGAGGTAGCCGGCGACCAGTGCGAGCCCGCTCGCGACGTGCATCGTCGAGTCCTTGCTGCTGCGGGCCGCGGTGCGCCAGAACCCCGTCCGGGCGAGCACCGGCGTGCCCTTCCACGGCGCGTCGGTCGTCGTCCCGCCCTTGACGGCGCGGGTCACGGAGACGCGTGCGTCGAACCGGGTGCGGCCGCTCGCGGCGAGGAGGACGAGCAGGACGAGCAGCGCGACCGGGACGAGGGCGAGGACGGCGATCCGCTGTCCGTCGCTCATCCCGGCCATCGACCGGACGGCGCTGGGGAGCTGGGCGCAGACCAGCCTGGACACCTCGCGCGGGTCGGCCGCAGGGGTCTTGTCCTCCAGCGCTCCGAAGCACTGGGTGCCCACGATGTCGACCGACGCGATCGCGAACGTCGCGACGAGCAGCAGCGTCAGCGTCAGGCAGAACAGCCGGACCGCGGCGGCACCGAACGGAGCCGTCGTCGTCCCGGGGGCGACGCCGTCGCGCCCGGGTGTCGAGAAGCGGTCCTCGGGGATCCGGCGCGCCCAGTAGGCGGCGTTCGCGATGCCGAGCGGGATCACGAAGGTCCATGCCGCCCGGATGGCCGCTTGCCCGAGACCTGCCACGAAGCCCAGCCCGGGCAGGGCGCTCGCGCGCGCCAGCGAGCCCCACGAGTACGCCTCGACGTGCCGCGCCCGCACCGCCGACGGGGTGTCGCCCGCGGCCGGCTGCTCGGCCGCCTGCTGCTCCTTGGTCTCCCAGAAGCTGGCCAGGTCGTCGCCGCGCGTGCGCACGACCTTGTCGACGTCGACGCCCAGCGTGCCCTGCGGAGGCGTGTTGCCGACGCCGTGGATCCGGATCTCGAGCACCCGGACCCCGTCGTCGGCCGCCTGCGCCGCCGTGCTGTCCCCGTCGACCTCGCTCATCGCGCCCCCCGTTGGCATCGCCGCCAATCAGACATTGCGGACATTACGCGCACCGGGGGCCGTGATGACAGGGGCGGGCTCAGTCCACGGGCGCCACCGCGGCCGCGAACTGGCTCGCGTACAGCCGCGCGTACGCGCCGCCGGCCGCGAGGAGCTCGTCGTGCGAGCCCTGCTCCACGATCGCGCCGGCCTCCATCACCAGGATGGTGTCGGCGTCGCGGATGGTGGACAGCCGGTGCGCGATGACGAACGACGTCCGTCCGTGCCGCAGCGCGTTCATCGCCTGCTGGACCAGCACCTCGGTGCGGGTGTCGACGGACGACGTGGCCTCGTCGAGGATGAGGATCGCGGGGTCGGCCAGGAACGCGCGGGCGATGGTGAGCAGCTGCTTCTCCCCCGCCGAGACGTTCGCGCCCTCGTCGTCGACCTTGGTCTCGTACCCGTCGGGCAGCGTGCGCACGAAGCGGTCGACGTGGGTCGCGACCGCGGCCTCGACGATCTCGTCCTGCGTCGCGTGCTCGACGCCGTACGCGATGTTCTCCGCGAGCGTGCCGCCGAAGAGCCACGTGTCCTGCAGCACCATGCCCATCTGCGAGCGCAGCGCGTCGCGGGTCATGTCCCGCACGTCGACGCCGTCCAGCGTGATCCGGCCGTCGTCGACCTCGTAGAAGCGCATCAGGAGGTTGACCAGGGTCGTCTTGCCGGCGCCGGTCGGTCCGACGATCGCGATCGTCTGACCCGGCTCGGCCACCAGGGACAGGTCCCGGATCAGCGGCTTCTCCGGCGAGTAGCTGAATGCCACGTTCTCGAACGCGACACGGCCCTGGAGCGGCTGGACCGGCTGCACCGGCTCGACCGGGTCGGGCTCCTGCTCCTCGGCGTCGAGCAGCTCGAACACGCGCTCGGCCGAGGCGACGCCCGACTGCAGCAGGTTCGCCATGGACGCGATCTGGGTGATCGGCTGGGTGAACTGGCGGCTGTACTGGATGAACGCCTGCACGCTGCCGAGCGTCAGCGTGCCCGACGCCACCTGCAGGCCACCCACCACCGCGACGATCACGTAGTTCAGGTTGGCCACGAACCCGAGGGCCGGCTGGATGATCCCCGAGATGAACTGCGCCTTGAAGCTCGACTCGTAGAGGCTCTGGTTACGCTCCGCGAACGTCTGCGCCGACTCCTTCTGGCGACCGAAGACGGTGACCAGCGAGTGGCCCGTGTACATCTCCTCGATGTGGGCGTTGAGCTGGCCGGTCACGGCCCACTGCTTCATGAACTGCGGGCGGGAGCGCTTGGCGATCGCCCCCGCGATCCAGATGGACAGCGGCACGGTGACCAGCGCGATCACCGCGAGCAGGGGCGAGATCACGAACATCATCACGAGCACGCCGACGACCGTCAGCACCGAGGTGATCAACTGCGAGAGCGTCTGCTGCAGCGTCTGGGCGACGTTGTCGATGTCGTTGGTGACGCGGCTCAGCAGCTCGCCGCGCGGCTGGCCGTCGTGGTACTTCAGGGGCAGCCGGGACAGCTTCGCCTCGACCCGCTGACGCATCTGGTAGACCACGCGCTGCACGACGACGGCCGTCATGCGGCCCTGCAGCCACCCGAACAGGAACGAGCCCAGGTAGATCGCGAGGACGACCAGCAGGATGTTGCGCAGGTGCGTGAAGTCGATCCCGACTCCGGGCACCGCGCCAGACGACTCGACGATGTTGGCCTGTGACGTCTGACCCGCGGCCCGCAGGGCGTCGACCGCCTGGGCGTTGGTGCTCCCGGCCGGGAGCTGCTTGCCGATCACGCCGGCGAAGATGACGTTCGTCGCGTTGCCCAGCAGCTTGGGTCCGATGACCGCCAGGACCACCGATGCCGTGCCCATCGCGATGATCGCCACCATGGGCCAGCGCTCGCCGCGCATCTCGCCCAGGAACCGCCGGGCGGACCCGCGGAAGTTCATCGACTTCTCCCCGGGCATGCCCATGTTCATCATGGGACCGCCGCCCCCGGGGCCGCGGCGCTGCGGGGGCATCCGCTGTGCGGGTGCCTGGCGCTCGTCGGTGCTCATGCCGCCTCCTCCACGCTGACCTGCGAGTACACGATCTCCCGGTAGGTCTCCGACGACTCCAGCAGCTCGCTGTGGGTGCCCACACCGACCACCAGGCCGTCCTCCATCACGACGATCGAGTCCGCGTGCCGGATGGTGGCCACCCGTTGCGCGACGACCAGCACGGTCGCGTCCCGCGTCTCGGGCACGAGCGCCGCGCGCAGCGCCGCGTCCGTGGCGTAGTCGAGTGCGGAGAACGAGTCGTCGAACAGGAACACGGACGGCTTGCGCACGAGCGCGCGCGCGATGGCGAGCCGTTGTCGCTGCCCGCCGGACACGTTGGTGCCGCCCTGCGAGATCGGGGCGTCGAGCCCCTCGGCCAGCGCCTCGACGAACGGGCGGGCCTGCGCGACCTCGAGCGCGTGCCACAGCTCCTCGTCGGACGCCCCGGGCTTGCCGTACTCCAGGTTCGACCGCACCGTCCCGGCGAACAGGTACGGCTTCTGCGGGACCAGGCCGATCTGCGTCCACAGCTGGTCCGGGTCGAGGTCGCGCACGTCGACCCCGTCGAGCAGCACGGAGCCGCCGGTCACGTCGAACAGCCGCGGGATCAGGTTCACCAGGGTCGTCTTGCCCGAACCGGTCGAGCCGATGATGGCGGTGGTCCTGCCGGGCTCCGCGACCAGGTCGACGCCGTGCAGCACCGAGCGCTCGGCGCCCGGGTACCGGAACTCGACGCCCCGCAGCTCCAGCAGGCCGGGCCGATTGCCCGTGAGCCCGACGGGGTGCTGCGACGGGACGACGGACGTGTCGGTCGTGAGCACCTCACCGATGCGCTCCGACGAGACGACGGCCCGCGGGACCATCACGAACATCATCGTCGACATCATGACCGCGATCAGGATGTAGGCGATGTACGACAGGAACGCCGTGAGCTGGCCGATCTGCATGGCGCCCGAGTCCACGCGGTACGCGCCGAACCAGAGCACCGCGACGCTCGTGACGTTGAGCACGACCATGACCGACGGGAACATCAGAGCCATGAGCTTGCCGACGCGCAGCGACGTGTCGTAGAGGTCCGCGTTCGCGCCGTCGAACCGCTGCGACTCGCGGCGCTCACGGACGAAGGCGCGGACCACGCGCACGCCGGCGATCTGCTCGCGCAGCACCCGGTTGATCCCGTCGATCCGCTTCTGCATCGACCGGAAGTACGGGACCATCCGCGAGATGATCAGGCCGATGATCAGGCCGAGCACCGGCACGGAGACCAGCAGGATGCCGGACAGGACCACGTCCTCGCGCATCGCCATGATCACGCCGCCGACCAGCATGATCGGCGCCATGATCATCATCGTGAAGGTCATCATCGTGACCATCTGCACCTGCTGGACGTCGTTCGTCGTGCGCGTGATGAGAGTCGGCGCCCCGAACTTGGCCACCTCCTGCGCCGAGAACGTCTGCACCTGACCGAACAGCCGCTCGCGCACGTCACGCCCGAACGCCATGGCGGTCCGGGAGCCGTAGTAGACGGCGATGATCGCGGCGATCACCTGGACGAAGCTCACCGCGAGCATGATGCCGCCGAGGCGCAGGATCTCGGTCGTGTCCCCCTTCACCACACCGTCGTCGATGATCCGGGCGTTGAGGCTGGGCAGGTACAGCGTGGCCATCGTCTGCACCAGCTGCAGCACGACCACCGCGACCACCGCACCCTGGTACGGCTTGAGATGCTCCCTGAGCAGCTTGATCAGCATCATGAGCTCCTGTCGGTCGGGGTGGGGGCGAGGACGCCGTGGAGGATGAGGTCGACCAGCTTCTCCGGGTCCGGCGGTCCGGTGTCGAGCCCCCGGCGAGCGGCGTCGACGGTACGCATCGTCGCTCCGATCAGCACGGTGTTAAACAGGTCGATGACGTCGACGACCGGCAGGCGCAGCGCGCCGATGTCGGGCTCCAGGAGCTCCGCGACCACGGCCGTCACGGCGGCGGTCCCCGCCTGCTGCCGCAGTCCCCACTGCCGGATCGCGGCCTCGCGGTTCTGCGGGGTCGGCCCGGCCGGCTCCAGCCGCCCGACCTCGTGCAGCAGGCCCATCCAGCGCATCGCGTCGCCCACGTGGGCCTGCGCCTGGGTCATCAGGAGGAGCAGCTTGTCGCGCAGCGGGAGCGTCCGGTCGATCGCCGCGATCTCCGGGATCGAGTCGGCCGGGTCGACCGCGGCGAGCACGGCCTCGCGGATGAGCGTCACCTTGTCGGTGAACACCCGGAAGAGCGTCCCCTCCGCCACTCCGGCGGCCTCGGCGAGCTCGCGCGACGTGACCGCGGCGCCACGGGCCAGCAGCACGGGTCGCACGGCCAGCAGGATCGCGGCGCGACGCTCGTCGGGCGGCAACGGCGCGGCCCGACCCGCGCGTACGGCACCGGTGACCATCTCCATCCGGCGAGGGTAACTGAGTGAGCACTCACTCCGGAAGTTCTCGACCCATGTTCGCTGTGAGCGAACGCCCCCCCACCAACGAGTGAGGGCCGGGTCGACGGACGACCCGGCCCCTTCCCGTCACGCCCCGGGGGCGTCCTGAGGCGGCTCGGGCGGCTGCGCCGCGCGTGGCGGCACCGCTCCCCTGCCGGGCCGCTGGCCCAGCTCGACGCCCGGGTCGAACGGGCGCCCGCTCAGCGTCCCCGAGCTGGTCGCGTCAGCCGTCGCCGCCGCCGACTCGCGCCGCGCCTCGGCCAGCGCCACCGCCGGGTCCGTGAGCGTCGTCGGCGGCAGGTCGTCGCCGAGCGGCGAGGTACCGGCGGGGCGCCCGCTGTCGTCGGGCGTGAACGCGCCGCCGAAGCCCTTGGCGAACACCCCCAGCGCGCTGGTCAGCTCGGACGGCAGGAACCACATCTTGTTCGACGGGGTCGCCGCGATCTTCGGCAGCATCTGCAGGTACTGGTAGGCCAGCAGCTTCGGGTCGGCGTCGCCGCGGTGCACGGCGTCGAACACCTGCAGGATGGCGCGTGCCTCGCCCTCGGCGTTGAGGATCGCGGCCTGGGCGTTGCCCTCGGCCGTGAGGATCGCTGCCTGCTTCTGCCCCTCGGCCGTGAGGATCTGCGACTGCTTGATGCCCTCGGCCGTGAGGATCGTGGCGCGACGGTCACGCTCCGCGCGCATCTGCTGCTCCATCGAACCCTTGATGCTCTCGGGCGGGTCGATCGACTTGAGCTCGACGCGGTTGACGCGCACGCCCCACTTGCCGGTCGCCTCGTCGAGCACGCCGCGCAGCTGGCCGTTGATCTGGTCGCGGCTGGTCAGCGTCTGCTCGAGGTCCATCGAGCCGACGACGTTGCGCAGGGTCGTGACCGTGAGCTGCTCGATGCCCTGGATGTAGTTGGCGATCTCGTAGACCGCCGACTTCGGCTCGGTCACCTGGAAGTAGATGACGGTGTCGATGCTGACCACGAGGTTGTCGGACGTGATCACAGGCTGCGGCGGGAAGGACACCACCTGCTCGCGCAGGTCGACGCTCGCGCGCACCCGGTCGACGAACGGGATGAGCAGGTGCAGGCCGGCGTCCAGCGTCCGTGAGTACCGCCCGAGCCGCTCGACGACCACCGCGGTCGCCTGCGGCACGATCCGCACCGCCCGCACCAGGGCGGTGATGACGAACAGCAGGATCAGAGCGCCGACGATGTAGGCGGCGATCGTGCCCGAGCCAACGTTGTCCAAGAACATCAAGCCTCCTGAATTGGCGCGGACTCGCTGCCCGCGGGTCGAACGTCGATGGGGTCTGCGTCAGAGGCCCGCGACGGGCGCGACGACCGCGGTCGCGCCGTCGATGCGCGAGACGCGCACCTCGGTGCCCGGCGGGATCGCCTGCGCGACGTCGACGCGCGCGCTCCAGACCTCGCCGTTGAGCTTCACGCGGCCCCCCTCGACGGTGACGGTCGAGACGACGACCGCCTCCTGCCCGACGAGCGCGGCCGAGTTCGTCTCGATCAGCGGGGTGCGCTCACGCAGGCGCTTGAGCAGGAACGGCCGCAGCGTGGCCAGCAGGACCACCGAGGTCAAGGCCGCCACGATGATCTGGACGCCGACCGGGGCGCCGAGCCCATAGGCTGCGGCTCCCGCCAAGGCTCCGCCGGCGAACATGATGAGCACCAGGTCGAGCGAGAGCATCTCGAGGATGCCCAGCACGAGCGCCGCACCGATCCACCACAGCCAACCCATCGGGGCCCACTCCCTCGGTCGGGGCGGAGTCCGTCGATGGATCCCGCGTCCCCATCGATACTAGGCTTTTTCTTTGCGAAGGGTTGGCGCAACCTCAACCCTGTGACGAGTCCGCCCGAGCGGCCCAACGGCCGCCGATCCTGTCGACGACCAGCGGCAGGTCGAAGGCGCCCGAGAGCGTCTCCGGCGTGAGCACCTGGTCGATCGGCCCCTGCGCGAACGCCTTGCCCTCGCGCAGCAGCAGGATGTGCGTGAAGCCGGGCGGGATCTCCTCGACGTGGTGCGTGACCAGCACCAGCACCGGCGAACGGCGGTCGGCCGCCAGCTCCGCCAGCGCCGCGACGAGCTCCTCGCGCCCCCCGAGGTCCAGCCCGGCGGCCGGCTCGTCGAGCAGCAGCAGCTCGGGGTCGGTCATCAGCGAGCGCGCGATCTGCACGCGCTTGCGCTCACCCTCGGACAGGGTCCCGAAGTACCGGTCGGACAGGTGCGCCACCCCGAAGGCGGCGAGCAGGTCCGTGGCGCGCGACTCGTCCAGCGACTCGTACTCCTCGCGCCAGCGGCCCGTCACGCCGTACGCGGCGGTGAGCACGACGTCCTTGACCCGCTCACCCGCCGGGATCCGGTCCGCCAGCGACGCGCTCGACAGGCCGATGCGGGGGCGCAGCTCGAAGACGTCGACCCGGCCCATCCGCGAGCCCAGCAGGTCCGCGGTCCCGCTGCTCGGGTGCATGCGCCCGGAGGCGACCTGGAGCAGCGTGGTCTTGCCGGCGCCGTTGCGGCCGAGCACCACCCACCGCTCACCCTCGCGGACCGTCCACGTCACCTCGTCGAGGATCGTCGTCGTTCCCCGGCGGATCGTCACGGCCTGCAGGTCGAGCACGTCGGTCATGGGCATGACCCTAACCGTCGAGCCGCACGTGGGCGGGCTGCGACGGGCCGCTCGGCCGTGCATTGGGTCACGATCTACGGTTGTCCGGTGGACCTCATCCTGGAGCTCCCCCGCTCCGTGCTGCTCGCCCTGTGGCTGTCGGACGACAAGGCCGATCGCTCCGTGCTCGTCGACGCCGTGCAGTCCGACGACGAGCCGCACACGGTCCAGCGCCGGCCGGCCGCGGACGACCCCCTGCGCGACGACATCACCGACGAGCCGCTGGGCACGCTGCTGGACGCGTGCGCGGGTTCACCGCGCGACGTGGCGGCCGTCCTGCCCGTGCCGGGCGACCCGGGGCCGACGCCCGCAGCGGTGAGCTCGGCCGCGACGGAGGCCGGCGAGGCCGTGCTCGTCCGCACCCCGACCGCGTGCCTCGTGGCCGTGCCCGTCGTCGAGCGCTTCGGCTCCGACCTCGAGCCCGGGCACCTGGTGACGTGGGAAGTCTCGGACGTCCCCGACTGGCGGCACGCGGCGCACGCCCGGACCGGGACGCTCCAGGACGCCGAGCGTGAGCTGCGCCAGGGGCTGCTGCAGGCGACGGAGGCGCTGGTGAAGCTCGACATCGCCCGCTGGCGGCCCGACGCGGCCGAGACGGTCGCCGCGCTGCGCGAGCTCGAACTGCCGGCCTGGCGGCTGCCGGACGGGCTCGACGGCCGCCGGGTCCGCGTGCTGTCCAGCGCCGCACGGCTGCGCGCCATCGTCGCGCTGGCCACCCAGGACGACGGCGCGGCGGTGAACCTGTGGCAGGCGGACCAGCGCTCCACGGCGCTGCGCGAGGTCGACCGCATGGCCCGTCGGGCGATGGCTGCGGCGTCGTCCCAGCTCAGCCCGTAGGCCGGAGCCGCTGGGCACGTCAGGCCAACGCCCCTGAGCCCGTCAGGCCAACGCCCCCCTGTACACCTCGAGCGTCCGCTCGGCGATCGCCTCCCACGTGAAGTGGTCCTCGACCCGCCGGCGCGACGCGATCCCCCACTCCGCGGTCCGCGCGGTGTTGCCGAGCACGTCGGTGAAGGCCGCCGCCAGGTCCGCGACGAACCGGTCCGGGTCCACCGGGGTCCCCGTGCCGTCCTGCAGCTGGTCGATCGGCACCAGCCGCCCCGTGACGCCGTCGTCGATCACCTCGGGGATGCCGCCCGTGGCCGTCCCGACGACCGGCAGCCCCACGGCCATCGCCTCGAGGTTGACGATGCCCAGGGGCTCGTAGATCGACGGGCAGGCGAACACGGTGCCGTGCATGAGGACGGCGATGAGCTCGTCGCGCGGCAGCATCTGCTCGATCCACACCACGCCCGACCGCTTCGTCCGCAGCAGGTCGACCAGGCCCGTGACCTCAGCCATGATCGCCGGGGTGTCGGGCGCTCCGGCGCAGAGCACCACCTGGACGTCCGGCGGCAGCAGCTCGGCCGCGCGCAGGAAGTACGGCAGGCCCTTCTGCCGGGTGATCCGGCCGACGAACACCACGGCGGGCCGGGACGGGTCGATGCCCAGCGCACGCACGGTCACGTCGGCCCGGGCGACCGCCTCGTCGTCGGTCGGTCGCTGCCACTGGTCCAGGTCGATGCCGTTGTGCACCACCTTGACCAACGCCGGGTCGACCTTGGGGTACGCGCGCAGGATGTCGTCGCGCATCCCCCCGCTCACCGCGATCACGGCGGCCGCACCCTCGTACGCGGTCTTCTCCGCCCAGCTCGACAGGGCGTAGCCACCGCCCAGCTGCTCGGCCTTCCACGGCCGCAGCGGCTCGAGGCTGTGCGCGCTGACCACGTGGGGCAGGCCGTGCAGCAGGCCGGCCAGGTGGCCGCCCAGGTTGGCGTACCAGGTGTGGGAGTGCACCAGGTCGGACGCGATGCCGTCGGCGCCGACCTTGCCGACCGCGTCGGCCATCTCGAGGTCGATGCCGAACGTCTGCAGCGCCGAGTTGGCCGCAGCGAGCTCGGTGGGCACCGAGTACCCGGTGACACCCGGGGCGTCGCGCGGACCGTCGAAGCAGTGGACGCGCACGTCGATCGTCCGTTCGAGGACGCGGGAGAGCCCCGCGACGTGGACGCCTGCGCCGCCGTAGATGAACGGCGGGTACTCCCGGGTCAGCAGGTCGACACGCACTTCAACCATCCCCTCGTCACCGGCACCGACGACCGGTTCTCCCGCCGACACGCTAGCGCGCCGGGCGGAACACGCCTCGCTGGGACCGCGTCGGGGGCCTAGGGTCGTAGCCATGGCAGCGCCGCGCGTCCTCGCTATCGTCCTCGCAGGTGGGGAGGGCAAACGACTGATGCCCCTCACCGCCGACCGTGCCAAGCCGGCGGTGCCCTTCGGGGGGCTGTACCGGCTCGTCGACTTCGCCCTGTCGAACGTCATCAACTCGCGGTACCTGCACGTCATCGTGCTGACGCAGTACAAGTCGCACAGCCTCGACCGGCACGTGTCCAAGACGTGGCGCATGTCGCCGCTGCTCGGCAACTACGTCGCGGCCGTCCCGGCGCAGCAGCGCGTGGGCAAGCACTGGTACCTGGGCAGCGCGGACGCGATCTACCAGTGCCTCAACATCATCGAGGACGAGCGACCCGACATCGTCGTCGTGGTCGGCGCGGACCACGTCTACCGCATGGACTTCTCCCAGATGGTCGACGCCCACATCGCCTCCGGCGCCGAGTTCACCGTCGCCGCCATCCGCCAGCCCATCGAGGAGGCCGACCAGTTCGGCGTCATCGAGGTCGACCCGACGGACCCGACCCGCATCGCCGCGTTCCGCGAGAAGCCGACGGACCCGGTCGGCCTGGCCGACTCCCCCGGCGAGATCCTCGCGTCGATGGGCAACTACGTGGCCAACGCGAACGCGCTCGTCGCTGCAGTCACCGCCGACGCCGAGAACGTGAGCTCGCGGCACGACATGGGCGGCGACATCGCCCCGTACTTCGTCGAGCGCGGCACCGCCGGCGTCTACGACTTCCTGCGCAACGACGTCCCCGGCTCCACGCCGCGCGACCGCGACTACTGGCGCGACGTCGGGACGATCGACGCGTTCTACGAGGCGAACATCGACCTCATCTCGATCGAGCCGGTGTTCAACCTCTACAACGACGAGTGGCCGCTCTACAGCGGCTACACCAGTCTGGCGCCCGCCAAGTTCATCCACGCCGGCGCGGGCCGGCTCGGCCACGCGGTGGACTCGGTCGTCTCGCCGGGCGTGCTGGTCTCCGGCGCGACCGTGTCGGGGTCGGTGCTCTCGCCCGGCGTCCGCCTGCACTCGTGGGCGCAGGTCACGGACTCGGTGCTCTTCGA
Organism: Cellulomonas sp. P2_F12; assembly: GCF_056403775.1. Classification (NCBI taxonomy): domain Bacteria; kingdom Bacillati; phylum Actinomycetota; class Actinomycetes; order Micrococcales; family Cellulomonadaceae; genus Cellulomonas; species Cellulomonas sp. P2_F12. The sequence continues at coordinate 39,519 of NZ_JBFUEV010000010.1, read as the reverse complement.
CGACGTCCACATCGGCCGGTACGCCCAGGTCCACCGGGCGATCATCGACAAGAACGTCGTCGTCCCCGAGCGCGTCCGCATCGGGCTCGACCACGACCACGACCGGGCGCGCGGCTTCACCGTCACGGAGTCGGGCATCACCGTCGTCCCGAAGGGCACGATCATCGAGGAGTGAGCCGTCGGCACGGCCACCCCGTGCCCGGCACTACCCTGCGGTTCCGTGAGCGTCCCCCAGCCCCGCCTCGTCGTCATGGACGTCGACTCGACCTTCATCACGGGTGAGGTCGTGGAGATGCTCGCGGCGCGCGCGGGCTCCGAGGAGCTCGTCACCGAGATCACCGAGCGCGCCATGCGGGGCGAGATCGACTTCGCCGCGTCGCTGCACGAGCGCGTGGCCACGCTCGCGGGCCTGCCGGAGTCGGTGCTGGCGGACGTGCTCGCCGAGGTGGAGCTCTCCCCCGGCGCGCGCGAGCTCGTCGCCGAGCTGGACGCCCGGGGGTGGCCCGTCGGGCTCGTCTCCGGCGGGTTCATCGAGATCGTCCGCCCGCTCGCCGCGACCCTCGGCATCACGCTGACCAGGGCGAACGCGCTCGAGGTCGTCGACGGTCACCTCACCGGCAGGGTCAGCGGCGCCGTCGTGGACCGAGCCGCCAAGGCCGAGACGCTGCGGGAGTACGCCGCGTCCGTGGGGATCCCGATGGAGCGCACGATCGCGATCGGCGACGGCGCCAACGACCTCGACATGCTCGCGGCGGCCGGCTTCGGCATCGCCTACAACGCCAAGCCGCTGGTCTGCGAGGCCGCCGACGCGGTGGTCCGGGACCGGCTGGACGCCGTGCTCGACCTCCCGGTCTTCGCGCGGTGAGCGAGTTCGTGCCGGGTCTGGACCTCGCACGGCTGCTGTACGACGAGGTCCGCCCGATCCTCGTCGCGCGCGACCTCCCGCACACGGCCGCGCTCGTCGGGCCGGGCTCCGACGTGCTCGGGTTCGACGATCTCACGTCGACCGACCACGACTGGGGCCCGCGGCTGCAGCTGCTCCTGTCGGAGTCGGACCACGCCGCGCACGGCGCCGGCCTGCACGCGGAGCTCCGCGGCCGCCTGCCCGCCGCGATCGCCGGCTGGACCACGGGAGCGGCAGCACCGGCACCGGACGGCACGCGAGGCCCCGGGGGCGCCGACCACCGTGTCGAGATCCTCACGCTCGACTCCCTGCTCGGCCGCGTGCTCGGTCCGGTCGACCCCGTGACGCCGGCGGACTGGCTCGTCGTGCCCCAGCAACGGCTGCTCTCGATCACCGCCGGCGCCGTCTTCCACGACGACCTCGGTCTCGAGGCCGTCCGTGCGCGCCTGCGGTTCTACCCGCGGGACGTCTGGCTCTACCAGCAGGCCGCGGCGTGGTCGGCGATCGGGCAGGACGAGCACCTCGCCCCGCGCGCCGGCATGGCCGGGGACGACCTCGGGTCGCGGATGATCACCGCCCGGGTGTGCCGGACCGCGAGCCAGCTGGCGTTCCTGCAGGAGCGCCGGTACGCGCCGTACGACAAGTGGCTCGGCACGGCGCTCGCGCGTCTCACCTCGACGGAGCCCCTGCGGCGGTCCATGGCAGACACCCTGGCGGCCGGCGGCTGGGAGGAGCGGCAGGAGCGGCTCGGCGCGGTCCTCGCGGAGCTGGTGCGGCGGCACAACGGACTCGGAGTCACGCCCGCCGTGCCCGAGCGGACCTCCCGGTTCCACGCGCGGCCGTTCGACGTCGTCGACGGGGCGTCCGTCGCCGGGCTGCTCGTGGGTGCGATGAGCGACCCCACGGTGCGCGAGATCGCCCGCCGGCCGCTGATCGGCGGCATCGACCTCGTCAGCGCCGGCACCGACCTCGCGACCGACTCAGGACGCACCCGTGCGCTGCGCGAGCTGTACTGAGCTCACTCCGGGATCGCGAGCCGGCGCAGGGACGCCGCACCGCTGACCAGCTCGTCCCAGTCGGCCACCTCGAGCAGCGACCAGCTGGCCGTCGGCACGCCGACCCGGACACGGGCGAGCGTGGTCGGGTCCGAGTCAGGCCCGGCCAGGACGACGGCCGCCTGCGACATCGTCGGCTCGTGGCCCACGACCAGCAGCGTCCGCACGTCCCGCGGCACGGCGCGCACCAGCTCGACGAGCGCGTGGGACCCGGCGTAGTACAGGTCCTCGAGGAACTGGACGGTCGGGTCCGCGCCCAGCGAGCCACGGACCAGGTCCCACGTCTGCCGGGTCCGCACGCTGGACGAGCACAGCACGAGGTCCGGGACGAGGTCCTCCGCCGCCAGCGCCGCCCCCACCTTGGCCGACTGACGCCGACCGACGAGCGAGAGCGGGCGCTGGATGTCCGCGATGAGGTCCGGGTGCTCGGCCTTGGCATGACGTAGCAGCAGCAGTCGCCGGGTGCCGGTGTCGGGCGTCACGCGCTCAGCGTCCCACCCCTCGGGCTCCGTGCGCAGGGTCACAGACCCATCGCGTGGTAGCCGCCGTCGACGTGCACGATCTCGCCCGTGGTCGCCGGGAACCAGTCCGAGAGCAGCGCGGCGACCCCACGGGCCGTCGGCTCGGGGTCGAACGCGTCCCAGCCGAGCGGCGCACGCTCGGGCCAGCCGCCCTCCATCGCCTCGAAGCCGGGGATCGACTTGGCGGCGGTGGTGCGGATCGGGCCGGCCGAGACCAGGTTCACGCGGATGCCGTGCGGGCCGAGGTCGCGGGCCAGGTAGCGCGCGGTCGACTCGAAGGCCGCCTTGGCGACGCCCATCCAGTCGTAGACCGGCCAGGCGTACCGGGCATCGAAGGTGAGCCCGACGATCGACCCGCCGGTGCCCAGCAGCGGCTGTGTGGCCACGGCGAGGGACTTCAGCGAGTAGGCGCTGACCTCCAGGGCGGTGGCGACGTCCGCCCACTCACCGGCCAGGAAGTTGCCGCCCATGACGGACTGGGGCGCGAAGCCGATCGAGTGCACGACGCCGTCCAGCGCGTCGAACCCGGCCTCGCGGACGCGGCCCTCGAGGGCGGCGAGGTCGTCGGCGTCGGTGACGTCGAGCTGGAGGACCTGCGCCTCCTTGGGGAGCCGGCGCGCGATCGCCTGCGTGAGGCGGAACTGGCGGCCGAACGAGGTCAGCAGCACCTCGGCGCCCTCCTGCTGCGCCAGGCGCGCCACGTGGAAGGCGATCGAGCCGTCCGTGAGGACGCCGGTGACCAGGAGCTTCTTGCCGTCGAGCAGACCCATGTGCGTTCCGTTCTCGTTGTCGCCGTGCTTCAGGAAGAGGATCAGTGGCCCATGCCGAGGCCGCCGTCGACCGGGATGACCGCGCCGGAGATGTAGCCCGCCGCGTCCGAGGCGACGAACTCGACCACGCCGGCCACCTCGTCGGGCTCGGCGAACCGGCCCAGCGGGATCGACTCGCGGTACGCCTTCTGCCTGTCCTCGGGCAGCGCACGCGTCATGTCGGTGTCGATGAAGCCGGGGGCCACCACGTTCGCGGTGATCGCCCGGCCGCCCAGCTCCCGGGTGATGGACCGTGCCATCCCGACGAGCGCCGACTTCGAGGCCGCGTAGTTCACCTGGCCGGCCGAGCCGTAGAGCCCGACCACCGAGGAGATGAAGATGATCCGCCCGCGGCGCAGCCGGATCATGCCCTTGCTGGCACGGCGGGCGCAGCGGAAGGCGCCCGTGAGGTTGACGTCGAGGACCTCGGAGAACTCCTCGTCGGTCATCCGCATGAGCAGCTGGTCGCGCGTCACGCCCGCGTTGGCGACGAGCACCTCGACCGGGCCGTGCGCGGCCTCGATCTGCGCGAACGCCGCGTCCACGCTGGCGGTGTCCCGCACGTCGCCGACCACGCCGAGGACGCCGGCCGGGAGCTCGCCCGAGCGGTAGATCGTGGCCACCTTGTCGCCGTTCGCCACGAACCGCTCGGCGATCGCGCGCCCGATGCCGCGGTTGGCACCGGTGACGAGGACGCTGCGCGGGGTGGGGGTGCTGGTGTTGTCGGAAGTCTCTGGCACGGGACACGACGCTATCCGACGTCCGCCGCACGTCACGGCAGGGTCCGCGCCCATGTTCGTCCCACGACGTTGTGGGACCTGCACAACACCGTCCCTCAGCATCGCCTCAGCCCAGCCGGACTACCATCAGGTGGTGAGCAGCAACCGTCGGCACCCGGAGGTCCCCCCGGGTGAGATCCACCGCATCACCTCGGCGCCCGAGGCGCTCGCCGACGACATGGCCCGCCGGCAGAAGCGCTACCTCGTCCAGATGGGGATCCGCGTGATCTGCTTCGCCGGCGCCGTCCTCAGCTGGGGCCACATCCCGTTGTGGGCCTCCCTCGTCCTCATCGTCGCCGCCGTCGTGCTGCCGTACTCGGCGGTGCTCCTCGCGAACGCCGGCCGCGAGCGCAGCGACTCGGACGTCTCCTTCATGACGCCGCGCGAGCTCGGCCCCGGCACCGGGCCCCGCGGGCTCGGACCGTCGGACGAGCGCCAGGACGGTCGCGAGTGAGCCTGTTCGGCCCCGTCCCCGACGCCGTCGACGAGCTGGTCTGCAGCAGCCGCGGCTGCCGCGCGACCGCCACGTGGGGTCTGCTCTGGAACAACCCCACGTTGCACACGCCGGAGCGCCGGAAGGTCTGGCTGGCGTGCGACGACCACCGCGAACACCTCAGCCAGTTCCTCGACGTGCGGGGCTTCCTGCGCGGCGTCGTCCCTGCGGCGGAGCTCGAGCCCGCCGCCGGGTCATGAGCCCCGCGACCCGCCGCGCCGTCGGCCTGGTCCTGCTCGGGGTCGTCGTCGCGGTCGCGTGCACGTTCCTCGGCCGCTGGCAGTGGAACCGCCACGTCTGGCGGGACGCGGCGATCGCCGTGGTCGAGACCAACTGGTCGGCGGACCCCGTGCCGCTCGACACCGTGCTGCCCGCCACCGGCACCGCGCTCACCGACGACGACGTCTGGCAGCGCGTGACCGTGGTCGGCCACTACGAGCCGGACGCCACCGTCCTGCTGCGCAACCGGCCCGTGGACGGCGCCCCGGCGTACCACGTGCTCGTCCCGTTCGTCGTCGAGGACGCCTCGGCGGGGACCGCGTCCACTCCGACGCAGGCGGGCTCGGTGCTCGTCGTCGACCGCGGGTGGGTGGATCCGGGCGAGGACGCGAGCGCCGACGTCGCGGCACCGGCCCCACCCGAGGGGTCCGTCACGCTCACCGCGCGGCTGCGGCAGGACGAGCCGGCCACCACCCGGAACGCACCGCCGGGGCAGGTCCAGGCGATCTCGGTCGACCAGGTGCTCGCCGTCGGCGGGGTCGAGGGCGACACGTACGACGCCTATGTGGCGATGACGTCGGAGGACCCGGCGGTCTCCCCCGTGCCGGGCCAGCTCCCGCCGCCGAGCACCGACCCCGGGTCGCACCTGTCGTACGCGTTCCAGTGGTGGACGTTCGCGCTGGGTGGCCTCATCGCGTTCTGCCTCGGCGCCCGCCGGGAGCTGCAGGACGAGCGGGCTGCGCTCGACGACGCGGCCCCTGTGGCACCCCCGCCCCCCGTGATGTCGAACGGCGTGGAGCTGTGGCCCACCCGCGACACCCCGCGCCCGCGTCGGGCGCCGACCGCCCCCGACGCCCCCCGACGCCGGGGTGGTCGCGACGAGGACGCCGAGGACGCGCTGATCGACGCCCAGCTGGGCGAGGGATCGGGCGGCGAGGAGCGGCCCCGCTGATCGGCTGGCGCGCCAGGGTCGCGCATGGTGTGGTGTGGATCACCAGACCAACCAGGAGGAACTTCGCATGCGACCCAGATTGCTCAAGTTCGTCGTCGCCTGTGCCATGGCACTGGGGCTCACCGCCCTCGGCGCGGCACCCGCGCTCGCCAGCACCGGCGGGACCGCCGACGGGAACACCCACCCGAACGTCGGACTGATCCTGTTCTACAGCGCTGACGGCCGGTTCCGGTGCAGCGCGACCCTCGTCTCGCCGACCGTGGTGCTCACCGCCGCGCACTGCACGGACGGGACGCTCGGCAAGACGCTCGTGACGTTCGACTCCGTCATCGCGGAGCAGCCGCCGACCCCGTTCCCGGTCGCCGCCGACCCGAGCGCCGGCTACACGCAGGCCGAGATCGAGGCGGCCGGCTACCTCTCGGGGACGGCGCACACGCACCCCGACTACTCCGACTTCACCGACGTCGGCAACTGGAACGACGTCGGTGTCATCGTGCTCGACCACCCGGTCACGGGGATCGCCCCGGCCGGCCTCGCGAGCCTGAACTACCTCGACGGGTTCGCGCAGCCGGTGCTCAACAAGACGCTGTTCACGGCCGTCGGCTACGGCACCGAGGTCCGCAAGCCGGAGACGGGCCCGCAGAAGCCCCAGCCGATGAGCTACCCGCTGATCCGCCGGTACGTCGAGATGCCGGGTCAGAAGCTCACCCCGCAGATCCTGCAGACCAACGGGAACGAGAAGGACAACCGCGGCACCGGCGGCACGTGCTTCGGGGACTCGGGCGGTCCGGTGTTCCTGAACGGCAGCATCGTCGCCGTCACCAGCTACGGGTACACCGAGAACTGCCGGTACCTCGGCGGCTACCAGCGGGTCGACATCTCCGTCGTCACGAGCTGGCTGGCCACCTTCGGCGTCGTCTGAGCCGACGGATGACGCCCCGGTCCGCGCGGCCGGGGCGTCGTCCAGCGGGCCGGCCGGTCAGGCCAGCGCGATGAGGTCGAGGTAGGCCGGGCTCCACAGGTCCTCGTCCCCGTCGGGCAGCAGCAGCACGCGCTCGGGGTCGAGCGCCGCGACGGCGCCCTCGTCGTGCGACACCAGCACGACGGCTCCGGCGTAGCCGCGCAGGGCCGCGAGGATCTCCTCGCGCGACGCCGGGTCGAGGTTGTTCGTCGGCTCGTCGAGCAGCAGGACGTTCGCGCTGGAGACCACCAGGGCCGCGAGCGCGAGGCGGGTCTTCTCGCCGCCGGACAGCACGCGCGCGGGCTTGTCGGCGTCGTCGCCCGAGAACAGGAACGAGCCCAGCACGGACCGCACCTGGGTCTCGGTGAGGTCCGGCGCGGACGACTTGAGGTTCTCGACGACCGTCCGGTCCATGTCGAGCGTCTCGTGCTCCTGCGCGTAGTAGCCGAGCTTGAGCCCGTGCCCGGAGTGGACCTCGCCGGTGTCGGACTTCTCGACGCCGCCGAGAATGCGCAGCAGCGTCGTCTTGCCGGCACCGTTGAGCCCCAGCACGACGACCTTGCTCCCGCGGTCGATCGCGAGGTCGACGTCGGTGAAGACCTCCTGGGACCCGTACGTCTTGGAGAGCCCGGACGCGGTGAGCGGCGTCTTTCCGCACGCGGCCGGCTCGGGGAAGCGCAGACGCGCCACCTTGTCCGACGCCCGGACGTCCTCGAGCCCCGAGAGCAGGCGCTCGGCGCGCCGGGCCATGTTCTGCGCGGCGACGGTCTTGGTGGCCTTGGCGCGCATCTTGTCGGCCTGCGCCATGAGCGCGGAGGCCTTCTTCTCGGCGTTGGCCCGCTCGCGACGGCGGCGCTTCTCGTCGGTCTCGCGCTGCTGCAGGTACGCGTCCCAGCCGAGCGCGTACTGGTCGAGCTGCGAGCGGTTCGCGTCCAGGTGGAAGACCTTGTTCACGACCGCACGCAGCAGGTCGGCGTCGTGCGAGATCACGATGAGCCCACCCGAGTACGACTTCAGGTAGTCACGCAGCCACATGATCGAGTCGGCGTCGAGGTGGTTGGTGGGCTCGTCGAGCAGCAGGGTCTCGACGCCCGAGAACAGGATGCGGGCGAGCTCGACGCGACGGCGCTGACCACCCGAGAGGGTCCCGATGGTCTGGCCGAGCACGCGCTCGTCGAGGCCGAGGTTCGACGCGATGCGGTGCGCCTCGCTCTCGGCGGCGTACCCGCCGGCCGCGTTGAACCGGGAGTCGAGCCGGGAGTAGCGGTCCATCGCCTTCTCCCGGACGGCGTCGTCCTCGCTGGCCATCGCCGTCTCGGTGGCGCGCATGGCACGCACGACCTCGTCGAGCCCGCGCGCCGACAGCACCCGGTCCATCGCGAGCTGCTCCAGGTCACCCGTGCGAGGGTCCTGCGGCAGGTAGCCGACGTCGCCCGAGCGGATGATCTGACCGCCGGTGGGCTGGGTCTCCCCCGCCAGGGTCTTGGTCAGTGTGGTCTTGCCGGCGCCGTTGCGACCGACCAGACCGATCCGGTCGCCGGCCGCGATGCGGAACGACGACTCCTCGAGCAGCACGCGTGCGCCGATGCGCAGCTCGACAGCCTGGGCAGTGATCACTTGATGGTTTCCTCCGAGTTCGCCGCGCTGGCGTTGGCCGCGGGCACAAACGCCACCAAGTCTACGACCGGCTAGCGTGGCGACCGGCCGCAGGGGACGGACGTCACATCCCCGCACCAGCGCGAACGCCCGCTTCCGCCACGACGATCGAGGGGTCACCCCATGTCCGCACCCGAGGACGAGACCGCCGCCGCCCTGCCCGCCCCCGTCGCCCGCGCCTCCGTGAGCACGGACGTCGCGCTCGTCGCCAGCTTCGCCGCCTTCATCGCCGTGTGCGCGATCCTGCCCGGCATCCCGACGCCGTCGGGCGTCCCCATCACCCTGCAGACCTTCGGTGTCATCCTCGCGGGCCTGGTGCTCGGGTGGCGTCGCGGCGGCCTGGCCGCCCTCCTCTACCTCGTGCTCGGGCTGGCCGGCCTGCCGATCTTCGCCGAGGGGACCGGCGGCCTGGTCGTGCTGAGCAAGCCGTCGGTGGGCTACCTGCTGGCCTTCCCGTTCGCCGCCGCGCTCGCCGGGGCCTTCGGCGGGATCGCGCTGCGGCTGGCCCCGCGGCTGCAGGCGTCGACGTTCGCGGCCCGCCTCGGCCAGTGGGCCGTCCGCACCACCTCCGCCTGGCGGTACCCGCTCCTCGTGGTCGCCGGCCTGGGCGCCAGCTTCCTGACCATCCACCCCGCGGGGATCGTCGGGCTGATGGCGCGCCTCGGGATCTCGTTCCGCGAGGCCCTCGCGATCGACCTCGTGTACTGGCCCGGCGACGTGATCAAGAACCTCGCCGCCGCTGCCGTCGCCGTCGCGATCTTCAAGGCCCTCCCCGACATGCTGCGCTCGCGCCGCTGACGCATCCGTGATCGTCCTCGACGACGTCCTCGTCACCGCCTACAGCCCCGACCCGGCGGGCGGCGCGGACCGCGTCGTGCGCCTGCTCGGTCCGGTGACGCTGGAGCTCGCCGAGCGGCGGGTCGCGATCGTCGGCGCCAACGGCTCGGGCAAGTCGACGCTGGCGCGCCTGCTCAACGGCCTCGTCCTGCCGTCGTCAGGGACCGTCCGCGTGGACGGCCTGGACACCGCCAAGGACGGGGCGGCGGTGCGCCGCAAGGTCGGGTTCATGTTCACGGACCCGGATGCCCAGCTGGTCATGCCGACGCCGGTCGAGGACGTGGCCCTCTCCCTGCGGCGCCTGCCGATGACGCTGGCCGAGCGCGACGTCGCTGCGCGCGCCGCGCTCGCCCGGTTCGGGCTGGCCGAGCACGCCGAGGTGCCCGTGCACGCCCTGTCCGGCGGCCAGCGGCAGCTGCTGGCGCTCGCGTCGGTCCTCGCCACGGAACCCGCGGTGCTGGTGTGCGACGAGCCCACCACCCTGCTGGACCTGCGCTGGCGGGGCGTCGTCGACCGCCTGCTGGCGGACCTGGACCAGCAGGTCGTCGTGGTGACCCACGACCTGGACGCCGCGCTGCGCGCCGATCGCGTGATCGTCGTCGACGACGGCGCCGTCGTGGTCGACGGGGAGGCCGGACCGGCCGTCGCGGCCTACCGCGCGCTGATGGAGGTCCGCTCGTGAGCGGCCCGATCCGGCCGCCGTGGGCCGGTCCGCTCGGCCTCTACCACCCCGGCACCACCGTCATCCACCGCGCGTCCGCCGGGTTCAAGCTCGCGTTCCTCGCCGTGTTCGCCGTCGCCGTCGTGTGGGTGCGCGGTCCCCTGTCCGCGGTGGTCGCCCTCGGCGTCGCCCTGCTCGCCCAGCTCGTCGCTCGCATCCCCTGGCACCGGACCACCCGCGGCCTCGTGCCCGCGCTGGTCACCGCCGCGCTCATCGGCGCCTACCAGTGGTGGGCCCGCGGCTGGGCGACGGCCGTCGAGGTCGCCGTCGACCTCGTCGCCCTCGTGCTCATGGGGGCAGTCGTCACGGCGACCACCCGCGCCGACACCCTGCTCGACGCGCTCGCGCGGCTGGCCCGGCCCTTGCGGCACGTCGGCCTCGCGCCGGAGACGTTCGCGCTGGCCGTGGGCCTGTTCCTTCGGACGATCCCGGTGCTCGCGCGCATGTCGCTCGAGACGCGGGACGCCGCCCGTGCCCGCGGGCTCGACCGGGAGCCGCGGGCGATCCTCGTCCCGGCGGCGGTGCGCATGGTGGCCCACGCGCGGGCAACCGGCGACGCGCTGGCCGCCCGGGGGCTCGGCGAGGACTGATCACCCGCTCTCGACGCGCGGGGCCGCCGATCCGTCGCTACGGTGCCTCGGTGACGTTCCAGGAGGGTGGCAGCTTCGGCGGCGGGCGTGTGCGCACCGGCGGCAACGGCGGGAAGATCGCGGCGGGCGGTGGCGGCGCCGTCGGGCTCATCGTGCTGCTCGTCTACCTGTTCTCCAACGGGCAGGTCGACCTGACCGGCGCCACGGGCGGCGGCGCGCCGCAGCCCGAGGGAACCGTCGGCGAGTGCACGGCGGAGCAGGCGAACACCGACCGCACCTGTCGGCTCAGCGCGACGCTCGACTCGCTCGACACCTACTGGGGCGCGACCGTCCCGGCGGCGGGCGCCCAGTTCAGCCAGCCGGACGCCGTCGCGTTCACCGACTCCGTCAGCACCGGCTGCGGCGACGCGACCAGTGCCACCGGACCCTTCTACTGCCCGCCCGACGCCACGATCTACCTCGACGTCGCGTTCTTCGACCAGCTCAGCCAGCTCGGCGGCGAGGACGGTCCGCTCGCCGAGGAGTACGTGGTCGCGCACGAGTACGGCCACCACGTCCAGCAGATCACCGGCGTCATGGACCAGGCCGACCGGCAGGGCACCGGCGCCGAGTCCGACTCCGTCCGCACCGAGCTCCAGGCCGACTGCTACGCCGGCATGTGGGCCGGCACGGCCGCCACGACGGTCGACCCCGACACCGGCGTGACCTACCTCGAGCCGATCACGCCGGAACAGCTGCAGAACGCGCTGAACGCGGCGGCCGCGGTCGGCGACGACAACATCCAGCAGCAGTCCGGGGGCGGCGTGAACCCGGACACGTGGACGCACGGGTCGAGCGAGCAGCGCGAGCGCTGGTTCACCACCGGCTACCAGCAGCGCACGTTCGAGGCCTGCGACACGTTCGCCGCCGACCAGCTCTGAGACACGACGAAGGCCCCAGGGTCAGCCCGGGGCCTTCGTCGACGAGCGTGGTCAGATGGTGAAACCGGGCCCGCACGCGCACGGACGCAGCGCATGGGTCATTGCCCCCTGTGAGCAGCGCGTTCGTGCTGCTAGCGTCGGCCGCGTGAGCCAACCGCGCGCGGCCTTGCTACGGATCGCCCTCCTCGTCGCCCTGAGCGGTGCGGCCTTGGCCGCCTGTTCCAGCAGCGAAGACTCGTCCGGAGCCGCTCTCGAGTCCAGCGACGTCACCGGGACCTGGTCGCAGACGGACACCGAGCCCCCGGTCGACCTCGAGCTCGTCGACGACGGCACGGTCAGCGGCAGCGACGGGTGCAACCAGCTGACCGGGACCTGGAAGATCGACGGCTCCGAGGTTCAGTTCGGTCCGTTCGCCGCGACCATGAAGGTGTGCGACAACGTCGACACCTGGCTGTCCGCAGCCGCATCGGCGAACGTCGACGGCGACCAGATGACGGTGTACAACGAGGACCACAAGGAGATCGGCGCCCTGTTCAAGCAGTGACGCCCGAACGATGAAGAGCCCGCACGCAACGACGAGTGCGGGCCGGCAACGATCAGTTCCGGAACGGCAGCGACGGTTCGCAGCTGACGAACATGCAGGTCAGCGACGCCGAAGGCCCCGGTCAGCATGCTGACCAGGGCCTTCGGATCTGTCGTCCTCAGATGTTGAAGCCGAGGGCGCGCATCTGCTCGCGGCCGTCGGGCGTGATCTTCTCGGGGCCCCACGGCGGCATCCACACCCAGTTGATGCGGAAGCCGTCGACCAGACCCTCGAGGGCCTGGGCCGACTGGTCCTCGATGACGTCCGTCAGCGGGCAGGCCGCCGACGTGAGCGTCATGTCGATGACCGCCGTGTTGGTCTGGTCGATGGTCAGCCCGTAGACCAGGCCGAGGTCGACGACGTTGATGCCCAGCTCGGGGTCGATGACGTCGCGCATGGCCTCCTCGACGTCGGCCACCGTGGTCGGGGCGGGCGAGGGCGTGTCCGTGCTCATGAGTTCTCCCGTGCGCCGGTCTTGATGAGTGCGTCGGTCAGCGCCGCCCAGCCGAGCAGGGCGCACTTGATCCGCGCGGGGTACTTGGCCACGCCGGTGAAGGCGGTGGCGTCGCCGAGGGTGTCCTCGGCCTCGTCGTCGAGGCCCGCGCCGCGCGTCTGCATGAGCGCGCGGAACGTGCCGCCGATCTGGTCGACGGTGGCCAGGTCGTTGCCGACCACCAGGTCGTGCAGCACGGACACGGAGGCCTGCGAGATGCTGCAGCCCTGCCCGTCCCAGCGCACGTCCCGGATGATCGCGCCGCCGTCAGCCGTGCTGTCGACGTCGACCTGCAGCGTGACCTCGTCGCCGCACGTCGGGTTCACCTGGTGCGACTCGCCCGTGTGCAGGTGCAGGTCGCCCGCCGCGCCCAGCCCCTTGCCGTGCGGGAACTTCGCGTGGTCGAGGATGACCTGCTGGTAGAGCTGCTCCATCGATCCCGTGCTCATGACACCTCCAGACCGAAGAACGCCCGGACCCCCGTCAGTGCTTCCCGGAAGACCTCGATCTCCTCGTCGGTCGTGTAGACCGCGGCGCTCGCGCGCGAGGTCGACGCTACGCCGAACCGCCGGTGCAGGGGCTGCGCGCAGTGGTGGCCCACCCGGACGGCTACGCCGGCGTCGTCGAGCACCTGCCCCACGTCGTGCGCGTGCACGCCGTCCACGACGAACGAGACCGTGGCCAGGCGGTCGCGGGTGTCCGTCGGTCCGATGACCCGCACGCCCGGCACCGACGCGACCGCGTCGAGCAGCAGGCCGGCCAGGTGCGCCTCGTGCGCGGCGACGGCGTCCATGCCCAGCTCCGCCAGGTACGACGCCGCGGCGCCCATCCCGACGGCCTGCGACACCATCTGCGTCCCCGCCTCGAACCGCTGGGGCGGCGGCGCGTAGGTGGTCGACTCCATGGTCACGACCTCGACCATCGACCCACCCGTGGTCACCGGCGGCATGGCCTCGAGCAGCTCGCGCCGCCCGTACAGCGCGCCGACCCCCGTGGGACCGAGCATCTTGTGCCCCGAGAACGCCGCGAAGTCGACCCCGAGCGCGGTCAGGTCGACCGGCAGGTGCGGCACCGACTGGCAGGCGTCCAGCACCGTCAGGGCGCCGACCGCGCGGGCGCGGGCCACGAACGGGGCCACCGGGGTGATCGCGCCCGTCACGTTCGAGGCGTGCGTGAACGCGAGCACCTTGGTGCGCTCCGTGACCACGGTGTCGAGGTCGTCGAGCCGGATGCGCCCGTCGTCCTCGACCCCGAGCCACTTCAGCGTCGCGCCCGTGCGGAACGCGAGCTCCTGCCACGGCACGAGGTTCGCGTGGTGCTCCGCCTCGGTCACGACGATCTCGTCGCCCGCGCCGAGCGCGAACTGCTGGGCAGCCGCTCCCCCGCGCCCGAGCGACGCGTTCGACATCGCGTAGGCCACGAGGTTGATACCGGCCGTGGCGTTCGACGTCCACACCAGCGAGCCCGGCGACACCCCGACGAACGACGCCACGCGGTCACGCGCGTCCTCGAACGCCTCGGTGGCCTCCTCGGCGAGCTGGTGGGCCCCCCGGTGCACGGCGGCGTTGCGCTGGATGTAGAAGTCCTGCTCGGCGTCCAGCACGACCTCGGGCTTCTGCGAGGTCGCCCCCGAGTCGAGGTACACCAGGGGCCGGCCGCCGCGCAGCGTCCGCGCGAGCAGCGGGAAGTCCGCGCGCACGGCTGCCAGCTCGGTCGCGTCGAGCGTCCGGGCCGAGCCCTCCAGGGTGCTGGTCACCGTGGTCCTCAGAGAACCGTGGCGCTCGACAGGAACCGGTCGTAGCCCTCGTTCTCGAGGCGCTCGGCGAGCTCGGGGCCACCCTCCTCGGCGATCTTGCCGTCGACGAAGACGTGCACGAAGTCCGGGGTGATGTAGCGCAGGATGCGCGTGTAGTGCGTGATGAGCAGGACGCCCACGTCGCCGCCGGCCTTGACGCGGTTCACGCCCTCCGACACGACGCGCAGCGCGTCGACGTCGAGGCCCGAGTCGGTCTCGTCGAGGATCGCGAACGCCGGCTTGAGCAGCTCCATCTGGAGAATCTCGTGGCGCTTCTTCTCGCCGCCGGAGAAGCCCTCGTTGACGGAACGCTCGGCGAACGCCGGGTCCATGCGCAGGTTGTCCATCGCGGTGCGCACGTCCTTGACCCACGTGCGCAGCGGCGGGGCGCTGCCGTCGATCGCGGTCTTGGCGGTGCGCAGGAAGTTCGAGACGCTGACGCCGGGGACCTCGACCGGGTACTGCATGGCGAGGAAGAGGCCGGCACGGGCCCGCTCGTCGACCGACATCGCGAGGACGTCGACGCCGTCGAGCGTCACGGTGCCCGAGGTCACCTGGTACTTCGGGTGGCCGGCGAGCGAGTACGCGAGCGTCGACTTGCCCGAGCCGTTCGGGCCCATGATGGCGTGCGTCTCGCCGCTGGCGACGGTCAGGTCGACGCCGCGCAGGATGGGCTTGGCGCCCTCCTTCGTCTCGACGCTGACGTGCAGGTCGCGGATCTCCAGGGTGGACATGCTGTTCCTTCCAGACTTCTTCAGAGCGGGGCGTCGACGTCGACCAGCACGCGCTGGCCGTCGACGGTCACGGGGTAGACGGGGACGGGCTGGACGGCGGGCGGGCCGGTCGGCTTGCCGGTGCGCAGGTCGAACCGCGAGCCGTGGAGCCAGCACTCGATCGTGCAGCCCTCCACCTCGCCGTCCGACAGCGAGACCGCGCCGTGCGAGCAGATGTCGCTGATGGCGTGCAGCTCGCCGTCGGAGTCACGCACGAGCGCGACCTCGACGGTGCCGTGCTCGGCCTCCAGCTCGACGCGGAACGTGCCCTCGACGGGCACGTCCTCGTCGTAGCAGGCCAGCTGGGCGCTCATGCACGCTCCGTCGTGAGGGACACCTCGGAACCCTCGACGTGGCCGCCCTCCGACAGGGCGTCCAGCACGCTCATGGACTTCTCCAGCTCGCGCTCGATCGCGCCGATGAGGCGCTCCTCGATCGACGGGACGCCGATCTCGTGGATCAGCTCGGCGAAGAACCCGCGCACGACGAGCCGACGCGCGTCGGCCTCGGGGATGCCACGGGCACGCAGGTAGAAGAGCTGCTCGTCGTCGAACCGGCCGGTCGCGCTCGCGTGGCCCGCGCCCTCGATGAGGCCGGTCTCGATCTCGAGGTTCGGCACCGAGTCGGCGCGCGCGCCGTCCGACAGCACGAGGTTGCGGTTGAGCTCGTAGGTGTCGGTGCCCTCGGCGGCCGCGCGGATGAGCACGTCGCCGACCCACACCGTGTGCGCGCCCTCGCCCTGCAGGGCGCCCTTGTACGTGACCCGCGAGATGCAGTTGGGCACCGCGTGGTCGACGAAGAGGCGCTGCTCCTGGTGCTGGCCGGCGTCGGCGAAGTACAAGCCGACCATCTTGACGTTGGCGCCCTCGCCGACGAACTCGGCGTCGGGCGTGATCCGCACGACGTCGCCGCCGAGCGTGACCGCGATGTGCTTGACGGTGGCGTCCCGGCCGATGCGCAGGCGGTGCGAGGAGGCGTGCACGGAGCCCTCGGCCCAGTCGTGCACCGTGACGACCGTGAGGTGCGCACCCTCCTCGGCGACGATCTCGACGGTCTCCGTGAGCGCGGCGTGCCCGACGTGGTCGATGACGACGACGGCCTGCGACAGCGGCTTCGCGTGCACCAGCAGGTGCGTGGCGCTGGGCTCGAGCGACGCCTCGTGCGTGCCGGCACCCTCGACGCCCTCGATGCGGATCGACGTCACCTCGGAGGCGACGGCCTCCTGCGGGATCGTGACGATCGTCGCGCGCGGGAACGACGCCCACGCCACGGCCGCGGTGCGGTCGCCGGGCTTGCCGGCCTTCCCCAGCCGCGCGTCGTCGCGCTCGACGATCTCGACGGTGACCTCGGGGGCCTCGACGACGGTCGTGAGCACGCCGTGCCCGTCCAGCACGCCGTCGGTCGCCCCGGCGAACAGCGGGGCGAGCCGGGCGACGGGAGCGAACCGCCACTCCTCCTCGCGGCCGTTGGGGACCGGGAAGTCGGCCACGTCGAACGACGTGGGGCGGGAGGCACGGGACGCCTCGGGCAGCGGCCCGACCCCGTGCGAGTGGCTCCCGTCGGCGGTGGCCCGCGTGTGGTCGGTCGACAGGGAGTCTGTGGTGGTCGTCATCAGCCGACGGCCCCTTCCATCTGCAGCTCGATGAGGCGGTTCAGCTCGAGGGCGTACTCCATGGGCAGCTCACGGGCGATGGGCTCGACGAACCCGCGCACGATCATGGCCATGGCCTCGGTCTCGGGCATGCCTCGGGACATCAGGTAGAACAGCTGGTCCTCGCTCACGCGCGACACGGTCGCCTCGTGGCCCATCGACACGTCGTCCTCGCGGACGTCGACGTACGGATAGGTGTCCGAGCGCGAGATCTGGTCGACCAGCAGGGCATCGCAGAGCACGTTCGACGCGGAGTGGTGGGCGCCCTCGAGCACCTGCACCAGACCGCGGTAGGACGTGCGGCCACCGCCGCGCGCGACCGACTTGGAGACGATCGAGCTGGACGTGTGCGGCGCGGCGTGCACCATCTTCGCGCCCGCGTCCTGGTGCTGGCCCGCGCCGGCGAACGCGATCGACAGCGTCTCGCCGCGTGCGTGCTCGCCGAGGAGGTAGATGGCCGGGTACTTCATGGTGACCTTGGAGCCGATGTTGCCGTCGACCCACTCCATGGTGGCGCCCTCGGCCGCGGTCGCCCGCTTGGTGACCAGGTTGTACACGTTGTTCGACCAGTTCTGGATGGTCGTGTACCGGACGCGCGCGTTCTTCTTCACGATGATCTCGACCACCGCGGAGTGCAGCGAGTCGCTCGAGTAGACCGGCGCCGTACAACCCTCGACGTAGTGCACGTACGAGCCCTCGTCGGCGATGATCAGCGTCCGCTCGAACTGGCCCATGTTCTCGGTGTTGATCCGGAAGTAGGCCTGCAGCGGGATCTCGACGTGCACGCCCGGCGGCACGTAGACGAACGAGCCGCCCGACCAGACCGCGGTGTTGAGCGACGCGAACTTGTTGTCCCCGGGCGGGATGACCGAGCCGAAGTACTGCTCGAAGATCTCCGGGTGCTCGCGCAGCGCGGTGTCGGTGTCGAGGAAGATGACGCCCTGCTCCTCGAGCGACTCCTGGATCTGGTGGTAGACCACCTCGGACTCGTACTGCGCGGCGACGCCGGCGACGAGGCGCTGCTTCTCGGCCTCCGGGATGCCCAGGCGGTCGTACGTGCTCTTGATGTCCTCGGGCAGGTCCTCCCAGCTGGTGGCCTGCTTCTCGGTCGAGCGCACGAAGTACTTGATGTTGTCGAAGTCGATGCCCGACAGGTCCGAGCCCCACCAGGGCATGGGCTTCTTGTCGAACAGGCGCAGCGACTTCAGGCGCGTCTTGAGCATCCACTCGGGCTCGTTCTTGAGCGCGGAGATCTCCCGGACCTTGGCCTCCGACAGACCACGGGTCGCGACGGACCCGGCGGTGTCGGCGTCGTGCCAGCCGTAGTTGTAGTTCCCGATGGAGGCGATGGCCTCGTCCTGGGTCATCTGCGGCGCAGCGGCCGCAGTGCTGTCGGTCTGTGCACTCATGCTGATTGTCCTTCCACGGAGAGCACGGGGTGGGCAGGGGCGTGGGGGGCGTTCGAGATCGGGATGTTGGTGGTGCAGACGTGGCCGCCTCCGGCCAGCGTCGAGAGGCGCTGCACGTGCACGCCGAGAAGGCGCGAGAACGCGCGCGCCTCGGCCTCGCAGAGCTGAGGGAACTCGTGGGCGACGTCCTGCACGGGGCAGTGGCCCTGGCACAGCTGCATGGCGGCGCCACCCGGGGCCGGGCGCGCGGACGCCGCGTACCCGTCCGCGGCGAGGCCCTCGGCCAGCGCCCGGACGCGCGCGACGACGTCGTCCCCGGCCGCCTCGACGGCGGCGGTGTGCCGCTCCTCGAGATCCCGGACCCGTCGCTCGGCGAAGCCCTGGACGGCCTCGGGCCCGGCGGTCTCGGCGAGGAACCGCAGCGCCTGCGCCGCGATCTCGGAGTAGCGGTGCGACAGGGCTGCCTGGCCGCGGCTGGTGACGACGTAGCGGCGTGCCGGGCGGCCGCGTCCCTGCGGGCCACGGGAGGCGCCGTCGTGCACGGCGATCTGGTCGGTGGCCTCGAGGACCCCCAGGTGCCGACGGATCCCGGCGGGCGCGAGGTCGAGCTGCGCGGCCAGCTCGGCGGCGGACACCGGCCCGGCGCTCGCGACGATCTGGAGCACGCGCTGCCGCGTGCCGGCGTCGGACTCGGGGCTGTCCGCCACGACGTGGTCGACCGAGGGCAGCGTCGCGCTCATGCCACACCTCCGGCGGTCTCGTCAGGCTGCGGGGGGAAGACGGCACCCCGCGATATTGGCAACATCCTTGTTGCCAATATCCATCCCTGCAAGCAAGGAGACCCTTCGCTGAGGGTCGCGTCCCTCACACCCGGGCGCACCGGCGTCGCACGACGGGCGCCCTAGACTTCCCTCTCGTGCCCGACTCCCCCGCGCTCGAGATCTCCGGGCTCGTCAAGCGCTACGGCGGTCGCGCCGTGGTCGACGGGCTCGACCTCGTCGCCCACCACGGTCAGGTCACCGCGATACTCGGGCCCAATGGTGCCGGCAAGACCACGACCGTCGAGTGCTGCGAGGGCCTGCGGGAGCCCGACGAGGGCACCGTGCGGGTGCTGGGCCAGGACCCGCTCACGCAGGCGCGCGACCTGCGGCCGAGGGTCGGCGTCATGCTGCAGGACGGCGGCCTGCCCACCGGCGTCCGCGCGCAGGACATGCTCACCCACGTCGCCAAGATGTACGCCGAGCCCCGCGACCTCGGCGAGCTCACCGAGCGCCTCGGCCTCGGGTCGTTCGCGCGCACCACGGTCCGCCGGCTCTCCGGCGGCCAGCGCCAGCGCCTCGCGCTCGCCGCCGCGATCGTCGGCCGGCCGGAGGTCGTGTTCCTCGACGAGCCGAGCGCCGGGATGGACCCGCAGTCCCGGCACGCCGTGTGGGACCTCGTGCGGGAGCTCCGCGACGAGGGCGTCGCGGTGCTGCTCACGACGCACCTGATGGACGAGGCCGAGGACCTGGCCGACCAGGTGGTCGTCGTCGACCACGGGCGCGTGATCGCCCAGGGCTCGGTGCCGTCGCTCGTGTCCTCGGCCGACGACCGGTCCCTGCGGCTCGTGACCACGCCGGGGCTCGACCTCGGGTCGGCGCTGGGTCCGGACTTCGCGGTGACCGAGCCGCGCGACGGCTCGTACACCGTGACCGGCGCCGTCGACCCGCGGACCGTGGCCGCCCTGACCTCCTGGCTCGCCGAGCAGGGCGTGCTGGTCACGCAGCTGTCGGTCGGTCGTCGCACGCTCGAGGACGTCTTCCTCGACCTCACGGGACGGAACCTGCGATGAGCGCCGCCGCACAGCACCCGCCGCGCCTGGCCGCCCCCACCGCGCAGCGCGTCGCCGCCCAGACGTCGTTCGAGGCGCGCGCCATCCTGCGCAACGGCGAGCAGCTGCTGGTGACGATCGTCGTCCCGGTCCTCGTGCTCGTCGGGCTG
This sequence comes from Cellulomonas sp. P2_F12, assembly GCF_056403775.1. Classification (NCBI taxonomy): domain Bacteria; kingdom Bacillati; phylum Actinomycetota; class Actinomycetes; order Micrococcales; family Cellulomonadaceae; genus Cellulomonas; species Cellulomonas sp. P2_F12. The sequence goes on along the minus strand of NZ_JBFUEV010000010.1, from coordinate 19,418 downwards.
ACCAGGGCCACCTCGATCGACCTGGACACCGGCGGCGCCAGCCGCATCGACTTCCTCACGCCGGGCATCCTCGCGCTGGCCGTGATGACCACGTCGTTCACCTCGCAGGCCATCGCCTCGTCGTTCGACCGCCGCAACGGCGTGCTCCGGCTGCTCTCCACCACCCCGCTCGGGCGCGGCGGGCTGCTCGCCGGCAAGGTGCTCGGCGTGCTGGTGGTCGAGGTCGTGCAGATCGTGATCATCGGCGCGACCGCGCTGCTGCTCGGCTGGCACCCGGACCCGACCGGGCTGCTCCTGGCCGTCGTGGCGATCGTCCTGGGCACCGCGGCGTTCACCGCGCTCGCCCTGCTCGTCGCGGGGACCCTGCGCGCGGAGGCCGTGCTGGCCGTCGCCAACCTCCTGCTGCTCGTCCTCGCCGTCGCGGGCGGGGTCATCATCCCGGCCGGCCAGCTGCCCGGGCCGATGTCCCACGTCGCGCTGCTGCTGCCGTCCGGTGCGCTGGGCGAGGCCATGCGGGAGACGCTCATGCACGGGGTGCTCCCGGCGTGGTCCGTGGTCGTGCTCGTGGCCTGGGCCGCCGCGCTGGGCTGGGGCGCGAGCCGGCTGTTCCGCTGGCACTGACCGCTACCGTGGGCCGATGGAGCCCGCGCAGGACGGCACGTTCCAGACAGCCCTCGCCGCCGAGTACGCCGCACTCGTGCGGACCGTCTCCGACTTCGACGGCCGGCTCCTGACCGTCAAGAGCTGGTCGGTCACGTTGAGCCTGGCCGGTCTCGGGCTCGGCTTCCAGCAGCAGCACTACGCGCTGTTCGCCCTGGCCGCCGCCAGCGGTGCCGCGTTCTGGCTGATCGAGGCGATGACCAAGCGGCACCAGGTCCGCTACTACCCCCGGATGCGGCAGATCGAGGCGTGGTCGGCGTCGTGGACGGACCTGCGGCTGCAGGGGGTACCCGTCTCGGCACCGCGGATCGACGCCGCGTGGACCGCGGCGGGTCGGAGCGACCCGGCCGCCGCCCTCGCGGAGCCGCCGCGCGAGATGACGAGCGAGGAGATCCGGCGGATGCGTCGGCACACCGCCTGGCTCCCCCACGTGTTCGTGCCCAGCGCCTTCGCCGTCGTCGTCGGCATCGCCCTGACGCTGCTCGCCGCGGGCGGAGCGCTCGACATCCCGCTGTGACGAGCCTCGCCCGCCGGGCGGTCGGGAGCACCGGGACCGGACCGTAGGCTGGTCGACGTGAGCTCGACGCCTGCCCTCGACGCCCCGTCGTCGACCCTGGACCGGATCCGCGACCGGTGGACCTGGACGGCCGTCGTCGCCAACCTGGCCGGGCAGATCGCGATCATCGTCACCGGTGGCGCCGTGCGTCTCACCGGCTCGGGCCTCGGCTGCTCGACGTGGCCCCAGTGCGAGCCCGGGCAGTTCACGCCGCAGCTGCACGAGGCGACGTCGCTGCACCCCTTCATCGAGTTCGGCAACCGGACCGTCAGCTTCGTGCTCGTGGTCATCGCCCTGGCCGTGGCCCTCCTGGTGACCGGCGACCGCCGCCGCCCGTCGGCGTACCGCCGGCTCGGCGTCGTGCCCGTCGTCGGCGTCCTCGTCCAGGCCGTCATCGGCGGCATCACCGTGCTGGTCGACCTGAACCCCGCGATCGTCGGCAGCCACCTGCTCATCTCCATGGCCCTGGTCGCGTTCTCGACGTGGCTCGTCGTGCGGACGCGCGAGGGCGACGGGCCGGCCGTGCCCCTGGTCGACCGCACCACCCGCACCCTCGCCCGCGTGCTCGTGGCGCTGACGGCTGTGGTGCTCGCCCTCGGCGTCGTCGTGACCGGCGCGGGGCCGCACTCGGGTGACGACGAGGTGGGCTACCGGTTCGGCGTCGACCCATGGCTCATGGCGAAGCTGCACGCCGCGTCCGTCTGGGCCTTCGTCGCCGTCCTCGTCGCCGTGCTGGTGCTGCTGCGCCGCCGGGGCGTGTCCGGGCGCCCGTGGACCACCGGGCTGGTCCTGCTCGGGGTCACGCTGAGCCAGGGCCTGATCGGCTACGTCCAGCTGTTCACCGGCCTGCCGATCGGGCTGGTCAACCTCCACATGCTCGGTGCCGCGCTGCTGGCGTCGACGGTGACGTTCTTCGTGGGCAGCCTGCGCACGCGCTCGACGGTCCCGGCGCTCGACGGGGTGCACACCGCCGCCTGACCCGGTCTGCCCGGGTATGCCCTGTGCCGATGTCGGTGGTCTCTCCTAGCCTCGACCCATGGCTGACGCGATCACTGCGCAGGGACTCGTCAAGCACTACAAGAGCGTCACGGCCCTCGACGGGGTCGACCTCACCGTGCCGTCCGGCTCGGTGCTCGGGCTGCTCGGCCCCAACGGCGCCGGCAAGACCACGATCGTCCGCATCCTCACCACGCTCCTGAAGCCCGACAGCGGGTCCGCGACGGTGGCCGGCGTGGACGTCCTCGCCAAGCCGCGGGACGTCCGGCGCCGGATCGGCCTCTCGGGCCAGTACGCCGCCGTCGACGAGTACCTCACCGGCTTCGAGAACCTCGACATGATCGGGCGGCTCTACCACCTGGGCGTGAAGCGGTCGCGCGAGCGGGCACGCGAGCTGCTGGCGGCGTTCCGGCTCGAGGACGCCGCGGACCGTCCGTCCAAGACCTACTCGGGCGGCATGCGGCGCCGGCTGGACCTCGCGGGCGCGCTCGTCGCCGACCCGCCGATCATCTTCCTCGACGAGCCGACGACGGGCCTGGACCCCCGCGGTCGGACCGAGATGTGGGAGGTCATCCAGAACCTCGTCGCCGGCGGGACCACGCTCCTGCTGACCACGCAGTACCTCGAGGAGGCCGACCTGCTGGCGGACGACATCGTCGTCATCGACCACGGCAAGATCATCGCGCAGGGCACGGCGGACCAGCTCAAGATGCAGGTTGGCGGGGAGCGGCTCGAGCTCACCGTGAGGGACCCGGCGCGGCTGCTGGACGCCCGGGACCTGCTCGAGCCCATGGGCGTCGGCAAGGCCGGCCTGGACGAGGGCCGACGGACGCTGCTCATGCCGATCAGCGGCGGCGCGCAGGTGCTCACGGAGGCGCTGCGGGTCCTCGACGACGCGGGGATCGTGATCGACGACGTCGGACTGCGCCGGCCGACGCTGGACGACGTCTTCCTGTCCCTGACCGGGCGGGCCGCCGAGGACGGGGAGGAGGGAGAGCCCCCCGCGTCGGAGCCTCCCCCGCCGCCGGTTCCGGACGCCGCGCGAGCCGGCCGTCACGCGGCCGCCGACGAGCTCTCCGAGGAAGGTGCCTGATGGCCGCGCCGACCGTCTTCGCCGACTCCTACGTCGTCGCCAAGCGCAACATCATCAAGATCAAGCGCGTCCCGGACCTGCTGGTCTTCACCACGCTGTCGCCCATCATGTTCGTCCTGCTGTTCGCCTACGTGTTCGGCGGTGCGATCGCCGTGCCCGGCGGCGCCGACCCCGACGCGTACCGCGAGTTCCTCATGGCCGGCATCTTCGCCCAGACCGTGATCTTCGGCGCCACCATCACGGGCGCAGGTCTGGCGGACGACCTGAAGAAGGGGATCATCGACCGGTTCCGGTCGCTGCCGATGGCCCCGTCGGCGGTGCTGACGGGCAGGACGATCTCCGACGTCGCCAACAACGTGCTCGTGCTGATCGTGATGTCGCTGACCGGGCTCCTGGTCGGCTGGGGCATCCACAGCTCGGTCGCGGAGGCGGCGCTCGGCTACCTGCTGCTCATCGTCTTCGCCTACGCCATCTCGTGGATCATGGCGTGGCTCGGCATGCTGGTCCCGAGCCCCGAGGTGTTCAACAACGCCACGTTCATCGTGATCTTCCCGCTGACGTTCGTCGCCAACACCTTCGTGCCCCTGGAGACGCTCCCGGCGCCACTGCAGACGTTCGCCGAGTGGAACCCGGTGTCCGCGGTGACCCAGGCGTCGCGCGAGCTCTTCGGCAACATCCCGCCGGAGGTCCCGCCGCCGACCGCATGGCCCCTGCAGCACGCGGAGCTCTACACGCTGATCTGGACGGCGATCTTCATCATCGTGTTCGTGCCGCTCGCCAACATGCAGTACCGGCGGTCGACCAGCCGCTGAGCGGCGGCTGACGGCGCGCGACGAGGGGTCGCGCGCCGTCGGCGTCCGTCGAGCGACGTGCCGTCAGCCGGCGCTCGGCAGCGTGACGGGCACCAAGGACGACCAGCCGCCCGCCCGGGCAGCAGCGGCCGCCAGCACGCCGGTGACCGCCGTCGGGCTGTGCAGCCGGCCGGCCAGCGCGGCAGCGACGGCCTCGTCCAGCGGCACCCACACGGGCACCATCGAGGCCTCCTCGTCGGTGCGGGTGTGCCGGTCGCCGTCGGCCACCGGGCTCAGGTCGCGCGCGAGGAATACCCTGATCCGCTCGTCCGAGCCGCCCGGCGTCGTGAAGAAGTCGACCAGCCGCCACCACGCTCCGGCGACCAGGTCGGCCTCCTCGGCCAGCTCGCGGGCCGCCGCGACGACGAGCTCCTCGTCGGGGACGTCCCGCAGGCCGGCGGGCGGCTCCCAGAGCTCCGAGCGCACCGGGTGCCGGTACTGCGACAGCAGCAGCACCCGGTCGTCGTCGTCGAGGGCGATCACGGCGACGGCGCCGGGGTGCGCGACGTACTCGCGCAGCACCTGCGTGTCCCCGAGATCGACCACGTCGCCGACCAGGTCGAAGATCCTCCCCGTGTGGATGACCTCGTGCGTCAGGACGGGCCGCGCCGCCGAGCGGTCAGCGAGCGGCTCCCCCATCAGGACTCGTCGCCGCGCTGGGCGAGAGCGGCCTCGACGAGCCCGGCGAACAGCGGGTGCGCCCGGGTCGGACGCGACTTGAACTCGGGGTGCGCCTGCGTGGACACGTAGTACGGGTGCACGTCCTTCGGCAGCTCGACGAACTCGACCAGCGAGGTGTCGGGCGAGACGCCGGAGATCACCAGGCCGGCGTCCTCGAGCTTGTCGCGGTACGCGTTGTTCACCTCGTAGCGGTGGCGGTGGCGCTCGGAGACGCGCGTGGCGCCGTACGCCTCGGACACGACGGACCCGGGCGTGAGGACGGCCTCGTAGGCACCCAGGCGCATGGTGCCGCCCAGGTCGCCCTCGCCGCCGACGATCGCGAGCTGCTCGGCCATCGTGGCGATGACGGGGTGCGACGGGTCAGCGTCGAACTCGGACGACGACGCGCCGTCGAGGCCCAGGACGTTGCGCGAGTACTCGATGACCATGCACTGCAGGCCGAGGCAGATGCCGAGCGTCGGGATGAGGTTCTCGCGGGCCCAGCGCAGCGCGCCGAGCTTGCCCTCGATCCCCCGGACGCCGAACCCGCCGGGCACCAGCACCGCGTCGACACCCTCGAGGGCGAGCCGCGCGCCCTCGGGCGTCTGGCAGTCGTCGGAGGTGACCCAGCGGATGACGACCTTGGTGTCGTGGTGGAAGCCGCCGGCGCGCAGGGCCTCGGTGACGGACAGGTACGCGTCGGGCAGGTCGATGTACTTGCCGACGAGCGCGACCTCGACGCGGTGGGCGGGCTGGTGCACACGGTGCAGCAGCTCGTCCCAGCCCTTCCACTCGACGTCCCGGAACGGGAGGCTCAGCCGCTGCACGACGTAGGCGTCGAGCCCCTCGGAGTGCAGCACGCGGGGGATGTCGTAGATGCTCGGGGCGTCCTTGGCGGTGACGACGCCCTCGACGTCCACGTCGCACATGAGCGCGATCTTGCGCTTCGTGGCGTCGGGGACGTCGCGGTCCGCGCGCAGGACGATCGCGTCGGGCTGGATGCCGATGCTGCGCAGCGCGGCGACGGAGTGCTGGGTCGGCTTCGTCTTCAGCTCGCCCGACGGACCGATGTACGGCACCAGCGAGACGTGCAGGAAGAACACGTTGTCGCGGCCGAGGTCGTGGCGCACCTGGCGCGCGGCCTCGAGGAACGGCAGCGACTCGATGTCGCCGACCGTGCCGCCGATCTCGGTGATGATCACGTCGATGTCGGAGTCCGCCTGCTGACGCATGCGGGTCTTGATCTCGTCGGTGATGTGCGGGATGACCTGCACCGTGTCGCCGAGGTACTCGCCGCGTCGCTCCTTGGCGATGACCTGCGAGTACACCTGCCCGGTGGTCACGTTGGCCGAGCCCACGAGGTTCACGTCGAGGAACCGCTCGTAGTGGCCGACGTCCAGGTCCGTCTCGGCGCCGTCCTCGGTGACGAAGACCTCGCCGTGCTGGAACGGGTTCATGGTGCCCGGGTCCACGTTGAGATACGGGTCCAGCTTTTGCATCGTGACGCGGAGGCCACGGGAGCGGAGGAGTCGGCCGAGGCTGCTCGCCGTCAGACCCTTACCGAGGGAGGAGGCAACACCCCCAGTGACGAAGATGTGCCGGGTCGTGGAATCCGACCGCCCGGAGAGTCGATGCGCGCGCTCTGTCACGGGATTCCAGCCTACCCGACGAACGCGCCCGGCCGGAGGGTCCCGCGAGGTGAGTCGGGACACGTCGGAGGTCAGGACAGCGGCGCGTTCGGGTTGGCGGGGTCTGTGACCCGGACGTCGACGAGCGGCCGCGGCTGCGCCTCGAGGCTCCGGAAGTCCCGCAGCGTCCCGCGGTCCCCGGCCAGCACGGCACCGGCGACGACGAGGGCGGCGATGATCCCGCCTCCGGCCGCCGCGCCGATCGCCGTGAGCACGCCGTGGCCGGCCACCTGCGCGACCGTGTCCACCACCCAGCGACCCAGGAGGGCGCCGAGGCCCGCACCGACAACGAGGACGACCGCGGCCCGCACCAGACCGGCGGTCGCGGCCCGGCCGGCGGCGCGCCGCAGCAGGACGACCGCCACCGTGCCACCGACCAGCATGCCGAGCGAGCTGGCCTGCGCGAGCGCGAGCAGCGTCGCGTCCGGGTCGTGGCCGGCCGGGACCAGCGCCGCCGCGATCACCGGGGTCGCCACCGCGACGGTGCCCCATCCGGCGACGTTCGCGGCGATTGCCGACCGGCCGCGCTCGAGGGCGTACAGGGCGCGCGACGCATGGAACATCAGCGCGAAGCCGAGCAGCCCGGGCATCAGCCACGTGATCGTCGTGGTCATGGCGCGCATGCCCGCCCCGCCGTCGGCGATCCCCACGAAGATGTCCGTGACGGCCGGTGCCGCCGCCACCAGCGCGGCGCTGCCCAGCGCGGCGGCGGCCAGCACCGCGCGGGTGGTCCCCGAGGCCATGCGTGCGAACCCCTCGTGCTCGCCGGACGCCGCGCGGGCCGCGAGGCGGGGGAACGTCGAGGTGGCCAGCGGCACGACGAGGACCGCGTACGGCAGCAGGTACACCTGCTGCGACCAGAGGAAGACCGACCAGGTGCCCACGTTCCCCCGGGCGCTGGCGACCACGAGGCTGACCAGCACGGAGAGCTGCTGCGCGACCAGCGAGCCGATGCCCGCGAACGCGAGGACGGCCAGGCGACGGCCGACGCCGGCCGGGAACCGCAGGGTCGGCCGGATCCGCACGCCGAGGCGGTGGACCGGGACGAACATCGGGAAGCACATCGCGGCGACCCCGAGCGTGGTCCCCCAGCCGAGGACGGCGAGCGCCCCGCTGGTGACGGCCGCCGGGTCGTCGAGCTCGCCGTCGGCCAGCGCCGCGTAGACGAGGTACGTCGCGATGACGACGAGCGACGACAGCACGGGCGCGAAGGCCGGCCAGAAGAACCGCTTGTGCGCCTGGAGCACGGCGTAGAGCAGCACCGCGACGCCGTACATCGGCACCTGCACCGCGAAGACCGCAATGAAGTACTGCAGCAGGTCGCGCTCGGCGTCACCGAGCTGCCCGGGCCACGCCGAGGCGATCAGCCCGCTGCACGCCGCCAGGGCGGCTCCGAGCGGGACGAGGACCAGGAGCGTCCAGCCGAACGTGGCCGACGTGATCGCGTCGACGTCCTTGCGCAGCGCGCGGGACACCGGCAGGGCGAGCACGGGGACGAGCGCACCGGCGAGGGCACCACCGGCGGCGACCTCGAAGAGGACGTTCGGCAGCGTGTTGGCCGTGTTGTAGACGCCTCCGATGCTCCCCGCCTGGAACGCGTGCGCCTGGACCAGGTAGCGCGCGAACCCGAGCACGCGGCTCAGGACGGTCACGGCCGCGATCATGGCGGCGGCGCCGCCGAGCCCGGCGAGGGTGCGCCGCGCGGCGGGGCTCACGCGGACCGGTCCACCGGGGTGTCGGCCGCCCGACGGCCCCAGGCGTCGATCTCGCGCAGCACCGGGGTGCTCTCGATCACGCGCGTGAAGCTCACCTTCTCGCTCGCCACGGTGAGCCCGACGACGACCGCGAGCACGGCGAGCCGGACGGGCCGGGGCGCGCTGAGCACCACCGCGGTGCCGAGGGTCGCGCCGAGGGCGTTCGCTCCCCCGTCGCCGAGCATGTCGGCCTCGGCCAGGTCCTGGTCCATCGCCGCACCGACGATGCCGAGGACGGACGCGGCCGCACCGGACCCGCTGCCCGGTCCGACGGCCAGCGGCGCCGCGATGAGCGTCGCCGCCTTGAGCGCGCGCCCGGGCCGCAGGTCCAGCAGGTTCAGCAGGTTGGCGCTCGACGCCACCAGCGCGCCCGAGCCGGCGACGTCGGCCAGCCAGCCGACCGCCGACCGGCGCGTGCCGTCGGGCCGGTGCACCGGCGTCGCGACGGCGGCCGCCACCAGCGCGCCCGCGCCGATGCCGAGAACCTTGAGGCCGCCGGTCGTCAGCTCACCGCGCGCCAGGGCACCGAGGTGCCCCCGCAGCCCCTTGCGCCGCGCCGAGGTGTCCTCGCCGAGGTCGTCGACGAGCCCGAACGCCGCACCGGACGCGGCCGCGACCGTCAGCGCGAGCGCGCCCCGGGTCGATGGCGCTCCGACGAGCCCGCCCGCGAGCAGCCCGGCGGCGACCGCAGGGCCCTCGAGCAGGCTGATCGGCTCACCGCGATGGTTCGTGCGCAGCCAGCGCTCCTGGCCGCCCGGGATCTGACCGTCCAGGGCGCCGCGCGTCACGGCGGTCACCCCGCTCGCGACGACCCCGGCCAGCACCCGCCGCAGCAGGCCGACCGTCATCCGTCGGTCCCGCCGGACACGCCCGCCCCCTCGGTCACCCTCGGGGTGCGGTCGACCGGCGGCAGCACGACGGCCGCCGGGATGGGCGTCTCGCCGTCGCCGAAACCGTAGTGGCCGTTGGTGCCGGCGATCCGGCCGGCCAGGGCGAGCGGCACGTTGACCTGCCCGGTGACCACGTCGGTGCCCGACACGGTCGTGACGGAGCCGGCCAGGTCCTGGTCCGCGAGCACGGCGTCCGTCAGGCTCCCCTTGCCGCGCGGCCCGTCGGCCAGCACCGCGCCGGACGAGAGCTCCTGGGCGGCCGTGAGCACCGCGAGCTGCGACGCCACGACCGACGCGGACGGCTCGGGGCTGGGCGTCGCGTCGCCGGCGGGCACCACGATGGGCACACCGATCACGACGATCGCGTCGGCCGGGACCGTCACCGGGTCGGCCACCGTGACCAGCGGGCTGTCGCTCTCGCTCGAGGACAGCAGCTGCAGCAGCACGGACGCGTCGTCGGACAGCGCGTCGGGGTTGGTCGGGTCGGACGTCACCAGCGCCTGCACCAGCGCCGAGGCGAGCTCGCCCTCGACGCCCGCGTCGTCGGCGGGCACCGGGTCGAGGTACGTCAGCAGCTGGCCGACCAGCGCCTGGCGGAACGTGCGGGCGTCGGGGTCCGCCCAGGTCTCCTCGAGCGTGACGTGGGCCGTCACCGACGCACCCGACTGCGCGAGCCGCTCGTCGATCGCGGTGCGAGTCGACTCGTCGACCTTGCCCAGCGCGATGACCGCGACGCGACGGTCGGTCAGCGCACCGTCGAGGAGCTGCGGACCGGCCGCGTCGATGTACGTCTCGGTGTCCTTCAGGTCGCCCGACGTCACGTCGAGCTCGGCCCGGAGGGCGTCCTTCTCCCCGCGCAGCTGCTCGACCTGACCGGTGAGCGTGTCGCCGATCGTCTCCTTGAGCGGGCCGGCCCCCAGCGCGATGCCGACGGCCAGCGCCAGGAACACGGAGATGAGCGAGACGATGTGGTAGCGGAAGTCGATCACGGTGCGAGGTCTCCGTCGGGTACGTGGCCGGCGTGAACCGGGACCGGGTGCAGGGTGCAGGCGGCGGGGGTCATCCGAACAGCCCGCTCACCCACGAGGTGATGTCGTCGATGCGCGCACCGAGCAGGCCGATGAGGGTCTGGCCCGCCGCGGTCGAGGCGAGCGCCACCCCGAGCGCCAGGAGGCCGGCCAGGACGAGCAGCGTGAGCTGCACGTTGGAGATCCGGTTCCGGTACAGCCGCGAGACACCCTTCGCGTCGACCAGCTTGCTGCCGACGCGCAGGCGGGTCAGGAACGTGCTGGCCATGCCGGAGCGCCCCTTGTCCAGGAACTCCACGAGCGTGGCGTGCGTGCCGACGGCGACGATGAGCTCGGCGCCCTTGTCGTCGGCAAGAAGCATGGCGACGTCCTCGCTGGTGCCCGTGGCCGGGAACACGACGTGCTTGACGTCCAGCTGCTCCACGCGGGCGAGACCGGGCGCGCGACCGTCACGGTAGGCGTGCACCACGACCTCGGCGCCGCAGGTGAGCGCGCGGTCCGACACGGAGTCCATGTCGCCGACGATGAGGTCGGGCTTCCAGCCGGCGTCGAGGATCGCGTCGGCTCCGCCGTCGACCCCGATCAGCACGGGCCGGTACTCCCGGATGTACGGCCGCAGCGTGACCAGGTCTTCCTTGTAGTGGTAGCCGCGGACCACGATGAGCACCTGCCGGCCGTCGATCACGGTGGCGATGTCGGGCACGCCCACGCCGTCGAGGAGCAGGTCACGCTCGCGGCGCAGGTAGTCCATCGTGTTCGCGGCGAACGACTCGAGCTGCACGGAGAGGCCGGCGCGGGCCTCCTCCATCGCCGCCTCGACCGTCGCGGCCGTCTGCAGCACGCCCTCGGCGACCAGCGTCTCGCCGTCGTACACGGCCCCGTCGACCACCCGGAGCCGGTGCCCCTCGGTCACCGCCATCACGTCGGCGCCGAGGTCGTCGATCAGCGGGATGCCCGCCTCGACCAGGATCTCGGGGCCGAGGTTCGGGTAGCGGCCCGACGTGGAGCGGGCGGAGTTGAGCACGGCGGCCGGCTGGCACGCGACGAGGGCCTCGGCGGAGACGCGGTCGAGGTCCAGGTGGTCGATGACCGCGATGTCACCCGGGCGCAGACGCTTGGTCAGCGCCTTGGTGCGTGGGTCGACTCGTGCCGGACCGGCGACGACGCCGGCTTCGGGCAGGGCGGTGCGCTTGCGCAGGGAGGCTCTCATCGCCGCTCATCGTCCCACGGCCGAGAGCTCGAGCAGTTCCGCGGCGTGCGTCCGCGCGGCGTCGGAGTCCTCCTGACCGGACAGCATGCGGGCCAGCTCGCGTACACGGTCGTCCTGCGTGACCAAGCGCACGTCCGACTCGGTGATGACATCGACCCCGTTCGCGGTCGACTTGGTCACCACCAGGTGCCGGTCGGCGAACGCCGCGACCTGCGCCAGGTGGGTCACGACGAGCACCTGGCTGCCCTGCGCGAGGGACGACAGGCGTCGGCCCACCTCGATCGCGGCCCGGCCCCCCACGCCCGCGTCGACCTCGTCGAAGACGAACGTGCCCGGCCGCGTGGCACCCGGTGCGGTCGCGAGCGCGACCTCGATGGCCAGCATCACGCGCGAGAGCTCGCCGCCGGACGCGCCCTTGCCCAGCGGCCGGGCCGGCGCCCCCGCGTGCGGCACGAGCAGCATCTCGACCCGGTCGCCGCCGTGCGGTCCGGGCTCGTCGGCCGGGTCGACGACGACGCGAAGCTCGGCGCCCCCCATCGCCAGGCCGGACAGCTCCTCCGACACCACCGCGGACAGCTGCGTGGCGCCGGCGAGGCGACCCTGCGTCAGCCGAGCGGCCATCGCGTCGAGCTCCGCATCGAGCCGCGCACGATCCGCCCGCAGGGTCTCGATGCGCTCGTCGCCGCCGTCGAGCGCGAGCAGGCGCAGTCCCGCGGAGTCCGCCCAGGCTTGCACCTCGGCGATGGTCGACCCGTAGCTGCGGGTCAGGCTGCCGAGCTCGGCCCGGCGACGCTGCGCCGCGTCGAGCCGCAACGGGTCCGCCTGCAGGTCCTCGAGGTAGGCGGCGAGGTCCGTCGACGCATCGGCCAGGAGGTACCCGGCCTCCGCCACGCGGGTGGCCAGGGCGGCGAGGGCCGGGTCGTGGGCACCCTCGTGCTCCAGGAGCCGGCGCGCCAGCTCGATGGTGCCGACCGCGGACGCCTCGTCCGTCCCGTCGTCGGCGCCCACGAGCGCCGCGTGCGCCCCTGCCGCCGCGGTCCGCAGGTCCTCCGCGTGCGAGAGCCGGTCGACCTCCTCGGCCAGCGTCACGTCCTCGTCGGGCTGCGGGTCGACGCGCTCGACCTCGGCCAGCCCGAGCCGCAGCAGCTCGGCCTCCCGGGTGCGGTCGCGGGCGCGGTCCACCAGGTCCGTCAGCTCGGCGTCGACTCCGGCCCGCTCGGCCCACGCCGCGCGATAGCGCCCGAGCAGCTCACCGTGCTCGGCACCGACGAACTCGTCGAGCGCCTCGCGCTGGACCGCGGGTGAGCGCAGCCGCGCCTGGTCCGCCTGCCCGTGCACCGTGACCAGCTCGTCCGCCAGCTCCGCGAGCAGGCCCTGCGGCACGGACCGGCCGCCGACGTAGGCGCGGGACCGCCCGACCGTGCCGTCACTGCTGGCGCCGACCGTCCGCAGGAGCACCAGGCTGCCGTCGTCGTCGAGCTCGGCACCGGCCTCCTGCGCGCGCCCGAGCGCCCGGGCGCCCGCCTCGAGCACCACCCGACCCTCGACCGCTGCCGCCGCCGAGCCGACCCGGACGGTGGCCGGGTCCGCCTTGCCACCGAGCAGGAGGTTGAGCGCCGTCAGCACCATCGTCTTGCCCGCGCCGGTCTCACCCGTGAGCACGGTCAGCCCGGGCCCGAGCTCGACGTGCGCCCGGCCGATGACGCCGAGGTTCTCGATGCGGATCTCCTCGATCACCGCGTGGCCTCCGGGGTGTCGTGGAACGTGGGGCGCGGCGCACTCGGACGGCCGCGCCACCCGTCGACCGGGAGGTCGAACTTGTTGACCAGCCGCGTCGTGAACGGGGCCGGGGTCAGTCGCGCGAGACGCACGGGGACCGCGCTGCGCGTGACCTCGACTCGCGAGCCGTGGGGCACCTCGAGCCGGCGACGACCGTCGAGCGTGACCAGCCCGGCCGCGGGCGACCGCTCGAGCACCTCGATCGCGAGGAGGCTGCGCGGGCCGACCACCAAGGGCCGCGCGAACAGCGCGTGCGCGGAGATGGGCACCAGGATCATGCCGTCGACGTCGGGCCACACGACCGGGCCGCCGGCCGAGAACGCGTGCGCGGTCGAGCCCGTGGCGGTGGCGGCGACGATCCCGTCGCAGCCGAAGGAGGACAAGGGGTGGCCGTCCACCTCGAGCAGCACCTCGAGCATGCGCGAGCGGTCGACCTTCTCGAGCGCGGCCTCGTTGAGGGCCCAACCGGTCCCGACGCTGCCGTCGGGGTGGATCACGCGGACGTCCAGCGTGCCGCGCTCCTCGACGTCGAACTCGCCGGCGGTCAGTCGGCGCACCGCCTCGCCGATGTCGTCACGCTCGCTCTCCGCGAGGAACCCGACGTGCCCGAGGTTGACCCCGAGCAGCGGCACCCCGGTCCCGCGCGTGAGCTCGGCCGCCCGCAGGATCGTCCCGTCGCCGCCCAGCACGACCGCCAGCTCGAACGAGGGCAGGTCCGCGGCGTCGGCGTCCTCGGCCGCGAGCACCGGCTCGACACCGGCACGCTCGAGCTCCCGCACGACGTCGCGCGTGGCCTGCACGGCCTCCTCGCGCCCACCGTGGGTGACGACGAGGGCGCGCCGGCTCATCGCTGCACCCCGAGCACGTCGGCGGTGATCTGGTCGACGGGGACCTCGACCGGTGATCCGTCTGCCGGTCGGCGCAGCCAGAGGAAGAACTCGACGTTCCCGCTCGGCCCGGGCAGGGGGCTGCGGACCACCCCGAGCACGGCGAGCCCGAGGCCTGCGGCCACCCGGGCCACCCCGACGACCGCGTCGACCCAGAGCTCCGGCAGGCGCACGACCCCGCCCGATCCGAGCCGGTCGCGCCCGACCTCGAACTGCGGCTTCACCATGACCAGCAGGTCGGCATCGGGGGCGGCGACGTCGACCAGCGCGGGCAGCACGAGCGTCAGGGAGATGAACGAGAGGTCGGCGACCACCAGCTCGGGTGCCGGCTCGACGTCACCGCGGGTCAGCGTCCGGACGTTGACGCCCTCGCGGACGTCGACCCGGGGATCGGCTCGCAGCTCCGCGACCATCTGGTCGTGCCCGACGTCGACCGCGACCACGTGCGCGGCACCGCCCCGCAGCAGGACGTCCGTGAATCCCCCCGTGCTGGCGCCCGCGTCGAGGCAGCGCCGCCCGGCGACCGCCGGACCGTGCGTGCCGAGCACCTCCAGCGCTCCCGCGAGCTTGTGCCCGGCGCGCGAGGCGTAGCCGGGGTCCTCGTCGTCGAGCTCGACCGTGACCTGCCGGTCGTCCGTCACCTGAGCTGCGCTGCGCGAGACCGCCGCACCGTCGACCGTCACGCGACCGGCCGCGATCAGCTCCCCGGCGTGCCGGCGCGACCGGGCCAGGCCGCGGCGCACCAGCTCCGTGTCGAGGCGTGTGGTCACCGCTGGTCAGCCCTCCGCGTCGGCGAGCCGGTCCTGCAGCGCGCCGTGGACCGCGTCGAAGACGGCGACGTGCGCGCGCAGCGGCTGGTCCTCGAGGCCGACCAGCGCCGACAGCGCCTCGTCGACGGCGTCGTCGGACACCGACGTCACGTCGTCCGCCGTCTCGGACGTTCCGGTCTCGCTCACTGCGCCGCCTCCACAAGCTCTCGTCGTGCTCCCGGACCGACGACGACGTCGGCCGGTCGGACCTGACGTCGCGCACAGCGGGCGACGTCGAGCGCCCGGGAACCGCTGCACCCGGGACGCGCCCACGCTACCTGCCGCGGGCGACGCGGCCTGCTCGCCACACACAACCCGTGGGGGAAGCGCCCGCCGCAGCCCGACGGTCGGACGCCGTCAGCCCTGGGCGGGTCCCGTCGCGAGCTCGGGCACCGAGCTCGGGTCGAGGTCGACACCCTCGTCGACGGCGGCCCAGGCCGCTGCGCACGCGGCCCGGACGACGTCCACGTGATCCTCGACCGACGACGGTGTCCCCCGCCCGATCTCGAGCGCCCCACCGACCACCCGCGCCGACGCCCCGCGCACCGTCCACCAGCCCTCGGCGCCCTGCTCGGGCTCGGGGTGGGCGACGAGCAGCGATCGCAGGTCGGCGCCGATGAGGTGCGGACGCTCCCCCGGCACGGCCAGCACGTCGTCGCGCGCCGAGCTGACCCCGGTGAGCACGTGCAGGCCGATGTAGCCGCCCGCGCGCGCCCCGGCGAGGTCGGTGTCCAGCCGGTCACCGATCACCAGCGTCTCGCGCGCACCGACGCGCTCCACGGCCATCCGGTACATCGTCGGCGACGGCTTGCCCGCGCTGTCGGGCACGACGCCCGTCGCCGCCTGGACGGCCCCGACGAGCGAGCCGTTGCCCGGGGCGAAACCGCGGGCGGTCGGCAGGCTCAGGTCGAGGTTCGACGCCACGTGCCACGCGCCGCGACCGATCGCGTAGGCCGCCTCGGCCAGCTGCGGCCACCCGACCTCCGGGGCGAACCCCTGGGCCACGGCCGCAGGCTCGTCGTCGGCGGAGTGCACGACCTCGTACCCGGCCGAGCGGACCGCGGTCACCAGACCTGCGCCCCCGACGACCAGCACCTTCGCACCCCGCGGCAGGCGCGTGCGCAGCAGCTGCGCCGCGGCCTGGGCCGCCGTCATGACCTCGGACGCGTGTGTGACGATGCCCAGGTCCGTGAGCTGGTCAGCCACCGACTCCGGCTCCCGCGACGCGTTGTTGGTCACGAACACCAGCCGCATCCCGCGCTCGCGCGCCGACGTCAGCCCCTCGGCCGCGCCGTCGATCGGCTCGTGCCCGCGGTAGGCCACGCCGTCGAGGTCGACGAGCGCGAGGTCGAACCGGTCCGCGAGCGGCGTCGACGACCCGACGAGCCCGCCCGTCACCGGCCGCCCTCCGCCTCGTCGTCGCTGGCCTCGTCCGACTCGACGTCCACCGAGGGCTCGGGCGCGTCGCCCACCGACTCGTCGTCGCCCACGGTGTCGCCGGCCTCGACGTCGACCGTGCCCGCGGGCGCGTCGTCCTCGTCGTCGCCGTGGTCGTCGGTGTCGTCCTTCGACGAGTCCTCGCGCACCTCGTCATCCGCCGTGTCGGCGTCCGACTCCAGGTGGACCGAGTCGGCCGGCGCGTCGCCGTCGTCCTCGGCCGCAGCCGAGTCCTGGTGCGCGTCGTCCTCGTCGTCCAGCTCCGCCGCGGCGGAGTCCACGGGCGCGTCGTCATCCGACTCGTCCTCGTCGTACTCGCCGTCCTCGTCGAACTCGCTGAGGTCGAACGCGACGACGTCGTCCTCCACCTCGACGTTTCCGGCGGCCTCGTCGAGCTGGTCCTGCGTGTACGGCGCGAGCTCGGCCGCTGCCTCGTCGGCACGGCCCGCCGCCTCGAGCGCGGTTGCCCGCGCCTGCGCCACGCGCACCGCGACGAGCCCCGTGGCCGCCCGGACCTCCGCCGTCGCGAGAGCCGCGACCGCAGCCTCGGCCTGGCCGAGGTCGAGCCGGGCGCCGCTGACGACGATCGCGAGCTCGATCTTGGCCTCGGCGTCGAGGGTCTCCGCCTCGGGCTCCTGAGCCAGCGCGAGCGCTCGCTCGGGCCGGCCGAGGCCACGCTCGCAGTCCGCCATGATCGCGAGGTGCTCCGACGAGCCGTTCAGCCGGCGCACCGTGCGAAGCTCGCGCAACGCCTCGGCGTACCGCTCGGTGCGGTAGGCGGCCAGGCCGGCGGCCTCGCGGACGACGTCGACACGACCCGCACGACGAACTGCCGCCTGAGCGTGCTCGTACGCCAGCTCGGGCTGCGTGTCGAGGAGCATGCCCACCATCACGAGGTGGCGCCCGACGCCCTCGGCGTTGTCCTTGCTCAGCGTGCGCAGGCGACCGCGGACCGCGCGGTCGAGATCGCTGAAGACGACCTCGTCCGGGATCTCGGGGGCCACGACGCGCTCCTCCTGCGGCGGACGCGTGAGGCGACGGTCGTCGCTCTCCCGCCGGTCCGGCCCGGACGAGCTCCGGGCACCTTCGTAGCCCGAGCGACCGGCAGGGGGCCGACGATCACCCGTGGCCGGGCGGTCCGACCGGCTGCCGCCCGCAGGGGGACGCCCGGAACCGGAACGCTCGGGACGCTCGGCCGACGCGGGGCGCGCACCACGGTCGCCGTACGCCGGCCGCTGGCCACCGGAGGAAGGCCGGTCGCTCGCGGACCTGTCGCCGTACGGACGGCGGTCGTCGCCGGGACGATCGCCGGTCGGACGCCCGCCACCGGAACGGTCGCCGTACGGTCGGGCACCCGTGGGACGCCCACCACCGGACCGGTCACCGGAGGCGGGACGGTCACCGTAGCCGGGACGGTTGCCGGTCGGTCGGTCACCGGACGGACGGCTGCCGTACGACGTGCGCTCACCGGAAGGCCGGTCGCCGTAGCTCGGGCGGTCGCCACCACGGCTGCGGTCGCCACCGCCGGAGCGGTCGCCGTAGGAGGGTCGGTCGCCGCCGGGACGGTTGCCGTACGAGGGCCGGTCGCCGCCGGGACGGTCACCGTAGGAGGGGCGGTCGCCACCTCGGCTGCGGTCGCCGCCAGCGGGACGGTCACCGTACGAAGGGCGGTCGCCACCGGGGCGGTTCCCGTAGGACGGACGGTCCCCACCTCGGCTGCGGTCGCCGCCCGCAGGGCGGTCGCCGTACGAGGGGCGGTCGCTTCCACGGCTGCGGTCGCCGCCACTGGGACGGTCGCCGTACGACGGACGGTCGCCACTCGGTCGGTTGCCGTACGAAGGACGGTCACCACCGGGACGGTTCCCGTAGGACCGGTCACCACCGGGACGATCGCCGTACGAGGGACGGTCGCCACCTCGGTTGCGGTCACCCGAGCCGGAACGGTCGCCGTAAGACGGACGGTCACCACCGGGACGGCTACCGAACGAGGGACGGTCACCGCTCGGCCGGCTGCCGTACGAGGGACGGTCACCACCGGGACGGTTCCCGTAGGAAGACCGGTCGCCACTGGGCCGGTCACCGTACGAGGGACGGTCGCCACCACGGCTCCGGTCGCCGCCACTGGGCCGGTCGCCGTACGAGGGACGGTCGCCGCTCGGCCGGTTCCCGTAGGAAGGACGGTCACCACTGGGCCGGTTCCCGTAGGAAGGACGGTCACCGCTGGGCCGGTTCCCGTAGGAAGGACGGTCACCACTAGGCCGGTCACCGTACGAAGGACGGTCGCCACCACGACTCCGGTCGCCGCCGCTGGGACGGTCGCCGTACGAGGGACGGTCGCCGCTCGGCCGGTTGCCGTACGAACGGTCACCCGACGCCGGCCGTCCGCCGCGCGAGTCACCTGTGCGCCCACCGGACTGCTGGCCATAACCACGGTCGTTGCTCGCCCCGTAGGCCGGTCGAGCACCGCGCGAGTCACGAGAACCGTCGGAGCGCGGCCGGTCTCCCGACCGGGAACCGCCGTCGCGACCGGACGAACCGCCGGAGCCGCCCCGACCCTGCGAGTCACGCGGGCCGCGCGCTGAGCTGCCAGAGCCCTCGGGTCGACCGCGGTTCGCTCCACCCGACCGACCACGGTCGTCAGGTGTGCCCCCGGCACGATTCTCGCTGTTCATCTGTGTTCTCCTCGTCGCGATCGACCGCCCCATCGTCTCATCCCCTGCTCCGGACGCCGAACGGCGGCCGTGGGGCCGCGCCGATTAGGCGGAGCGGGGACGACACTGCGGTGAAACTTGCTGATCAATACGCCCGACGCTGCGCGCAAATGTTGTTCGGTGGAAACAGAAGAAGCCACCCCCGTAGGGGTGGCTTCTCCTGAATGATGTCCGGCGGCGTCCTACTCTCCCACACCCTGGCGAGTGCAGTACCATCGGCGCTGAAGGGCTTAGCTTCCGGGTTCGGAATGGGACCGGGCGTTTCCCCTTCGCTATGACCGCCGTAACGTTGTCGAGTTGTCAAACGGGTTCCCGTTCGTCTCTCGGGAACCGCACAGTGGACGCGTAGCAATAATTGAATGAGGTGGTGAAGTTGTCGGCTTATTAGTACCGGTCAGCTGCGAGGGTC